>CASEQD010000022.1 GCA_949289935.1 uncultured Pseudomonadota bacterium | reverse complement strand
TAGCACTACTCCCTCCAAAAGAAAAGTTTCATTGAATCATACCCCACCCGCCTCCCCTACTCAGGGGAGGAGAAAGTGTGGAGCCCTACTCAGGGGAGGGGAAAAGGGTGAGGGGTACTCAGGGAGGGAATGAGAGGGATGTCCTCAGGGGAGGAAAAATGGAGAGGATACTCAGGGGAGGAGAAAAGGGGGAGGGTTACTCGGGGGGGGAGAGGAAGAAGGCTTCTCCCTAAGGGAGGAAGGTAAATGGGGCTTATGAGAGGAGAAAAGCTAAAGTCTTATTGAGGTTTCCGCCAAAAGTAAAGCCGGTTTCTTAGGAGTTCGGCTTTATTATGTGATACTCTGCGAATATGATGGGTTGATTTTGGTTGGGAATTATGTTATAAGTAAATCGTTTGATTAATTATTTTACTTTGTATTATTATGGATATGGAACTTTTGTTTAAAAATGTAGTGGATGATTCCATTGTTGTCGTTACAAGAGATTTTCGTTTTTATCTGATTGCCGATCTTCGAAAAAATGTTCAGGGAGATGAAAATGCTTTTTATGTAACGTCGTATTTTCCGGATTGTCTGAATGAAACAATTGAAGTTTACAGAGCCTCTCTTGACGGCAGTCGGTTGATGATGATTAATGTGGCGGAAAAAAAATTGCTGAGGGAAATTAAATGCGATTTTGAACCGGTGCTTTATCTGACGCATGAGTTTTTGTTTTTGCTGGAACGCCAGTTTATGTCCGGAAGGGCTTTTTTGGGGTGCAGCTTTTTTAAGAGCAGCAGCATGCGGGCGTTCAGTTGTATTGACGGGCGGGAAATTCCGGTTGAGCTTCCGGATACTTTCCGTTGGGATGATGCTTTTGTTAATGTTTATGACAGACTGGTGTTGGCCGGTGTAAATTCAGAAATGCAGTGTGCTTTGGTTGATGGTAAAATCCGGCCGGTTCCGTTTGAAGAAGGAAAGTTGGAGCCGCATCTTCCGGAAGTATGGAAAAATTTTGAAGCTTATGATTTTGACGCAGGAAAAATCCGGAAGTTTTTTGAATGAATGATTGTGCTTGAAAAAACAGGGAAATCGGTAAGGTTCCCTGTTTTTTTGTTTGCTTTTTTAGCTTAATTGTGCTATTGCAAAAGCGATTTGTTATTTTTTTTCGTATTATTAAAATATAAAAATTTATTATTATGAGATTTCCTCAAATTCGAATGGTTGAAATTGCTGCGGTTTTAGCCGCTCAGGAACAGGGACAGGATGTTTTTGTTGAAAAATTGAAAACGGTTTTTGAAACGTGTCTGATTGATTATTATGCCGGTTTTTGGAGAAACAGGTACCCGGTTTTGGCGCTTGATCCGATGACTGCAGCGCAGATTGCTTCTTATCATTATAAAAATCTGTTGAAAAAAGTCAGTCAGGATAAGCTTAAATGGCTGGCAAGGTTTTTGGATGATTTTCAATGGAGCCGTGAAAAGTATGCAGCATGGATGGAAAAGTTGCATCTTATTAATGTGTATCGGGCTGATTTAAGCTGTCTTTCCTGGAGTCAACCAAGATTGAAATCGTTCATCCGTCAACATCTGGACAGTGTCGAGAATGAGAGAGTTTCGTTGCAAGAGTTTTTGAGCGTTATGTTATATTTGTCTTCGCTGAAAGGCTGGAAAAAGGCTGATATAACGGCAAAACTCGGCGCATAGTTTGAAAAGAGTCAATCTTCCGGGCAGGAGCTTTCTGAAGATTGACTCTTTTAGTGTAATTTGTCTAAAATGTCTGCCTTCAGTGAACCTTTTGCAAAGGGGCCGCGAATCGGTAAGATGACTCAATGTGACTCTGAGTCGGGGATTCGTTGAAATTTATTTTTGTTTTTGTGCATTTTTTGCTTGCAAAGTTTGTTTGTCTATGATACAAGGGAGCACGGTTTGCGGAAAGATAACAGGTTTTTGCCTGTTTTCTTTGTGCAAAAGTAATGGCAAGTTGTTGAATTTTCAAATGAATTTGCAGAGTTTTAATCTTTATTTCAGACATCTTTGGATGCCTGGTTATAAAAGGAATCGTTTTTGAATGATTGATACACAGAATATAAGAATCCGCCTGAAGGCTTTTGATCATCGTCTGCTCGATGCTTCTACAAAAGAAATCGTTCATACAGCCAAAAGAACAGGCGCGAATGTCAGAGGGCCGATCCCTCTGCCGACACAGATTGAGAAGTTTACGGTAAACCGTTCGCCGCACGTTGATAAGAAATCCCGCGAGCAGTTTGAAATCCGTACTCATAAAAGACTTCTTGATATTGTTGATCCAACCCCGCAGACGGTTGATGCTTTGATGAAGCTTGATCTTGCTGCCGGTGTTAATGTTGAGATCAAGCTCTGAAATTTGTTGTTGCGCCACGGTGGCGTTTGGCTGCCGGGTGTCAGGCAACGTAAATCTCCTTCCAAAGGGGCTTTAGTTAAAAAAGTGTTATAAAAACAATGTTGGCTTTTGAAAGATAAAGTCAACCAATTGAAAAGGAAAAAATAATAATGCGTACGGGTCTGATTGCAAAAAAACTTGGAATGTCCCGCATTTTTGAAGCTGACGGAACTCACGTCCCTGTGACGGTTCTGAGCGTGGAAGGCCTCAAAGTCGTAGACATCAGGACCAAAGAGCGCGACGGATATACGGCAGTGCAGCTTGGTACAGGTGCTGTTAAACTGAAAAATGTATCCAAACCGCTTAAAGGCCATTTTGCAAAAGCAAATATTGAACCGATGAAAAAGCTGGCAGAATTCAGAGTTTCGGAAGACTGCATGCTTTCCGTCGGCAATGAATTATCTGTAGAACATTTTGTTGTGGGACAGTTTGTCGATGTTTGTGCAACATCAAAAGGCAAAGGCTTTGCCGGTGTTATGAAACGTCATAACTTTGCCGGTTTGGAAGCAACGCACGGTGTGTCTATTTCGCACCGTTCTCATGGTTCTACAGGACAAAGACAAGATCCCGGTAAGGTGTTTAAAGGCAAAAAAATGGCCGGACATCTCGGAGACGAACGGGTTACCGTTCAAAATCTGAAGGTTGTCGCCATTGATGCTTCCAAGGGTTTGATTATGGTTAAAGGCGGCGTTCCCGGTGCTGAAAATGCGTGGGTTCGTGTTACCGATGCCGTTAAAATCGCAAGCCCGGTTGAGCTGCCGTTGCCGGCCGGATTGAAGAAGTCTGATGAACCTGTTGCAGCTAAAGCTGAAGATACAGCTGATAATGCATAATCAATAAGGATTGAAAATAATGAAACAGGACATCTTAAATTTAGATAATCAAAATGTCGGATCTATTGAACTGAACGATGCTATTTTTGGTCTGGATGTTCGTGCCGACATCTTGCATCGGGTTGTTCTCTGGCAGCTGGCCAGACTGCAATCCGGCAATCATAAAACCAAGGGACGTTCCGAAGTTGCTTTGACGCCGGCAAAGCCTTTTAAACAGAAAGGCAGCGGCAATGCACGTCAGGGGTCGCGCAAAGGACCTCAATTCAGAAAGGGCGGCGTTGTGTTTGGTCCGGTTGTTCGCGATCATTCGCATGAACTGACTAAAAAGTTCAGAAAACTTGGTTTGAAAACAGCCCTTTCCGCGAAAGCCAAAGAAGGGAACCTTGTTGTTATTGACGAGGCAAAATTATCAGCTCTGAAAACGAAGGATCTGCTTGCAAAGCTGAACGCCTGCGGGTTGAAAAACTGCCTGTTTATCGACGGCAAGGAAGTTGATGTAAATTTTGCACTGGCGACCAGAAATATTGCAAATGTTGATGTTTTGCCGACAATGGGAGCCAATGTGTATGACATCTTGAGAAAAGACAAATTAGTGTTGACTAAAGATGCAGTCAGTTGCTTAGAGGAAAGATTGAAATGATAAAATCGAAAAAATCAGCAAACAATGTTACTGCTAAAATGTACGATACATTGGTTCGTCCTGTAATCACTGAAAAGTCGATGGTTTCTTCCGAAGCCGGCAAAGTTACTTTTATGGTTCCTTTGTCAGCCAATAAAGATGATGTTAAATCTGCCGTTGAGGCAATCTTTAATGTCAAAGTTACCAAAGTGAATACAGTTCGTCAGTTCGGCAAAGTAAAACGCTTCAGAGGTTTTGTCGGTCAGCGTTCTGACTACAAAAAGGCAGTCGTTACTCTTGCCGAAGGTCAAAATATTGATGTTACAACAGGAATTTAAGACATGGCTTTGAAAAACTATAAGCCCACATCTGCAGGACTTCGCCAGCTTGTCATTGTTGACAGATCCGAGCTGTATAAGGGATCTCCCGAGAAGTCTCTGACAATCGGACTTACCAAGTCCGGCGGGCGTGATAATTTTGGACACGTTACAAGCCGCAGAATCGGCGGCGGACATAAACGCAAGCTCCGTATTATCGATTTTAAACGTAATAAATTTGATGCAGAGGCGACTGTCGAGAGAATCGAATATGATCCTAACCGTTCCGCTTTTATTGCTTTAATCAGCTATAATGACGGCGAAAAGGCTTATATTTTGGCTCCGCAGAGATTAAAAGCCGGCGATAAGGTTATTTCTGCTTTTAAGGCAGATATTAAGCCGGGTAATGCAATGCCTTTGAAAAATATGCCGGTCGGTACAATCGTTCATAATATTGAACTTAAAGCCGGAAAAGGCGGACAGCTTGTTCGTTCTGCCGGTTGTTATGCCCAACTGGTCGGTAAAGACGCCGGTTATGCCCAGTTGAAGCTCAGCTCCGGCGAACTGCGCATTGTTCGTGAAGAATGTCTGGCTACCGTTGGCGCCGTTTCAAATCCGGATAACCAGAACAGAATGCTGGGAAAAGCCGGCCGCAACCGTTGGTTGGGCAATCGTCCGGTTTCCCGCGGTGTTGCCATGAACCCGGTTGATCATCCGATGGGCGGTGGTGAAGGCCGTACATCCGGCGGACGTCATCCGACGACTCCATGGGGTAAGCCGACCAAAGGCTATAAGACTCGTTCTAATAAAAAGACGGATCGCTTTATTATGAGATCTCGTCATGAAAACAAGAAAAAATAAGGAGAAAAGCTAATGACACGTTCCGTATGGAAAGGACCTTTTGTTGACGGCTATCTTCTTAAGAAAGCTGAAGCGGCGAGAAATTCAGGTCGTAATGAAGTTATTAAAATCTGGTCTCGCAGATCTACCATGTTGCCGCAGTTTGTCGGTTTGACATTCGGGGTTCACAACGGCCATAAATTTATTCCGGTTTTGGTTACCGAGGATATGGTCGGCCACAAGTTTGGCGAATTTGCTCCGACACGCACTTTCTCCGGACATGGCGGTGATAAGAAAGCGAAGAGAGGTTAATTATGAGCAAAAGTAAACAAGCAAGAAGAATAGATGCAAATCAGGCGATGGCTTATTGTGATTCTATTCGTACCTCTCCTCGTAAACTGAACTTAGTTGCCCAGTCTATTCGCGGTCTGAGTGCAGAAAAAGCGGTTGCCGAATTGAGCTTTTCCAAGAAGAGAATCGCAAAGACAGCTCTCAGCGTTTTGCAATCTGCTATTGCTAATGCCGAGAATAATCATCAGTTGAATATTGATAAGCTTTATGTCAGCGAAGCTTATGTCGGTAAAGGTTTGGTAATGAAACGTATGCACGCACGTGGTCGCGGCAGGGGGGCTCGCGTTTTGAAGCCTTTTTCCAATCTGACCATCGTTGTTACAGAGCGTGGGGAGTAGTATAATGGGACAAAAAGTAAATCCTACAGGTCTTCGTTTGGGTGTTAATCGCACTTGGGACTCTCGTTGGTATGCTGATGAAAAGTTTACCGACTATCTCCATGAAGATTTGAAAATTAAAGAATTTTTGAAAAACAAACTGGCTCAGGCCGGAATCAGCCGTATTGTTATTGAACGTCCGGCAAAAAAGGCCAGAGTTACAATTCATTCGGCCAGACCCGGGGTTGTTATCGGCAAGAAAGGTCAGGATATTGAGAATTTGAGAAAAGAAATTCAAAAAATGACTGATTCTGAAGTGCAGTTGAACATCCTGGAAGTCAGAAAGCCTGAACTTGATGCCAAGCTGGTCGCCGATTCCGTTGCTCAGCAGCTGGAACGTCGTGTTGCTTTCCGTCGGGCAATGAAGCGAGTTATGCAATCTGCCCTTCGTTTGGGAGCTGAAGGCATTAAGGTTTGCTGTTCCGGTCGTTTAGGCGGTGCGGAAATTGCCAGAACGGAATATTACCGTGAAGGCCGTGTTCCTTTGCATACATTGCGTGCCGATATCGACTATGCAACTTCGACGGCTCATACAACTTATGGCGCCTGCGGCGTTAAAGTTTGGATTTATAAGGGCGAAATTATGGCTCATGATCCAATGGCTCAAGATAAAAAGCTGGCTGAACAAAAATAATCATGAGGTTTTAGAGTAATGTTAAGTCCTAAAAGATTAAAGTTCCGCAAACAGCATAAAGGCCGTATTCACGGTTTGGCCAAAGGCGGTTCTGAATTAAGTTTCGGTTCATATGGATTGAAGGCTCTGTCTCCGGATCGCGTTACTGCCCGTCAGATTGAAGCGGCAAGACGCGCTATTACCAGAGAGATGAAAAGAGCCGGAAGATTATGGATCAGAATATTCCCGGATGTTCCGGTTTCCGATAAACCTGCCGAAGTCCGTATGGGTAAAGGCAAAGGTTCTGTCGAATACTGGTGCGCCAGAGTAAAACCCGGCCGGATTATTTTTGAAGCCGGTGAAATCGATGAAGCAACAGCCCGCAATGCTTTTGCTCTCGGCGCTGCAAAACTCGGTATTAAAACCAAGTTTGTCAAGCGTTTGAACTCTGATATGGGAGAAGAATAATATGGTAAAAACAAAAGATCTTCGCGCTATGTCACAGGAAGAGCTGGAAAACAGGCTGCTTGAAGCAAAAAAAGAGCAGTTTAACCTGAGAATCCAGCAGTCCAGCGGACAGTTGCAGAATGTGGCGGTTATAAAAAATATCCGCCGTGAAATAGCAAAAATCAACACGCTCCTTGCCGAGCGCAAGAAGAATAGTTAGGGAGTAAAAAATATGCCTAAAAGAATTCTTCAAGGTGTTGTTGTGAGTGATAAACAGGATAAAACGGTTGTTGTCAGCGTTGAACGCCAGATTATGCATCCCGTTTACAGGAAGTTCGTCAAAAGGAGCAAAAAATATGCCGCTCATGACGAAAATAATCAGTTCAAAGTCGGCGATAAGGTTTCTATTATTGAGTCCAAACCTTATTCCAAGACCAAAACCTGGACTGTTGTCGTTGATAACGCCTAAGAGAAAAGGAAATAGAAAATGATACAGATGCAAACCAACCTGGATGTTGCAGATAATTCAGGAGCACGTCAGGTGCAGTGCATTAAGGTTCTTGGCGGGTCCAAGAGAATGCATGCAACGGTCGGTGACGTCATAGTCGTTTCCGTTAAGGATGCTATGCCGAAAGGACGTGTTAAGAAAGGCGACGTCCATAAAGCTGTAATCGTTCGCACGGCCAGCGACATCAGACGCAAAGATGGAAGCGTTATCCGTTTTGATTCTAATGCCGCGGTTCTCATCAACAAAGACGGCGAGCCTATCGGTACCCGTATTTTTGGGCCTGTAACAAGAGAACTGCGTGCGAAGAAATTTATGAAGATAATTTCATTAGCACCGGAGGTTTTATAATGAGCCTTAAACTGAAAATTAAAAAAGGAGATCAGGTCATTGTTTTGTCCGGAGATGACAAAGGAAAGACCGGCGAAGTGGTAAAAGCCATGCCTAAAGAGGGTAAAGTGGTTGTTCAGGGCGTCAATCTGGTTAAGAGACATACCAAGCCCAGCCAAACTACTCCGGGCGGTATTGTTACCAAAGAAGCTCCGATTAATGCTTCGAATGTGGCTATTCTTGATCCGAAAACAAACAAGGCTTCAAAAATCGGCTATAAGTTTGTGGACGGCAAAAAAGTCCGCGTTGCCCGTAAATCCGGTGAAGTAATCGATAAATAAGGGAAAATCTGATGACAAATTTTGAAAAACTTTATAACGAAGTCATTAAGAAATCTCTGGTGGAAAAATTCGGTTACAAGAACCCACATGAGATTCCGAAGCTGACTAAAATTGTCCTGAATATGGGTGTCGGAGATGCCGTAACGGACAAGAAAAAACTGAATAATGCCGTTGAGGAAATGGCTTTGATTGCCGGTCAGAAGCCGGTTATTACCAAAGCCCGCAAGTCTATCGCGACTTTTAAGGTCAGAGAAGGTATGCCTATCGGCTGCAAAGTTACTCTGCGTTCAGACAGAATGTATGAGTTTCTGGAAAGGTTGGTCAATATGGCACTGCCGCGTATCAGAGACTTTCACGGAATTACCGGAAAGAATTTTGACGGCAGAGGTAATTTTGCCTTTGGAATTAAAGAGCAGATTATCTTTCCCGAAATCAATTATGAAAAGGTTGAAAACGTCAGAGGTATGGATATTGTTATCTGCACTACGGCGAAGACCAATGAAGAAGCCAAGTTTCTTCTTACTTCTTTCAACCTTCCTTACAAGAAATAAGCGGAGATTTAACAAATGGCAAAAACAAGTTCAGTTTACAGAAACTTGAAAAGAGTTAAGATGGCCGAGAAGTATGCTAACCGCCGTCTTAAGTTGAAGAAAATTGCTGATGACAAAAATGCATCTCCGGAAGAGAGATTTAATGCTGTTTTGAAATTGGCTGAGCTGCCCCGTAATTCTGCCCGCGTCAGAATTAGAAACCGTTGCCGGATTACAGGGCGTTCTCGTGGTGTTTACCGGAAATTCGGCCTTTGCCGCAATGAATTAAGAGAAATGGCAAGTTTTGGCGAAATTCCCGGTTTAGTTAAGTCAAGCTGGTAGTAGGGAGGTTTATAAGACTATGTCTATGTCTGATCCTTTGGGCGATATGCTCACACGCATTAGAAACGCACAAAGAGCGAAGAAGAACGAGGTCGTATCACCTGCTTCTCGCTTGCGTGAAAATGTACTTGAAGTTTTGAAAAGAGAAGGCTACATTGCCGGATATGAAAAGGTTAATGTTAAGGCCGGAATTGATGAGCTTCACATTAAATTAAAGTACCATGAAGGTACTTCGGTTATAACGGAAATTTACCGCGTTTCAACTCCGGGAAGAAGAGTTTATTCTTCGGTTAAGGATTTGCCGAGAGTTTACAACGGTTTGGGTATTTCGATCATTTCGACCCCGCAGGGTGTGATGAGCGATAATGAAGCCCGTAAGGCCAATGTCGGCGGTGAAATTCTTTGTCAGGTATTTTAAGGGAGAAAGCGGATGTCTAGAATTGGTAAATATCCTGTTATCGTCCCTGGCGATGTTACCGTGGCGGTTGAAAACGATGTTGTCAAGGCCAAAGGCAAACTGGGTGAACTGAGCGTTAAGTTTGATACATCTCATGTCAGTGTCAAGCTTGAAGACGGCAAAGTCGTCGTTGCTCCGCTGTCTCAATCCAAGACGGCCAGATCTTTGTGGGGAACAACGAGAGCCGAAATCAATACGATTGTCAAAGGTGTTCACGAAGGCTTTAAGAAAAATCTGGAACTGGTGGGCGTCGGTTATAAGGCACGTGTTGCCGGGCGTGAACTTGTTTTGTCTCTGGGTTTTTCTCATGATGTCAACTTTGATATTCCTCAGGGAATTACAATTACCTGCACCAGCCCGACCCAGCTTACGATTTCCGGAGCTGACAAGCAGCTGGTCGGCCAGATTGCGCAGAATATTCGCAAATACAGAAAGCCAGAACCTTATAAGGGAAAAGGCATTAAATTTGAAGGCGAATATATCCGTCGTAAAGAAGGCAAGAAGAAATAAGGATAAGTAAATGAATACGCCAAGAAGATTATTTGAAAAAAGAAAAGCCCGTGTCAGAACGGCTTTGAAGAGCGCAGCCAACGGAAAACCGAGATTGTCCGTTTTTCGCAGCGGTAAGCATATTTATGCGCAGATTATTGATGATGTCAAAGGCGCAACAATTGTTTCTGCTTCTACTCTGGATAAGGAAATCAGAGACAGTATTGCCAAAACATCTACCGTTGAGGCTGCAGGCGTTATCGGCAAGGCAATTGCCGAACGCGCTGTTAAAAATGGTGTTAGCGAAGTCGTTTTTGACAGAGGCGGCTATCTCTATCACGGTCGTGTTAAAGCTTTGGCTGACGCTGCACGCGCTGCCGGATTGAAATTCTAGGAGAGTGAAAAATGGCACAATCTGTAGATCGTCGTAAGGCAGAAAAGAAAGAAGAACTGGTCGAGAGACTGGTTCATATCAACCGTGTGGCCAAAACCGTCAAAGGCGGCCGCAATATGTCTTTTGCCGCTGTCGTCGTTGTCGGAGATCAGAAAGGCCGCGTCGGTTATGGTTCGGGTAAAGCGACCGAAGTTCCGGATGCGATTACCAAAGCGACCAATGAAGCGAAAAAGAATATGGTTCGTATTCCTTTGCGCGAAGGCAGAACTCTTCATCATGATGTGAAAGGTTCTTTCGGTGCGGGCAAAGTTATTTTGAGAACGGCTCCTGCCGGTACCGGTGTGATTGCCGGGGGACCGATGCGCGCTATTTTTGAAGTGCTCGGTGTGCAGGACGTGGTTGCAAAATCGTTGGGATCAAACAATCCTTACAATATGATTAAAGCAACCTTTAATGCTTTGCAGTCAATTAATTCACCGAGAATGGTTGCGGCAAAACGCGGCAAAAAAGTCGGTGATATTGTCAGCCGCCGTGAAAACTCTTCGAATGTTAAAATGGAAAAAGAGGAGGCTTAACCGATGGCTAAAAAAACAATTAAGGTTACTCAGGTTAAAAGTACAATCGGGCATCCCGAAACCCAGAAAGCTACGCTTCTCGGGCTGGGGCTGACCAAGGTTGGAAAAAGCAGAGAGCTGGAAGATACGCCGGCTGTCCGCGGCATGATTAAAAAAGTCAGCCATCTGATTAAGGTTGAAGAATAATTAATGCGGAAGGGAAGGTCTTGTCAGCCGACAGCTTTCCTTTCCGAAATTAATCTGAGAAATGAAATAATAAAAGTTAGGTGAAAAAAATGAAACTTAATGAAATTAAAGACAACGAAGGCGCCAGAAAGTCCCGCAAGCGCGTTGCCCGCGGCATCGGCAGCGGTTCCGGCAAAACGGCCGGAAAAGGACAGAAAGGCCAAAAGGCTCGTTCCGGCGTTGCCGTTAATGGTTTTGAAGGCGGGCAGATGCCTGTTTATCGCAGACTTCCGAAACGCGGTTTTAAAAATCATTTTGCCAAAACTTTTGCGGTTGTTAATCTGGATACGATTCAAAAAGCTATTGATGCCGGAAAGCTGTCGGCTGAGGCAATTAATGTTGAAGCTTTGATGAATTCCAACATTATCAGCAAAGAATTAGACGGTGTTCGTCTTTTGGCTCGCGGCGCTATTACGGCCAGCATCAACATTACGGTTAATTCGGCTTCCAAAGCTGCTGTGGCTGCTGTTGAAAAAGCCGGCGGCAAGGTTAATATTGCCTAGTCTTGTTGACTGACGGGTTATGTAAAAGGCTGTTTTCTTGAGAACAGCCTTTTTTGTATCAGAAAAAGCAAGGGGTGGCGCGACTAAAATTCAATGACGGGACGGACGTGGTTGTTGTAATATTTGTACTGAGTACCTACTCCGCCCGTACCTGCTCCTGTCAGGCCACAATTTGTGCAAAATGTCCATGCAAAGATATAATCGAATTCGGATGATGACCAGATATGTTCGTTATTATTTGCCAGTTGCTTTCCTTCTAGTTTTGATATTGTATTATTAATTGTATTCAAGTTGTTGTATAGAGAATCCAGCATTCCTGGAGCAGGCAAACACCATTTTCCTTTAGTTTCCGGTATGGCTGATGGGGCATAGTTTATCGCTGCCCATGCTGCAGGATAAGTATTTTCGTTTCCTTGTTGAGTAATTTTTTGTGTGTTTGTACAAGCATCAAAATCTTTAATAGCTGTTTCATGGTTCGTTGTCGCTCCAATGCTGGTTGCAACCTTTTGTGTAGACCAGGGAATAGCTGGTGTTATCGGGCTGGCAGGCATAATCCAGCCACAGTTATCTTTACTTATATAGATAACAATACCAATCGGTTTTTTTTCGGAGATGACATCGGAGGAACAAGTACCGTCAGAATAAATAATATCAGCGATTTTACAGTTTTTAGTATAACCGTTACATTGACCGAAGATGGCTGCTTCCGGTTCTTCCGGCTGGCAGGCGCCGTCTTTCCATTCGTATCCGTCTTCACAGTCTTTCGGGCAATAATAATATTCTCCGAACGGGCATTTTAATCCCGGTGTTTTACAGGAAGTTTTATTATAACCCAAACTTACACAATCTTCATTATCCACGCACTGAGCAAAAGCGGAAATCGGGAACATAAAAGAAGAAGCCAGCAGGGTAAAACATACCTTTTGCCGGCGGAAAGAATCACACGCATTTCATCCTCCACACTTTATTACACTGATTTTAGTGTAGCATGGATTTTCTTATGTGTAAATCACTAATTTCATGCGGAAGTGAAAAAAATGAAGAGGATCTTTTTGTCGGATTTACACTTTCTTCCTTTTCTGCCGGTATGATGTTTTTGCCGTACCGGTTTGTCGGGATAAAAGAAAAAACAGAAGAGAATCGGGATAAGTGTTATACAAAATGATAAAATTGTTGAATTAAATTATTTTTAGTGTATTAATAACTTAGCTTGAAGGGTATTTTGCCCGAGATTGTTTGTCGTGAATAAAAAAATAGGGTTATAAAAATGGTATCATTGGCCGAAAAAATGGCATCAAATATGGATTTTGCCGCATTCAGCAAAGCTGACGAATTGAAAAAAAGGCTTTGGTTTACGGTTTTTGCGTTGATTGTTTTTCGTTTGGGGACGTTTATTCCGTTGCCGGGAATTGATCCTCATGTGTTGTCGGATATTTTTGCCAGAAATTCGGGCGGTATTCTCGGGATGTTTAATATGTTTGCCGGTGGCGCCCTGGAGCGTATGACGATTTTTGCCCTGAATATTATGCCGTATATTTCAGCTTCCATTATTTTGCAGCTCGGACAGTCGGTTATTCCTTCGCTTGCCGCACTGAAGAAAGAAGGTGAGGCCGGACATCGGAAAATTACCCAGATGACCCGTTATCTGACGGTTTTGATTACGATTGTGCAAGGCTATGGTATTGCCGTCGGGTTGCAGAGCATGACCGGAAGCGCCGGAATTTCCGCCGTTGTTAATCCGGGCTTTGGTTTTATTTTTACGACGGTTGTTTCTCTGGTCGGCGGAACAATGTTTATTGTCTGGCTGGGCGAGCAGATTACATCCCGCGGCGTGGGCAACGGTTCTTCGCTGATTATTACCGTCGGTATTATCGCCAATATTCCGTCGGCGTTGGCTCAGACATTTGAGCTGGGGCGTGTCGGTTCCATGTCTTTCGGCGTTATTGCACTGTTGATGGTGATGGTGTTGGTTTTGATTTATGTGATTGTTTTGGTTGAACGGGCGCAGCGGAAAATTATTATTCAGTATCCCAAACGCCAGATGGGGATGCGTATGACGGCTGCCGAGACTTCTCATCTGCCTTTGAAAATTAATCCGACGGGGGTCATTCCGCCGATTTTTGCCAGTTCTTTGTTGCTGCTGCCGATTACTATTGCCAATTTTTCCGCGGAGAACGGCCCGGGCTGGGTGCAGACTTTGAGTCAACTTTTGGGACACGGACAGCCTTTGTATCTCGGCCTTTATGCTTTTTTGATTGCTTTTTTTGCTTTCTTTTATACGGCTGTTGTTTTTAATCCCGAAGAAACGGCGGATAATTTGAAAAAACACGGCGGTTTTATTGCCGGTATTCGTCCGGGAAAAAATACGGCTGAATATCTGGATTATGTGATTACAAGATTAACCGTGTTAGGGGCTTTTTATCTGGTGGCTTTATGTATTCTGCCGGAAATCCTGATTTCGAAATTGTCGGTGCCGTTTGTTTTAGGCGGAACAACGCTGCTTATTGTGGTTCAGGTTACTATGGATTTCGTCGGGCAGCTGCAGTCGCATCTGATTGCCTATCAGTATGAGGGGTTGATTAAAAAAGCGGCTTTGGCCGGGAAAGGAAAGAGAAGATAATGAATAAAAACGGAATCGGCCGCCACATTATTTTTACCGGCGTTCCCGGTTGCGGAAAAGGGACGCAGGCGCGTATTCTGCAGGAAAAGCTTTCCATTCCGCATTTTTCAACCGGGGAAATGCTGCGTGCCGAAGCGGCAAAGGCAACTCCCCGAGGCTTGGAAATCAAGGCTCTTCTTGACAGAGGCGAGTTTGCCACCGATGAAATGATTATAAAAATGGTGGCTGAGCGAATCGAGCAGGATGATTGCAAAAACGGTTTTATTCTGGATGGTTTTCCCCGGACGCTGCCTCAAGCCGAAGCTTTGGACAAGATGTTGTCCGATAAGGGAATTAATCTTGATGCGGTGATTGAAATTCAGGTGCCCGATGAAATTATTATGGAACGCATTTTGGGACGTTATGCCTGTATGAAATGCGGCGCCGGTTATCATGACAAGTTTCAAAAACCGAAAATTTACGGCGTTTGCGATGTTTGCGGCGGAACGAATTTTTACCGCCGGGTCGATGACAATCGTACAACCGTGCAAAATCGACTGGTTAATTATCGTGCGCTTACCTATCCGACCATTCCGTATTTTGAAAAAAAAGGATTGTTGCGTTGTGTTGACGGAACTGGGACGATTGAAGCCGTCAGCAAGAAAATTGACAGCGTTATCGGAATCGCCTGATTTGTGGTCGGCGACTCCGAAAGCGGAAAAGAAAGAAAGGCTTTTGTTGTTTGAAAACGTTTGTCAGTAATTGTCGAAACGGAAGAATTTTTGATTTCCGAACGGGTATAAAGCGGAAATTTCGTGAAAAAATGATTTTTTTAAGAAAAATTAATGAATTGTGGTTGACACATTTAAATTATGTCCTATAATCCGGCTTAATTTTGAAAAGTGGTGATCAACTTTTTAAATGTTGTAATTTTTAGAAAATGGAGAGTTAATTTGGCTCGTATAGCTGGTGTAAATATTCCGTCTGCCAAGAGAATCGAGGTCGCACTGACTTATATCTACGGTATCGGAAGAAAAACTGCTCAAGATATTTGTGCAAAAGCGGGAATCTCCCCTGATGTTCGTGTTCATCAGATGTCTGATGAAGATGTTGCCAAAATCCGTGAAGTTATTGACCATGGGTATTTGGTTGAAGGCGAACTGCGCCGCGAGGTCGGTGTTAATATTAAAAGACTGATGGATTTGGGCTGCTACCGGGGGCTCAGGCACCGCAAAGGGTTGCCGGTTCGCGGGCAAAGCACCAAACAAAATGCCAGAACGCGCAAAGGTAAGCGCAAAACTGTGGCTAATAAGAAGAAATAAGAGGTAGACCCAAATGGCAAAAACAGTACAACGTGTTAAGAAAAAAGAAAAGAAGAATATCACGGCCGGCGTTGCCCATGTGAATTCGACTTTTAACAATACCAGAGTTACCATTACGGATGCCCAAGGGAATACCGTTGCTTGGTCTACGGCCGGTGCAAACGGTTTTAAAGGTTCCCGGAAATCTACGCCTTATGCCGCGCAGGTAGCTGCCGAAGAGGCTGGTAAAAAAGCTCAGGAAAATGGTATGAAAACTCTTGAAGTTGAGGTTAAAGGACCGGGTTCAGGCAGAGAATCTGCCATTCGAGCTTTACAGGTTGTGGGCTTTACTATTACGACAATTCGTGATGTTACGCCTATTCCTCACAATGGCTGCCGCTTGAGAAAGAGACGTCGCGTTTAATTTTTAAGGGAAAGATGAGGCTGTAATGCCTCGTCGTTCTCATTTTTTTCACAATGTTGCATATAAGCTAAAAAAAAGAGGACATACCAGTGATTCAAAAGAATTGGCAAGAATTGATTAAACCGACAAACTTGGATATTGAGTCTAGCGACAACAAGGCTAAGATTGTGGTTGAACCTTTGGAAAGAGGTTTTGGCTTAACTTTGGGCAATGCTTTGAGAAGGGTTTTGTTGTCTTCTCTTCAGGGCGGTGCGGTTACATCTATCAAGATTAACGGTGTTTTGCATGAATTTTCGGTTATTCCGGGAGTTCGTGAAGATGTTACGGATATTGTTTTGAATATCAAAGGACTGGCCGTGGCGGTTAACGGAGAGGGTGCCAAGACAATGACTTTGAAGGCCGAAGGTCCGTGTGAAGTGACGGCGGCCATGATTGAGACAGGTCATGATGTTGAGATTAAAAACCCGGAATTGGTTATCTGCAATTTGGATGCCGGCGCCAAAATCAATATGGAACTTACTGTTAATACAGGAAAGGGATATGTGCCGGCGGCAATGAACAAGGCTCCGGATGCGCCTATCGGTGTGATTGCCGTGGATGCTATTTATTCACCGGTACGCAAGGTTTCCTATAAAGTTGACAATACCCGTGTGGGACAGGCTACCGACTATGATAAATTGACAATGGTGGTTGAAACAAACGGCGTTGTTTCTCCGGAAGATGCGGTTGCTTATGCTGCCCGTATTTTGCAGGATCAGCTGAAACCGTTTATTAATTTTGATGAGCCGGAAGCTGAAGCCGAAGTTGAAAAAGAAGAATTGCCGTTTAACAAGAATTTGTTGAAAAAGGTTGATGAGCTGGAATTGTCCGTTCGTTCGGCAAATTGTCTGAAAAACGATAATATTGTTTATATCGGCGATTTGGTTCAGAAAACTGAAGCGGAAATGCTGAGAACCCCGAATTTCGGACGCAAGTCTTTGAATGAAATTAAAGAAGTATTGGCTAAAATGGGAATTCATCTGGGAATGGATACTCCGGGGTGGCCACCTGAAAATATTGAAGAACTCATTAAAAAAACAGATGAGCACTTTTAGTTAGTTGTATCTTTGACACTAACGAGTATGAAACTCAGAAAGAACAGTGAAAAACATTCTTTCTGAGTTTTTTTGTTGTTTGGGCGAGGTTTTTATTATATATTGTTAGGTTAATACAAGTTGTTTTCCGGAGGTGTGTATGGAACTTGAAAAATTGGAAAAAATGTTTCGTCCTTCCATGCAATGGAATGAATATCGTGATTTTTACGATAATCTTTGTTTGTTTGCTAATGAAAATCCCGAACAGACGAAGTTGCTGCTGCCATTATTTTATCGTTCCGTTACATCTTCGGCGTTTAATCCGGATATTGCTCCAAGAGCCGTTGATACTCTTAAAAATCTGTTTCAGTATATGAACGGCAAAGATGCATTGACTTGCTTTGATTATTTGCTTGAAGTTAATTCTTCGGTTGCTTTGCGGGCAATCGACGGGTTGGCTGCGCAAAATAAAGATTTGTTTTTTTCTTTGTATGAACGTTTGTCGGAGAAAAATGACAAAGCAGAGGCGAATGAGTCGTTTCTGATCAGGGATGCTTTTGGCAAGTTGGCGCTTCAAGCCGATGAAAAAGATATTGAGGCTGTTTTTGACCGGGAAGTGAGGCATGGCGCCGGTGCCGGAAAATTTTTTTCCGTACTTTACGGAGAAGCCGGAAAACTTTATAAGGTGTATCCCGGATTGAGAGAAAAAATTTTGAATATGTTGCAAAAGCCTGAATATCGGGAAAAGTATTTTTGTTTTTATTACAGAAATCTGGGTGAAATTGCCGCGGCGGATAAAAATGCTGCCGGGATGTGTCTCAATTTACTAAAACAGGGAATTTGTTCGGAGAAAAATAATGCGCTTTCTCTGTCTGAGGCATATAAAGTGTTGGAAAATAAATTTTTGCTTTGTTATCCGGAAATGAAAAATGAGATTAATGATTGTTTGGAGGCCGGTGTTAATAATTCTGCAAATTCCCGGAGCAGCCGAAAAGAGGCTTGGCGTTTGTTGGGAAGAAAAGATGAATTGAGCAGTCGGGTTTCTTTGGGGCAACGGGTTACAAAAAATGAGAAATATCCGTTTGGCTGGAAACAAATTGAAAAGATTCCCGGTAATGAAGTCAGTATTTTGTTCCTTGGGGGAGATGGTACTGTAACAGACCGGGCAGCCAACGGAAATTTGGTTGTTGTTGAGCGTCTTTTACAGGAAAAAAATTTGGCCGGAAAAGTTGCTTTGTATGCCGTGGCTTATGATTTTGGTGATTTTATGCGCCGGGATCTGGCTCGGATGAAACTGATGCAGGATTATAAACATAATGTTAAAGTCAACAGGGAACTTAGCCATGATACGTTGTATCCCCGTTATATTGAAGAAATTTTTAACAAGGCTTTTCTGCCCCGAATTTCACAAGACGGAAAGCGTTTGTCTGAAAAAGAAGCCGCGGACAATGTTCGTAAATTAAATGTGATTGTTCACTGTCATGGCGCTTATACATTTTTGAAGCTGGAAGAAATGATGCAACAGAAGATGGCTGAGCTTGGATATTTACCGGAAGAGCGTCAGTCGGTTCAAAAGCAGATGCTGGTTGTTGCCCATGCTCCGTATTGTCCGCTTGGTGTGTCCCGATCGATGATGATTTCTTTTTGTTCGGCACAAGATGATGAAGTCGAACATTATAATAATTTTGAAAAAGCGGTTTGCGGTTTGAATGAAAAAGGAAAACTTAAAATGAGCTATTTTCCCGGAAAACAAGGAAATTTTTTTCTGGTGCCGACAATGGGAAAAGAAGTTGATCAACATAACTTTGTCGGATATGATGCCATGCAGTCCGGTTTGTCAAAAGAAGGGCAGGTGTTGGTCGGTTTGGCCGGAAATGTTGTTGCGGCCGGGGTTAAAAATTCTTTAGCTGGAGAAAAGCTTCCAAGCGTCAGAGATTTGGTTGCGGACGGAAATGAACAGACATGTGCGTTGTTTGATCGGTTGCAGCAAAACGGGAACGAAATGTATCGGGAAATTTTACGGGAAAGTATCGTGTTGCATCAGAAGGGATTTTCGCAAAAAGAGTAAGATTCTGCTTGCAAAACAAAAATTTGTGTGTTAGAAACTCAGGCGAATGAAGTGTTTCCGTGCATGAGCGCGTCAGGCGATTCCGTGGCGGAAATGTGTTGTTATCCGCTTTGCCTGGCAAAGCACAGAATTTGTGAAAGGAAAAAGTCATGAGACATGGAATGGCTCACAGAAAATTCAGCATGACAAAAAGTCAGAGAAGAGCTTTGTTTTCTAATCTGACAAATGCTTTGTTGACACATGAGCAGATTAAAATTACGCTGCCCCGTGCAAAGGAACTGAGAACTTTTGCCGATAATATGATTACTTTTGCTAAAAAAGGCGATTTGAACAGCCGGAGAATGGCTTTTGCCTTTTTGCGCGATGATGAAGTTGTCAGCAAGTTGTTTTCAACTCTGGCGGAACGGTATAAAGAGCGTAATGGTGGTTATACCCGCGTTTTGAAGGCCGGTTTCCGTTATGGCGATTGTGCACCGATGGCGATTGTTGAACTTGTTGATCGGGATGTTAAAGCTAAAGGAGCTAAGGATTTGGCTCGTGTTGCTGCCTTGAGAAAGGCTCTTGCCGAAGCAGAAAAGGCAGAGGAAGACAAGTAAGTTTATTTATTGATTTTTTTGAAGCGTCTGGCGGGGGTCAGGCGCTTTTTTTGTTATGTGTCCCCGGGAAGGAATTTTCGGGGAAAATTTGTGTCAAAAAAATGTGGGTTGGGGGAGGAAATGATAGTTGACTTTTTAGAAATAATAATATAAGATTGAGGATGTAGAGATGAAGTC
>CASEQD010000021.1 GCA_949289935.1 uncultured Pseudomonadota bacterium | reverse complement strand
GCGAAGCTGCTTCGGTCAACTGAATTGTAACGATTGTTTCCTTAGGCTGCCGCCTGTTCACAATCTAACAATTCAGACTCTGTCGTTGAAAAACAATTCTGGATTGTTTTTCTGCCTCCAGCCCTACTCAGGGGGAGGAGAAAAGGAGAGTTTTGTTTGACTCATACCCTCCCTAACCCTCCCTACTCAGGGAGGGAATGAGAGGGGAGTACTCGGGGAGGAAAGTTTGAGGGCTTTGGGGGAGGAGCGGATTACTCTGAGGAAAGTATATAAGGACTAACTTGAGGGGGAAAAGTTGAGGGGCTCTTGGGGAAGAAAAAACAGCCACGGAGGTAAAAAGAGGATAGTTAAAATTTTTTTAGCATGAAATTACATGTTTTTCATGGCGAGTTGTTCAAGTTCTTTAATTTTGTCGCGATAGATGACAGCTTCTTCAAACTCAAGGTTGGCAGCGGCATCTTTCATCTTTTTAGTATATTCTTTCAGTTTTTTATCGATGTTTTTGATGTCGGCAATTTCTTTGGCATTCAGGTTGTCGTCTTTGATGTAATCGGCTTCGGTCATTTCAGTAAGCGCCGAGGAAACGGCTTTTTTGACTGTCCGGGGGACAATGCCGTGTTCGGCGTTGTATTTTAATTGTTTGTCACGGCGGCGGCGGGTTTCATCCAGAGCTTCTTTCATGGAGCCGGTTATTCTGTCGGCATAAAGAATAACCCGGCCTTCGGCATTGCGGGCAGCGCGGCCGATGGTTTGAATCAAAGAGCGGTTGGAGCGCAGAAAGCCTTCTTTGTCGGCATCGAGAATTGCTACCAGCGAACATTCGGGAATGTCAAGCCCTTCACGCAGCAGGTTGATGCCGACCAGAACGTCAAATGTGCCCAGGCGCAGGTCGCGGATGATTTCTATTCTTTCCAGCGTATCAATATCGGAATGGAGGTAGCGGACTTTAACGCCGTTATCATGCAGGTATTCAGTCAAGTCTTCCGCCATTTTTTTTGTCAGGGTCGTTACCAGAACCCGTTCGCCTTTGGCCGCGGTTTTGCGGCATTCTTCCATAAGATCGTCGATTTGGTTTTCTACCGGGCGGACGATGCAAACCGGGTCGGGCAAGCCAGTGGGGCGGATAACCTGTTCGGCAAAGACACCGCCGGTTTGTTGAAGTTCCCAGTCTCCGGGGGTGGCCGAGACAAAGATGCTTTGTCCGCGCATGCTGTTCCATTCTTCAAAACGCAAAGGACGGTTGTCTACGCATGAGGGCAGCCGGAAGCCGTATTGCGCCAAAGTGGTTTTGCGGTTGCGGTCACCGCGGAACATGCCGCCGATCTGCGGAATGGAAATGTGGCTTTCGTCAACAAATACGATGGCGTCGGGCGGAAGATATTCAAAAAGCGTCGGGGGCGGATCGCCGGCTTTGCGTCCGGTCAGGTAACGGGAATAGTTTTCGATGCCTTTGCAGTGTCCTGTCGTTTCAAGCATTTCCAAATCAAAACGGGTGCGTTGTTCCAGCCGCTGAGCTTCGAGCAGTTTGTTTTCAGAACGAAAAACTTCAAGCTGTTCGGCCAGTTCCTCCCTGATGCCGACCATGGCCTGAGCCAGAGCCGGTCGCGGCGTAACGTAGTGATTGGCCGGGTAGATGATGGCTTCCTGCAGGTCGGAAAGTTTTTTTCCGGTGAGCGAATCGAATTCGCTGATGCTTTCGATTTCATCACCGAAAAAAGATATGCGCCAGCCTTTGTCTTCGTAATGTGCGGGAAAAATATCAAGCACGTCGCCATTGACGCGAAAAGTGGAACGAACGAAATTTTGCTGGTTGCGTTCGTATTGAAGTTCGGCTAAGCGTTTGTAGATTTGTTTGGGTTCAATTTCGTCGCCGACGCGGAGGTCGATGGTCATGGCTGAGTAAGAATCAACATCGCCCAAACCGTAAATGCATGAGACAGAAGCGATGATGATGACGTCGCGGCATTCAAGAATGTTGCGGGTGGCGGCGTTGCGCATGCGATCAATTTGTTCGTTGATGGCGGAATCTTTTTCGATATAAGTATCGGTTTTGGGAACATAAGCCTCGGGCTGATAATAATCGTAATAAGAAACGAAGTATTCCACATGATTATCGGGAAAAAATTCTTTCATTTCGGAATAAAGCTGAGCGGCAAGAATTTTGTTCGGCGCCATTATCAGCGCCGGACGTTGTGACTGTTCTATGATTTTTGCCATGGTGAAAGTTTTGCCCGAGCCTGTAACACCGAGCAGCACCTGGCTTTTTTCTCCGCGTTTCAGCCCTTCGCACAGCTCTTTTATTGCCTGAGGCTGGTCGCCGGCAGGTTCGTAAGGGCTTTCTATTTTGAATTTTTTATTTATCATTTTATGGTTTCGCTCAGGCCGCCTTTTTGTATCGCTTCGGCGTAAATGCGGGCGAAGTTTCCAAAATCGGCAATATTGTTGATGGTTTCATCAATATTTTTGATGTCGATTTTATCGCTTTCCAATGTATCGGTCAAGACATTGAACAAGCTGTAATAAGGCGTGTCTTTGAAATAAGGATCAAAGGTGTTTTTGATGCGGACGATGACGGTTTCTCTGCCGGCTTTTTTCAATGCCGTCGTCCATTCCAATATAAATTGTGTTTGTTCTTTGCTCAGCGGTTGGCCTTTTTTGGGCTTTTCAATCAGGTATTTTATGCTGTCGGCCGCATCTCCCCATTGTTTGTTGTTCCAGAAAATTTCGGTTTTCAATAAAAGGCCGTTGCGGCTGTAGTCGTTTTTGAGCAGTTCAAGGGCTTCGTCCGTCCGTCCCAATCCGGCCAGGGCTTTTGCCCTGATGATGCGGCGGTGGGCTATGATTGTCGGGGCAAGCTGGTCGTTTTCGGTTTTATCCAGAATTTCGACGGCTTTTTCCGGTTCGTTGTTAAACAAGTTTATCAATGCCATGCGGGTGCCGACGGTTCCTGTTTCATTGATGTTCAGCCGGCCGCTGTTCATCTGGGTTTCCAACAGATTGTAAGCCCGGTTCAGTAAATCTACGGCAACCAGTCGGTCTGCCAGTTTTTGGACAATGGCGTTGTAGTGCCGGCTTAACGGCGCCAGCCAATTATAATCCTGATATAAGGCCAGAGATTTTAACGGCGGAAGGTTGTCGTCCTGATTGTTGTAGTAGATGTCTTCAAACAGTTTGACCATGCGTTTGGTAAAACGTTCTTTTTCTTCTTTTGAGGAAGATATGTTTTGGGCTTTTTCGAAAGTCTGCAGTGCTTTGGCGTAGTTCTTATCCCGGATATAGACATCGGCAAGCTGCTCCAGCAGACTTATCTGAAAGTTTTTTTCGCCCCAGGCATAACGAAGTTTTTCGTATTCTTCCGCGGCGTCTGCCGGGCTGATGCTGTTGGTTTTCAGCCGAATGTCAATGATGCGGCGGCGGGCCAGAGCCGAAAAATATGCCGAATCGGAATCGGCCGCGTTGCGGTATTCCCGTACAGCATTTAACGGATACCCCATCAGTTCAAGTTTTTGTGCATTATAGAAATTGACGGCAGGCGCCTGGCTGACGGGAGATGAAGAATCCCTGATGATGTCGATGTAGTTTTGAACAGATTGTTCATCATTGACCAGAAGGGCGCTTTTTATGCCGATTAATGCTATACGGCGGCGTATTTCGTCCGGGTAGTTTTTCAGCATGTACATGTAGGACTGAAGAATGTCATTGTCTTCTGTTTGCGGACTAAGCGCCGAGCGTATCAATCTTTTCCAAAACTGTGCTTCTTCGTTGTTTTCCAGGGCGCCATAGGAAAAATCAGCAAGGGCTTCCGGATAGCGCCGGGTTAAAAAGTTTGCCAATCCCCGCATGCCGTGGAACAACTCGGTTTCGCTTTCCGGCGCATTTTCTTTTTCAAGGGCGTTTAAAATTTTCAAGGCATTGGTTCCGAGCCCTTTGTTCAACATGTAGCCGGCTTCTCTCATGCGGATTTTGTTGGTGTCTTCGGCATTGGCTTTGATGATATCCTGTTCCAGTTCTTCAACGGCATCATTGAAGTTTTTGTTTAATATTTCAGCCGGGAGCCGGGTTATGAACTGACGGTCGAGGTTATCGTCGCCGTAAAGCAGGCTGCGGCGCTTCAGGTCGTTTAGTTCGTGCGAAACATTGACATCCGCACCGTTTCTGCGGAAAGTTACGCCGTTTGTTCCCGTGCCGATTTCGATGTCGTCCGCTTTGTAAACCACGGCCAGGCCGTTTATGGTTTTCAGAAAATCAAGATCCGGGTACACATAATCGTTTTCCGTGCCAAAATTGGTTGTATCCAATGGGATGACGCTGATGACGTCGCCGATTTCGGGATCAAAGATGGAAACGATATTTCCCGCGTTTCCGGTTTGGGCGAATAAATAAGCACGGTTTAGGGCATCGTAGCGTGTGAATACGGGAATTTCACGGGTCGGATTTTCCCGTCCTCCGGTATACAAGTCGACAATCCACAACAAACCTTCTTTTCTTATACCGATTTTAACATCCGGTTCGGGCGTGAGACGCAGAATTGTCGCCTGGGGATTGGGCAGTTGGTATAAATCTTTTGCCAACGGGGATATGTTGCCGCTCATTTCCGCAATGTTGAGTGTTTGGGCATTATCGAAGATAATCCACAGGTGTTTTCCCCGCTTGAATACGGCAATGTTGACAGGCTGATTCCAGGAAAAGCTCAGACTGCGCACTTTTAACAACGGAACGCCGGATGAGACTGGTGAGCCGGAGACCGTTTCTTCAGGTTCTTTTGTTTCGTTTTGTTCGTCTTCCGTTTCTATGATTATCAGGTCGTTTTGTTCGGACGAATTTTTCAAAGTGGCCGGTATGGAAAAAATATATTTTTCCGAAGCCTCCTCTTTGAAGGTGATGTCTTTTCTTTTGCTATAGGCGTTAAGCGTGGCGGTTTGAAATTTATAGGGTTTCCCCAGTATCAGTTGTGTTTGTCCGTTTTCCTGACGGATTTCATAAGGTGGAAGAGACTCGAATTTAAATGAAAATCTGGCATTTCCGTCCTTAGGCTGGTATTCAAGCCATGCTGTTTCCAGATTTTTTTCATCCATCAAGGCTCTGGGCTTTTTTTCCGGAATGCTGACGTCTATCGCCAGAGTGTTGCCTTCGCGATAGCTTTTGATGTCGGTGTCGCGATGGAGCCGGATGGCAATGTTTTTTTTGTCAGGGGAGATACTGTATCCGGCAAACAGGTTGGGGTATTGTTCTTTCAGTTCGTTGAAACGTGCTTCAATGGGGTAGGTAAACGACAGTTTCAGAGTTTTGTCCCTGTTTTCGATTTCGTAGTCGTTCAGTCGGTCGATGTCAAAACTGATGCGCAGATGATTGTTGTTTTGCATAAAGTAGACGGATGCTTTTGCCGGAATGGAAAAAATATTCAGATATAACAGAAACGCCGCCATAAAAACAAAAATGCGTCTGAAAGCAAAAAACGGATATATCAGCCTGGAAAAACGCAATTTATTCTCCCGTATTGTTCAGGCTGGTTCCTATGAGCGCATCGGTGATTTCCCGTGCTTTGTCTGCATTCATTTGGGAAATGATGGCAGAGGAGGTGGACGGTTTCATCTCGCGAACCAGTGCGGTCGTGATTTCGATATCCAATGTATTGAAAATGCGGGCGGCGTCTTTGGGTTTCATGCTTGCATACATTTTGACCAGAGCATTGAGTTTTTCTTTTTCTTTGGCCGTGTATTCTTTCATCAGGCTGCGGAGCTTTTTTTCGTAATTTTGGAGTTGGGTCAGTTTTTTACCGATTTCTTCTTCCGTGACTTTCAGCTGGACGGCTTTTTTATCAATTTCTTTGCTTCTGATGTCGAGCGCTTCCCGTCTTTCCGCCAGCTCCTGAAGAATGGCTATTTCGGATTGGCTGAAGGTTTTTGCCGGCGCCGCGTTTTTTTCGCTGCCCGGAACAGGCGATGCCTGATCCGCCTGTTCGAGTATTTTGCTGAGTTCCGCCGTATCCGGCCGGCTTTCTTCTTCGGCAAAAGCCATGTTTGACGAGAAGCTGATTTTGCCGTCGCTACGGTTTTTCAGGTTGTCAAAAATGTTGTTTATGCGCAAGGACAGCGTTAAAACAGCCATAAAAATAACTAAAGGCAAAATGCGGAATTTTTTTGTTTTGACGGCGGACATTGTTTTGTTTTTCCTGTGTTTTTTTTGTTCTTATTTAATTGCGCGTAAAGCTTTCAGAAGTTCCATTTCAGCCTCAGAGCGGGCAGCCTGCAGCAGGCTTTCTTCTTCGGGAGAGGCTTTTGCTTCTGTTTTTTCGGTTTTGAATGCGTTTGAAGCGGCCGCAGCATCATCTTTAATCCGGCGGCTGTTGTGGATGACGTTTTCAAGCCGGTCGGCCAGATTGTCGGCTCTTTCGTTGATGAAGGTCAGATCGTCTTTCAGTGTTTTGGCGTTGTCCACGACTTCTTTCAGTTCGCCGGAAGTCGATTGTGTTGCCGTTTTGAGTTTCGGGATGGAATTTTCGGCTTTGCTGGTTGCGTCGTTGAGCGACTGAATGAGGCGCGACAAGCTGCTCTGATTCTGCCGGAGAAGAGTCAGGTTTTTGTTTAAGCGGTAGGCATAAATGATTGTCGGAATCAGCAATCCGATGATGATGATGTTTATTATCAGTTCCAGGTTATCCATTTTTTTCAGCTTTCCCCATGACTTTTATGACAATTTTTTCGTCTTTTCTGCCCATAATACCTTTGAGCAGCGGAACGTCTCCACAGAAAATTTGAATGTCGGAATTAGGTTCCATTTCAAGATTTATGAAAGACCCTTTTTCCCAACGGGCGATTTCCTTAAGGTTTATCATTTGTTCTTTTAAGCAGGCTTTGAGCTCGATTTCGGTGCTCCATAGTTCTTCAACCAGATGGTTTTCCCAGATGGTGTCGCGTCCGTAGCGTTCACCCATGAACATTTGCAGAAGAATATCTCTCACGGGTTCAAGCGTGGCATAGGGAATCATCAGATCAAGCCTGCCGCCGCGGTCTTCCATATCAACCCGAAGATGGGCGACGATTACGGCGTTGGATAAACGGGCAATGGTGGCAAATCTGGGGTTGGTTTCGGTTCTTTCGTAAGTGAAGTTGATGGTGGTAATGGGATCAAAGGCCGTGGAAAGATCGGAGAGAATCAGGTCTATCATGTCTTTGACGAGGTTGAGTTCTATGGTGGTGTAGGGGCGTCCTTCGATGCGCATGGCTGCGGTTCCGCGCCGGCCGCCGAGCAAAACGTCGACAATGGAATAAACCAATGACGAATCTACGGAAATCAGTCCGTAATTGTCCCATTCTTCCGCACGGAAAACAGCCAGAAGCGTCGGCAGAGTCAGAGAATCGATATATTCGCCGAAGCGCATGGATTCAATGCTTTCGATGGAGACTTCAATGTTGTCCTGCGTAAAATTACGCAGAGAGGTTACCATCATGCGAATGAGTCTGTCAAAAACAACGTCGAGCATCGGCAGGCGTTCGTAAGAGCCCATCGACGAGTTGAGAATCGCCTCAACTCCGGAACTGGTTATGTGTTCGTCTTTGTCATTTTGGGTGTTGTAACCGAACAGAGAATCTATTTCTTCCTGGTTGAGAATTTTGGACGAACCGGCAGAAAGATTTTCGGCGTTTTCCCCTTCTTTGACATTAATCATGTCCGCCCAGTTTTCAGAAGACTGCCGGGCTTCGGTTTCTTCAGCTTTTTTTTCGCCGTTTTCGTTGTTTTTTGTTTCTTCTTCAGCCACTTTGATTATCCTTGTTGATGGTCGTTTTGAATTTCAAAACCCTTAAAGTTTATGCCGTTGATTTTTACGGGGGCGGTAACGAGGTTTATGCGGTATAAAAGTTCTTCTTTCAGCCAGTAGAGATTTTCGCTTCCGCTTAGTTCGTCCGGGGAAAGTTCGACAATATGCGCAATGACGATATCCTGTATTTTGGATGACAATCCGTCCAGAAAAGATATTTTTTCTTCAGTCAGTCCGGTCGTTTCAAGGCTGATTCTGAGTTTTGCCGTTGCCGTTCCATTGTCATCAGGGACGGCAGCCGTAATTTCGGGCAGGTCATAAAAAATGACGGTCTGGGCGGTTCCTTCTGAATCTTCCCGGGATACGATGCTGTAGTTTTTTACTTTTTGATCGTTGCGTGTAAAAACGGTATAAAAACTGACGGCCAGCCCGATTAAGATGATTACCGGCAGGATAATCATCAGGATTTTTTTCTTGTTGATTTTTGACAAAGGCGTTCCACTGCCCTCGTCGTCCCTATCGAGACCGTCGTCCATGTCAATCATTTTATTCCCCATTCAATGATATCTTCACCTGCCAAGATAGTATATTCTTCAGCAGATTAAAACAGGAAAAGTTGACTTATTAAACGAAAATATCAAAATGTCGGTAAAAACAACGCTTTTTTAACTTCTTTTGTTTAAACTGAAGCCTGTTTTGAAAAAGTTTTTTGTTACAGAACTGTTAAATTTGGCATAGGAATGCAAATCTGTCGTGGATTTGAACGGCGATTTGTGTTAAAATGAGAAAAAACGAGAACCGGCAGGGCGTATATTATGTATATATGGGTGATATTGGCGACTTTTATTGCGATTTTGTACGGATTTAATTTGTCCGTGCGTCCCGATATGCGCCAAATTTATGTTGAACCTCAGGCCGAAGCGGCTGTCAGTAAGCTGGTGCTGCAGCATAAAGCCGCCGAAAAATTTATCCAGAATAAAATTGACAATAAAATTGGTTACAATTCCGGGCTGATTCAGTCTTCGCAGTTTGAAGGCTATCTGCCCTACGGGTTTGATACGGATAATCTGGTTTATACAACGGTGATGTATTGTCTGGATAAGACGTCGAATCAATTATCACAGCCTATCGGTGATTGTAATACGGAAAATTCCGCCAATTATCTGATGACATACGGCTGTGTGCCGCAACGGTGGAAAAGCATTAAGGGCGGACGTCCGTCGAATGATTTGATTCATGCTATGCGTACGATTACCGGCCTCGGATCAAACTTCGGCTATACTCAGAAAATTGCCGCCGATGCCGAGAAAAACGATCTGGGTACAGAGCTCGGCATTAATACGGGCAATAATCAGTGGCTTTCGGTTCCGCAATATATTATTTCGCAAAACGGCGCGCTCGGCGATAAAAGCTTTGCTTCCCAATGCGGGCTGGAAGGAAGCTGCGGTTATTGTATGGTTTATATGACGCCGTACGAGCAGTTGTAAAAGGAGAGGAAAAATGTTGAAGAAAAACGTGTTGAAAAAAGATGCCGGCAGTCTGATGATAGAGGCTTTGGCCATGTTGGCGCTGATTGCCATGGTGACGCCTATCCTTTACAGAAAAGCGGCGGAACGAACAACCGAATTACAGGATATTAACGCTGCCAGCCAGATGAGAGTGATGATTAAGGCGGTGGACGATTATCTGAGCGACAACTATCAGGATATTATGAACGGAACGGCACCGGCGAATGACTGCAAAGGAACGGCGCCGGATTTTTCCCAGTTTCCGACAAAAGATGATGCGGTAACGACGGTTGATATTCAGCAATTGTGCGATTATCTGCCATACGGTTTTCTGGATGTGGACGGCAATGTTCACGGCAGCTATTCTTTCGGCAGTTATCAACTGGCGGTGAAAAAGCATGCCGCAAGCAGCGATTCCGGCAGTGCGACTTTGACGGGCTTTATTATTGCCGATCCGAAACTTGACACGGGCATTCCTCCGGTACGCGCCTCGCGAATTGCTTCCATGATCGGCAGCAACGGCGGTTATACGCAGGGAAATGTCGGCAACGGCGTACAGGGAATTTGGCGGATTGAAGACATAGAAAACGAACTGGGGCTGAAAACAAAGGCCGACGGCTCAATTATGGCGGCTTCCATCCAACCGGTTACCGACGGCAGCGGTATTAATGAAAACGTGTTGTACCGTAAACCTATTCCCGGAAAAGATGATTTGAACAAGATGGAAACGTCTTTGGATATGGGGTCGCACAGCATTGAAAACGTGCATCAGCTGATTATTACCGCAGATAATGCGGCGGGCGGCAACAAGGACGAAGCTCTTTTGCTGGAAAACGGCGCCGGTGCCAGTATTGACGGAAAACTGGAGGCAGCCGGCGGCAATTTTGCAGTTGATGAAAGCGGCAATACGGATATTGCCGGATCGGCAGATATCGGCGGAGACACAACCATCGGCGGCAACGCCTCGGTTGACGGGGATGCCGATATCGGCGGCGGGCTGACGGCGGCAGGAGATCAGTTCGTGGTTGACGGCGGTACGGGAGATACGACTGTCGGCGGTGATTTGACGGTTGATCAAAATACGGATTTGAAAGGTGATTTGCATGTTGCCGGAAATGCGACGATTGACAAGAATCTGAATGTTAAAGGCGATACGACGCTTAATACGCTGAAGGTTACCGGCGAGAGTAATTTTGGAGGGCCGGTCAATATCAATAATACATTGACGGTCAGCGGCGAAGCCGTCTTTAAAGAAGACGTAACGATGGAAAAGGATCTGACGGTCAACGGGATGCTGAAGGCCGAAGATATGCGTTCCAAAACGTTGCGCGGCGGTTTGCAGGGAAATGATTTTGAAACGGGTACCTATGCTTTTACGGCTTATTGGAGCGGTGAGCGTATGGAGTATGATGTTTATATCGGTGTCGGAGACGAGGTTAAGGTCGGAGACGGCGTCGTGCATATCGGCCGCAACAATGAAGTTAAGGTTACGGATAACAGGGTTGTTGCCGGTCTTAACAACGAGTTGATTGTCGATTCAACCGCAAAAGAAGTACAAATCGGTCCGGAAGCCGAAGATAAAGGTAAAGAGCTGGTGGTTTCCGACGGACGGACTCTGGTTGATAACGGGGTGTTTGAGGTGCAGACGGGTGGTAATACCTACAGCCAGATTCTGACCGAAGATAACAGAGTTGATATTATGCAGAATGTGTCAGGCGGCGACAGTTTGTTTGCCGTTGACAATAATTCGGCTACGGCAGACGGCGACAAAGCTTCGGTTCATGTCCGTCGGGGCGTTTTGGAAATTAAGTCGCAGTATAACGACGGGGATATTTCTTCGGTAGATACGGCAGAGACCGGATATCTCAAGGCCGACCGTTTTATTGACAATAAAAAATGGGACAGTGACGCAATGCCCCTGATGACGGGATCCAACGGGACGGTATATGATAATTATCAGGTTAACCCGGCTTATACGTCCGTGATGCACGATATTAAGCTGACAACGCGCGGCGGCGCCCGTCTGAGTGATATTCTGCCTGATTTTATCAATAAGGGAATTTATGTGGTTGATAATACTTATAACGAAAAAGATGTTCCTTATTGGGTAGATTTGAATCCGTCGGTTAAAGGCGGGCGTGTTCAGGTAGACGGACAGTCCGGGTGGGAATGTAGCGATTATTCCTGCTGGACTTCGCCGTGGCTGGGAATTGTTCCGGCGCCGTTTTGTCCGCCGGGATATGCCCGTGTGGTTACCATTACGCCGGCAGGCTGGGCCATGGCTCAGGCCGGTGTGCCGCCGACAGGATCGGAAACCAAAAGAAAGGATATTTTGACGCTGAATATGCCGAAAAATCCGAATGACTATGTGGATGGATCTGCCGATGCGCCGATGCCGCTTTATTTCCAAAAAAGCACATGGCTGCGCGCCAATGTTTACCCGCATGGTTCGGGCGCCGGTTTTCTGGGATGGAGCGCCATTATGGGCTTTATGTATCCGTATTCTTATTATAAGGATTATATAGATAATCTGGGAATTGTAATTGAAGATACAAGCGGCGCCAGCAACCAGTGGGTGGTTTGGAATCTGTTTCCGGTTCTCAGGCGGCAGCTGGAGGCTTATGTTACGGTTTATTGTTACTTTGACCGAACGAACAGTTCTTACAGCGATGAATATGTTGACAAATATGATCAGCTGAATGATTTCCGCGAAGGCTGGAAGGATCAAAAAGACAGCACTTATACAAAGCGTCTGAACGATTATACGCTGCCGTTTACCGATCCGTGGTAACGGGGTGGAGCGATAAAACGCCGGTTCTTGCAGCCGGCGTTTTTTTGTTGAAAAACGGGAATGTAAATTTTTTTGCTGGTATTCTTTAATTGCAGATTGTATATATAAGTAAAGTAAGAAGAATTTTTTTGCAGGAGAAAAATATGCGCCGCAATTTGTTTGTGTCGGTTTTGTTGTCGGGGGCGTTGGGCGCCGGAGCGGCTTTTGCCCAGCTGGACAGAGCTTCCGGGGTGACTTCTTTTCAGCAGGACAGAAATGCCTGGCGGCGGCAGGACAGCTCGGAAATCAAGGTGTTGCAAAGCATGAGCGATTCTTTGGGCAAAGCGGCGATGGATAATGTTACCAAGGCCGAGCAGGCTTTTTGCTATGAGGTGGCGAACAAGCCGGCCGATTATTCCGGTTATACGCTGGACGGTATGGCGGTTACGGGATTTTGCGGTGTGATTAACGAGGAGCTGCGGCGGATTTTGGCGACGCAGTTTTTTGCGACGGCGGCTAACATCAGTAATGCAACGGAACAGTGCGTTATTCGTCCGAAACTGATTATCCGTTTTGTCCGCGGCGTGGATTATACCGATGTGCTGGTTTCGGCGCCGTGTCATTCGATTGCGGTTTTTTATGGCGGAAAAGTTAAAACCTATAACTTTAAACCGGGCGCCGAACTGCTTGATGTTATGGTCAGTTCTTTTGCTGAACAACGGCGGGATTTTGTTTCGCCGTCGTTGTTGAATCAGCTTTTGCCCATCGGTATTCCGCAAACAGCCGAGCAACAGAAAACCGTTCGGGCGCAGGCAACTCAGCAACAGCCCGTCCGAAACTGGGAAAAAGCGCCTGTTCGGGCTGAAACCCGGGGAGCAGCTTCACCGGCCGGGGCAAGTCCCGTTCAGACCAAACAACGCGGTTGGAATAATCTTAAAGTTAATGTTCAATGAATAAATTTTATGGCCGGAATGTCCGGCCATAAAATTTCAGGGCAGGTAAACAGTCTGGTTGAACACATTTTCCAGAAAGAAAAGAGAAATAAAGCAAAGAAGAGCGGCAATCAGCGGCGTGGCAATCCAACCGATGCCGATTTTTCCGAGAATCGTCCAGTTTATGTTGCGGCCGCCTTTGGCAATGCCGACGCCCAAAATGGCGCCGATAACGGCCTGAGAGCTGGAAACGGGAACCAACGGCAATGTCGGCAGGCCGCGTGCGGACAAAAAATGTTCCAGAGAAGCGGAGGCAAAAAGGAATAAAACCAAAGACTGAGAAAAAACAACAATCCAGGCAACGGCCGGCGTGATGGACATCAGACTGTTGCCGATGGTGCGGATGGTTTTGTGCGAGTAGGTTAATACGCCGATGCAAATGGCAAGGGCTCCGATGAGAAAAAGGATCTGTGTGCCGTTGAGAAGGAAGCCGTGATAGTTAACATCATGAAAGGGGCTTGATTCTACAAATACGCCCATGACGTTGGCAATGTTGTTGGCACCGAGGGCGTAGCCGCCGAAAGCCGCAATGATAATCAGTCCGATGCGGACGTAGCAATCCTGACGCAGAAGGTGGATGTGTGCATGACGCAGCAATCCCCGGACGGCAAAGTAGGTGAAAAAAGCAAAAACGGCGCTGAGAACAGGGCAGATTATCCAGGTGGAGGCAATAACGTTGAAAGTGCTGATGTCTGTCGGTTTTCCGCTGTAGAGGTTCCAACCGATGATGGCGCCGACAATGGCCTGAGATGTAGACACGGGAAGGCCGGAGGCAGACATCCAGTAGATGCTGACAGCGGCGGCGAGCGCAACCATGAAAGCACCGGGCAGGGCATTTACCGTTCCCAGTTTTCCCAATGTCTGGCTGGCGCCGGAACCGGCATACACAGCGCCGAGGATGATGAAGACAGAAGCAATCAGCGCCGCCGTCCGGAATTTGAGCATGCGGCTGCCGACCGCCGTTCCGAAAATGTTGGCGGCGTCATTGGCTCCGAGCGACCATCCCAGAAACAGGCCGCTACTTAAAAATATGAAAAACATGATATCCATCAGATGTCTCTTTTTATGGCAAAGATGAGCAGTTCGTCGACACAGTCTTCCGCCAGATCGGCAATATCGGCAATTTCTTCAATCAGGCTGCTGAGCTGGAGTTTGTTCGCCAACGGAATATCAGAATCGAAGATGGCTTCTTTTAGATGTCCGAAAATGATGTCGCTTTCGTGTTCAAGAAAATATACTTTCTGAGAATAATCGCGCACCAGGCTGAAATCGCGGAAGCAGGAGCGCGAGGCGATGCTCATGTTTTCGGCGCATTCGCAAACCTGTTCAACCAGATTGATAATCCGGGAATGGTAAATGTGCGGAATTTCCGGCCGCTCAATGTAAAATTTGTAGGAGACTTCGTCAAAGCGGTTGATGATGCGGTCGATGTTTTCAACCAGTTCCAGAACATCCGCCCGCAGATCGGGAATGAGGTTGTGTGTGTACAGGTTGTTTTCAATATCGCGGCGCAGCTTGTCGGCGTCATGTTCAATTTGTTTGATTTGTTTGTTTATTTTTTTGAATTCGTCGCTGCGCTGCTGCTCCAGAAATGTGCGGATGGCTTTGTTGAAAGTCATGGCCGCATCTATGACCTTATCATGAAAGGCATCGATTTTTCCTTCCAGTTTTTTGGTGTTGGAAAAAAGGGATATTTTGAAATTGAACATTGATTTCCTCAGCCGTTGTTGGTTAATCTCTTATTATACATCCATCAGTGTTTAATTAAAAGTTAAGCTTTTTGCGGAATATAACTAATTTTTGGGCTTGTAAATATTTTTGAATTGTCTAAATTAATAGTGTTTATGTAATTTGCTTAACAGAATAAGGATGCAAAAAATGAATAAAGAAAAATCAGGACTGGGAATGTCGGTGGCCGCTTTGGTGCTTTCCATTGTTGCCATAGCCATGTGTTTCTGGTGTTGTCTGAAACAAAAAAGCGCGCCTGCTGAGGCTGCGTCTCCCGATGAAGCAGCCGTCGAAGCTGTTTTGCAGGCAAAGCCGGAGCTGGCTTATAATGCCTATAATGCTTATGTAAAAGAGCAGGAAAAACTTCGTTTGGCAGAAATTTTCGATCCTGAAGGCTTTCAGCCGATTGCCAATCCGGACGGAGAACTGACTCTGGTTGAGGTTTTTGATTATTCCTGTCATTTCTGCCACAGAATGCTGCCGTTTTTGAAAGAAATTGCCAAGAATAATCCGGATGTTAAAGTTATTGCCAAACCGGTTGCTTTCTTGTCTCCGGCTTCTCTCTACGGGGCAAAGGCATCTTATGCCGCCGCAGAGCAGGGTAAATATGCCGATATGTATTATGCTCTGTTTGAGGCAGAAGGACCGCTGGATGAAGCAAAAATTGACGCGGCTGCTGAAAAAATCGGTCTTGATATGGAAAAATATAAGGCTGACGTTGCTTCGGAAGCTATTGCCAACAAAGTTACGGAAGTTCAGGCCAAGGCGGCTGCCGCTCAGGTTAACGGCGTTCCGACGCTTATTTTGGAGGGCAATCTGTTTATGGCCGGTTCAGTAGATGACATCCAAAATCAGATTGACCAATTGAAAGCCAAATAATAAATTGTTTTGTTCAGGCAAAAATAACAGCTTCTATAAAGAAGCTGTTATTTTTTTTAATATTTTCTGGATATGATGAAATCAGCCAGAAGTTGCAATCTGTGCGCCCGGGCACCGAAAGCTCCGGCAATGGTTTCTTTGGCGTCGTCAATGTGTCTGCCGGCCATTTTTTTTGCTTCTTCAAGACCATAGAGACTGACAAAAGTCGCTTTTCCCTGTTGTATGTCTTTATGAAGCGTTTTTCCGACCAGAGAGGCATCTCCTTCCACATCAAGAATGTCGTCGGCAATTTGGAAGGCAATGCCTATCTTGCGGGCATAAGAGGCCAGGGATTGCTGTTCTTCCGCAGAGGCAATGCCCAGAACGGCTCCGGCTTCACAGGCATAACGGATTAATCGTCCGGTTTTCATTTCTTCAATATGTTTTATCAGGTTTTCGGTGTTTGCCGATTGTGCGGTTTCGGCATATAAGTCGAGCATTTGTCCGGCGACCATGCCGTTGAAAGCTCCGGCCGCAGTGCTGAGCAGTTCAATCAATTTTATGCGGATTTCGGCGGAGGGATGTGTTTTTTCACTGCCGAGAATTTCAAAAGCATAGGTGAGCAGTCCGTCTCCGGCAAGGATTGCCGTGGCTTCGTCAAAAGCTTTGTGACAGGTTGGTTTTCCTCTTCGCAGATCGTCGTTGTCCATGGCCGGGAGATCATCGTGAATCAGAGAATATGAATGCAGGCATTCCAAAGAAACGGCTGTTCGCAAGGTTTGGTCAAAGTTCAGTCCGAAGAGCGCCGCGCTTTCGTTCAGCAGGAAAGGGCGGAGCCTTTTTCCGCCGTTCAGGACAGAATATTTCATGGCTTCGACTACCCGGCTTTCGGGTGCTGTTTTTATCGGAAAAAATTCGGGCAGACGGGTGTTGAATGCCGCCGAATAGGCAGATATTATTTCTTTGATATTTTCCATGGTTTATTCTTCCGTTTTATCCAGAGGTTCGGTTTGTATTGTACCGTCCGGAGAAATCTGGATTTTTTCAATTTTAAGCCGGGCGGCTTTCAGCTTGTTTTCGCAAAACTGTCTGAGAGCAACGGCTTTTTCATAGGCGGTTACGGCATCGTCCAGTTTGGTGCGTCCGGCTTCCAGTTCGTGTACAATGGTTTCGAGCCGGGTTAAAGCGTCTTCAAAACTGAGATCTTTGAGTTCTTCGGTCATTATTTTCTCCAAAATTAACAAGTTTGAAATATGCTAATACAATATTTTTTTATGTTCAATATTTATGTCGGTTTTATACTGTTCAATGTGTCGGCGGCAGATGTGAAAAGCCAATGCTTTTGCTTTGTGTATCGTAACGGATGCCGAGTGTTCCGCTGCGGAGGCAGACGGCGTCTTTTCCGAAGATATCAAATCTCCAGCCGGAGAGAAACGGCAGATTTGTTTCCCGTCCGTCTGCAAAATCTTTTAAGTCGTCTTCGGAAGCAATTAGTCTGGCTGTTACGTTTTCTTGTCTGCTTTTGATGTTAAGCAGCAATTTGAGCAGTTCGCAGAGATCTTCGTTGTCGTTGTTTTTTTCCTCAGGCAGTTTGACGTAATCGGCCGGAGTGTATTCTCCGGCTTTGGTGACAACGGCAATTATTTCCCTGCCGAGGCTTCCTTTGGCAATGTCCTGGCGCATGCTGCGGATTTGAGCCAGCTCTTCAATATTGCGGGGTTGCAAAACGGCAATATTGACCAGACAATCATCCCGAATGATGTTTTGGCGCGGAAGATTTTTTTTCTGAGCCAGAAGTTCGCGCCATTGCGCCAGGTCGCGCAGCAGTGTCAGTGTTTTGGCATTGTGTGAACGGTGCCGGATTTTTTTCCAGGCATCGGCCGGATTTGTGATGTAGTTTTCCGGCGAGAGAAGCGACTGCATTTCTTCGTCTATCCAGTGTTCACGTCCGCTTTGCCGCAGAAAGTTTTTTATCAGTGGATAAATTTTCGCCAGCCAGGTTACGTCGGACAGAGCGTATTCCAGCTGCTTTTTATCCAGCGGCCGACGGCACCAGTCGGTTAATCGGCAGCTCTTGTCCAGTTTTATGTTGAGAAAGTGTCTGACCAGATTTTCGTAACTGATGCTGGTTCCAAGGCCGCAGACCTGCGCGGCGATTTGAGTGTCAAACAACGGTGCGGGCACGAATCCGGCAAGAAAATATAAAATTTCGATATCCTGCCGACAGGAATGGAAAACTTTGGTAATGTGCGGCGCTTTTAAAATTGCGAAAAAGGGTTCAAGGTTTATTTTTTGTGAAAGCGGGTCAATAACGGCTTCGTCATCGGAGCAGGCAATCTGAATCAGGCCGAGTTTGGCATAATAAGTTTTTTCCCGATGGAACTCAAGATCAATAGTGATGAAATTTTGCCGATTCAGCGTTTGGCAGAAGTTTTTCAGTTCTTCGGTAGTTTCAATGATTTTCATGGTTATTCCTTTATTTTTGTATGCAGTTTACATTTTTTTTCGGAATTGACAATTATATTTTTTTGTAAAAAACAATTGATTTTGTCTAATCTCTGTGCTAGTATCTCTTTGATTTTTTATTTTTATGTTTAATTTTTAATTATGTAATTATGAGTTATATGTTTTTTTGTCGGTCAGAACAGGAAAAAAACGCTGAAAGCGTGAAGTCTGAGGCTGAACTTTTAAATGAACTTTCCATGGTTTGCGGCATGCCGAATAAGATATATGATGGGGCAGCCGTTGTTGAAAAAGCTTCTGAAAAGGGCGGGTTTGACATTGTTGGAGAAAAAGGGCAGGTGCTTTGCTTTTTGTCTGAAAAATGTGCCAGGAACGCCGCTTATTGGTTGAAGCCGAGGCTGATGCGGGATGGATTTTATAATTTTAAGCTGAATGAAGATGCTTTGAAGACGCGTTGTTTTTCGACTTATTTTGTGTTTAAGGTTTACGGCTGCATTGATACGCTTGAAAAAGCTTTAAGATATTGGAAAAGGCTGGCCGAACTGGTTCAAAAGAAAACAGGCGTGTTTGTTCAGGCGTGCTTTTATTCTGACAGCATGGGCATCAGAGTCTTTGGCTGCATGAACTCGGAAATCGGAGATGTCGATGCCTGGGAAAATGCCGTGATGCAAATTTTTGCCGCTTCGGAAAATCTGGCTTATCCCAAATTTACGGAACTCTGATTTTTTTATGAGGGAGTCTGCGTTGAAGCAGGCTCTTTTTTTTGTGCCGATTTTGGTGCGAATCCGCAAAATGAGCTTGCTTTTAGCGAAAAAGAGCGTTACAACTATAGCCAGTTTTTAAATAATGATGAGGATAAAAATGAATCGTTATCGTACCCATACCTGCGGTGAGCTGAGGGCAGCCGATGCCGGTAAGGAAGTGAAACTGGCCGGGTGGATTCACCGCAAGCGTAATCTCGGTAATCTTTGTTTTGTGGATTTGCGCGATCATTACGGCATTACGCAGTGTGTGGCGGACAGCAGTTCCGATTTGTTTGAAAAAATCGAGGGGCTGCGTCCGGAATCGGTTATCGGAATCAGCGGCGAAGTTGTTATGCGCGAAAGTGTTAACAAGAATATTCCGACCGGCGATATCGAGGTTAAAGCGAAGGTTTTGGAAGTTTATTCCCCGGCGCCGGAGACTTTGCCGGTGCAGGTGGCCGGAGACGGTTCGGAGCCGGAGGAAATCCGTTTGAAATATCGTTTTCTGGATTTGCGCCGCGAGAAAATCCACAACAATATGATTTTGCGTTCAAAGGTGATTGCCTATATGCGCAAAAAAATGACGGAGCAGGGATTTACCGAGTATCAGACGCCGATTTTGACAGCTTCTTCACCGGAAGGCGCCCGGGATTTTTTGGTTCCGTCGCGTATTAATCCGGGGAAGTTTTATGCTCTGCCTCAGGCGCCGCAGCAGTTTAAGCAGTTGTTGATGGTGGCCGGTTTTGACCGCTATTTTCAGATTGCGCCGTGTTTCCGCGATGAAGATCCGCGCGCCGATCGTTCGCCGGGAGAGTTTTATCAGTTGGATATGGAAATGTCTTTTGCCGAACAGGAGGATGTTTTTCAGGCAATTGAATATGTGATGGGCGGCGTGTTTAATGAGTTTGGCAACGGACGGAAAGTTGATCAGGCGCCGTTTGTGCATATTCCGTTCCGCGAAGCCATGCTGAAATATGGTTCGGATAAGCCTGACTTGCGAAATCCGTTGGAAATTGCCGATGCAACGCCGTTTTTTGTTCATTCCGGTTTTGGTTTGTTTGACGGCAAGGCGGCCAACGGTGAAAAAATCAGAGCAATTGCGGTTAAGGGAATTGCCGACAAACCCCGTTCTTTCTTTGACAAGTTTGATGCTTTTGCCAAAGAGGAAGGAATGGGCGGCATGGCCTATATTGCTCTGGCAGCCGGCGGAGCCAAAGGAATTGCCCGCTTTTTGAGCGCGGAAAAATTGGCAGAAGCCAAAGAGTTTTTTAATTTGACGGACGGGGATGCGGTTTTGTTTATGTCCGGTGAAGAGTTGAGAGTGAGCAAGTTTGCCGGAAAAGTCAGGTTGAAGCTTGGCGATGAACTCGGTTTGACGGAAAAAGACGCTTTTCGTTTGTGCTGGATTGTTGATTTTCCGTTCTATGAGCAAAATGAAGAAACCGGGGCGGTTGAGTTTTCGCATAATCCGTTTTCTATGCCGCAGGGCGGTTTGGAAGCTTTGCAGAATAAGAATCCGCTGGATATTTATGCTTTTCAATATGATTTGGTGTGCAACGGCGTGGAACTGGCTTCCGGTGGTGTGCGCAACCATGAGCCGGAAATTATGTACAAGGCTTTTGAAATTGCCGGATATGACCGTGCATTTGTCGACAGCAAGTTCGGCGGTATGATTAATGCCTTTAAATATGGTGCGCCGCCTCATGCCGGTTGTGCACCGGGAATTGACCGGACCGTCATGCTGCTTTTGGATGAACCGATTATCCGTGATGTGATTTTGTTTCCGCTGAACGGTAAGGCTCAGGATTTGATGATGCAGGCGCCGAATACGGTTACTCAGCAGCAGCTTGATGAGCTGCATATCCGGGTGGTAGAGAAAAAATAAACCGGCGTGGAAAATTTCGTTGCGAAGCTGGGGCGATGTTGGTGTTGTGTACCAACATCGTGTCGGTGAAAGTCGGTTTTCCGAGTATGCCCGGAGATGATAATACAGAAAAAAAGTTGTTTTCTGCGGTGTTTTGCCGGAGACGACATCGGCGTAAAAGATTCAGATGATTGGTTTTGAATCATACCCCTTTTCAATTCCGACTATATCCTTTGGGAGTGAGTAGCTCGGACCAAACAAAAGGAAAGTATTATTGACTCATACCCTCCCTAACCCTCCCTACTCAGGGAGGGCATGAGAGGGGAGTACTCAGGGGAGAAATATAAAGAGGGGGGCT
>CASEQD010000020.1 GCA_949289935.1 uncultured Pseudomonadota bacterium | reverse complement strand
TTTAAGCATAATGGCGACTTAAAATAAAGATATGCTGATATCTGTTTGCGTGGACGGATGTCAGCGTTATAAGGCTTTGCACGAAAGCGCTGAGCCGTTCTAATGTCATACGGTTTCGAACATCCGCCCGTCTCTTTTCAGACGGGTTTTTGTTTTATAAAAAAGGATGTGTGTGATGAAAAATAATCTTAAATTTTTACTTTGCGGGATAAGTCTGCTTATTCCCGAATATGTTCAGGCTCAGTGTGTGGAAAATGAAAATTGTGCGGCATTAGGCTATGATTCGCCAACAGCATGCGACAACGGGATAAAATGCCCGTTCGGAGAATATTGGGCGTGTCGTGAGCCGGAAAAACCAGAAGAACCCGAAGCAGCCATCCTCGGCCAGTGCACCGGTTATGCCAAAAACTGCAAAATCGCTGATATTCTTTATTCCGACGGCACCTGCTCCGCCGATGTCGTTTCCGGTAAGACGCCTGTCGGCGTTGTGGTTTATATCGGCGGGGATGGCTGCGGTCAGGCTCTGGCGCTGGAAGGACTGGGAAGCTTTGTTTGGTCAACAGAGGGTGTCAATATCCCGGATTTGTCTAATTACGGCAGTTCTCCGAAAAAAGACTTTTCCAGTTGTGAAAATACGAAAATTGTTATTGATTACAGTTACAAGCATGGAGATAGTGCCTCTGAATATTATCCGGCATTCTGGGCGGTATACAACTATGCCCTGTCAACGATGTCCGAAACGAAAGGTAAATGGTGCCTGCCGGCCGGTGGGGTGTTAGACAGTATTTACCAGAACAAATCTGCTATTGACCAAAGTCTAACCAGAATAAACAGAGAAAACATTGGTAACGCTTACTGGTGGTCGTCGTCCGAGCTCAATGCTGTTTACGCGTGGTACTGGTATGCGTCTTCGGGTAATTTCTACTACTATAACAATCTCAATAAGAACTTCAACAACTATGTTCGCCCGGTGATTGAGTTTTAGAAGATTTTTTCGGGGCAGAGGAGAGCTAAAGACGGTATTTGGCTCAGATGTGGAGAAAAGAACGATTGGTGTCAGGATATGCCGAAATAGAAAAAATTTGGTTTGCAACATATTTTTTGTTGATGAAACAGTATGAGATTTGACTTTGCGGTGAGTTGATTCTAGTTTGAAAGGAGATGAGATGAAGGTATAAATATGAAAAAATTATTTTTTGCCGGACTGCTGTTTGTGTTGATGCTTTGCGGTTTGTCGGGGTACGGATATTATGTTTTACACCGTCCCGGCGGTTTGCAACAAAGTGTTGTTGCCGTTATTCCCAAAGGCGCCGGTTCCAGTCATGTGGCGGAGATCCTTTATGATAAGGGGGTTATTTCCAGTCCGTTTTTTTTCCGCGCGGCGGCGCGTTTGTGTCAGTTTGACAAATATCTGCGAGCCGGGGAATATTATTTTCCCGCGGGGATTTCGGTTTATGACGTTATGCAGAAAATCCGCAAAGGGGATGTCGTTTATCACCGGCTGACCATTCCGGAGGGGCTGACTTCCACACAGATTGCGGAGATTATTAATGCTGTTCCGAATTTGATCGGAGAAGATGTTGTTCATATTCCGGAAGGTTCAATGCTGCCGGAGACTTACGCCTATAAACTCGGAGACAGCAAAAAGGAGATTGTTTCGGCTGCGCAAAAGGCTTTGACGAAGGTTTTGGATGAGGCGTGGCAGCGGCGCAGCAATGAGGTGCCGGTTGAAACAAAGGAAGAACTTTTGGTTTTGGCTTCGATTATTGAAAAAGAAACGTCTGTTCCGGAAGAACGCCGGCTTGTGGCTTCAGTTTTTGTTAATCGTTTGAACAAAGGCATGAGGCTGCAGACAGATCCGACGGTGATTTATGCCCTGACCGGCGGCCGGGGCGATTTGGGGCGGCCGTTGTATCGTAAAGATTTGCGGTTTGACAGTCCGTATAATACTTATTTGAATTACGGGCTGCCTCCGACGCCGATATGTCATCCGGGCAAGGCTTCGATTATGGCTGCCGCAGATCCGGAAATTACGGATTATTTGTTTTTTGTGGCGTCGGGAAACGGCGGGCATAATTTTGCCAGAACGCTGAGAGAACATAACAGTAATGTCAGACATTGGAAAAGAATCCGCTGAAAGGCAGAACTTGACTCTTTGCCGGGTTTTATTTAAGATTTGCCGGTGTTGAATTATAATTTTGTTATATTATGGACAGGAAAGAAGCTTTTAGTTATGTCAGAAGCGTGATTGAGCAAAACGTGATGATTGATTTGACGGATGTTGATGAGAAAACGGCTTTGCAGGATTTGGGAATTTGCAGTTTGGACCGGTTGGTGGTGGTGATGAACATTGAAAAGGAGAAGAGAATCCTTTTTCCCAACGAGCTGTTGTATGAAGCAAAAACCGTCGGAGAAATTGTTGATTTTGTTGCTTCTGCCGTAAAATGAAAAAAAGGCGTTAATCCTTTGCGGGTTAATGCCTTTTTTGTGTTTTTTATGCCTGTCCGGCGGTTTCCATCAGCATGGGGTAAAGCGCCTGGTGCGGGTCCATGCCTTTGGTTAATACAACATTGAAGACAGGATACATTCTTTCGCATTCTTTAACGGCGATTTCAATGATGCGGGCAATTTTGTTTTCGAAATTTTCTTTGTCGCTGTTGTCCAAAATGACTGAATGTTTGAAAACAGGCATGTTTTCTTCGGTCCAATAAGAGAAATGTCCAACCCATAATTCTTCGTTGGCCAGCGCCATAAGCTCGAAAATTTTGCTGCGGTCTTCAATGGCGGTTTCAATGTCCATCAGGCAGGAAAAGTGAAGGCAACGCATGTTTTCTTCCCAGGAGAAAAACAGCAGCATGTTGTTCCATTTGCCTTGAATCTCAACAACGACTTCGTCGATGCCTCGGCGTTCAAGTTCGTATGATTTTGTTGAAAAGAGAGCTTCAATGCTGTCTATCGGGTTGTAATTTAAGGCATATTTTTCTGCCAGGTTCACGATGCTTTCTCCATTTTTCATAAAATGACCACGGGCTCATGAATAAAGATTGCAATAGCGAGTCTTTTAAGACAATAAACAAAACGGAGTTTTCCACTTTTTGGATTCAAAAAGTTGTGGATTATTTTTTTTATTTTGAAAATTCAATGAAGTATGAAAAACGACTCGTTGGATAAAATTTATTAGATGTGGATTATTTTTATTATTAAGCTAATATTAAGGAAAGTTGTTGCAATGAGAGGATTTTTTTATGGGATTGACTTATCCGGACGTGTCTCCGATTATGTTTGAAATCGGGCCTTTAGCTATCCGCTGGTATTCAATGGCGTATCTGGCCGGTATTTTGGCCGGATGGTGGTGGGCTATCCGTGCGGTAAAAAAATATGACCTTCGGATGACGGTTCAGAATGTTGAAGATTTGGTTTTTTATGTTACCGTCGGGATTATAGCTGGTGGACGTCTGGGGTATGTTGTTTTTTATGGTGAAGGAATGTTTCGGGAAAACTGGCTGGAGATTTTTGCCATTTGGAAGGGCGGCATGTCTTTTCACGGGGGAGTTATCGGCGTTGCCGCGGCTGTGTATCTTTTTTCCCGAAAAGTCCGCGTCCCGTTTTTGCGGGTTATGGATTTGGTGGTTTTGCCGGCGCCGATAGGTTTGTTTTTGGGGCGGTTGGCTAATTTTGTAAATGACGAACTGTGGGGAAGGGTAACAGATGTGCCTTGGGCGGTGCGTTTTCCGAACGGCGGATATCTTCCCCGGCATCCGTCGCAGTTGTATGAGGCTTTTTTTGAAGGCATCGTTATGTTTGTGGTTTTGAATTTGTTATGGCGGCTGCCAAAAGTCAGAGAAAGCAGCGGCGTTGTTTCAGGCATGTTTGTTTTGCTGTATGGCGTTTTTCGTATTTCCATGGAGCAGTTTCGGGAGCCGGATGCCCAGCTCGGCTTTTTGTTCGGCAGCTTTACCATGGGGCAGCTGTTGTCGGCGCCGTTGATTGTTGTTGGCGCCGTTGTTGTGGTTTGGTGTTTGGGCAGAAAGAAAAGTCTTTAAGCTTTGGTGGTGATGTTTTGGGTGAAGCGCCCTGCTTTTTGCAGCGCTTTTCCGGCACGGGACAAGACTTCGACGGCATTGGCATCACTGCGTTTTTTTTCGGAAATGGCGGCAGAAACGGTTAGTTTGAGAGGCTTTTGAAAGCCTTTAAGAATAAATTCGGCCGATGCAACGGAACGTCTGATATTTTCGGTACGTTCGAAAGCGCTGTTTTTGGTTTCGCCGCGAAACAAAATCACAAATTCTTCCGGTGAGTAACGGTATATTTGTGTTTCGGGTTCGGTTTTGACAATGCGGAGGCTTATCATTTTTATCAGGGCGTTGAGCCCTCTTTGTCCGAAAACTTTTGAAAGCCGTTCGTAATCGTCAATTAAAACAAGGGCGATGCTGTATTTCAGCGGGAAGGTTTTGGTATGATTCAGAAAAGATTTGCGGCTGTAAAGTCCGGTGAGAGAATCGTGATAAGTTATGTTGTAGAGATGTTCGCAAAGGGATGAAAAAAATGTGAGCGAGGAGCAACCGAAAAATATGGTCAGGGCACTGGCGCTCGGCGAATAGTAAAGCCCAAGGCAGATTTCGGCATAAGCAAAAAAAAGAGCAATGTCGTAAAGCCTTCCGCTTAGCGAACCGGTGATAAAAAGCGCTGCCGCTCCGATGCCGATGAGAAGAAGACTCAGGTTATTTAAAACGGCATAAGCCAGGGAACCCAGAGCAGAACCCAAAGTTATTCCGTTTGCGGCAAGCCGTTCACCGACAGCGTAGACGCCCCAGAGTGCCAGAAATATGTATAACTGTTTATCACAGCGCAGGCGGGTGTCGGGAAGATAATAAAGCAGCAGAAGTATTGGCGGCAGGAGAATGCTCAGATTGGCATATTCCGGAGTTAAAATATATTCTTCTCCGTATTTTTGTTTCAGGAAATTGAGCAGGATGTAGGCAACAACGGAAACAAGAATAAAGAAAAACGGTTTGCTGTGATTGAAGTAAAACAGAAGCAATAAGCACAGCAGGCTGAGTGCGAGGTAGATGTTGTGAAAACTATGCAGACGCGCTTCGTCTAAAGGTTGATAAAGGTAAAAGCCCAACAGTCCGACGGTAAAAATAACCGCGGGGAGGTAAGTGTTTTTCAGTAGCGGAAAAAATTTTTCCAAATAGCGGAAAAGCCGGCGCAAATCTGTTTGTCCTGTCAGTTGTTTGTTTGTGGCTGAAATTGTAGCCGAATAAGGTTTAAATTTTATTTACGCATTTTAAAATCGAACTGTCGCCATAGGAATAGAAACGGTATTTTTCTTTGATGGCATGGCGGTAGGCTTCTTTCATGCGTTCGGTTCCGGCAACGGCGCAAATCAGCATAAACAATGTGGAGCGCGGCAGGTGAAAGTTGGTTATCATCAAATCAATGGTTTTGAATTTGTATCCCGGTGTGATGAAAATGTCTGTTTCTCCGGTAAAAGGGTGTAAAATCCCTTTGTCGTCGGCGGCAGATTCCAACAGACGGAGGGACGTTGTGCCAACGGCGATAATCCGGCGTCCTTCTTGTTTTGCAAGATTGATGATGTTGCAGGTTTCCGGGGTGATGATGCCGTATTCGGCATGCATTTTGTGATCTTTGGTATCAGCTACTTTAACCGGCAGAAAAGTTCCCGCACCGACATGGAGTGTTAAAAACACTTTTTGAACTCCTTTTTCTTCCAAAGCCCGGAAAACCCTGTCGGTAAAATGAAGTCCGGCCGTCGGAGCCGCGACGGCGCCTTCGTGTTTGGCATAGATGGTCTGGTAATCTTCTTTGTCGTTATATTTGTTCCACAGGCCGTTTCCGGGTTTGTCTCTTTTTATATAAGGAGGCAAAGGCATAGAGCCGTATTTTTCCAGCAGATGTCCGAGTTCTCCGGCTTCACAGTCGAAGCGAAGCTCAACGCCGTCTTCGCCCTGTTTGCGGATGACTTTTGCCGAAAAAGCTGATTCTTCCGGGGAAATTCCATCGGTATAAAATGTGACGGTATCATCCGGGCGGAGGCGTTTGGCGTTTTTTATAAATGACATCCAGCTTAATCCGTCTATCGGGTGGTAGAGTGTTACTTCAACCTGTGCTTCGCCCCGACAGCCGTAAAGTCTGGCCGGAATGACTCTGGTGTCGTTGAATACCAGAACATCGCCTTTATGCAAAATGTCAGGCAAATCGTAAAAATGACGATCGGTGATGACGCCTTCTTCCGAAAGATCAAGCAGGCGGGAAGAATCTCGCGGGTTGGCCGGTTTGTCGGCAATCAGGCTGCGATCAAGGTCGAAATCGAAAATATCCACTTGCATTGCTGTTTGTCCTTTATTTTTAGGCCGTTATAGTATATAAACGCTCTGTTCGCAAGAGTTTTTTAACAATGAGGTTATGATGAAACTGAAAATTGCCTATCAGGGAGTGGCCGGCGCTTATTCCAATATTGCCGCAAAGAATGTTTATCCGGACAGTGTGTATGTGTCGTGCGATACTTTTGAAGAAGCAATGGATAAAGTGCAAAACGGCGAGGTGGATTTTGCCGTGATTCCGATAGAAAACTCCACTGCCGGGCGGGTTACGGACGTGCATTTTCTGCTGCCGGAAACAGGGTTGTCAATTGTGGGCGAATATCTGCTGCCGGTTCATCATCAGCTGCTGGCTTTGAAAGGAACCAAGCCTGAGGATATTAAAACGGCAATGTCTCATCCGCAGGCGCTGGCTCAATGTTCGGAATTTTTGAAAGCGCACGGCATTCGCGCCGAAGCACGAATCGATACGGCAAAGTCTTGTGAGTTTGTTTTGGAATATAATGATAAATCACGGGCGGCGATAGCCTCGGTTCTGGCTGGTGAAATTTACGGGTTGGATGTTGTTGCGCCGAATATTGAAAATAATGCGGACAATACGACCCGTTTTTTGATTATGGCAAAGAATCAAATAATTCCGGAATATGATGGCGGTGATTTTATTACCTCGTTTATTTTTAAGGCAAAAAATATTCCGGCGGCTTTGTATAAAGCTTTGGGTGGTTTTGCAACCAACGGGATTAATCTGGTAAAGCTGGAGAGTTATCTGGAAAAAGGAAAATTTGTGTCGGCGCAGTTTTATGTGGAAGTGGAGGCTCATCCGGCGCAGAAAGGGTTGCAGAATGCAATGGACGAGCTTCACTTTTTTGCAGAAAGCGTGCATGTGTTGGGAACTTATTGCCGCTTTCGGCGATAAGGTCGGAATGCTGCCTATCTTAAGCTGCCGATGGTTCTGATTGATTCTTCAATCAATTTATCCTGGGTTTTGGCGCTCAGGTTGTCGAGAATTGTCTGACGGGCGATTTTTATGCTGAGTGTTGCTGCCGTTTCCGTGAATTCTTTATCGGCATTTTCTTTTCCAGAATTGAGACGTTCTTCGGCATCTTTTTCTTTGTTGCGCATTTCCTGTTCCAAACGGCTCATTTGTTCGGTTTTGATATAGTCGATTTGTTTTTGTGATTTTTCGAGTATTTCGGAGGCTTCTTTTTCGGCATTGCGGTATTTTGTTTCATATTCCGCCAAAAGTTTACGGGCGTTTTCCAAAAGGCCTGCCGAATCGTCCAGACGTGTTTTAATATCGTCTATGCGTTTGTGAATCATTGCGGAGAGAATTCGGCCGACCGGTCTGGCCAGAGCGATGATAACAAATATAAACGCCAGTCCGACCCAAAATTCGGGGTTTTCATAAAAAGCACCGTAGTGATGTCCTCCGGTACTTTCGGCGACGGTGTTAAGTTTTTCGGCGGTTTCCGAAATAATTTGCGATGTTTCCGTTAATGCCATGTTTTCACCTTTTTACCTGCAGTTTTGATTTGTTGTGCGCTGATGTCGGCAAGGCCGATTTTACGGGTGATTTCCAGGGCAAGGCCTTCCGCAATGGTATGTATTTGTTTTAGCGCTTCTTCTTTGCCGGTGCGGATTTCTTTTTCCCCGGCAGAAATTTTTTCCCGCAGCCGGGCGTCAAGTTCTTCCTGTTTTTGGCGAATCAACGTATTAAGCTCAATTTGGGTTCGTTCCAGACTGCGGTTGGCTTCCGTCGTGGCATCATTCAGCGCTTTACGGTATTTTTCGAGAGATTGTTCCGCTTCCTGCCGGATATTGTCCGCTTTGCCAAGATAATCGTCTATTTTGTTTTGCCGTTGTTCCATGATATCGGCGATCCGGGGAATGATTATTTTTGCCATGATAAAATACATGGTAAAAAAACAGATTACCAGCCAGAATAGTTGCGATGTGTAGGTGCTGACATCTAATTGGGGCATTGTTTTTTTTCCTGTTAACAAAGACGGGATAAAGGTTCCGTACCCTGCGTTTTTTTTGCAGGGTGCGGTTCCTTTTCCCTTAGTTTTTTATTGACCGGTAAGCATGACAAGCGCAATAACCAAAGCATAAAGAGCAATCGCTTCAACCGCGGCAAATCCTGCCCAGCCGTAGATATCAACGTCTTTTTTGACTTGGGGGTTGCGTCCGACCGTGGAAATGATTGTCGTCCAGACCTGGGACACACCCCAGGCGGCTGCCATCATTGAAAGAGCGCACATACCGGCTCCGATATAAACCATTGGTTCCATTTTTGTTTCCTTTTTTCAGTTGATACAATTTTGCTATAATAATTTGCTGTTTTTAATTTAGTGCTCGTGGAGAGCATCTCCTAAATAAATGCAGCTCAAAACCGTGTAAATGAAAGCTTGCAACAGGGCTATGAAAATTTCAAAGACGATTATGCAGGCGTCAAATACAAAAGGTATAATTCCGCCAATTCCCAATGCCAGAATAAAACCGGCGATGATTTTCAGCATGATGTGGCCGACGGTCATGTTGGCGACAAGACGAACCGTAAGGCTGAAAGGTTTTGACAGATATGAAATCATTTCTATCGGGATAATCAGCGGCGCCAAAGCCAGCGGAATGCCCCGCGGCATAAATGTTCTTAAAAATCCGAGTTTCTTCTTTTTTATGCCGATGCAGATGTTGAACAGCAGAGCTATCAGTGATAAACCTCCGACGGCCGCCAGATGGGATGTGTAGGTAAAAGCATAGGGAAACAGTCCGATAAGGTTGCCGAAGGCAACGAATAAAAACAGACTGAAAATAAAAGAGAAATATTTCAGTCCTTCTCTGCCGACATTTTCTTTGATTAGGTTGGAAATGAAACTATATAATGATTCCGGAATCGACTGGGCGACGGACGGGATGATGTTCCTTTTGCGGATGCACAGTCCGAGCAGCAGGGTGGAGGCTGCAACGGCAATAACCATGCATAGCGCCGAATTGGTAAAAGAAATGTCTATTCCCTTGAATTCCAGCGGAATTAACGGTTTTATCGTAAATTGTTCCATCGGGTTTGACAAAGCTGCTACTCCTGTGTTTTTTGTTCCTGCCGGGCATACCTGTAAACATTCAGAAAACCGGCACAGCCTCCGAGAAGTATGAAAACGGCCAGCATACAGGGCGTCGTTTCCAGCCATTTGTCCAGAAGCCAGCCGACGCTGCCGCCCACAACCACTCCGGATACCAGCTCTATTGCAATGCGAAAGCCGGTTGACGCTGCGCGGGTATATTCATTCTTCGGACCGCTCCGGCGAGACAGCTGCTCTTTTTGCTGCAGAGACTTTATTTGCTCGTCAAGGCGTTTTATGTCTTCAGGAATCCTTTTCATTGCCTTAACTATATACAAAAAGTGTTACCGACTTATTAAAATTTTTCGTTAATCAGAGTTTTTTATCAATGAGTTTTTTCATTTCATCAAAATTAAGCGCTCCGAAAACGACTTCGCGGGAAGAGCGTCCGGCGACGACAAAGGTCGGCGTCCCCTGAATGTCAAGAATTTTCATGGCATCCTGACGACGGCTGACAATTTCTTCCGCACGGGATTTGTCTTTCATGCATTCGTAGGCTCTTTTTTTGCTGATGCCGTTAAGCGATGCCAATTCGGCCAAAGCTTTTTCGCTGTCGAAAGCCCATCCCCATTCCCGTTGTTTTTTGAAAAGCGTGTTGATAAAGTCAAAATATTTTGTGTTCGGCAGACAGGAAGCCACCAGAGCAGCTTTAAGAGAACTCTGATCCAACGGAAAATTTACAAAAACCAGACGAACTTTGCCTTTGTCGATGTATTCTTTTTTTATCTGCGGCAAGGTTTCCAGATGAAAATCCGCACAATGGGTGCAGCCGAAAGACGAATATTCGTATAAAACGACAGGCGCTTTGGCCGAACCAAGGGAGCGTCCGCCGGGAATGACGACATTCATGGGGACTGATTGTGTTTCAAGTTCGGATGCAGCGGCGCTTTTTACCAAGACGATGTTTCCGTCAATAAGCTGAAAACCTTTCAGGGATAAATACATGCCGGCCGCAATAAAAAAAATAAAGAATCCGGCGGCAATGGCGCTGAGCTTTTTTATTGTTTCTTCAAATTTCATGGCAATTTACTTTTTGTTTTTATTTTTGTTGAACACACTTTTTCCTAACTTGGCAATTATAGCTTTTAAATCTTTGTTGTCGATAGGCGCCGCCAAGTTTTCAATATATTTTTCTTCTTCTTTGTTTAGTTTATAAGTATAAGTTTTTTCATATTCGTTAACGAAATTATTTTTTTCTGCGGACAGGTTAAGATTTTGGATGATTTTTATGCCTGAAACGGCGTTGTAGCCGAAGTAGGTGTTGATTTTGTCAATGATGATTTTTTCGCGGTGGCTGATTTCCAGCGCAAAAGCACCGGACGTTGTACAAAGATGCAATATGCCGTTTGTTTTTTCTCCGCGGGGAAAAGATATTTTTTGCGGAAAACTGTATTGAGCCAATTCTTTACCGATAATGCGACTCCAGCCGGTCAGAATGTCGATTTCGACAAAGCCTTTTTTTCCGAGCAGCTGCCGGGCAAAGGGGAGCAGAGTTTGAGAAATGGTGTTGAGGCCGCTGCCGGCGCGTTCTGCCGGAGATGCCGTGTTTTCTTTTTCTATTTTATCCATGCGGCGAGGTTAACATATTGCCATTTAAATTACAACATGATACTACTTTTTTGTTACGATAAGTTTTTGGAAACGGAAAAGATGGATATCTGGAGTGTCGTTCAGGCTTTTTTGGCGCTGGTGTTTGTGCTGGGGCTGATGTTTGTTACGCTGGGAGCTGTAAAATATCTGCAGCTGAGGGGCAGCGGCGTTTGGTTTAAAAAGCTGCAAAGCCGCGAGAGAATCCTGATTGAAGAACGGAAAAAACTGGATACAAAAACGGCGTTGGTTTTGTTGAGGAAAGACAATACCGAGTTCCTGCTTTTAACAGGTGCGGGCGGAAATCTGCTGTTGGAAAAAAAAGAAATTTCCGACGGAAAAACAAAGGATGAAAAAGGAAAAGATGTTTAGAAAGTTTTTTTTCTGTCTGACGGCTGGAATGATTTTGGCTGCGGTTTGGGTCGATGCTTCGTGGGCGCAGACGATGACGCTTGATGTGCAGGGAATGCCGACAGGGTCGACGACAGCGCGGATTTTTAATGTTATTTTGGCAATTACGGTTTTGTCGCTGGCGCCGAGCATTTTGGTGATGATGACTTCTTTTATCCGGATTATCGTTGTGCTTTCCATTACCCGCAGCGCTCTGGCTACGCAGTCGACACCGCCGAATATGGTGTTGATTTCGCTGGCGTTGTTTTTGACGTTGTTTATTATGACGCCGGTTTTTGAAAAGTCGTGGGAGCAGGGGATTAAACCCATGTATGATGAGAAAATCGAAATTTCGGAGGGAATCGAAAAGGCTGCGGCTCCGCTTAAGGAATTTATGATTAAAAATACCCGGGAGAAAGATTTGCTTCTATTTTCGGATCTGGCAAAAGGAGAACGGTCGCAACAGAATGAGGACAAGCCGGCCGAATCGGTTGAGGACGTGCCGATGAAAGTGGCTGTTCCCGCATTTATGATCAGCGAATTGCGGCGGGCGTTTGAAATCGGTTTTTTGATTTTTGTTCCGTTTTTGATTATTGACATGGTGATTGCGTCGGTTTTGATGTCGATGGGTATGATGATGCTGCCGCCGACGGTTTTGGCGCTGCCGTTTAAGCTGATTTTCTTTGTGCTGGTTGACGGGTGGTACATGCTGGCAGGATCGCTGGTCAGGTCATTTTCATAAAAAAATTTTTTGAAGTAAAAAAAGAAAACCGCGGCACATATGGTGCGGCGGTTTTCTTTACAGAGTTACGGATCAATATTGTCCGAAAGTGGCATTGGTGTAGTTGTTGGCGGCATACCAAGAACCATCGTCGTTGGTGGTGACGTTGACATCAAGAATTCCCGAAGGATATCCTTTATAGGTGATGTCATGTTTGGTGATGTTGCTGAAGCCTCCGTTTACACCCCGGTAGAAATAAGAATCGCCGATTTCGGTGATTGATGCAGCTTCCCACCCGCTGTTGTTCGGAATGGCGGAAATCGTTCCCGAAGGCGCTGTGCCTTTGTAAACCTGTCTGCCGTCTACATATAAAATGCAGTTGCCGTTGTCATAGCGTGCGGCCAAGGTTACGTGAGGTCCGTTATCCATTCCCCAGGCGATAGTTGAGTAAACTGCAATAATACCGTAAGGATTGGGATCTTTTTTGGGTTCTACTGTTTCGATACATTCATCCGAAGCATTGGCTATTTCAACACCGTCGGCTAAAAGTCTTGCCGTAAAGCGGTAAGAATTTGTCGTTTCGGTGCTGCTTATGCCAGATGTTTCTCCGCTTATCGTGCCGTTTACCGTTAAGGTAAAGTTCTGTCCGTCATGGGTGACAACATATGAGGTTTGCAAAGATGCATCTGCATAGTTGTTGCCGCGGTTGGACGAGAAAGTGTAACGTCCGGCGCTGCCATAAGACTGGGTTTTGTTTCCGGTCAGGCTGAAACCAGTCTGTCCTTCTTCTGCCGTCCAGTCATTGACTGCCGTAGCGGTCAAACTGCTTACCAAAGGGATACTGTATGGAGTGGTTGAATTTTCATCGGTATTGACGGAATGGGTTACAATATAATTGTAATACAATGTTCCGTTTTGTACACCGGTCTTTTCAACCTTGCGGGTAATGACATCTTCCGGTTCGTCCTTCTCAATCGTTTCAACGGCGTTATCGCTTTTTGAAACGAGTTCCACATTATCAGCAAACAGTTTGGCCGTGAACTGATATGTATTTGTGTTTTGAGATGAACTTATCAGAGCAACGCTGCCGTCGACACGTCCCGAAATGGTCAGTGTCTGGGTTATTCCGTGCATACTGATTTGATATTCCGTTTGCAGCGAAGCTTTGGCGATGTTGTTTCCCCGGTTGGAAACAAAGATGTAGTCTTTATTTCCGACGAATGTCTGACTGGAAGAACCGCTTAAAGATATTCCCGTCCGGCCTTCTTCTGCCGTCCAGTCGTTAACAGCAACCGCACTTAAAGAATATGTCAAATCAACGCTGCCTTCTTCCGTGATGTTTTCATCGGTGTTCTGGCTGTGGGTTTCTTTGTATATGTAGTACAGTTTGTTGTTTTCGACGCGATCTTTGACGATGACTTTTTCAACCTTGTCTTCGGGTTGATCGGATTCAATCGTTTCAACAACGTTTGCGCTGCTGCTCTTAAACAAAACACCGTTGACATACAAATCTGCTTTGAATGTGTATGTATTGGATGTTTCGGTAGATGCCGTACGGTTGACGGAAGCTTTTACATTACCGGTAACGGTGAATGTGTGGCTTGTGCCGTCATGCGTAACAGTATATTCCGTTTGCAGAGAAGCGGCGGCGGTGTTGTTGCCGCGGTTGGACGTGAACGTATAGTCGCGCGGAGAATCGTAAGCCTGGTCGGTGTTGCCTGTTAAATTAAATCCGGCATTTTCGATTTTGGTTGTCCACGAATCTACGGTTTGAACCGAAATGCTTCCCGTCAAGTCTATGGAATGACGCGTTTTGGAGTTGAGTTCGGGGTGCTTACTATGAGTTACGATGTAATAATAGTAAAGTTTTCCGTCTTCAACGCCGTCTTCCTGGAAAGTACGGGTTATTACATCTTCGTCGTCTTCGCCTCCGGCTTCGGTGGTGTAGGCGACTTCCTGCTTACCGGTTGCAACCTCTGCACCGCCATTGGTCAAATGGTAGTTGATGTAGTCCAGGTAAGTGGCGTAATCCGCATTGTCGGAAATATCATAAACGCCGAGTTCTTCGCCGGTTTTTTCAACCAGAAGCTCTTCGTTCCAAACCTTCATTTCAAAACCGTTGTCGTTGTAGTTGACAATAGTGCGTCCCTGAGAAGAAATTATATTGGTGAAGTCTGCATATACAAAGTTTGAGGTGTATTTGCAGAAAGTTCCGAAATAATTGTTCTCGGTGAAGCTTTCTCTTGAAACAAGGTTCATTTCCGGTGTAGCTGCGGTGTAATTACGTGTTTCGGTTATTTTACGTTCTTCGGTTGTCAGACTGCCGAGATGACGAATGCTCATCGGAATTTCCTGATCATCCGCATTGTTATAAGTGCGGACGAGGGTCCATCTGATCAGCGGGCCGTCAATGCGGGCATCTTTGGCGTAGGCGCCGGTTTGCTGCGTCGGATCCGGTCCCGGATCTATTCCCGAGTTTTCCGTATAGGCAACCTCTTGTCTGCCGGATGCTACTTCTGTACCGCCGTTGGTGAGGCGATAGTTGATGTAGTCAAGGTAAACAATCTGGTTCGGATTGTCGGAAATGTTCTGGGTGCCTTTATCGACTCCGGTTTTTTCAACCAGCAGCGCTTCGTTCCAAACATTCATTTCAAAACCGTTGTCGTTGTAGTTGACAATGGTTCTGCCTTCGGAAGAAATTATGTTGGTGAAGTCCGGGTATACAAAGCTTGATGTATACTGGCAGAAACTTCCCGAGTAATTTCCGTCTCTGAACGGTTCCATGGAGATTAAATCCATTGCGGGCGTCGTGGTCGCATAAGTCCGGTCAAATGTCGTTCTTCTGCTTTCCACGGTTAGTTTTCCCATATGTCTGACACTCATCGGAATTTCTTCATTTTCATGATGAAGGAAAGTTCTGACCAAAGTCCATTTAATGAATTCGCCTTCAATATGGGCATCTTTGGCATAAGCGTCAATTTGGATTTTTTCTCCCGGGTCGGGGGTGCTTCCTCCGTCTTCCTTAATCAGGTTGACAATGGAAGCTAGCGTCTGGTTTGTGCCGTAATAAGAAGCATTGGCCGTGTAAGTCAAGATCATGACGTTGCCGCTGCCTCCGTTGTCGGTGATGCCGGTTTCGGTTATTTTCCAACCTTCAGTATCCCAATAGTGTTCTATACCCATAGGGTCGATCAGAACCGGAATTTCATAAATGCCGCCCATGGTGGCAACCGCTTTGTCGGTTTTCATGGTGATGGTATTTTTCATTTCGGTAATCTGAATCTGACATCCCAGTTGGTAGTCCGATCTTACGTTTCCGGTACGGATGTTATCCGTATAAGAAGCCGGTTGCTTTATGTAAGCAAAATCTGCTACTTTTACGGTTTGTTCCGGATTGATGAATGTGGACGAGCGCAGCAGAATGTTTATTCTGCCGAGGTTTTCCTCGCTGCCGTCGCTTTTGATGACAATGAGGTCGCCGCTGGCGCCGTTTTCGTCTTTTTCCTTGTTAATCAGGTCATATCCTACAATTTCCGGGTCGATAGGATCGGGAGGCGTTACGCCGCCGTTCTGTGCTTCACGGAAATTCATTTCGATATAAAAACCTTTATTGTAATCTTCTCCGTCAGAGGCAATAACCGTGCCGTATATGCGGACAAGATATTTGGTAAAAGACGCACTGTCGCCCTGATTGATGATTTCGGTCCGGTCGTAGCCGTATTCGCTATCCACGCCGCAAAGGTCTGTTTTTTCCACACCGTCGAAAGTGAGGGATTTAACAGATTTTTCGGAGAAAGAACGGAAGGCTATCTGCACGTCATCGTCTCCCCAAGTCAGAAACGTGATGTCGCCGTTATGACTGATTTCAGGTTCTTCGTTGAAGATTTTCATGCCGCCTTCGGGCAAAAAGCGGACGCCGCGGTATCCGAATCCGGCAACAGTATGGTTCACGCTGTACTGTTGGGAAGATTCTTTGGCGGTATTATCGCTGAAATTTGTCCGGGCATTGTAGATGACATCTATTCTGCCGAAAATACCGCCGTCGCGGTTGGCGAGTTCGTAACCCGAAATGTTGCGGGTCAGAACGGCATTTTCTGCAGTCCAGGTATTGGCGCCGAAATCGCAACCGATTTTGGTAACGCTTTTGACGGTTACTTCAGGTTCTGGATCGGGATTGGGATCGGGATCCGGGTCGGGACAGTTCGGGCAGTCGTCAACTATGGTATCTGTTTCTGTTTCACAGGATACCATTGTTATACCAAGTGCTCCAATCACAAATACGCATAGAAGCATCGCGAAGATGCTTTTCATTGCCGCAGCTGCGTTTACTCCGGCAAATCTAAAAATTTGTCTCATATTGTTAAAATTTTTTTGTTAATGATTTTTTTGTTTCTTGTGTATTTTGAACTTCCGGTAAAAACGGGAAGCGAGAAAAAATTTTTAAGGCTCGGCGGAAGCACGTATGCTGCAGAGCGTATATGTTGAAAAGCACAATCGGAGAATTATTGGTTCTAAAACTCTATCGGCTTCTAATAATAAGGAATGTAATAAGCTGACATAATTATATTTTGTCGAAAAACAGGATATCATATTTTTTTATTTAAAACAAGTTAAATTTCGGAAATTTAACAAAATTGCAATATTGGACATAAATTTTTAATACTGTCGGAAAGCAGATTGGCTGCGAATCGGGATAAAAGAAGAATTTTGACAATAATTTAAATAAAAAAACGGCTTTTTACGATATAATCGGGCTGGATTTTGTGAATAAATCATTGAAAATGAAATTTTTCTTGAAGAATCTTTCAAGCTGTTATAAGTTTTTTGCAGTTTGATAACTAAGCGGCTGCGAATCAAAGGTATTTGAGCCTGCGGTCGGCAGCCTTGTTTTAACTTAATAGCTAATAGGAGCTGAATTGACCATGAGTAAATGGGTTTATACATTTGGTAACGGTAAAGCCGAAGGCGATGCCGGCATGCGCAATCTGCTCGGCGGCAAAGGCGCCAACCTTGCGGAAATGAACAAGGTCGGGCTGCCGGTTCCTCCGGGATTTACGGTTACAACGGAAGTTTGTACTTATTATTACAACAACAATCATACTTACCCTGCCGATTTGAAAGAACAGGTTAAGTCTGCCGTTGCTTATGTTGAAGGCATCATGGGCAAAAAGTTTGCCGATGCCAATAACCCGTTGCTGTTTTCGGTTCGTTCGGGTGCCCGTGTTTCCATGCCGGGGATGATGGATACGGTTTTGAATCTCGGTTTGAACGATGAAACGGTTAAAGCTTTGGCTAAAGCTTCCGGTTCCGAGAGATTTGCTTATGACTCTTACCGTCGTTTTCTGCAGATGTTTTCCGATGTTGTGCTCGGCGCCGATATTGATGAGTATGAAGGCGCTTTGGAAGCAATGAAAAAGGCCAAGGGTTATAAATCGGATACAGATTTGACAGCCGAAGATTTGAAAGAACTGGTCAATGAGTATAAAGAAATCGGCAAAAAACTTGGCAAGGTTGTTCCTCAGGATCCTTGGGATCAGTTGTGGGCCGGTATCGGCGCCGTGTTTGGTTCCTGGATGGCTGCACGTGCCATTACTTACCGTAAGCTGAATAATATTCCGGGTGACTGGGGTACGGCTGTTAATGTTCAAACCATGGTTTTCGGTAATGCCGGCGATGATTGTGCAACAGGCGTGTGTTTCTCCCGCGATCCGGCTACCGGTGAGAATGTTTATTACGGCGAATATCTGGTTAATGCTCAGGGTGAAGACGTGGTGGCCGGTATTCGTACGCCGCAGCCGATGGCATCCAAAGGCGACGGGACGTCTCTGGAAGAAAAGTGGCCGAATTTGTATAAAGAACTGGTTGATGTTCGTAATAATCTTGAAAAACACTATAAAGATATGCAGGATATGGAATTTACCATTGAACACGGCAAATTGTGGATGTTGCAGTGCCGCAACGGTAAACGTACCGCCGCTGCAGCTGTCCGTATGGCTGTTGAAATGGTAGAAGAAGGTTTGCTGAACAAAGAAGAAGCAATTATGCGCGTCGGCGCTGATCAGCTTGATCAGCTGCTGCACCCGATGCTGGATCCGAAAGCGAAGAAAAATGTTATCGCTACCGGTTTGCCGGCTTCTCCCGGAGCTGCCGTCGGCCGTGCCGTTTTCAATGCCGAAGATGCGGAAGCATGGGCTGAAAAAGGTGAAAAAGTTATTCTTATTCGCAATGAGACTTCTCCGGAAGATATCGGCGGTATGCATGCTTCCCAGGGTGTTATTACAGCCCGCGGCGGCATGACTTCCCACGCGGCGGTTGTTGCCCGCGGCATGGGAACGCCTTGTGTTTCCGGTTCTACCGATATTACTATTGATTATTCCAAAAAGACAATGACGACCAAGTCCGGTGTTGTTATCAAGGAAGGCGACTGGGTATCTCTGGATGGCGCAAAAGGCCAGATTATTGAAGGACAGGTTCCGACCGTTAAAGCCGATACGCACAGCGGTAATTTCGGCAAGCTGATGGGCTGGGTTGATGAAATCCGTACTTTGAAGGTTCGTGCCAATGCCGAGACTCCGAAAGATGCTCAGACGGCTCGTGATTTTGGCGCTCAGGGTATCGGGTTGGCCCGTACGGAACATATGTTCTTTGATGCTGACAGAATTCCGGATATGCGTGCCATGATTCTGTCCGAAAACGAAGAAGGCCGTCGTAAGGCTCTGGCTCGTCTGCTGCCTTATCAGAAGCAGGACTTTAAAGATCTGTTCAAAATTATGGACGGTCTGCCGGTTACGGTTCGTTTGCTGGATCCGCCTTTGCATGAATTTTTGCCGCATACCGATGCCGAAATGCAGGAATTGGCGAACAAAATGGGGTTGACTTTGGAGCAGGTTAAGAATCGTTCCAATGCTCTGCATGAAGCCAATCCGATGCTCGGACACCGTGGTTGCCGTTTGGCGGTTACTTATCCGGAAATTGCCGAAATGCAGACGCGTGCTATTTTGGAAGCCGCTTTGGAATGTGAAGATGCCGGCATTAAAGTTACGCCGGAAATTGAAGTTCCGTTAATCGGTTCTAAAAAAGAGCTGGATATCGTTAAGAATATTATTGATACGACGGCTGAAAAGGTCTTTGCCGAAAAGGGCAAGAAGATAGACTATCTTGTTGGTACGATGATTGAATTGCCGCGAGCCGCACTGATGGCTGAAGAAATTGCCGAATCTGCCGCGTTCTTCGGTTTTGGTACAAATGACTTGACCCAGACCACTCTGGGAATGAGCCGTGATGATACCGGCGCTATTCTTGATGAATATCGTGCAAAGGGAATTTATGTAGCTGATCCGTTTGCTTCCATTGATGTTGAAGGCGTTGGTAAACTGGTTCGTCGCGCTGCTGTTGAAGGTCGTGCAACCAATCCGGAACTGCATCTTGGTGTTTGCGGTGAGCATGGCGGTGATCCGAAGTCTATCGAATTCTTTGATGAAGTCGGTTTGGATTATGTTTCCTGCTCTCCGTATCGTGTACCGGTTGCCCGTCTGGCTGCCGCTCAGGCCGCAGTTAAGCACAAAGGCCAGAAAAAGGCTGTTGACGGAGCTTGCCACGGAGGTTGCTCTTCCAAAAGATGCGCCTAAAAGAGGTGGCGTCTACCTTTAGATGAAAATTTGAAGGCTGTGCAAAAAGGGGAAAGATGTTATATTCTTTCTCCTTTTTTGTTGATATTTGTAATGTTTCTTGGGAAGAAGAAAAATTTCTTTTTGGTCGGAAGCAACGGCTGAAGGTAAAAGCTGATTGTTTTTTGATTGAATTTTTGTAAAATCAGAGGTAAAAAGATTCTGTTTTGTTTATTCTTATGTGAAATTATTAACTTTATAAATTTAATTATTATGGATGTAAAAGAAAATAGTTTGTTTGATTTTTCCGAAGATGTGCTTTTGTGGCGTCAACTGCAGGAAAATGCTGAAAGTGGAAAATTTGGCAGTTTTGTGAAAAATGTTCCGAAATGTTTGTCCGGAGAAACGAAATGTCAGCTTCTGGAAGAAGATTGTTTGACCGATGTGCGATGTTTGTTTCATTTGTTGGATGAATTTGAGGCTGTTCGTGAGTTTTTGCAAAATGTTCAATTTTATGTTCCTGAAAATCCGGTATTGCGGCAATTGTTGATTTTGAACGATCATCGTCTGGATTTTTTATATGGTTGGTGGCATCGGGCTTTTCCTTATTTAAAAAGCCATCTTAAGGACTGGAACGATGATGAGGTTTTATCTTTTTGGGAGATGCTGGTTGATAATAAACGGCAAAAAGATATTCTTCTGAAAGGTTGTGAGCTCAAGCTTTTTAGTCTGGTGCGGGAAATTTCTTCTGATTATCGTTACAAAAATGAAATTTTCTGGAAAAAGGAAAGCGAAATTTTGCTTTCGCCGCATGTGGTGAATTTTATTTTTGAAAATGCAAGGGAGTCCGGTGTTAAAAATTTTATTTATTGGTTTTGCCGTTTTGCCCATGATCAGTTTAAGCTCGGTTTTTTCTTTTATTTTTATACAATTGAAAAATTAAAGGACAAAATTGAGCAGCTTTTTGAGCAAAAGGGGAAGAAAGACGAACATGTCGGGTATCTTTTACGGGAATTTTATCAATATTCATGATTGAAAAAAAACAGCCGTTATTGAAAAAATAGCGGTTGTTTTTTTTATTTTGACATTATAGACAAAATGCGTTATTTAAAGGTAAGTTTTATATTTTTATGTTTCACAATAAAGTTTTATAATTATGACAGTTTCAGAATTTTATGATTTGTATTGTTTTTTTAATGAACAAATCAGGCTTCAAAGTGAGCTTTTGAAGCATAGGACACGGTTGTATAAAAATATATTACAGCTGAAAAAATCGCTGGAACAGCAGCGTGATAAAATTGTTGATAATTTCAGGTATGATTTTATCAGGCGTTTGTCTGAATATCCAGTGGATGTTTTGTCTCGGGAAGGGCAGTGTTTGTTAAAGGTTCTTCTTGAATATCCGGAGTTGTGCCAGGGTATTGAAGATGAGTTGTTGGCATATTTTGAATATGTTGCCCGGGTTGTTAAAAAAGATTCGTCTTTGCGGCAAATTCTTCCTTTGTTTTCCGAGTTGCTTTCGGGAGATTTTATGAGCAGCTATATTGCAACTCATTATAAAACCAAAAGAAACGTTTTTGTTTTTTGTGATTGGCTGAAACATTGCCGAATTGATGATTCTGTTGGTTTTTATTATTCCGGGGTTCAGGCTAATATGGATAAAATTTTAGAGAAAACAGCGGTTGTCTGATTTTAGAGAAAAACAGCGTCTGGCGGGAGTCAGGCGCTTTTTTTGTTATGTGTCCCTGGGAAGGAATTTCCGGGGAAAATTTGTGTCAAAAAAATGTGGGTTGGGGGATGAAATGATAGTTGACTTTTTAGAAATAATAATATAAGATTGAGGATG
>CASEQD010000019.1 GCA_949289935.1 uncultured Pseudomonadota bacterium | reverse complement strand
AAACAAAATGACACCGGCTCAGCGCCGATGCCATTTGCTTAATTCTCTTTGACATTCCCCGGGACTTTTTTACTTGTCCAATTTTTGGGGGACAGTTCAAAAAGCCCAGGATTTGAATTACGAAGAGGTTTTCAAAATGCTCGACAACGGTGTCGATCCTAATCTTCCGATTTACGGTTTTGAAAGCTGGAGTTATGACGCCTACAACCCCGATGCATCTGGATATGACTTCATCACATATCGTGTCTTGGATGAAATTTCAGACGTGGCCATGATAAGGCTTCTCCGCGCATACGGAGCCAAAAGTACCAAAGATGTAATAAAGGAAAGAGAAGAAAAAGAACGGGAGGAAAGAAGACGCAAGGAACAAGCGCATAAACAGCATTCCAACGCTCTGGTAAATTCTCTGCTGAACAAAAGAACATTACCAACTTGTGATTAATTGTCCTGCCATAAAAAAATATCTCCTTTGCGGAGATATTTTTTTATGTTTCAAATATAACTCAACCGGCACGAGCAGAAAGAAGCGGACATGCCTGCCCTGCTGCCAAATTCGCAAAAATTCAAGCGGACAAACGCAGTTCGGAACAGACAACAGCGCTCACATCAGATGGCGAAAAATGATGTCGGAAATTACCATAAAAAAAACAACCTCCGCCGTTATAAACGGAGATTGTTTCTTCTAAGGTGCATTACTTATGCGTTCATAGATTTCAGCAGCTCTTTTTCCGCTTCATCGCGTTTTTTAAACGCCATGGCCTCATGGCAATCATTTCGTCCCAAAAAATAACGAAACATTCTGTTGTTTTCATCTTTCGGAACACAATCCCATAATGTTTCACAACATTTAATACTATCGGAAACAATGCTGCATATACCCTCAGCATACTCTTGGATATAACCTTCCTGATAAAAATAATACACATAATTGATATCTGCACCTTGTTTTAAGAGTTCATCGACTTTCAGGATATCACCGCTCTTCACAGCTTCAAGCAGGGCATACTGTCTGTTCCACCTGTCAACATAGGCGTCGACATCGGGATTTTTTCCATCAACCAGCTCCTCAAGAAATTCGGACATGATGTCATCAGTTAACATCACCGTATCATCATTGGAAGCCGCACTCAAATAAAAAACATCCGGCTCTTCTTCATAATATCCAATAAACAACTTTCCGAAATTTTCCTGGTACTGAGAAAAATAATCCTTTACTTCGTAATATTTTCTGAAACGGATAGCATGACAAAGCCATCTGTCAAACATAATTGCTCGTTTTTCCCTTAAATCTTCATCAGAAGTTTCTTCCTCATCCGGAGTAAACTCTTCATCAGAAGTCTTTTCTTCACCCGAAATAATGTCCTCCTGAGACGGCTGAGCACTGATTACCTGATCTGTCGTGTTTTCTCTTTTCTTGCGGGCGAATAAACGCGCCAGCAAATTCCATATAAGTTTTTTCATAAGATAAAAATTTAAATTAATAATACATTTTCAAAAAGATTATAACATTTTTGTCAAAATGTAAAGTAGTATTTCAATTATGACAAAAAAATATAAAAAAACAGTCTAACAAACAGATACAGATAAAAAGTCAAAAATAAAAGAGGCTGCCAAAAGGCAGCCTCTTTTATTCAAACCTGTTGTTGCATCACACTTTAAGCCCTGCTGCTTTTTGATGATAAAAAACTTTTAACGTTTTTCAAATCGTTTTCGGCTTTGGCTTTTTGCTCTGCTTTAACAATCCGACGCAGACGCTCTTTTTCAGCCTCTTCTTCTTTTTCACGAACAGCATCTGCCGCGCTGAGCTCTTCCGTCGTTTTAGCGCCGTAAGCCAGCAAAAGTTCTTTCACCGCCTGATTTTTGCATCGACTCAGCAAAGAATAACGATACGTCACTAAATCCGGAGAGCATATGCCATCTGGATCATAACTAGACTCATATTCTTCAACTTTAACCCATTGATTGGGATTGGCTCCCTTCTCTAACAATTTGATAAGTTCATTAATATCAGCTTTTCGATTATCCTCATCAAATTGCAGACAAGTTTTCACAAGACATTCATCCAAATACTTTTGGCTTCTCACGATTACGATTTTTAGTCCCTTCTTCTTTTTAATCAGAAAAACAAGGACAAGAAACAACGCAACAACAATCAAAAATAAAATAAGCATTTCCATAATAGTAATTTATTTAAATTAAACATAATAATTATTATATCATTAATGATAGTACAACAACTTCACGTTCGAGTCAAGAAAAAAATTACACATTCTGTCCAATTTTGATTATTTTTTATCCTTCATGATTATAAATAATATTTAAATTTGACAACAAATAACAAACATGGTACATTATATAAAAAAACATCACGGAGCTGAAACAATGGCAACATTTAAGCTTGAAGAACATCTCTCCCGCCTTGCCGGCAAATATTGCGAAGGAATGCCGGAAGAAACAAAAAAACGTCTGCTTGAGCGCATTACCTGCAATGAAGGAAACAAAAAATATGCCATAAACGAAAACCGTCAAGGCAAAGATGACGACCAATACCGGATTGCCGGAAAAGGCGAAGACGGCCAACGCGTCTATGAACTGGATGAGCTGAAAGAATTTCCGGATATAAATTCAGATAAATTTAAAAACAAAGTCTATCCGCCAGACAGCGACAAACACAATTATACGATTTCCCGGGCAGATGAGTTGTTGAAAAAATTAACCGGCAATGATTCCAAAGTATCTCAGGATTTGAAGGCTTTACTGGAACGCAGCGACATCACTTTTCATGTTCGCAATGACTGGCAATATCCCAACGGCAGCTGCGCATTCAAAGAAAGAAGCGAAGAAGAAAAAAAGAAAGACGGCAAAGACTACCAGATTGTCATCTGCCTTTGCGACTTGACAAAAACCGGAGACGACGTATTAGCCGGGATTCTGACACACGAACTCGGACATGCCCTGGATTTCAGCCAACGCCCCAAAGATGCCCGGGCGCAGTATATGGACGGTTCGGAAACTTTTGCCGACATCTCCGGAACGGCTCTGGCCGTTAATGCCGGAATAGATCCACGCGGATTCGCAAAATTTATGGGCAACGATTATGATACGAGAGTAAAAAACGGCCGGAACACACAAATGCTCTATACGCCGGACGGAAACTTCAGAAGAGAAAATTTTAATATTGCTTATGAAGCCATGAGCAAAGCCAAGGAAAACCGGGAACAAAAACACCAAAAACCATCGCTCAAAGACATAATCGACAGCAAAAGAGGCATATCGGCTTCGGCCGAAACGCCGCAACCGCAAACAAAAGAAAAAACAAATAACAACATGAACATGTATCTTGTCAATCAATCCCGCGGCGGCAGATAAGCTTTGCGGAATATCGCTTTTCCACCCCGTCCGCCCATGATTTTATTTATTTTTTATTTTTTATAGAAATAATTTGACAAAAACATTTTTATCATGTATAAAAGCATTGTTTAATTCTTATTATGTTTAACTTATTTTAATTTTTTATCATTATGAACGAAACAATTAATTCTGATGTAATAACCGGACTGGTTGTTGCATGTGTTTGTTTATTTGTGTTTGCAATTTTTGCTTCCGTCTTTGCATGGAAAAAGAACAAACAAAATCAGGAAACGTCCAAAGCTTTCAAACAAAAACAAAACGAGCTGGAAGATGTCCTGAAAGACGTGGAAGAAAAAATTAAGCAACAGGGCGCCACTCTTGATTTGCAAGGTCAGGAACTCGGAAAATCCAACAATTACAACAAGGCAATGGGACAAATCATGCTTGAAGAACAAAAAGCATACTTATATGCCGTCGCCTGCACATTGGATTCATACGTAAGAAAAAACGAACTGCAAATCAAAAACGGTTTCATCTCCGGTGAAATCGGAAAAATGCGCAACGCGCAACTTCTGATTCTGAAAGGAAACCTGTTGCAATATGCAGATGCTTTAACCTCAGCTCAGAACGAACAAACAAAAATCAGTGATTAATCTTAAAAATTTTTTATTATGAACAAAAAAACATTTTACTCAGCTATCGCAATTTTGGCTATTCTTCTGCTTCTGGTTTGCTCCTGGAAGTTTGTGCTTGGTATGGCCGTTGCTGTTGTCGTAATGTGGGTCTTTGGCGAAGAAAAAGTCAAAAAGTTTTTAACCGAATTATTTACGCAGACCAAAAAAAGCGTAAAACAGGCTCATGACGAATTCAAATGCGAAGAAGAAAAAATCATTATCGACAGTACTTCAATTGCCCATAGCAAAAAGGATGGCTGGTATCATATTGTGATTGTTGCCAACGGAAAAAGCTGGGTAACAAAACCCTTGCAAGACCAGGCAATACCGCAGTCTCTAACAGCCGGAAAAGAAGTAACCGTTAAGACTATCAGAAATCTGTCGTCAAAAGGATTGACTACAAAAACTGTCATCATTGCCGGAACAGATACATTTGAAGTCGAATGAAAAAAAACAAAAAAAAGAGGTTCATTCTGAACCTCTTTTTTTTATCATTTACCTTTCCATCCGCTCCAACAGCGGAGAAACATATTTTCTGTTTGATTTCAGATAGGAAAAAAAATAAACAGCTTTCAACCCCTCGTCTTCCAGCGGGATAATAACTCTGTCATCACCATCATTGCGGTAATTACAAACAAGTTTGGTCGTAAAACATATCAATTCATTATCATTCAGCAACTGGCGGAAAACAAAATAATCATCATAGGTTTTCATGCCGAATTTACCGGCAAGCCATTCCGTAAAAGGCTTTATCTGACGAACAAATGCGCCGTCGCCGGAATAATTTATCAGCTTCAAATTTCGTTCATGGTGCAGACAAACGCTTTTACGGCTTGCCAACGGATGCCCGACAGGAACGGAAAGCAGCAATTCTTCTCTGGCAAAAGGCACTGTTTCAATAGCTTCATGCTCTGGACGGCGCAGAGAAACAATTGCATCATACTTATGCGCCAACAGCAAAAATTCCAGATTTTCTTCACTGTCAAAGAGGCCGGACGTAATGCTGATGTCGGGATTTGCTTTCTGCAGCCGCGGCACGGAAAAGCGCATCGGCCCGGGATCGCAAAATCCGAGAGACAACATATCGTTTCTGCGGACAAACTGACGGAAAGTACTCTTCATTTCATCTGCTTTTGTCAACACCGCTTCGGCATAAGTCAAGGCAAGCCTGCCGGCGTCATTAAGATTTATTTTGTTTTTGGAACGTTCAAACAAAGGAATACCAAGCTCCTCTTCCAGTTTTTTAACAGCCAGGCTGAGCGCCGGTTGCGAGATATGGATTTTTTCCGCTGCTTCTGAAAAATTATTAGCTTCCGCCGCTGCTCTGAAATACCTCAATTGAGTTAATTCCATTTTCGTTCCTGTTATAAATTTTAATTATGGCGCTATAAAAAAACGGTATTGTACTTTTTGCCAAAGGTCAAGCATAATACAATCAGTTTGCAACAGATTTTGCAGAGGGAAACATGAGATTTTTTCATTACATTTTGCTCATAATATTGATTTTTCAAACCAGTTTTGTTAATGCGGAGGAAAAAAAGACAATGACCAGAAGCGAACGTGCCGACCAAACCTATGAACAGCTTTTTCATTCATCCCGAACACCCGATCCGACCGATCCGGAATTTATGGAAATTTTGCAACGCAACATTTTCGGCGAAGTTTTTCACACCGGCGACCTGAATAATAAAGAACGTGAATTAATAACCGTCGTCGCCTTAACAACCCTTCAGACTCTGCCCCAGCTCAAAGCACACATCGGTGCGGCACTGAATACGGGAAACTCGCCGTTGGAAATTCGTGAAGCTATTTACCAGTGTGCACCGTTTATCGGTTTTCCCCGGACATTAAATGCCATTGGCGTTTTTAACAAAGTGGCAAAAGAAAGAAATATCAAACTGCCTCTGGAAAACGCCTCAACCACAACCGATGATACCCGCCGCATCGAAGGGCTGGCGATTCAAACCGGAATCTATGGCAATGAGGTAAAAAAAGCTATGGCCTCCCTGCCCGGCAAATATAAAAATATTGTTCCGGATACACTGACAGATTTTTGCTTCGGCGACTTCTACACCAGAAAAGGCTTAACCGTCAGACAACGCGAATTGTTGTCTTTGGTTGTTCTGACAGCCCTCGGAGCAGACAAGCAACTCAGCGCCCACGTTGTCGGCGCCATGAAAGCCGGAAACGACAAAGAAACTCTTTTGGCCGCAATGATACAGGCCGTCCCCTACATCGGGCTGGCCAATGCCATGACTGCCATAAACCTGATAAAAGAAGCAGATATCGACAATTACAAGCCGATTTATGAGGAATAAAAAAATGAAACAACTTTTTGCCGGATTAATTTTTGCTCTCTTTTTAGGGTGCAGCACTTCCTTCGGCAGCAACATATCGGAAAACAATGCCATGAAAATAAAAATAAGTTTTGACGACAAAGAAGTCATTGTACAAATGCAGGACAACCACGCCGCCCGCCAATTTATACAGATGCTGCCGGCAGATTTTGAATTTATTGATTTTGCCGGAGAAGAAAAAATCAGCGAATTTCCCAAACCGGTATCATTAAACGACGCCAAACGCGGCATGATAGCCAAAGCTGGAAAAATGTTCATCTACGAACCATGGGGAAACTTTGGCTTTTTCTACAAAAACCACGGAACTGTCATCGACAAAAGTCTGATAGAACTGGGCGAAATAGAAAGCGGGCTGGAATATTTGGCCGGAAAAAGAGGTGGTTTCAGCGCAAGAATAGAAACATTGAATAAATAAAGACAAGCCATGAATCGCAGAGAATTTATCAAAGCAGCTTTGGCCGCCGCAACATTATCGGTTTTGCCAAAAGCAACAACAGCAACCGCTAAAGGAGAAGCGATGAAAATATTGATATTAACGGGAAGTCCGCGCAAAAACGGAAACTCCAACACCCTGGCCGACAACTTTATCAGAGGCGCCACTGAAGCCGGACACAAAATAGTGCGCTTTGATTCGGCTTTTAAAAATGTTCATCCCTGCACCGGATGCAATTCCTGCGGCATGAACGGTCCCTGCATTTTCAAAGACGATTTTGAATTTGTCCGGCAAAATATCATCGATGCCGACATGGTCGTATTCGCCACGCCGATGTATTATTTTGGCATTTCAGCCCAGCTCAAAACCGTCATCGACCGCTTTTATGCCGTCAACGGACAAATTCATCATCCCAAAAAAGCGGCTCTCATCATGACTTATGCCGACACCAAAGCGGCTGAAGCCGAACCGATTAAACAATATTATCAAACCCTGCTTGATTATCTCGGCTGGCAGGACGCCGGACAAATCATTGCCTCCGGCGTTTGGCTGGCCGGAGCGGTCGCCGAAACCGATTATCCCCGACAGGCTTACGAACTGGGAAAATCTCTAAAAAAATAAATTTCAAACAGAAAACATGCTGAATGCACCACCCGGAAGCTGTATTCAGCATGTTTTAACCCGCATTCAATTTAATAAATTTTCTTATTTAATCTTACGATAAATATAAACGGCTATCGGCACTCCGAGCAACATTCCCCACATACCGATAACACTGTGGGCAATATACAAAATAATCAAAGTCATCACCGGATTGATATGCATAACCGACGATACAATCCTCGGATTCAACACATACGCCTCCAACATATGAATCGCCACAATCATCACCAAAGCCCAGAATCCCAGCTCCATACCGCCGCTGTTCACCGCCATCAGCAAAATCGGCACCGCGGAAATCCACATTCCCAACACGGGAATTAATCCGCACATAAATACAATTGTGCAAAGCAAAACAATTGCCTTTACCCCCATCAAATGCAAAAAGAACGCCGTCAGCAACGTATTAATCGCCGAAATCATCAATTGTGCCCGAAAATTTTCCCCGACAACCTTGGCAAAAAGAATAATACTGTCGGCCGTTTCCCTGTAAGATTCTGCCAACCGGGTAAAACGCAACCGCCGCACGCCCCGGACAAGCTCCGGCAAATCAAACATAATCAAAAAACTGAATAACATGGCCAAGAAGAACCAGCCGATATAATGTATCCCCCTTTCAAGCATACCGCGCACGGCTTCCCAGGCGCTCACCACCATGCTTTCCGGAAACAACGCTTCTTTCACCTGCGGCAACAGAGGGGCAATCACTTCGTTCTGCCCCAGATTATTATTCAGCCAATCTTTAACCGAACTCATACTCTGCGGCAGCTGCTCCGTAAAATTAATGGTCTCCGATAAAATATGCGAAGGAATATAAATCAGAAAAGCGCTCACGGCGGCTAAAAACAACAAATAAACAAAAACCACCAAGGTCCGCCGGTTCAGATGATAATTGCGCCGCACCCGGTGTGTAATTCCCGACACGACAAAACACATGATAAACGTAATAAACACCAGTCCGAACATATTGCGGAACAAATACAACAACCCGACAAACACCGCCCAAATGAAATAAACCCGGTTGACACGAATAAATTCCGAAATATTAAACATGGCAAAATTCCCTCGTTCAGTCCTATTTTTTTGTTCAAACATATCACAACCAATACAAATGACAAATCAAAATTTCATAAACTTGCACAATGAAGCATAAAAATATTTTTTTTATAATAAAGACAAAAGTAAAATTTTTTCCAACCTCCCTGAAAAATAATAATTGACATTAAAGTGTTTTTTTAATATTCTCTGGCTGTTCAATTTTAACGGTGATTTAAATAATGCACTACGCTCTCATCAAAAACTCTCCTTGCGATGATCTGGATATTATAAAGAACTATACCGGTAAAAACAATATCCGAATTCATAAAATTATAACCTTTAACCCACAAAAAAAATCACTCTTTTCTTCCATTCTTCCCGAAGACTGCATCCTTTGTGCCGATATTTCTGTCTTCGGCAACTCATTTCAATCCGTCATCAATACGCTCTGCCTGACGGCGCCGGCTCAAACCAGAATTTACGCCGTTAAAGATGACATTCTCATTGACAACTCCTTTCCCCGCTCTTTCAACGAAAATGCCGCTACATTTCTCCGTATTTACAAAAGTATTCTCTCCGTACAAAACCGCAAAATCCAGCAAAGCCTCCTGAAAAGCGGAAAAAAACGGGGACGTCCTTTTAACAGCAAAAACAAATCATCCATTTTTTCCGGAAAAGAAATCTTTATCCGGCAGGCTCTCTGCACCGGAAAATCAAAAAAATTCATAGCAAATACTATCGGTTGTTCCAGATCTTCCGTCTATAAATTTATTACCAATCAAATGGAGGACATCAAATGAAAAAAATAAAAAACTTAATTGTCGGCTGTGGTCTGAGCGGTCTTGTTCTGGCTGAACGCATAGCATCCCAACTCAAAGAAAACGTCCTGATAATCGACAGACGCAGCCACATCGGCGGCAATGTCTTCGATTATAAAGACATCAAGACCGGAATTACAATACACAAATACGGCCCTCATGTTTTTCACACCGACATGAAACATGTCTGGGACTACCTGAGCAATTTTACTCAATGGCATTTTTTTCACTTGGAAACACAGGTTGTCATTGAAGGCATAAAAACAGCCCTGCCTTTTAATCTTAACACATTAAGGGACGTTTTCTGCCCCTCGCTGGCAGAACGGTTGGAACAAAAACTTATTGAAACATACGGCTTCGGCACAAAAATTCCCATTTTAAAACTTAAAGAAAACGGAGACAACGATTTACGCTTTCTGGCTGAATATATATACAATAACGTATTCGCCGGATACACGGGTAAACAATGGGGGCTCCGCCCAGAAGAAATCGATCCGGAAGTAACGGCCAGAGTTCCTGTTTACATAAGCCGCGATAATGGATATTTTCAGGATAAATATCAGGGAATTCCGCTGAAAGGATATACCGGAATGTGCAAAAAAATGCTCGACAACCCGCTGATAGAATTAAAACTCAATACGGATTTCGCAGACATAAAAAACGAAATTTTCCCCGAACGTTTGATTTTCAGCGGAGCAATTGACGAATTTTTTGAATATAAATACGGAGAACTTCCCTATCGCAGCCTCCGTTTCGACATCCGGACGGAAAACATCGAATATTACCAAAAAACTGCCGTAACAAACTATCCCAACAACTACGATTTTACCAGAATTTGCGAACACAAACATTTTCTAAATGAAAAATCAAATAAAACCGTCATTTCCGTCGAATATCCCCAACCTTTCGAAATTGGCAAAAACGAACGCTGTTATCCGATAAACAATCCGCAAACCCAAAAACTATATCAACAATATCAAAAAGAAGCCCGAAAATTAAAAAACGTTTATTTCATCGGCCGGCTCGGTGACTATAAATATTACAACATGGACATTTGTATAAACCGCGCTTTGGAATTTTTCAAAACAATCAAAGGAGAAAATAAATGAATCACTCGCAACGCATTCCTGTCTTTTTATCTTCGGACGACAATTATACACCCTACATGACGGCTCTGATGGTCAGCATCTTGGATAATACGAAATCCGATATAGACTTTTACATCATTGACGCCGGAATAAGCGAATATAATAAGAAAAAAATAGAAACCCTGAAAGAAAAATGGAATTTCGGATTGGAATTTATCAAAGCCGAAACTTACCGGCATTTATTCAAAATGCCTGCTGCCCCGAGCGGACATATCACCAAAGCCAGTTCCGACAGATTTTTAATTCCATACATGAAACCAGAACTCAATAAAGCAATAATTCTGGATGTCGACATGATAGCTCTGGGAGATATAAAAAAACTATGGGACATTGAGCTAAACGGAAACATTCTGGCGGCAGTTCCCGTATATTGCTGGACAGACATGGCAACCGCTTACAGACACCAACAGGAAACCGGCTTGTCTCCAAAACACATTTACCTCAATATGGGCACTCTGCTGGTAGACTGCAAAAAATGGCGTGAAAATAACATGCTGGACAAGTTATCAAAAATTCCGGTTGAATTTGATGTGAAAACATATGCATGGTGGGATGAAATTATTTTAAATTTAGCTTTACAAAACAATCATTATAAAATTCTTGATCCTAAATTCAACATGATGATTCCCCATCAGGCTTATTATAAACACAAACGACCTGAAGAACATAAAGAAATCATAGAAAAATACATCGGCTTGTCAGAAGACTACAAAATTGACGAAATCATCTTTTCACATTTTGCCATGAAGCATACAAAACCCTGGAATACACGCATGTATTATTACCACCCGGCAAACACCTGGACTGAAATTCCGAATTTCAAAGACTTTTGGTATTATATGAAAATGACGCCTTTTTACGAAGGAGAAATAACCAGCTTTCTGGATAAACAAATAATTAATTCAGAAACAAACTTTCGGAATTTAATAACAAACCTGAACGCAAAATTCCTGTCTGCCGAAAAGAACCGGAAAAAATATAAAATCCTAACTCTTTTAACTTTGGGATTATATTCAAAATGGAAACAAAAAATGAAAAAATATAAAAATTAAAATACATAATAAAAAACAGAGGCGGTTAAAAACAGCCTCTGTTTTTTCAGAACCCGAAAATCAGCTTCTGAGAGTTGCGGCACATTTTTTAGATACCTCAACCTCAACTTTTGCCATCAACGTTTCCAGTTCCTTATCCGTAAACGTCGTGGCTTTGGGTTGGAATGTAACGGAAATAGCTACTGATTTCTTACCTTCGGGAAGATTTTCTCCTTCATAAACGTCAAAAATCCGCACCTCGCTGATATAATCCCGGTCGGCATTTCTGGCTGCCGCCACAATATTGGCCGCACTGACCGACTTGTCGACAATAAAGGCCAAATCTTTGTCCACCGGCTGAAAAGCTGAAAGTTCAAGCTTCTTCCGGGCTTTTCCGGACGTGCTTCTCGGCAGCGGAATATTACTGAGGTTAACTTCAAAAGCAACCACCCGCTGCTTAATGCCCGTTTTTTTCAAAACCGCCGGATGAATCTCGCCAAAATAAGCCAAAACATTTTTACCCAGCCGCAAAGCACCGCTTCTTCCCGGATGATAATAAGACGGCGCATCAGTTGTAATCTGCACATTTTCCCAAGGACCATCGGCAGCGGCAATAGTGGCCAAAGCATCGGCTTTTGCATCAAAAACATCATACGGACGCACATCGCCGATCCAGTTTTTCTTAGCCGTCATACCGCTGCGCACTCCCCCGGCAGCCTGATATTGCTGCCCGGGTTCTCGACCGTAAAACTCAGGCCCGACTTCAAACAAAGCCACATTTCCAAACCCGCGTGCAGCATTATTTTTAACAGCAAGCAGCAAATTCGGCAAAAGCGACGGCCTCATTTCATCCAAATCAGAAGCAATCGGATTATACAGCAAAACCGCATCATCCGACTTTCGGAACATTTCCGCCAGTTTTGAATCTGTAAAACTCCACGTAACCGTCTCATACATACCGCGCAAAGCCAATTCATGCCTAACGGTAACGGCACGTTGCTGAACCGGGGTCAACACTTGTTTGGGAAATTTTCCATGAGGCAGACTCTCTGCCGGAATTTCATCCAACCCGGTCATACGCACCACTTCCTCAATCAAATCCTGCTCACCATCAATATCACCGCGCCACGTCGGAGAAACGGCCTTAATCCGCTCGCCCTCGTCGGTAACGGAAAAACCGAGATTTTTCAAAATTTCCATGATTTTTCCCTTGGGAACATCAACCCCGGCAAAATCACGCATCCGGGACGGCCGGATATAAGCCGCTTTTGATTCAAAATTTTCTTCACCGTCCATCACCGGTTCGGCAACCTGACCGCCGCAAATTTCCGTAATCAGCTGCACGGCATAATCCGAACCAAGGACATTTGAATTCGGATCAACCCATCGTTCATAGCGGTATCGGGAATCTGAATCAATCTGAAATTTCCGTCCCGTACGGGCAATAACCACCGGATTAAAAGCGGCGCATTCTACAAAAACATTGATTGTATCCGGGGAACAGCCCTTTTCGGCGCCGCCCATAATACCACCCAGACACTGAACGCCGTCTTCATCGCAAATTCCCAGCGATTTGTCGTCAAGCGTATATTCTTTGCCTTCCAGCGACACAAACTTCTCACCGTTCTTTGCCATACGGATGGTAATATCTCCGTTCAGTTTGTCAGCATCAAAAACATGCAACGGACGCGCCAGATCATAGTTAATATAATTTGTAACATCAACCAGCGGAGAAATGGAATGCAATCCGACCGCGGCCAGACGGCTTTTCATCCACTTGGGCGTTTCCGCCTTATTATCCACGCCGCGGATATAACGTCCCGTATAAACCGGACAAGCCGCTTTATCTTCAATTTTAACTTTTATCGGAGAAACAAAACTTCCGGGAATTTTCTTTATATTCAAAGGCTTGAGCTTCCCCAATCCGGCAGCAGCCAAATCTCTGGCAATACCGCGCACTCCCAGACATTCCGCCCGGTTCGGCGTAATGGAAATCTCAATAACCGGATCAATATCAAGCACCGCCGCAGCCGGAAGTCCCGGCGCCGTATCATCAGGCAAAACTATAATTCCCGTATGGTCTTCCCCTATACCGAGCTCCTTTTCCGAACACATCATTCCGAAACTTTCCACACCGCGGATTTTACCAACTTTCAAAACCTCGCCGAATGCAGGAATAAGGCTCCCGACCGGAGCAAATATGCCAACCATGTTATGACGGCAGTTCGGAGCGCCGCAAACGACCTGAAGCTTTTCTTTTCCGTCATTCACGGACAAAACATGCAAATGATCGGAATCAGGATGTTTTTCAAAACACTCTACGCGTGCGGTAACAAATCCCTCAAGCTGTGCCGCCGGATTATAAATTTCTTCCACTTCCAGACCGATTTTCGTTAATGTTTCGGCAATTTCCTCAACCGAAGCTTCTGTTTCCAAATGTTCTTTCAACCACGATAAACTGAATTTCATCTTGCACTGCCTCCGTTATTGTTCAAACCGCCGGTCATGGAAGAAAAATCCAACGGCGTAAATCCATAATGTTTAAGCCAGCGAACATCCGATTCAAAAAATGTACGCAAATCAGGAATGCCATATTTCAACATTGCCAAGCGGTCAATTCCCATGCCGAAAGCAAAACCCTGATACTCATCCGGATCAATACCGCCTGCCCGTAAGACATTCGGATGAACCATCCCGCAGCCCAATATTTCCAGCCAATCCGTTCCGGAGCCGATTTTCAATTCGTTTTTACTTTTCAGACAACCTATATCCATTTCGGCGGAAGGTTCGGTAAACGGAAAATACGACGGACGATAACGCACCGGCACATCATCCAGTTCAAAAAAAGCCTTCACAAAATCATACAAACACCCCTTCAAATGCGCCATGGTAATATTTTTATCAATCACCAGCCCTTCCACCTGATGAAACATCGGTGTATGCGTCGCATCATAATCCGAACGGTATGTCCGTCCCGGCGCAATAATACGAATGGGAAGCGGCCTGCTTTCCATAGCGCGTATCTGTACCGGCGAAGTATGAGTCCGAACCACATAACTGTCATCAAAATCATCGCTTTTTTTGTTCGGAATATAAAAAGTATCCTGCATTTGCCGCGCCGGATGATTGGCCGGCATATTCAAAGCATTAAAATTGTGAAACTGATCTTCAATATCCGGGCCTTCGGCAACTTCAAACCCCATTTCCCCGAATATGGCCACAATTTCTTCATAAATTTTTGAAACCGGATGTATCCGCCCCTGTGTTTCCGGACGAACGGGCAGCGTAACATCTACTTTTTCCTGAGCCAGACGGACATTCAGCTCCTGTTCGGCCAACAAGTTTTTTTTCTTTTCCAGAGCTTGTTCGATTTCATTTTTCAAAACATTAAGTTTTTTTCCGGTTTCAATTTTTTCTTCCGCCGACAGGGAACCGAGCGATTTCATCATCTCGGTAATTTTTCCTTTTTTCCCGATCAGCGAAACTCTGATATCATCCCAGCCTTTCATATTCTCCACAGCCGCGACGGATGCCAGCATTTCAGCTTTTATATTTTCCAAATTTTCCATTTTGCTTCACCTGAAATATTAAACAATTACATTAATAATACTAAATAACCGATTCTGTTTTAAGAAAATTTAAAATGCAAAAGGAGCAACCCGAATAAAAAACCTTCGCGGTTACTCCTTCATAAAACTAACTTTGCTGCTTGCTGCAAATACTACTTATTCAATGCGTTTTTTGCGGCGTCCACCAGCTTGGCAAAATTAGCAGGCTCTTTCAAAGCAATATCAGCAAGGACTTTTCGGTCGAGTTCAATGCCGGCCTTGATAAGCCCGCTCATAAATCGGGAATAAGTCATATCGTTCAACCGGGCAGCTGCATTAATCCTCTGAATCCACAAAGCGCGGAAACTTCTCTTTTTAGCCTTTCTGTCGCGGTAAGCATATTGCAAACCTTTTTCAACTTTTTCAATGGCAACTCTGAAAACATTCTTATTGCGGCCTCTGTAGCCTTTGGCCATTGACAAAATTTTCTTGTGGCGGGCGTGTGCCGTCAAACCTCTTTTAACGCGAGACATCTGATTTTTCCTCCTTAAATATATGGCATAAACTGTTTAACAATCTTCACGTCAGCCTCGTTAACCAAGGTTGTTCCGCGAGCCTGTCTTTTCATTTTGGTACCTTTATTGAAGAGCAGGTGTCTCTTGTTGGCAAAATTTCTCTTCAGCTTGCCGCTTCCGGTAACGCTGAAACGCTTTTTGGCAGCGCTTTTTGTTTTCAACTTAGGCATTTTGCTTCCTTTCTTTAAGTTATATTTGAGGATGCTTTCTGGGTGCTCCGGCATGCCATACGCTCGGCTTCACCCGATCATCGTGTGGTTTTATACACTCATTTTTTCAAACAATCAAGCATTTTTTTATAAAGTTTTCCAAAATTTTCATTTATCTTTCTCCGTTGCAAAGTTCCAGCTCCTGCCGGAGTTTGTCAATCCGGCCGATCCACTCCCAGGTGTTCGGAAGCTCTCCGGCCTGCTCCAGTTCATCAGCCACTTTTGCCCCCGCCGCCGGATAAACCGGACAAATCTCAGAGCTTGCCCGCACGCATGAGCTCAAGCAAAGCAGCCCGGGAAGCATTAGGCCGCGAATGTATTTCCGCCCGTTCTTTCTCCACATATTTTATCACCTCCACCTGTTCTTTCACAATTTTCAGTTCAGAATGAGAGCGCCCAAGAAGATAAGCTCCAATAAGAGCAACAGCCAGAAGAAACAAAATTCCCGCATATTTCATGTACACATCCTCCCGAAAAAAAAGAAAGACATTTTAATAAATGCCTTTCCTTTGTCTCTGCCTTTTCTTACCGTTAAAATCGGAAATAAATAAAAGGATTATAAGTATTTGCGGCAATTGCGGCAGAAGAAAACAAAAACAACACAATCAGCCACACATTAACCACGCTTCTCAAAACTTTATGCTCAAACCGAACATTCAGCATATTTCTGAAAACCGGCGCAGCGCACAAAAAGGCTGCAATAAAAGCAATAATTTCCGCATTATCAACATAATAAGAAATTTCATACAATATGCTTTTCTCTCCGCCGAACCCGAACATTGTTTTGAGATAATCGCCGACATAGCCCATAGTTTCAGCCCGGAATATCACCCAGCCGACAACAAAAACAAAAATTGCATAAACATGATGTACGGCAGTCATAAAAAATCCGCCTTCTTTTTTATGCCAGCCACTGGCCTTCTCTAAAATAATAAACATGCCGTGCCACAGTCCCCAAAAAATAAAAGTCCAACTCGCACCATGCCAAAAACCGGTAGCAAGAAAAACCACAAACAAATTAAAATACATTTTGACCGGAGAAACTCTGTTTCCGCCGAGAGGAATATACAAATATTCCTTAAACCAAGTAGACAAAGAGATATGCCAGCGGCGCCAAAATTCGGTAATTGATTTGGAAATATACGGATAATTAAAGTTCTCCAAAAACTTAAAACCAAAAACAGCGCCAAGCCCGACCGCCATATCGGAATAACCGCTGAAATCATAATACAATTGCAGCGTATAGGCAACAGCGCCCAGCCAGGCTGTCAGAACATCAATCTGTTCTGCCGGCTGGGAAAAAATTTTGTCTGCAATTGCCCCCATTGTATTGGCTATCAGCATTTTTTTTGCCAAACCGACAATAAAACGCTTCACCCCGTAACTGACCTTGCCAAACGTAACGCTCCGTTTATCTATCTGTTCGTCAATGTCATGATACTTGACAATCGGCCCGGCAATCAGCTGCGGAAACAGCGTAATATACAAAGCCAGCTTATAAATATCTCTTTGAACCTTTGTCTCTCCGCGATAAACATCAACAACATAGCTCAATGCCTGAAAAGTATAGAAAGAAATACCGATCGGCATAATAACATCGACAAAATTAAAATTCGCCTCAAAAACGGCATTAATATTGTCCATAACAAAATTAAAATACTTAAAATAAAACAAAAAACTCAAATCAAGCAAAATCGTCAGACACAAAATCTGCTTTCTGTGGCGTTTGTTTTTGCTCCGGCTGATATAATTGGCGCCCGTATAATTAATTAAGATCGTCAAGATCATAACTGCCAGATAACTCGGTTCGCCCCAGGCATAAAACAAAATGCTCGCAGCCAGCAAAACATAGTTTTTCAAATCGTTTCGCACCAGCAGATAAACACTGCAGACAATCGGCAAAAACAAATATACAAACGTCATTGAAGAAAACAACATGGCTTTAATCCTTATTCTGGAATTATTTTCATATCAAGAAACCGATACAGAAATCTCTCTGTACTTTCTATTAACAAAATATCCGGCTTGTTTTCATAAAGAAATTCTTGATCTTTTGGAAAAATAATTTCCAATTTGGTCCTGTCATTGGGAATCTGCAAATAAAGCCGGTATAATTCTCTAAAATTATAGCTCAGCAAATTAACATATCCTCCGACAAAACTGTCACCGACAACAAAAATTTTATATTTCCCGTTTTTATTTTTATAAAAAGATCTTCCTGAATGCCCTTTTTCTGCTCTTAAATTTTGAGGATACAAATCTTCATACCAAATAAATTTTGATTCAAAATCCTTTATTTTTATATGCTTATATAAATTTTTACCAGCGTCATAACCGGATAAATTCATACTTCTCAAAATATCCGTATCACAAACGGAACTTTTGCTTATTTCAAAGTCTCTTTCTTCAAGTTGGGGAAGATCTGGAAAATCCTTAACAAACTCGGATACAAGCTGTTTATATTCCAAATAAGATCCCCATGTATTCATATGAGTACCTGTACGACAAAAAACATCATCCCCATGTTTAATGCTTTCTTTTAACTCGTCAGTGGCTTCAATAATATTGATATCGGAATTTTTTCTTAAAAACTCAACTAATTGTTCTCTTTGAGAAATTTTATGTACTTTTTTATAATATTGCGGATAATATTTACCATACAAACTTTCTTTATCGTTGCTAAGCATGACATAAAACTTAATACCGTTTTTATCGCACCATGCCTGAATCTGCTCAAAATTAGACAAAATCTTTTCAAGTTGTTCAAGGGAAAACAAATAACGCTGCTGATACATTGAAACGGAATTCCACCTTTTTGTAAAAAACCAGTTATCCTTTTTATTATATATTGCATAGTTGTTTTCTGCATATGTATCAAAAAATTTTAAGTTATAAAAAAGTTTTATGACAAACTCCCTGAAATTAAACCTGTCATTAAACCAGGCATCAAACTGTTCGCCAAACTTCACGTTCAAACCGTTCTTTCCGAATACGGACGGATACTTTGCCAGCATGCGGTTTTCCTGAACCGATTTCTCCGCCGGATTAATTTTCAGCATCGGAATAAACAACAGAACAAAAAACACACATAAAAAAACAATATCTATCCGACTGTTATGTTCCAAAATCTTAAACCTTGCCGCATACTGCACCATTTTATACGATAACAAAAAGCTCAAAACACCAACGGTCAAAAGCATCTTAAAGTTAAAACCATAAACTTCCTGCAAATCCGAAAAACCAAAATGATGACGCCGCGCCGTAACGACAATATTCAAAACATCTCCGTCCTTAACCTTCTGTTTGTAAACAAAAGGCTTATCGTGCCACAAAACTTTCTTTCCCCAAAACACTGTTTTGCCGTTAACCGTCAGTTTCTTATAATCAACCGGCACCGGATATCGTTTGTTGTTTATCTTTCTGTCCAATCCGCGCAGCAATATGGATAATTCTCCGCTGCCGACGGCTTTCACCTGCAGATAATAATCCTGCCACTTTGCCTTTAAAGCGCCGTCTGCCACGGAACCATTTCCTTTAACTTTCATCCATTTGGGATTTTGAAACCATCCGGGACTGCGAAACTGAACATTAGAACTGTTTTTTAACAACCGGACTTTATTTTCGGAACCCCCGCCGTTAAAAATATCAATTCTGAAAAATTTATGCTGTTTTACATCGGCATAGCTCTGCAGCATATTACCGGCCGAATATAACGGATACAGCAAAACAATCATAACAATTGACAGAACAATCGCAATCAGTAAACGTTTACGTCCCATTTCAAACCCTGCAAATTAAACCATCTATTATTTTATACACAGCAGGATTATCACATAATTATAAGATAATAAAATAATTAATTAAGCCTATACACAAAAAAATATCCAAAACTCACACCCCCGCCAGAATCAGCACAAACGCCCGCGCCACATTCTCCGCATATTCGGGCTTTATCATGGCAACGGCCGCAACCACGACCGCCGCCAGACACACCAGCTTCCACTTGTGTTTTGACAACCGCTTCACCATATCAGCACCCCGAAAACAAATCCATACACCAACTCGGCCAAAGTCTTCGGCTCATTGCCCCACACCGGAAGCTTTGTTGCCAACCCCGGAAACACCTCAAACAACCGCCAGCAGCCATAATAGACCGGTGACCCGGCCAGCCCGATAACCACAAAAGACCAGTCGCTGAGCACCACCGCCGGCACAATCATCGGCAGCCCGTAACGCAGCCAGCCATACCACCAGTCATAATATCCGGTATATTTCACCTTGCCGAGCTTGTCATAAACCCAGTCCAGCGGCACCCGGAACCAGCGGTCATAACTCTCCGCCGTCTGAACAGTGCTCCGCCCGCAGTCCAGAATCTCACCAACCGCCCGGCTCCAGAACTGAAACTGTATCCATACCGCCAACACCAACGCCGCCCACCAGATTGTCCGGTCATAAAGCGCAACAAAAATGGCGGTCATCATCACCGCCGTCTGTAAACCTCTGTTTCCCAGCCATTTGTATTTTTCGTCAAAGCCGCCGCCATACCACCGCCGCAACACTGACCATAATATCCCGTTAAATATATCCATACTTTTTTCCTTAAATCAAATTTTCAGCAATCACTTTTTTTAACATTTCATCTTCATAAGGCTGACTGCCGTTTTCATGATAAATTATCGCTTTCACCAGTTTCAACATCACTTCGGCATCTCTCAAATCAATAATCCGGCTCGGCCTCACCCCGAGAGCTCTTGCCACACTGTCAACATAAGCATCGGTATCATTTTCAGTTAAAGGAGCATAACGGCGGATAATTTTCCGTACTGTATTCAAACCATATTCCTTTTGATAATTTCTCAAAACGATAACCAGCGCCCGAACACCATACTCCGCCGATTTAAACACACAAAAAGAGCTGTCGTTTTGATGCGCCGACAGCCCCAGCCAATTATCTCCTTTCCGGATATTTCCCGGATTATTATTTCTAATTCCCCTGGACGGCATTTTTTCTCCTCTCTTTTTTCTCATTATAAATCAAATCAAGCTTTACTTTCATCTCAGTTAAAAGATCATTCTGCCGGGAAATCAAATGCGTCAGACTTTCCATCCGCATATCATGATTATCCAGACTTTTTTCCAAAGCAAACACCCTCGTCTCAATATTCCCCTGCCAGCGCCCGATGCGGATAAAATTAACCACCACCCCGCACATGGCTGCCAGCCCGCTAATCAATCCCCAATCCATAAGCAAGCCTCCCTGTTATTTGTCCATTCTGATATATTGCAGCCTTGCCCCGCCGGCGATTTCATTGTCGCCGTTGCTGGCGCCTTGTCCCCAGCTGTTGAGCGAACAAACCGAAGCCGCCACCCAGTTCCCGTCCGCCGTTCCGCTGATGCCGTCGGTTCCCTTGGCCGATTTCCGCGTCTGCGTCACCTGCAACGCCGAATTTACCGAAACCGTCCCGCCGCTTCCCGCCGAAGTTCCCGAACCGTTGCTTCCCTGATTGACGGTAATCATCCGCACCCCGCCCAGCTCCATATAACTGGCTTCCTGCTGCCCGCCGGCATAGATTTTAATCTGCTGGTCTTTCGGGTTGTAAAACTGTCCCTCCCAGACCGCGCCGCTTCCGCCTTTGGCATAATACCACACATAACCAAACGCCCATCGGTTTGTTCGCCCGCCGGAACCCGCAATCACCAAATCATACACGCCTTCGGGCAAAGTCGCCGTATAAGTGTTGGCGCCGGTTTTGTTAAACAGCGTCGTCCCCGGTTCATAAGGGTCAGCCTGCCAGATAAGC
>CASEQD010000018.1 GCA_949289935.1 uncultured Pseudomonadota bacterium | reverse complement strand
CAACGACAGAGTCTGAATTGTTAGATTGTGAACAGGCGACAGCCTAAGGAAACAATCGTTACAATTCAGTTGACCGAAGCAGCTTTGCTGCAAGAAGGCAGGAGGGGTATGATTCAATAATACTTTCCTTTTGTTCGGTTCGTGCTCCTCCCTCCAAAAGAATTAGTCGGAATTGAAGAGGGGTATGAATCTAATAAATAACAACTTCCAAATAAAAATAAGCTCGCTGCGCTCGTCATACCCTCCCTAACCCTCCCTATCTCAGGGAGGGAAACAAAAGGAGTTTCCTACCTCAGGGAGGGAAACAAAAGGAGTTTCCTATCTCATGGAGGGAAACAAGAGGGGACTGCCTCAGGGAGAGGAAAAAAAAAGAGAGGCCGGCGCCGGAGCGTCAGCCTCTCGGAGGTGTGATGTGTGTAATATGGGGAGAAAAACCGGGGCCGGATAATTAGGGGTATCAGCCCCGGTATGCAGAAGCTTACCGGTGAGTTTGGCCGGCAAGCCCGTCCTTGAAAACGGTAGACCTTTTATTTGGAGCTATGATTAATGAAAGCCTATAAATCCGTTATCAAGGGATTGTTTATGTCATTTGCTTTTAAACAAATTTTACTTAAATTTACACTATTTTCGAAATTTGTCAACTATTATTTTGCCAAAAAAAGAAGAATCTTCCAAAATAATCAAAATATTCTTGAAAACAAGGAAAATCAATCCCAAATCGCGGCAATTACAGAGGGGTTAATAATATCTTAAAATTCACCGTGAATAATAAAAGCAAAAAAACACAGAGGAGAAAGCAAATGGTTTTGATTGCACCGAGCATTTTGTCTGCTGATTTTGCCAATCTCGGAGTCGAAATAAAAAAACTGGAGAAAGCCGGCGCGGATATGGTGCATCTGGACGTGATGGACGGCCATTTTGTTCCCAATCTGACCTTTGGCGCGCCGCTGATAAAAGCTTTGCGCCCTTTGACAAAACTGCCGTTTGATGTTCATTTGATGGTGCGGGAACCCGAAAAAATGCTGCCCTGGTTTGCGTCGGCGGGCGCCGATATCCTCACGGTTCATGCCGAGGCGGCGGCTGATCTTGGTCACACGCTGGAACAAATTCGCCACAGTGGCATAAAAGCAGGCGCCTCGCTTGCGCCGGAAACGCCGGAAAATGTGTTGGAAAACGTGTTGGACAAGCTTGATTTGATTTTGATAATGAGCGTCAAACCGGGATTCGGCGGACAAACTTTTATTTCGTCGCAGCTGGATAAAATTGCCGCCTGCCGCCGGATGATAAAAAAACGGAATATCAAAATAGAGGTTGACGGCGGAATCAATCCGGAAACAGCGGCGGCCTGCCGTTCCGCCGGCGCGGATATCCTGGTGGCGGGAACGTCGGTGTTTTCCGGCGGAAACTATCGGGAAAACATCCGGGCTTTAAGGTAATGTTAACCCGCAAACCATATAATAACCATGTGATTTGTTTTTTTGGGAGAGTGTTTTTATGGCTGCGAACAGCATAATGATTATAGAAGACGAAGAGGCGCTTGCCGTCCTGTTAAAATATAATCTCGAAAAAGAAGGCTATACGGTTTATACCGAAAGCCGCGGCAGCCGCGCCGTTGCCGAAATCGAAAAAAACATGCCCTCGGTCATTATTCTGGACTGGATGCTGCCGGAAATGTCCGGCGTGGAAATTTGCAAACTGGTGCGTTCCAAACCCGATATTAAGAACATTCCCATCATCATGCTGACGGCCAAAGGCGAGGAAGAAGACAAAATCAAAGGCCTGACCGCCGGAGCGGACGATTATGTAACCAAACCTTTTTCCGTTCCCGAGCTGATGGCGCGCGTCAAATCGCAGTTGCGCCGGGCGCCGGAGCCGGTAGATGCGGGCGAACTTGTTTTTGAAGACATCCGCATGGATTTGGGCGAAAAAAAAGTTTTCCGCGGCGGAACTTTTATTCACCTAGGGCCGACGGAATTCCGCCTGCTGCGTATGTTGATGGAAACACCGGGCAAAGTTTTTTCCCGTGAATTTTTGCTCAAAAATGTCTGGGGCGATAATATTTATGTCGAGTCGCGCACGGTAGACGTGCACATCCGCCGACTGCGGAAATCGCTGAACGAATACGGACCGGACTACATCCGGACGGTGCGTGCCTCCGGCTATTCTCTGGATACGCATGCGGCGGCGGAGAGTGAGGAATAAATTTTTTTCCATATTTGGGGATTGCTTTAATTTAAATAATTAACTACACTGAACAACATAGTTAATATTATTGTTTCACTTAAATTTTTATGCCATGGATAACTTTTCTTTTTACTGGCTGTGTGCCGGTTCGTTTGTCCTGCTTTTTTTGTTTGTAATGGTGTTGAGCCTGGTACTGTATTGCGCGTTTTTCAGTCCGCCGGAAAGTAGAAAGGGATTCTCTTTTGTCGGAAATCCCGCAGGTGGAAACAGACGGGCAGATTTTTATCCGTACAGGGAAAACATTAAAACAAAAAGCATGTTGCGCAAAATGTCTGATTTCAAAAGCCGGATGACGCATAAAATCCGCACCGGTTTCAGACACAAGTAGTTTCAGACACAAGTAAAAGTATCTAAAAAAAGCACAGCCGGTGGTTTTCCCGCCGAAAAGCTGTGCTTTTTTATGGCATTTTTCTTTGCGTAATCATATAAACAAATGGCGCAAAACAGAGTTTTTTCCCCGCCCGGAAAGCCTCAATAAAAAGTGGTTGTCAGGCTTTTTTCAACATAACTTCCGGCGCCTTGATGCCCAACAGGTAGAGGAGCAGCGTCAGGGCGTCCCGGGTCAGTTTGGCCAGCCGCAGGCGGGACGAGGCGAGTTCTTTCGTTTCGGCGTTCATAATGGAGGAGGCGTTGTAAAAACTACTGAATGTTTGCGCCAGCGTATAAGCATAATCGGAAATAATGCTTGGTTCTTTGTCTTCGTGCGCCCGCATGACAACATTGTTCATCTGCGCCAGTTTCAAAGCCAGCTCCCGTTCTTCTTTGTTGTTAAGCGTAACTTTTCCGGATTCGATTCCCGCCGCTGCAGCCTTGCGCATAATGGAATTAATCCGCGCGACGGCATATTGGATATACGGTCCGGTTTTTCCTTCAAACTTGGCAAAATCGTCAATTTCAAAAGCATAACCCGAAGCAATGTTATTTTTCAAATCCTGAAATTTCATCGCGGCGACCGCAATTTCTTCAACCAGATTTTCAATATATTTTTCTGCTTCTGCCGGAGATGAAAAACCTTCGGCTTCTTCGGGAGACGGCATGGATTCCCGGACTTTGTCTTTTGAAAGTTTAATCAGGTCTTCAAGTTTCATCACGCCGCCGTCGCGGGTTTTAAACGGTTTGCCGTCCGGGCCGTTAACCGTGCCGAACCCGATGTGGCGCAGCTTAACGCCCGGTGCCAGCCCGAGTTTTTCGACGGCTTCAAAAACCTGCTCAAAATGGAGAGCCTGACGCTTGTCGGTAAAATAAATGATTTCATCGGCTTTGAGATCGTCCACCCGCATTTTAACCGTGGCAATATCCGTTGTATGATAGGTGAAACCGCCGTCGGATTTTTGCAGAATAACCGGCGGTTTGGGCTTGTTTACTTCATCCAGCCGGATGATGACGGCGCCGTCGTCCGCTTCCGAAATACCTTTGTCTTTGGCCAGCTTCAAAATTTCATAACATGTTTCATGCGCATCGCTTTCTCCCAGCCACAAATCAAAATGCACATCCAGCGCGTCAAAATTTTTCTTAACGGCTTCGACCGAAATATTCCTCAAATGCTTCCACAAGGCGCGGTATCCGGGATGTCCGTCCTGAAATTTTGCCGTAATCACCCGGGCTTTTTGCCTGGCGTTTTCATCTTCCTTGCAGTGGGCGTTGGCTTTTTTGTAAATTTCCGTCAGTTCTTCCACCGAATAAGGCAGCCGCTCAGGAAAACCGTCCTTTTTATTATCGTCAAAATAAGGCCAGTCCGGATGCATATCCATAATTTCGGAAATAATCATTCCCATCGGCGTGCCCCAGTCTCCCAGATGTGTATCGGAAATAACTTTGTTGCCGGCAAAACGCTCAATTCTCTGGACGGATTCGCCGATAACGGCGGAACGTAAATGTCCCACATGCATTTCTTTGGCAACGTTTGGTGCTCCGAAATCAAGCACGACGGTATGCGGATTGTCTGTTTTTTCGCACCCCAGCCGCTCATCTGCGCTCATATCGTCCATAACTCTGGCAATAAGCTCGTTCCTGATGGTCAGATTGATAAACCCGGGACCGTCAACCGATATTTTGGCAAAATCATTGTCTTTTTCCAGTTCTGTCATGACGGAAGCGGCAATTTCCCGGGGATTTTTATGCTCTGATTTAGCCAAAGCCAGAGCGCCGTTGCACTGAAAGTCGCTCAAATCCGGCCGGTCTGAAACTTTCACGGTGGCATATTTTTTATCCAGTCCGAGCTTTTCAAAACAGGCGGCAAGTTTGTGATTGATTATTTTTTCCAGAGACAAATTCATTTTTCCAAATCCCGTTTATTTTTCGCATTTAAAATTAATTCTGGCCGGCAGCAGCAATTTACAGCCGAAAGCTTCCTGACTGACAGGAACGGCATGTGTTCCCGTGCCGTATTTAACACACTCGTCATCCGCCATTTTTTTGACGGTTTTATAGTCGGTAGTCAAAATGTTGTAGCAGATTGACGGAGCGTCTTTGCGTGACTTCCCGACATAAAGTTTGTCGGGCGGTGCGCCGGCATCCCTTTTCCGGTCGACAAACGGATCCAGAACCGAGCACGCACTCAGAGCCAGCGTCAGAAACACAAGCGGAATAAAATTAGCTCTTGCCAATTTAAAAAACTCCATTACATTAAACTAAGTCATGATATTTATATATGAAGAATTTAAAAATGAAAAGCCAAAATGAATATATCGGCGACGAACGTTTTGAAAAAATGCTGGAACATTACCGTTGTCCGGCGCCGTTGAATATTGTCAAAATGCGTTTTGCCGGTGCGTTATGTAGCCCGAACCTTGATTTGCGTCCGACGGATGTGATCTCTTCTTTTTGGCCGTCGGGACAGGAACCCCGCCTTGAAACCAAAAATGAAGCTGAACTTTTTTTCAGATTTTTTATGGGCTTGTGGGACGAAATTTTCACCACGGTTAAAATAAACAAACTGCATTTGGAAAAAATATCTGCCCGCACCCGGGAAGAACTGCGGGCGGCCTGCCTTTCCCGTGCAGATGAAATAGAAGCCGGTTTTGTCGAAGGCTTTTGGGGCGGGCGGGAAAGACTGAACATTCCGGCTTATCTGGCGGAACTTATCGATTCTCTTTCCGATTTGGCTGAAGTTTATGTCCGCTTGGCTACCCGGGCCGTATCAGAAGACAATAGCATGGAGGCTGTTGCGTCCGCAGTTCGTCATACGGATAAAACGGTTGAAAAAGCTTTTGATTTTATTATTGAAAATTCGGTTTTGCCTCGTATTGAAAAACTGAAAAGAACCATAAACTGATTTTTTGTGGGAGAAAACAAATGGAACTTATGGAAGGTCTGCTGAGCAGACGCTCGATTCGAAAATATGAAGATAAACCCGTTCCTCGGGAAATGATTGAAAAAATCATTTCAGCCGGACAATATGCTCCGTCGGCGCATAATACGCAGCCTTGGGAGTTTCTTGTTATTCAAAATAAAGAGGTATTAAAGCATTTTCGTCATATGCAGCGTTCGGCTCTGTTTGCGGAAAATGCCGCGGCTGTCATCTTGGTTTGCGGTCGTGAAGATATCTCTTTTCACCGGGAGAAAGAAGGATGGAGCTACATAGATATTGATTGTGCCGCTGCAACCGAAAATATTTTGCTGGCGGCGCACAGTCTGGGATTGGGCGCCTGCTGGTGCGGTGCTTCTCCGATGAGTGGTCCGGTTGCGTCATTGAAAGAGTTTTTCTCTCTTCCGGAAAATGTCAAACCTTTTTCAATTGTTGTGTTGGGTTGGCCGGCGGAAACTCCGAAACAGCCGGAACGAAACAATCCGTCGCGTATCCATTGGGAAAAATGGGATTGAAATTTTATTTTTCATACAAAAAAAACACGGCTTGAAAAACCGTGTTTTTTTTGTGTTTTATAAAATTATTCAGCCGTCGTTTCTTCAATAACGGTTTCGCCGCTGGCGCCGTCGTCGGCCAGAGCTTCTTCCTCGCTGATGTCTTCAACAACAACATCAGCGTCAACGGCATTTTCATCTGAAACAATCTTGTCGCCGGCTTTTGTATCCGCATCGGCCGGAGCTGCAAAATTGTCAAAAAAAGCATGCCTGACAATGTCTCCGGCTTTAATATCATATTTCTTTGCATCGCCGGCATTCAGCTCAATCACGGCATCGGCCGGTTTGGGCGAAGAAATTGTTTGCGTGGAGTTGGGTTGGGCGTTTTCATAAACCCAGACCACCACGCCGTCGTTTACAAAAATCATATCCAGGGGAATTTTGGTATCTTTCATCCACATCGCCACATGTTCATAACCTTTCAGGTTAAAAATCATACCATGTTTTTCGCCCAGGCTTTCTCTGTTCATCAATCCTTTTTGCAGTTCCTCCGGAGAAACAGCGTTTTCAACCGATAAATTTGTTTTTCTTCCGTCCGCCGATTCTATTGTCAGGTTATAATCGGCATTCCCAGCCTCTTCCTCCTTTTGGGAGCAGGAAACAACAACTAAAACCGCTAAAAATAATTTCAATAACTTAGACATGGTCACCCCCTGTTATGAGAAGTAAAATCAGAAACTTTTTTCGGATGCCATTTGGAAACGACAACCGGCCCGTTTTGTGATTGTAAAATTTTTCTGCACTCGTCACGGTTACCTGATATTTTACTATTCTTATTTAAAGATTCAACAACAGATTTGAAATCAAGGACAATTTTTGCCCCTTTAACATGATTTTTCAGATAAATATCGGAGCCTTTTATAAGATATTCAAGTTCCCGGGAAGAAGAACCGGCATATTTTTTCCAGATTCCGTTAAAAAAATTTTCTGTTTTCGGCCGAAACGGCGTCCGGGGAATAAACGGACGTCCCTGAGCCAGGATTCTTTTCAGATTCGGTTCATAAATGCCTTCGTCGCAGCAAATAAAAAGAGACGGCATCAGCATTGATTTTTCATAAACTTCAGCATACAAAAACTGCGCCAGAAAAACAAGATGTTGCACTTTTGCTTCGTCAATATCAAGTCTGTCCTCGTCAGCCTTGTCCAAAAACCAGTAAGCGGCGTCGACCGAGGTTTCCAATTCTGAACAAAACATATAAAATCCTCAGAAAAAACAACATTGTTCTAAGTATAACTATTTTGTTCCGGAATACAATATTTTTTATAAAAAAGCATTTTTTTTGCATTTGTTTCTTTTTAGACTTGTGTTAACGAATTTAATATTATATTTTACAAAAAAATATTGTTGTTTTTTATGCAAGGTTCGGCAATGTCAGTTTTAAAAAATTTAAGCATATGTGGTTTTCTGCTTTTGTTGGCGTCATGCGCTTCGCCAGCGGCCTTTCCGGATATTTCTGATGAGGTCGGCGGCATCCGTAAAAGTGAAGGGCTGGCATCGGACGGTGCGCGCCGGGCAGCCGTTCCCGAGGATGAAAATGTCGAAACAAAACCGGCGGAAGAATCCCTTTCAGAAAACAAAGACAAAGAAACGGTTTCTGTAGAGAAAGCTGCGGAAAATGAGAAAGATGAGGAAAACATCGTCGAAAAAGAAACATCTTCGGCGGAAGAAAGCATCGGCCTGATGAGCGAAGAAGAGTTTTTAACCAGAGCAGAACCGCTTGAAGCCGTAAAAACAAAACCTGTGAAAACTTCTGAAAAGATGGAAAATATTCCTTCTTCGGAAACTCTTGCCGAAATGAACAATGAGGCGGAAAAAAACAAAATTGAAAATATGTTAACCGGACCTGATGACAATGCTCCCAGCATAACTTATCGTTTGGAAACGTTTTATTTTAACAATGGCAGTTCCTCTCTGAGCGGAGATGAATTGAAACGCATTCGCAAAATTGTCAAAATTGCCAAAGCCAACAACGGAAAGATAAAGGTTTTGGGACATGCTTCAAGCCGAACCCGCGATACGGATGTCGTTCATCATAAATTAATGAATTTCCGTGTTTCTCAGGCGCGTGCCGATGCTGTAGCCAAAGCGCTTGTCCGGGCTGGGCTGCCGGCATCTTCCGTTACGGTTGAGGCTGTATCCGATTCTGCTCCCGCCTACCTGGAGGTTATGCCCGAAGGTGAACGGCTTAACCGCAGGGCTGAGGTTTATATCAGTTATTAAAACTAAAGAGCTGCAGGGAATTTTTCTGTGAGAGCTTGTTTGGAAAATGAAAAATCTCTGGGAGGCAATTTATGGAAGTTTCTGCCCGTTGATGAAAAGCGGGCGGAACTCATATCCCAAAAGTATGATTTGCCTTATCTTATTGCAAAAATTGTTTCATCCCGGGGAATAACGGCGGAAGACGCCGGCAATTTTCTCTATCCGAAACTACAAAATCTGTTGCCGGATCCCTGCTGTTTGAAAGATATGAAAAAGGCGGCGGAAAGAATGGCCGCGGCAATAATCGGACGCGAAAAAATCGGCATCATTGGTGATTATGATGTTGACGGTGCCACCTCAACTTCCGTCCTACGTTTGTTTTTGGAACAAAACGGCATAAAGCCTTTTGTGCATATTCCCGAAAGAGATGAAGGTTATGGACCGAGCCGTCAGGCTTTTGACGAGTTTTCCGCATTGGGGGTAAATTTTGTTGTAACCGTGGATTGCGGAACGACGGCCTTTGAAGCGTTTTCTTATGCGGCGGAAAAAGGCTTTGAAATAATTGTTTTGGATCATCACGAAGCGGAAGTCCGGCTTCCGTCCGTTTATGCCTTGGTAAATCCCAAGCGTTTGGATGAAGAAAACGACTATAAATATTTGCAATATATGGCTGCGGTAGGCGTTGTTTTTATGACGGTTGTTGCTGTCAACCGGGAATTGCGCTCACGGGGATTCTACAAAAACCGGCCGGAGCCGGATTTAATGAATTTGCTGGATTTGGTTGCTTTGGGAACCGTATGCGACGTCGTGCCGCTTCTGGGCTTAAACCGTGCATTTGTGCGTCAGGGGCTGAAAATAATGGCTCGCCGTCAAAACATCGGACTGAAAGCCTTAATTGATAAATCCGGCATCAGCGAAGCGCCCGGAGCCTTCCATCTGGGATATGTTTTAGGCCCTCGTATCAATGCCTGCGGCAGAGTCGGAGAAGCATCTCTTGGCAACAGACTTCTGTGTGCCGATAATGAAAACGAAGCGGAAATATTGGCGGGCAAATTAAATGAATTTAATGCGCAGCGCAAGGAAATAGAAGCTTATGTTCTCCTCGATGCCATCGAAAAACTTGAAGGAACGCCGCAGAAATATCCGATAGCTTTTGTTTTTGGCGAAGACTGGCATCAGGGCGTTATCGGCATCGTCGCCGGCAAACTGAAAGAACGTTATAATCTTCCGGCGTTCGTCCTGTCCATAGAAGCGGATGAAGTTAAAGGTTCGGCGCGGTCTGTCCCGGGGATTGATTTGGGAGCGTTAATTCTTGCTGCAAAAGAAAAAGGTTTGCTGACCAAAGGCGGCGGACATATGATGGCGGCAGGTTTTTCTCTGAATAAAGATAAAATTGAAGAATTCAGAATATTTGCCGGAGAATATGTCAAAGAAAAGCTGGGCAGTGAAGAAATTGTTCCCGTGCTTGAAATCGACGGGCAGCTCGATTTGGCGGGAGCTAATGTCGGACTGGCCGAAAAAATGGAACTTCTGGAACCTTTTGGTTCGGGAAACAATGAACCGAAATTGTTGCTGCCTTCCGTAAAAATAAACAAACCGTCCGTTGTCGGCAACGGACATGTCCGCTGCTTTTTAAGTTCGGCCAATGGGGGCAGTCTGAAAGCAATGGCCTTCAGAGTCGGCGATACGGAGCTTGGAAAAGCCCTCCTTGCGCCGGAAGGCGGCTTGTTTGACGTGGTTGGGGTTTTGCGCCGCGATAATTGGCAGGGAAGAAATTCTGTTCAGTTTATAATTGAAGATGCAATGAGGATATAAAATGAAAAATGACGCCAGACAGCGTGCAAAAAACATCAAAAAAATCAGATTGGAAAAAGAACGCGCCGTTTTCATGAAACTCGGAGCCAAACTGCGGGCTTATTTTTTGACCGGAATTTTGGTAACCGCGCCGGTTTCCATCACCTTTTATATGGCTTATAAAATTTTTGTTTGGATAGATGTTTCGGTAAACCGGCTTATTCCTCCCGAATTGACGGCGCGTTACAATATTCCTCTGACAACCATTCCCGGACTGGGAATTGTTATTTTAATTGCAGCGATGATTTTGGTGGGCATGTTTGCCGCCGGTTTCATAGGGCGTTTTTTCGTGCATTTGGGCGATTGGCTTGTACGGCGTCTGCCGGTTATATCCAGTGTCTATTCTTTGTTAAAACAGGTTTTTGAAACAATTTTCTCTGATAAAAGCCAGTCTTTTAACCAGTGTGTTTTATTGGAGTATCCACGCAAAGGATTGTGGATTATCGGTTTTGTCAGTGCATCGGCCAAAGGCGAAATCCGCAAAAAAATTCAGGAAGATATGCTGAGCGTTTTCATTCCGACCACTCCCAACCCGACATCCGGTTTTTTGATTTTTGTTCCCAGAAAAGATGTTATTCCGTTGAAAATGAGCGTCGAAGAAGGAATAAAATTTGTCGTTTCCTGCGGTATCGTGGAACCGGAGGAAATTAAAAAGAAAAATAAAAGAAAATAAAAAAAATCCCTCCGGGTTTTCTTGTAATGTTCCGCTTTCGGAAAATCTAAAAAACAAGGAGGGATTTTTTTATTGCTCTGTTATAAAATCAGGCTGTTTTTTCCTTTTCCTGACATTTGTCTCCGCCACCGCATTCTGAAGACTTGCTTTTAACAAATTCCGGCTGGGCATTGCCGTCAATCACGTCAGCGTTGATAATAATTTCCGTAACATCTTTCATATCCGGAATATCATACATCAACTCCAGCAGATTCCCTTCCATAATGGCACGCAGGCCGCGGGCGCCGGTTTTGCGTTCAATAGCCTTTTGGGCAATGGCTTTAAGAGCGTCTTCCGTAATCGTCAGTTTGACGTTTTCCATTTCAAACAACGTAACATATTGCTTGACCAATGCATTTTTCGGTTCGGTTAAAACCTTGATTAAGGCTTCTTCGTTCAAGTCGTCCAACGTGGCAATAATCGGCAAGCGGCCGACAAATTCCGGAATCAAACCATATTTCAACAAATCCTCGGGTTGAACATCCTTCATAATCTCGCCGACGGTTTTATCTTCCGGAGCCTCGACTTTTGCGCCGAAACCGATGGATGTTTCATTACCCCGGCTGGAAATGATTTTTTCAATTCCGGCAAAAGCGCCGCCGCAGATAAACAGAATATTGGTTGTATCAACATGCAGAAATTCCTGTTGCGGATGTTTGCGTCCGCCCTGGGGCGGAACATTGGCAACCGTCCCTTCAATAATTTTCAGCAGAGCCTGTTGCACGCCTTCGCCGGAAACATCGCGGGTAATTGAAGGCCCGTCCGATTTGCGTGTAATCTTGTCTATTTCATCAATATAAACAATACCGCGTTGAGCCCGTTCAATATCATAATTGGCATTTTGCACCAGTTTGAGAATAATATTTTCAACATCTTCGCCGACATATCCGGCTTCGGTCAAAGTTGTGGCGTCGGCAATAGCGAAAGGAACATCCAGAATTTTGGCTAAAGTTTGAGCCAGCAGGGTCTTGCCGCTTCCGGTCGGTCCCATCAAAATTACGTTTGATTTTTGAATGTCAACGTCTTTATTTGTTTTTTTGCTGTTTAAACGTTTATAGTGGTTATAAACGGCGACAGACAAAACTTTTTTTGCATAATCCTGGCCGATAACATACTGATCCAGAAATTCTTTGATTTTCGAAGGAGTCGGCAGGCTTTCGGCGCTGTTGCCTCCTTCGCCGGCGTTCATTTCGCTCAGTTCGTCGGCCACGATATTGATGCAAACCTCAATGCATTCGTCGCAGATATATACGCCGCGTCCGGCCACAAGCTTTTTAACTTCGTCCTGGCTTTTGCCGCAAAAGGAACAATATAACGTTTCGTTTTTGCCGTTGTTGTCTGTTGTATCACTCATCTTAATCAAACCTTATTCTTTGCTTATTTCTTCACGGTTGGCGACAATCTGGTCAATCAGGCCGAATTTCAACGCTTCGTCCGGGCTCATAAAGTTATCCCTGTCCATGGCTTTTTCAATAACGGCAAGTTTTTGCCCCGTATGTTTAACATACAAACCGTTCAGCATTCTCTTCATTTTCAAAATTTCATTGGCTTGAATTTCAATGTCCGAAGCCATCCCCCGGGCGCCGCCGCTGGGCTGGTGAATCATGATACGGGCGTTGGGCAGTGAAAATCTCTTGCCTTTGGCGCCGCCGGTCAACAACAGCGATCCCATGGAACAGGCCTGTCCGATGCACAACGTGCTGACGTCGCAGCGAATATACTGCATGGTGTCATACATGGCCATGCCCGAAGTAACCACGCCGCCGGGAGAGTTGATATACATATAAATATCTTTTTTAGGGTTCTCTGCTTCCAAAAACAAAAGCTGCGCGCAGACCAGAGACGAAACTTCATCATTGACTTCCCCGCTCAAAAAAACGATTCGCTCTTTCAGCAGACGTGAAAAAATATCAAAAGAACGTTCGCCGCGGGAGGTTTGTTCAATCACCATCGGCACCAGCGTGTTATCATACACTTCCATTGCGCTTCTATATGTCATATTTGTCAATATCCTCATCTCAATCAAAAAATGTAACGCTTATATTAAAAGAAAACTCTTAAAAAAAGCTGAATTTGCCGTAAGATAACACAATAAAACCGCCGTTACAACCTTTATTTAAACCACATTTTTTTCATCGTTTCATTTTCTCTGAGTAGTCCTCCGCTTTTTCTCCTCCCCTGAGTAGGGGAGGCGGGTGGGGTATGAATCGCAACCAATCATCTGAATCTTTTTCGCCGACAGAGTCTGAATTGTTAGATTGTGAACAGGCGGCAGCCTAAGGAAACAATCGTTACAATTCAGTTGACCAAAGCAGCTTCGCTTTACTCCCCTCATTCCCTCCCTGAGTAGGGCCCCTCTTTTACCTCTCCCCTGAATAGGGCTCCCCACTTTCTCTCCCCCTGAGTAGGGCTCCCCACTTTCTCTCCCCCTGAGTAGGGGGAGCAGGAGGGGGTATGAATCAAAAAAAATCCTCTTCATTTTTTTTCATCCACGCATGAAATTAATGATTGAACAATATCGAAATCCATGTTACACTAAAACCAGTGATGATAAAGTGTGGAGGATGAAATGTGTGTGTTCCATTCCGCCGGCAAAAAGGTATATTTTACCCTGCTGGCTTCTTCTTTTATGTTCCCAATTTCTACATTTGCTCAATGCGTGGACAATGAAGATTGTGTGAGTTTGGGTTATAATAAAACTTCCTGCAAAACGCCGGGATTAAAATGTCCGTTCGGAGAATATTACTGGTGTCCTAAAGACTGTGAAGACGGATACGAATGGAAAGACGGCGCCTGCCAGCCCAAAGAACTTGAAGGAGCCGTCCTCGGCCAGTGCACCGGCTATGCCCAAAACTGCAACATCGCCGATATCTTGAACAGCGACGGAACATGTACGAGCGATAAAGTCAGCGGCAAAACACCAATCGGTGTTGTGGTTTATATCAGCGGTGGCACGGATAAATGCGGCTACGCCATGACGGCCAGCCCGATAACAATAGGTCTTAAATGGTCAATAGCACATGTAAATACCGGTGCATTCCAGTCATCTAATTGGCAGGAAGCTATTAAAGACTTTGATGTCAGCGGCAATATGACTAAAATCATTCAATCAGGTAATTCCAGTACCTGTCCGGCGGCTTATGCCGCTTTAAACTATGCACCAAGTGTGGCGCCGACCTCTAAGGGTAAGTGGATGTTGCCAACGGCGGGTATATTGAACAGCCTGTACACCAATCTGAATGCTGTCAATAACACCATATCCAAACTGGGCGGTACACAACTAGTAGGCGACAATGAGCATATTTGGTCGTCGTCCGAGTATAATAACTACCTCGCGTGGGTCTTCTGTACGAGTACCAACGGCGGTGTGGGCAGCTACAATAAGAATAGCGGTACCAGCGACTACGTCGTTCGCCCGGTACTCGCTTTTTAACCCCGCCTTTTTTCTCCAACTCCTACTCAGGGTGAGAGAAAACGGAAAATTACTCAGAGAGGAAACAAAACCAATCTCTCCGCCAGCACAATCTGAGCATCGCGCCTTATCCGCCCCATGCCAACCAGCAACGGACAGACGGGGTGAAGCTGCCCCAGCTTCCTCTCCGCGCTCCGACTTTCTCACATTGACTGATTCGTTTGTAAAATGATTTCAACGCGGCGGTTTTGTTCTCGTCCGGCAGCCGTGGCATTGCTGGCAATCGGGTTGGATGAACCGTAGCCGGCGGCGTGCAGACGGGAAGAAGCAACGCCGCGCAGGTTCAGATAAGAAGAAACAGAGTTGGCGCGGTTGGCGGAAAGTTTGTTGTTAATGGCATCCGTCCCCGTATTGTCGGTATAGCCGTAAACATAAACGCTGGTCTGGTCATATTCTTCCAAAACCTTGGCAATCGAGTCTAAAACCGGTTTAAACGAAGATTTGATGGTATACTGATTGGTATCAAATGTAATGTTTCCCGGCATAATCAGGTTAATCTGCCCATTGGCCTCCTGAATCTGAACCCCGGTGCCGACCAGTTCCTGCCGCAGTTTCCTGGCCTGAATGTCCATATAGCCTCCGGTGGCAGCTCCGCCGGCCGCGCCGATTCCCGCACCGATAAGAGCGCCTTTTTCACCGCCGAAAATCGCACCGATTCCCGCACCGGCCACGGCGCCGATTCCCGTTCCCCAGGCCGTATTTGAAACTTTGCTCTGCCCGGTGTACGGATCGGTGGCGCAGGCGCCGAGCAATGAAATTGCCGCCAGGGTTAAAATTGTTTTTTTCATCAGAGATTCTCCTTTAACCAATAGTGAAACGATGTCCTGTTCATAACATAAAATTGCTGAATAAAGTGTAAATTTTAAAATGGCACGAAATTTGCATATAAACATCGAGAGGAAAAGATTAAAGATTTAGGGTAACAGACATGATTTTATGCAAAATAAAAAAAATAACCGCATTGGCGCTTGTTTTCGGCGGAATTTCCGTTTGGAGCGGAAACGGCGTGGCTGCTTCGCGCATAAAGGATATTGCCGATTTTGAAGGCGTGCGTGAAAACCAGCTTGTCGGTTATGGTATTGTTGTCGGACTGAACGGAACCGGAGACAACATAAAATCAAATGTTTTTACCAAAGAAAGTTTGATTAGCCTGCTTGACCATATGGGAATAAATTCCCGCGACGGGCAATTGAAATCAAAAAACGTAGCGGCGGTTATGGTAACGGGAGCACTGCCGGCATTTGGGCGTCAGGGCAGCCGGATTGATGTGATGGTCAGCGCTCTGGGCGATGCCAAAAGTCTGCAGGGCGGAACGCTGATTGCCACGCCTTTGGTCGGCGCGGACGGTAATGTTTATGCCGTAGCGCAGGGGCAGGTTGCCATAGGCGGATTTTCGGCAACCGGGGCAAACCAGAGCATAACCAAAGGCGTGCCGACTTCGGGGCGCATTGCTAACGGAGCAATTATCGAAAACGAAATCAATTTTTCGCTGACGGATTTGCAAACCATTCGTCTGGCGCTGCGCAACCCCGATTTTACCACATCCAGACGGGTGGCCGCGGCGATTAACGCCATGTTGGGAACCCCGGCGGCAAAATCAGTTGATCCGTCTACGGTAGCGCTTGAAGTTCCTGAAAAATACCGAGAGGACATTGTTGGTCTCATGACCCGGATTGAGCAGCTTCAGGTTCAGCCTGATCAGCCGGCTCGCGTGGTTATTGACGAGAGCTCGGGTATCGTGGTTATCGGCAAGGATGTTAAAATCAACCGTCTGGCTATTGCGCAGGGAAACCTGACCATCAAAATTTCGGAATTGCCGCTGGTTTCGCAGCCGCTGCCTTTTTCCGACGGATTGACGGTTGCAGATACCCTGACGGACATTGAAGTAGATGAAAGTACGGAAAGCCGTCTGAGCGTTTTGGATACCGGCGTCAACCTGCAGGATATGGTCAACGGCCTGAATGCATTGGGCGTCAGTCCCCGGGATTTAATCGGCATTTTGCAGGCGGTTAAGGCCAGCGGCGCGCTCCAGGCGGATATAGAGGTTATTTAACATGGAAAGCATACAAACGACATATTTGCCTCTGGATACGGTGCAGCTTGGTGGAAAAAAAACGCCGGGAAAAGCCTTGAATCTGGAACAGGCTCGGGAAGCGGCACAGGATTTTGAAGCATTTTTCTTAAGCAAAATGACCGAAAGTATGTTTGAGGGAATTTCGACCGACGGCCTGTTCGGCGGCGGTAACAGTGAAAAAATTTACCGTTCCATGCTGATTAACGAATATGGCAAAGTCATGGCCAGAACCGGAAGCGTCGGCGTTGCCGGTTATGTAATGGATTCCATCCTCAAAATGCAGGAAAGTTTTGGCACAAACGAGGCGCAGAAAACACAGGAGGTGTAACATGGAAGAAAAAACAATAACGGACATTAATGCCAAAATTGAAGAATATAAAGAAGTCATAGCCCATTTTTCTTCATTGCTGGAGACGGAAAATGAAGCTTTGCGGAAATATGACATAGATACGGTTGCCGCTCTTTTGGAAAAAAAGACCGGGCTGGTTATGTCCTATCGTTCCATGGTGGCTTATTTCATCAAAAATCAGGAAAATTTTTCCCGGGCGGATTTGTCAAACCGGCAAAGCCTGAAAGAAATGTCTCAGAAACTTGATAATCTGATGAAAGAAAACGACCGCCTTCTTAAAACCAAAATGGAGACCAGCCGCACCATTATGGATTCGATAGTGCGTATGGCCAAAGCGGCTAATACCTCAAACTCGGCTTCATACGGTGCGGAAGGAAAATATACGCCTGTTGACAATATGCAGAATGCCCTGGCTGTCAACAAAACATTATAGGAGATAGTGTCATGTCGATGATAAGTGGTTTTTCAACAGCGCTTTCGGGAATGAAAACAGCACAGTCCCAACTGGAAATTATCAGCAGCAACATTGCCAATGTGGACACACCCGGCTATACGCGTAAAACAGCGCAGCAGAACTCTGTTGTTCTGGCCGGTTCGACGGCAGGGGTAAAACTGGGAAATATTGAACGCACGGTCAGCGAAAGTCTGCTGAAAAGTTATCTGGCGTCAAATTCGGAAGTCGGCGCTATTTCCGTTACCAGCGATTATCTTGGCCAGCTGCAAAGCAGTTTGGGAACACCGGAAAGTGAAAATTCCATTGCCATGAATATTTCGGACTTGCAGGCGGCATTTAACAGCTTTGCCGTGGATGTAACGTCGGCTTCCGGACGGTATAGCTTGTTGACAACGGCAGAAACCCTGACGGCCAGATTAAATTCTTTAACTTCGACCATTCAAAAATTGCGCGGTGATGCCGATGTCCAGATTGCTGCCGATGTCGAAACGGTTAACGGCCTGCTTGACGAAATAGATGACCTGAATGAACGCATTGTCAAAGAAACGGTTTTGAACAGCACCACCGTTGCCGATTTGGAAGACAAGCGCGATCAGGCGCTAAGAGAATTGAGCGGCTATATGGACATTAACTATTTTAAGCGTGAAAGCGGAGAAATCGTTATTCAGACCAAACAGGGGGTTATGCTGCTGGATAAAGATCCGCACTATCTGTCCCACAATGCCATAACCCAGTCCGGAGCCACCAACAGTTATTATGAAGGAGCCATAGACGGCATCTTTGTGGACGGGGAGGATATTACCGGAAAAATTACCGGTGGTGAAATTGCCGGTTTGATAGAAGTTCGCGATGAAACTTTAACTTCGCTCCAGTCGCAGTTGGATGAATTGGCCGGCGTTATCAAAAACGAAATCAATCAGGCGCATAACCGGGGAACGGCCTATCCCAATACCCCATCAGAACTGACAGGCAGCCGCGATTTTATCGATTCGGCAGTCCAACAGATAAAAATAGAAAGCGGAGACGTGCGCTTTACGATTTTTGACGAAGAAGGCAACCAAATCAGTACTGCTTCCTTAATCGGCGATATGGGCTTTCCCCGCGGCGGTGGAACCATCGATGATATGATGCAGAGCATTAACGATTGGCTGCGCTCGCCGGATGGGGCAAATCTGCCGCAGGCAAGCGCCGGCGTCGACCAGGATGGAAAAGTTTTTATCAATACCGGCGACAGCCGTTATACCTTGTCAATTATGGACGAAACGACCTCAACGCCGGGCAGCGGCCAGCAGGATGCCAAAATCAGGTTTGATGTCAACGGCGACGGGGTTTATGACCGTTCGGCTGAAGGATTTTCAAACTTTTTGGGATTGAACGATTTCTTTTCATCTTCTCAAAATGAGGCGGTTTACGATTCAAAAGTTCTGGCAAAAACGGCAAATCTGGGGGTTCAGGAAAAAGTAACGCTCAATTTTGCCATAGACGGGCAGGGAGCGCTTGGCTCGATAAATATTTATCCTTCCGACAGTTTGGAGGATATTGTCAACAAAATAAATTCCAATCCGGCGTTAAACACTGAGATTAAAGCTTCGCTGGTGCCGAACGGCAATGGTTACATGCTGCGCATCAATAATATGTCGGGTTCGCAGATGGAAATCAACGAAACGCCGCGCGCCGACGGAACAACCAGCGGTTTTATTGATCGCTTGGGAATAAAGCCGTCCAATGCCGGAGCTTCGGGGAGTTTGTCGGTACGAAGCGATATTTCTTCCACGCCCGGCTTGATTGCGGCCGGATCGCCGTCGTTTGATGCGTCTTCGGGAAAATATGTTCTGAATGCGGCCGCAAACAACATAGCCAACGATATGGGAAATATTTTTTCCGATACGCACACGTTTGAACAGGCAGGAAACATTGCCAGCACGACAACCACTCTGGCAAACTATGCTTCGACTTTTGTCGGCAGCATAGCCACAAAAATAAGCGATGCAAATGCTGCTCTGGAATATCAGCAGGAACTGAATAACTCAATAGCCGACAAGGAAGCCGAAATGAGCGGCGTTGATCTGGACGAAGAGCTTGGACAGCTGATTATTTTCCAAAAAAGCTATGCCGCCTGTGCCCAAACTTTTACGGCAAGCAAAGAAATGTTAGATATACTGCTGGGAATGATGCAGTAGGGAGGTGAAAAATGAGAGTTCCGACTTATAGTTCTTCAATGAATATGCTCAATCAGGCATTGTCTTTGAAATCTTCGGCCGATTTATACAGCTATCAGGCCATGACGGGAATAAAATCGCCTGATTATGCCGGTTATGGCATGCAGGCGCACACCATGGTCAGCCTGGAAGCCATGCTCGGCGTTACCAGCAATTATATGGAAAATAACAAACTGGTAAGCGTTGAAGTCGATGCGATGGCCACGGCAATGGATACGCTGCAGGAAACGATTAATAATTTCAAATCGGCGCTGAACACGCTCAGCGGCATGGATTTGGACAAAGCGTCTCCGGATGCCACCGGCGGCGAATTAACCTTTGTCAGCGATGACAAAAATGACTATCTGGGCAAAACGTTGACAGTTGACGGCGTGCAATATACTTTTGCCAATGACAATACCGGCAACAACATTGACATCAGCACGGCGGCAAGCGCCCAGGATGTCTTAAACGCGCTGAAAGACAAGCTGCCGGCCGATCCTGAATTTTCGTTTGAAGACGGCAAATTCACTTTTCCCTTATACACAATTGACGGAACATCATCTGTCATTAGCGATGGAATTGTCGAAACCGGCGAACCTTACAGCATGAGCGACGATTTGTACCAGGAAATCGAAACGGTGCAGAATCAGGCTTTTTCGGCTTTGAAAATGCTTGTTGACTGTTTAAATACCAATGTCAACGGCAAATATATTTTCGGTGGAGGCGAAGCCGATGTTCCGCCGGTCAGTTTTCCATTTTCGAGTCTTGATGAATTTCAGGCCTATTATGACGGTGTCAACATCAGCTATCCTTCCGACAGTGCGGCAAGCTTGGACAGCCGTGTGCTCGATGCCGAAACGACCGGAGATTTGACCTTGACGTCAACGGGTGGAAATACGGGGACGATTACGGCGGCCAATGCCGGGGCTTTTATGACGCAGGCAGTCAATGCCAATGCCGAAACAACCGGAGAGCTGACTTTCAGTCAATATAACAATACCATTACGGCCACCCAGTATGGCGCGTTTAATACCATCGGTGCGGGCGATACGCTTATCATCGGTGGGGACGGAGCCGGCAACAATGCCAAAGTCTATGTTGTTGAATCTGTTTCAAAAGACGGCAAAACCATTACCTTGTCTGATGATACGCCGATTGAAGAAGACATTGTCCTCATGCCGGACGGAAACAACCCGGATACGACAGTCAGTTTCAGCACATCTTATCCGGTCGGAACGGTTATTAATATGGAAGGTTTCGATAAAAACATTTCACCGACGGTACAGATAACCGGTGTAAGCGAAGACGGAACAACACTGTATGTAACAGCCGATCCTTCACGTTTTCCGAACACAACGATAACCGCATCCAAAGACTGGAGTCTGGTAAGCAATTCTTATTATCAGGGCGGAACCATGGATTCGGAAAAAATCATTTCCGATAACCAGTCGATAGTGTTTGATGTTAACGGCGCCGATCCGGCTTTTGAAAAAATCTTTCGCTCTTTGTGCACCATTGCCCAGGGCGGGTTGGTTGATATGTCCGATCCCCTGAGCGGTGAAACGCTGGATTCCGGAAAAGCTTCAGCCCGTGTAGAAGAGGCGATAGAAGTTTTGCAAAGCGCCCTGACCAGTTCCGGTATTGCCTCAACTGAAACCAACGGCGATATTTATACGGTCTTGTCTAAAGTTAATTCCAATCAGGTTGTGCTGAACAATGTCAGTGAAAGCCAGACAGCCATGTCGGCCAATCTTCAGGACAGCATCGGCAGCATTAAAAATGTTGACCAGACCGAAGCGACGGTGAAGTTGTTGATGGCGTATAACAATATCAATGCTTCCTATGCCGTTATCCAGCAGGCTATGGATTTGTCCTTGTTAAATTATCTGTAAAGAAGTTGGATATAAAAGGGGTTTGTTTCTTTCAGAACAAGCCCCTTTTTCTTTCTTCTCTAAACAGGACTTTCCTCTCATCCCTTTCTGAATAGTCCTCCGCTCTCTTCTCCTAAGATAATGCTCCATGTGTCTCCTCCCCTGAGTACCCCCCCCGTTTTCCCTCCCTGAGGCAGGACGACATTATCATTTCCTCCTCCTGAGTACATCCCTTTTTTTCTCCTCTGAGTAGATCCCTCTCATTCCCTCCCTGAGTAGGGCTCCCCACTTTCTCCTCCCCTGAGTAGGGGAGGCGGGTGGGGTATGAGTCAAAACCAATCATCTGAATCTTTTTCAACGACAGAGTCTGAATTGTTAGATTGTGAACAGGCGCAGCCTGAAGAAACAATCGTTACAATTCAGTTGACCGAAGCAGCTTCGCTTTACTCCCCTCATTCCCTCCCTGAGTAGGGAGGGTATGATTCAAACAAAAAAATCCTCTTCATTTTTTTTCATCTTTGCATGAAAATAACCATTGAACAGCTAGAAAACTTATGCTACACTAAAACCAGTGATGATAAAGTGTGGAGGATGAAATGTGTGTGTTCCATTCCGCCGGCAAAAAGGTATATTTTACCTTGCTGGCTTCTTCTTTTATGTTTCCGATTTCCGTTTTTGCCCAGTGCTTCCGGAAATTGCATAAAATGTTTCTTTGGCAATTATTGGGCTTGTCCCGGAAAAACTGCCGCAGAAAAACCGGAAGAACCACAAACTGCCGTTCTCGGCCAGTGCACCGGCTATGCCAAAAACTGCAAAATCGCCGATATATTGAACAGCGATGGAACATGTACAAGCGATAAAGTCAGCGGCAAAACGCCGATTGGTGTTGTGGTTTACATCGGCGGCGGCAGTGATAAGTGCGGCTACGCCATGACCGCCAGCCCGATAGCAACAGATATTGCGTGGGGAAAATCCGATACGGATATTCCTTCTTTAGTAAACTACATATATCCTGTATCAGCAATTTCTGATATCTATGTCAGTAATAATATGACAAAGATAATTCAGGCGGGAAGCAGTAGTGAATATCCTGCTGCCTATGCTGCAATAAATTATGCACCAGGCGCTGCGCCGACGACAAAGGGCAAATGGGCATTGCCGACAGCGGGTATATTGAATAGTCTGTATAATAACCTGAATGCTATTAATAATACCATATCTAAACTTGGTGGAACACAGGTAACAAACGTTATTGAATATATTTGGTCGTCATCCGAGTATGGCAGCGACTCTGTGTGGGTTTTCTGTTTAGGATGCGACGACGGCATAAGCGAAGATTCTAAGGATGGCAACAGCAGCTTTCTTAAAGGACATACTGTCCGTCCGGTGCTCGCTTTTTAAGCAAAGAATTTTTTAGCTGCGACATCAGACGGAAACAACAAAAAAGCCCTGCTTTTCTGTTAAGCAGGGCTGATAAATTAAGAAAAATATTTAGTTTTCTGTTTCGCCGATATACATACCGACGGCTTTGGCCGCTTTGACGGAATCACTGTTCACGTCCAGCAGCGTGGTGCCTTCTCTAACCACTTCGTCAATGCTGTAAGCGCCGACTTTGCCGTTTTTCCATACGACCATCATATCGCTTTTTTCTTCAGCCAGCAGTTCGACGGCTTTAGCGCCGAACATGGCGGCCAGCATCCGGTCAAAACAGGAAGGCGTACCGGAGCGTTGGACATGTCCGAGTGTGGTAACCCGGGTTTGAAAATCATGATAGCGTTTATTGATTTCAGCGGAAAGATATTGTCCAACCCCGCCGTAAACCGCCTCGCCGATAAGATTTTTTGCCGCGGACAAATGTTCGCCGTCTTCGGTTTTGATGCCTTCTGAAACCACAATAACGGCATGATCTCGCCCGCTGGCTTTAATTTCTTTCAGCTTATTGATAACTCCGTCGATTTTATAGGGAATTTCCGGCACCAGACAAACGTCGGCCTGTCCGGCCAAGGCAGACTGCATGGCCAGATGTCCGGCATCGCGTCCCATAACTTCCAGAATCAGGGCGCGGTGATGAGAACGGGCCGTCAGATTCAGGCTGTCGATGGCATCTGTGCAAACCTGGCAGGCCGAATTAAAACCGACGGAAAACTCCGTAATCGGTGTATCGTTGTCAATGGTTTTGGGAATGCCGATCATTTTTATGCCGGCGCCTTTGCAATAATTGCCGGTAATATTCATGCTTCCGTCGCCGCCGACGACAATCACGGCATCCAGTCCGAGTTTTTTGACTCCTTCGCCAAACCGGCGGGACATTTCCGTCAGCGATTCCATTTTAACCCCTTTGTTCAGGGAACCGAGATAAGAACCGCTGAGCCGGGGCCACGGCGTATCGGAAAAATTGTTAACGGTCAGAAGCTCGTAAGAAAGGGGATCTTCTGTCAACCCGTCTGTTCCGTTGTGAATGCCATAAATTTCCCACCCCAGCTTCGAGGCCGAATTAACCACGGCCCTGATAACGGCGTTCAGCCCGGCACAATCGCCGCCGCTGGTTAAAATGCCGATTTTTTTCTTTTTATTCATCAAAAAAACTCCTGTTTGTTTTTTTATTATTGCATTTATCCTGAATTTGCTGTATAATTTAATACATATTTTATTGGGGCATTTCCAGTAAAAAATGTTTTTATCATAAAATTTTTTAATGAAAAGGGGATAATTTTAGATGTTTAAAGACGACAATCTCGGAAAATTGCAGCACAAACTCTGTGAACTCAAGCTCGAAGAACGTCGTATCAGTTCAGACATCAGACACCTGGTATTAAAAAACAGAACGATTGACTTTTATCAGGCCAAACAGTTAAATACGCTTCGCTGCGGTCTGCAAAAGCAGATAAAGAAAGTCGAAGCGAACATCACGCCCAATATTATTGCATAAAAATAATTCTTGCAATAATAAAACGCTTGTGCTAAACATGGCGTAAATTTTTTTTGTAATAACATTTTTTAGATTGAAAAGAGGTGATTTAAGTGGTTCAGGTTACAGTAATCGGCAATGATGTTGCCCAGTCTTTGAAAGTTTTGAAAAAGAAAATGCAGCGTGAAGGCATTTTCCGCGAAATGAAGCTGAGACGCTGCCATGAAAAGAACTCTGAAAAGAAAGCGCGCCGCCAGGCAGAAGCAATCCGCCGTGCCAGAAAGCAGCTGCGTAAACGCTTAGATACCGAAGGTTTCTAAAAAAAGGAAAATAAAAAATACCCTGATAAAAAATCAGGGCATTTTTTTTGCTGTATTTATCATAATAATATTCTTCTTTCCCAGAGTTCTCCACACTCATTCCCTCCCCTGAATATTCTCTCCATCTTTCCTCCCCTGAGTAGGGCTCCTCCTTCTCTCTCCCCCTGAGTAGGGCTGGAGGCAGAAAAACAATCCTGTGAATTGTTTTTCAACGACAGAGTCTGAATTGTTCAACGACAGAGTCTGAATTGTTAGATTGTGAACAGGCGGCAGCCTGAGGAAACAATCGTTACAATTCAGTTGACCGAAGCAGCTTTGCTGCAAGAAGTTGGAGGGGTATGATTCAAAACCAATCAACTAAATAATACTTTCCTTTTGTTCGGTTCGTACTACTCCCTTCAAAAGAATTAGTCGGAATTGAAGAGGGGGTATGAATCAAACAAAAAAATCCTCTCATTTTTTTTCATCTTTGCATGAAAATAACCATTGAACAGCTAGAAAACTTATGCTACACTAAAACCAGTGATGATAAAGTGTGGAGGATGAAATGCGTGTGTTCCATTCCGCCGGCAAAAAGGTATATTTTACCCTGCTGGCTTCTTCT
>CASEQD010000017.1 GCA_949289935.1 uncultured Pseudomonadota bacterium | reverse complement strand
AGCCAGTAAGCCGACGGTTGACAGCAGTATCACCCTGGAAATACTTTTCATCACATCCTCCATACTTATCATCACGACTCTAATGTAACACATTTTGCGTAAACATGCAATAAGTAATTTGCCGCCCGTACGAAAATTTTTTGACAAAGAAAATGACGGGTGAATAAGCCGGGATTTTCAGTTGCTCTTATTCGTGGTTGTTTTATACTGTGTTTTAAGTTTAACAATGAGGAAAGAACATGAATTTTATTAAGACTGTCCTTGAAGGCGTTTATGTTATTGAACCAAAAGTGTTTGAGGATGAACGAGGGTATTTTTTTGAATCTTACAGTAAGGCGGAATTTGAAAAAAACGGCTTGTTTTATGATTTTGTGCAGGATAATCAATCTAAATCCAGCTATGGCGTGGTTCGTGGTCTGCATTTTCAGAAAGGCGAGTTTGCTCAGGCCAAACTGGTACGGGTGCTGGAAGGAAAAGTGTTGGATGCGGCCGTTGATTTGCGTCGCAATTCGCCGACTTTCGGGCAGCATGTTACGGTTGAGCTGTCGGCGGAAAATAAAAAAATGTTGATGATTCCACGCGGGTTCGGGCATGGCTTTTCGGTGTTGTCCGAAACGGCGGTTTTTGCTTATAAATGTGACAATTTGTATCATAAGGCTGCTGAAGGCGGTGTGCGGTTTGATGATCCGGAACTGGGTATTGACTGGAAAATTGATTTGAACCATGCGAATCTTTCGGAAAAAGATCAGGCTTTGCCGTTGTTGAAGGAGGCGGATATATGTTTTTAGTTACAGGCGCCAACGGTCAGCTCGGTAATGAACTGAGGTTGTTGTTGGGAGAAAGGGCTATTTATACCGACCGGGGAGAGTTGGATATTACAAATGCCGGTCAGGTGAGGGAGTTTGCGGCAGGAAACGGAATTGACCTGATTATTAATTGTGCGGCTTATACGGCTGTGGACAAAGCAGAGGGCGATGAAGAAAAGGCTTATGCCATTAACGCTCTCGGGGCGGCGAATTTGGCTCAGGCCGGTGTGCCGCTGATTCATGTTTCAACAGATTATGTGTTTGACGGAGGTGCCTGCCGTCCATATACCGAAGAGGATAAACCTGCGCCGGAAACGGTTTACGGAAGGACAAAACTGGCCGGTGAAAAACTGGTTATGGAAAATGCCGATACGGCGCTGATTATACGTACGGCATGGTTGTATTCTTCTTTTGGCGGAAATTTTGTGAAGACGATGTTGCGACTCGGAAAGGAAAAAGATGTTTTGAATGTTGTTTTTGACCAAACCGGGACACCGACATATGCCAGGGATCTGGCTGAGGCAATTGTAAAAATTATTCCGCAGATTAAACCCGGAATGAAAGAAATTTATCATTTTTCAAATGAAGGCGTTTGTTCCTGGTATGATTTTGCCGTGGAAATTATGCAGACGGCGGAACTTCCCTGCAAAGTGCGGCCGATTGAAAGCAAGGATTATCCGACTCCGGCAACGCGTCCTTTTTATTCTGTTTTGAACAAAGGCAAAATTAAAGAGGCTTTTGGTCTGGAAATAAATCATTGGAAGAAAAGTTTAAATGATTGCCTGAAGAAAATTTCTTTAACAGATTGATTTTTATGAATAACTGCTTGATGCTGACGGCAGGGTTCAGATTTGCAGGAAAGGTGAAAAAAAACAGCCGGAATTTTTTAATTTCCGGCTGTTTGGCAAAATGCGGCTGCTAGTTTTCTGAAGGAGAAAGCGTGGACAGCTTTTCGTAAAATAAGGTTTCGTTATAAGAAAGCGGTTGTTCTTCGGGCATGCCGCCGGTTATTTTTTTACGAATCTGTTTCATGTCGACTTCTCCGGAATCGTCTTCCATTTTCAGTGTATGACGCCATTGAAATATGGCTTCGTTTTTGCGTCCGGCCTGCCAGTAAGCATCGCCCAAATGGTTGTTAATCAGAGCGTTTGCCGGTTCTATTTCGGTTGCTTTTTCCAGATAGGTTACGGCATCTTCATAACGGCCGAGTTTGTAAAATGCCCAACCGAGGCTGTCGGTAATATGGCCGTCGTTAGGCGCCTGATTGTAAGCATCAACAATCAGGGCAAAGGCTTCATCAATGTTTTTGCCGCGTTTAAGCCAGCTGTATCCGAGGTAATTTTGAATATAATAGTGGTTTTGTCCCAAAGCGAGAGCTTTTAATAAATTTTTTTCGGCTTTGTCCATGTCGTCAAGCTGTTCGTAACACATGCCGAGCGCATAATAAACAACCCAATTGACATCGCTGTTTGAGGGAAGATGTTTTAAGGCCTTTTTATAATATTCAACGGCTTCGTCATAATTGCCCCGAATGCGCAAAACATCGCCTAAATCCATTAATATCTGCGTATTTTGCGGTTGCTCTTCAGATAAGGTTTTGAGAAGGATTTCCGCAGCTTCGTAATCGTGAAGCATGACATAATTTGCGGCTTTTTTCATTTGAAGAGCGTTATAAGCCAGAGATGTCTGGGGAATTTCATCATAGACGGCATTGGCTTCCCGATACATTCCCCGACTTTCAAGAATGTCAGCCAGCATTAGTTTGGCCAGATCATATTTGGGATTGGCGTAGATGGACAGACTTATGAAAATGTGGGCAATATCGATACCTGCATTTCCCTGACGCATGGTTGCCGAAATGTTAAACAGGGCTTCGGCCAGTCCGTCGTCGGGGCTGTTGATTATTTTTGAGGTCTTTTCTGGATCGGCTTTGATATTGGATTGAGCCAACTTGTTGAGCATGTCAACCAAAAGTCTGTCATCGTTGTATTTTTGCGAAAGAGCCACTGCTTTGTCTTTTTCCCCGTTGCGGATATAAAAATTGGTAATAACCTGCAAAGAGCGGAAAGACATTTCGGCACTTTCTTCGTTGACAATAACTTCGTAGTTGCGTTTTGCTTCTTCTCTGCGGTCAAAGTAGTCGTTTATCATCCCGGCATGAAAATGGTACAGCGCGCGGAAAGCCGCTTCTTTTTTCAGGGGTTTGAGAGTTTGGAGCGCTTTGTCAGGCTGGTTCATTCCCACATAAGCCCAAGCATTAATCAACGGGTTTATGAACCCTTCGTAAATCCCTCCCTGCAGATGCTTCATGTTGTTGAGGCCGTCTTGCCAACGCTTTTCTTTTAAGGCATTGACGGCAATGATTATATAAGTAAAGTTATTTTTATCACCCTGCCGGAGGGACATTTCAGCATATTTTGCGGCTTCGTCGATGCGCCCCCGGGATGCAAGAATGACATAAATTTTGCTCAGCAGATCCTTATTTTGCGGGTCAGAGGAAACGGCTATGCCGTAATAGTCCGCAGCCATAGAAAAATTTTGGCGGAGATGGGCAACGCGTCCGGCCAGATAGGCTCCGTAATTTATTTTTCCGCTTCGGGGAGCCTCATTAACCGATGCAGCCTCTTTTTGTGCGGGTTTTGAGCCTGCTTTTATCTTTTCCAGGCCATGATTGGCACAGGAATTAAACAGACTTAAGCTCAAAAGCGTTATGAATATGCCGCGAAGTTTTGACATTATTTCTTACCATAAAATTTCTTATTCCAGCATTGTAGCGAAGTTTTTTTATCATACAATGATAATTTATGTTTTTTACTATATATATGTAAATATTTTATTATAATCAAATTGTGCTTGAAAAAAAATCTTTTTGGTTTAGCCTGTTTGTTATGATGAATGAAGAAAATCTGAGTGCCGGAGATATATTGGCCTGGTATGTTTTGGCCGGAGTGGATGAAACTCTCGGTGAGTTGCCGTTTGGAAAAGAAATTTCCGAAGCGGGGCAGCCGGTTGTGCAGGTTATGCAGAAGCCGGCGGAGGTTGTCCGTCCCGTCGGTTTGTCCGTTCAGCCGTTACAGGAATCGGAGGAGGGCCGGCGTCCGGCGACAACAGAATTGGCTCAGGCGACGATAAATGCATGCAAAAATGCCCGTGAGCTTTGTCAGCAGGCTCAGAGCCTTGATGAGCTGAAGGCGCTTGTCGAGGGGTTTGAGGGCTGCGCTCTGAAGCTTACCGCCACGAGAACTGTTTTTGGTTATGGCTCGCCTCATCCGAAACTGGTGCTTGTCGGGGAAGCCCCGGGGGCGGATGAAGACCGTGCCGGAATCCCGTTTGTCGGGCGCAGCGGACATTTGCTGGATTTGATTTTGAAAGCCGCCGGTTTTGACAGGGAAAAAGACTGTTATATTACCAATGTGCTTCCCTGGCGGCCGCCGGGAAACCGTACGCCGACTACGGCGGAAGTTGCCGTGTGTCTTCCTTTTTTGCGCCGGCAGATTGAGCTGGCTTCTCCTGAAGCCGTTATCTTATTGGGCGGAAGCGCCGCTAATGCTTTGCTTGAAAATGAAGAACCAATTTCGCGGATGCGCGGAAAATGGCTTGAATATCAGACAGGAGACGGAAGAAAAATTCCGGCAATAGCGACTTTTCATCCGGCGTATCTGCTCCGGAATGCGGCTCAGAAGGCTAAAATCTGGTCTGATTTTTTGAGGCTTAGAAAAAAAATTTCGTAACTTATCCAACATGTTATTAATTTTTTCATAATTTGTTGGTATTTTTAACTTAATGTATATATTATTAATCAGAAGTCAAAACTTTAAGGAAACATAAGATGACAAGTAACAGAGTTTTTCTTTCCGCTTTGGGGTTGTTGGCCGCAGGGTGCTTTTCCGCCGTTGGTGCACAAGCGCAGAGCAGCGAGGCCGTATTGTTTAAAATTCATGATGTTCAGCCGGTTAAAGGTGAAAATAATCTGATCAACGCCTGCGATTATAATGTGACTGTTTATAATCGTTCAAGCAAAGATATCGCTTCGGCCTCTCTCATGCTGACATGGACGGATGATACGATTAATTCCGTTATATCGGATGCCAAAGTGCAAAATAAAGCCGACAGCGGAACGAATCTGCGTCAGGTCATTTCCCGGACGGAGGCAAGTTCTCCGGTGCAAATCAGTTCCCAGCTTTCCATTCCTGCGTTGCCTCCGCAGAAACAGGTGTCTGTTCGCGCCAGAATTCAGACCGATCGTTGCTTTTTGCTGATGGGGCCGGTTCAGGCCGAAGTCAAGTCCTGCAGGATTAATGCAGACAAGACCGGCGCTACAAACAGGAGAACTTCTGCCAGAGCTTCAGCAACGGAATGTGAAGGGTTGTTTCAGTATGTTTCTCCGGAAAATCCCGAGTATTACAGAGAATTTAAGCCGATTTCCTATGATGATGAAAAAATTCAGGGTGAAGCTAAGCGTGCTCAGGAGCGAAATGCCATTAACAGTCAATATGATGCCGTGGTTACCGAGCTTTCGAAAGTTCCGACAGTTTTGGACGGCATAAAAGGTGATGTTTCCCTGGACGGTGTTAAGGCTGCCGGCGGACAAAATGACAAGGTGTTGTCCGATAAACTGCAACAGTTGTTTCCCAAAGCGGAAAAAACAGCCCAGGAGAATAGTCCGGCTCAGCCTTCTGCAACGACAGATAAGAAAGCTTAGTGTTTTTACGGTTGTTCCGGCAGAAGTTTGAAAAAACTTTTGCCGGAATTTTTGTTTTGCGGAAATGTGAAAAAGCTGAGGTGCAAGGTGGAAAAAAAAGCTTTTTGGGGAAGAGTATTTTTGGTGGCGCTGTTGGCGGCAAGTATGGCGTCGGGGGTTTGTTTTGCTCAGTTTTTTGACGATGAAGCGCCAGTCTCCCGCAATGCTGTTTCCGGAAAACAAAATACAGGGATTTCATCTTTCCGTCGTCAGGCCGTTCCGTCGACGGCTTCCCGGCGGACGACTTCCGGGACAAATGCTTCTTCCAATCCTAATTTGCGCCGCAATTATCTGACAGGAGAGAAAATGCCGTCCCGTCAGGAAACGACCGAAAAAATGCCTGAAAACATTACCCGGCAGGCATCTTCGCCTACCAAGGACGGATCTCAGCGGGGAAGGGCTTTTATGGGGCAGGTCGTTCGCAGCCGCAACGGAAATCTGGCATTGGCGGATACGTCTTCTATCTTTTTGTTTTATGATGGTTTCAGAATTCGGCGGGGGCTTTCCAATACAGTCAGCTGCGATGTGCGTTTTGTGGTTTTGACAACGCTTGACAGCAAAATGAATATGCTCAGCGTGAAATTGAAATGGCCGAATCTTGAAACGTCTTTGAATTTTGCCAATGTGCCGCCAAACAGGGAAACGTATTTTGATTATACTCTGTATGGGGACGGGTGTTATTCTCTGGATAAAATTCCGAATGTTATTGTTAACCGTTGTCGGGTGGCGGGGATGTCTTCAGCGGAATGCGCCGGAAAAATCAAGTGGCTGCGCAAAGGAATGTGATTTTTTTATAAAGGCGGAGTTGAAATGAAACAATCGTACCGGCATTTTTTTCTGGTTTGTCTGTTGCTGGCCGGAAGTTGTTTTTTGGGGGAAACGGCCGCGGCGAAAGCGTCTGCAGAGCAGGTTTCTCCGGAGGAACTTCAGGAAAAAATTGATACGGACGTTTTTGAGCAAATGCTTGACAGCGGGTATGTTTCTGACGACGATGTTGATGTTTACGAAGAAATATTTGAAGCTCTTGGCCAAGAAGATTTTGACGAGGTTGATGCGCTTTTGGAAGATCTGGATGGTGATTTGCTGAAAGGGCATGTGTTGGCTGAAAAATATTTATCCAAAGGGTATGATTCTTCTTTTAACGAATTGAAAAACTGGCTGAATGACTATGCCGACTATCCTCAGTCTCAGCGTATTTATAAACTGGCGCGGCGCAAGGCTGCCAAACAGAAAATTCCGGCGGAAGACTTGCCTGATCCGAAGCTTTTGCGTTTGGACAGTTATAACCGGAAATTATACGCCGGAGATATGGCGGCTTATGAAAATCTGAGCCCCGGGCGGAAAAAACTGGTTACCCGGAATGTGGGCTGGTTTTATAAATACCTCAGGCAGGGAAAAACATTGAAAGCCCGCCTTGTGCTTGAGAATAAAGCTTTTCGGATGGCGGTTCCCGATAAATACTGGGATGAGATGAGCGCTGCCCTGGCTCAGGAATATTTTTTGGATAATCAGGATAGGCTGGCGTTGCAATGGTGCCTGAAACCGATGCGTCGGAGTAAAAATCAGACGGCATTTTGGATTGCCGGGCTGGCTTCGTGGCGGATGAAAAAATTTGGCAATGCGGCTTCTTATTTTGCACGACTCGGAGCTTTAAAGGGGCAGGATGAATGGTTGCAGACGGCGGGCGCATATTGGGCTTATCGCAGTTATAAACGGCTGGGACAGAAAGAGAAAGCCCGGCAGCAGTTGGAAAAAGCGGCGTCCTATCCCCGGACTTTTTATGGTATTCTGGCAGCTTATCAGCTGGGGTGGAAGTTTGATTATAACTGGTCGGGTGCAACTTATTGGAATGATTTTACGACTGAGGCTTATGCCGGAGATTTGCTGGCTTCTTCATCGGTGCGCCGGGCCGTGGTTCTTTTTCATGCCGGACGGAGTGATTTGGCCGGGCAGGAGCTGGCGTACGGTTATGAAAACATGACGGAAAAACAAAAAGAAGCGGTTTTGTTTTTGTTGAATTATTACGGACAGCACAGCGTGGTTATTCATTTGGCGCGAGGGCTTCATGACCATGAAAAAGGTGTATTTTATGATAGTCTGATTTATCCGGTTCCGGCGTTTATTCAGGAAGAAGGGGTTTCCGATATTGCACTGGTGCTGGCCGTCAGCCGGCAGGAGTCAAAGTTTAATCCTTTGGCGCGAAGTTCTGCCGGCGCCTGCGGGCTGATGCAGCTGATGCCGAATACGGCTTATCATGTTACCAAAGATTTGCGGATTAAGAAAAACCGCAGCCGTCTTTTTGATGTGGGGTATAATCTTGAGGTCGGGCAGAAATATTTGGAATATCTTGCGGAAAAGCCTTTTATTGACGGAAATTTGCTCTATCTGCTGGCGGCTTATAATGCCGGGCCGGGAAATCTGGTTAAATGGCTGAAAGATATGCGTTTTAATGATGATCCGTTGTTGTTTATGGAAGTGGTTCCGGCGCGGCAGACCCGGCTTTATATGGAACGAGTGATGGCAAATTATTGGATTTACAGTCATCAGCTTAATCTGCCAAACGGTAAAAAAACGCTTGAGGAAACGGCAAAAGGAAAGTTTCCGAAACTGTAAAGACTGTTGTGCGGGGAGGAAAAGCGTGTCGGCCTGTTGCCGCCGTTGTTTTTGTTTTATTCACAATCTGTATAATATACATTGGATGTACTATAATTACATTCCCATTCAAAATCAGGAGATTGGCGGCATTCTTCCTCTGTTGCATAGCTTCCATATGTCCTTTTATGGTCGCTTGTACTCGTTATTTCTCCCAAGCCGTTATAGTAGTATTTTCTTCTCATGGTTAAAATGGTGTAAGAATTTCCTTCTTTGATGCAATCACAGCTGAGTGTCTCATAATCTTTCTGTTTTATTTCCGTTGTACAACAGTAGTAACAAGGGGTTCCGCATTCTGTTGTGGAGGCTTGCTGTTTATAAACGAGTCCATCACACCACACATCCTTTGAACCGATGGAACAGATGTCATCACAAGATTTTTGGCAAGAAGTTCCTTTCCATTCATAACCGGCAGCGCAATTGCAACTTTTGTATTTTCCGCCGCATTCATCATTTCCCGGTTGTTCATTGCTGTTGATACAAGCATATTTATAGCTCTCATCACATTGCTCGCCGGCACAGGCCCATGTGTTGCCGAAAGGGCATTTCAGACAATTTCCGGTATCTTTTGCATCGGTATATCCAAGTGCGGCGCAATTCTGCGTTTCCACGCACTGGGCAAAAGCTTGTATCGGGAACATAAAAGAAGAAGCCAGCAGGGTAAAATAAATCCTTTTGCCGGCGGAAAGAATCACACGCATTTCATCCTCCACACTTTATCATCACTGATTTAGTGTAGCATGAATTTTCTAATTGTTCAATCATTATTTTCGTACAGAGGTAAAAAAAATAACAAAATGTTATTATCTCAGAGGTGTTTTCTGTTTCGGAGGTTATTGTTTTTTTTACGAAAATATGGTATACTTTATTTTGTAAGATATATTAGTATGGAAAAGTTAAATTTGTTTATTATTTTGTGGAGTGAAACAGGTTATTTACGGGGTCGCTCCTGTTTTTGACGGTTTCTCGTATATCTTACAAAGTTAATCAGATGTTTAATTAAAAAATTTAAATATATGGCAACTTTGTTTTTCATACTGTCCATCCTTGCGGGCATCTATTTTTTGCGAGGACTCGCCGGTTGTCTTTTCAGACTGATTGGAGGTTTGTACGCCTCAATAGAAGTCCTTTTCGGACTTCTTTTGTGGAGTGTCTTTATTCTAATCGGTTTGGGATGGCTGATTGGCTGAAGACAAGAGCTGTTGCGCAATTCCTGATTATGAGGCGTCATAATCTTTGTGAATTGGAGCGGCAGCTTTTTATTTTATATGAAAAAGCACCCGGGCTGGGTGCTCTTTGTTATATCAGATTGCTGCTTTTATGGCTTTGAAAGCATCGGACAGCTTATGCCCGTCCGGGCCTCCGGCCTGAGCCATGTCGGGACGTCCTCCGCCGCCCTGTCCGCCAACGGCCGTCGAGCCGATTTTTACCAAATCGACGGCGGAATATTTTTCGGTCAGGTCTTTGGTTACGCCGACGACAAGAGAAGCTTTGCCTTCTTTGTCTGTGCCGAGAACGGTGATGCCGGAACCGATGTTTTTATTGATTTCGTCAATAAAGGCTTTTAGCTCTTTGGGATGAACGTCGGGAATGATTTTGGCGATGAATTTGATGCCGTTGACTGTTTCAATTTTGTCGCTGTTGTCGGCGCTTTTGCTGTTGGCAAAGGTCTTTTTCAGATTGAAAAGGTCTGTTTCGAGTTTTTTCTTCTCGTCAAGGAGTTGTTTTATCCGGTTTTCCAGGCTGTTGGCATCTGACTTGAGAATTTGTCCGACGGCGCGCAGTTTGTCTTCCATATGCTGGACGTATTCTTCGGCACCGCGTCCGGTTACGCATTCTATACGACGGATGCCCGCAGCAACCGCACTTTCGTTCACGATGTTGAAGTAGCCGATTTCGCCGGTAGAGTTGACGTGCGTGCCACCACAGAGCTCACGGGAGAATTCTTCTTCACCGTTGCCCATGCAGACAACCCGTACTTCTTCGCCGTATTTTTCGCCGAACAATGCCATGGCACCGCTTTTGACGGCTTCTTCCTGCGTCATCAGAATGGTGGTTACTTTGTAATTTTGGCGGATGGCGGTGTTGACGATGTTTTCTACCTGACGCAATTCTTCCGGAGTGATTTGTTTGTGATGCGAAATGTCAAAGCGCATTCTGTCCGGCGTTACGAGAGAGCCTTTCTGAGTGACATGTGCGCCAAGAACATCGCGCAGAGCCCGGTGAGCCAGATGGGTTACGGAATGGTTGGCGCAGATGTCGCGGCGCCGTTCTTCCCGCACGTGAAAAGTGAGCGTATCTCCGGTTTTGACCATTCCTTTAACCAGTTTGCAACAGTGAACGGACAGCCCGTCCAGTTTGTGTTTGGTGTCTGTTACCTCAATTGTGGTGCCGGTGTTGTAAATGATGCCGGTGTCGCCGACCTGGCCGCCCATTTCGGCATAAAACGGCGTTTGGTTGGCAATGAGATAAAATTCGCCGCCGCTGACGGCGTTGATAATTTGTCCGTCTTTGATCAGAGCGGTTACCCGTGCATCGGTTTTTAAGGTCGTATATCCCAGAAATTCGGTTGTTCCGCATTTTTCCTGAACGTCAAACCATACTTTTTCCGTTCCGGCATCTCCCGAACCAGCCCAGTTTTTGCGGGCTTCTTCGCGCTGTTTTTCCATGGCGGCGTCAAAGCCTCTGGTGTCGACTTTGATGTTTTTGGCACGCAAGGCATCCTGTGTCAGATCAAGAGGAAAACCATAAGTGTCGTAAAGTCTGAAAGCTGTTTCGCCGTTCAGCGTGTCACCGGCTTTCAGGTTTTGAGATGCATCGTCCAAAAGCTTTAACCCTTTATCGAGAGTTTTCAGAAAACGGCTTTCTTCGGCTTTAATGGTTTCGGTAATCAGAGCTTCCGCGCGGTAAAGTTCGGGGTATGCTTCGCCCATTTCCCTTTGCAGAGAGGGCAGAAGTTTGTATATCATCGGTTCTTTGACGCCAAGCATATAGGCATGACGCATGGCGCGGCGCATAATGCGGCGCAGAACATAGCCGCGTCCTTCGTTGGACGGCAGAACGCCGTCGGCAATTAAAAATGCCGTGGAGCGCAGGTGGTCGGCGATGACATTGAAAGAGGATTTATAAGGTCCTTCAGGGTCTTCTTTAGGCGCCAGTTTGGAAATGTCGTTAATCAGGTTGCGGAAAAGGTCTATGTCGTAATTTGAATGGACACCCTGCAAAATAGCGGAAATACGCTCCAATCCCATGCCGGTATCAATGCATTTCTTTTTCAGAGGAATGCGGCTGCCGTCGGGCAGATCTTCAAACTGGTCAAATACCAGATTCCAGATTTCAATCCAGCGATCACCGTCTTCTTCCGGTGTGCCGGGCAGCCCGCCCCAGACTTCGGGGCCGTGGTCGTAGAAAATTTCGGAACAGGGGCCGCAGGGGCCGGTGTCGCCCATTTGCCAGAAATTGTCTTTGGTCGCAATGCGGATGATGCGTTCATCAGGCAGGCCGGAGACTTTTTTCCAGATGTTATAGGCTTCATCATCATTATGATAAACGGTTACGGCCAAACGGTCTGCGGGCAGGGCGAATTCTTTGGTTACAAGTTCCCATGCCCAGGCAATGGCTTCGTCTTTGAAATAATCGCCGAAAGAAAAGTTGCCGAGCATTTCGAAAAACGTGTGGTGGCGTACGGTATAGCCGACGTTGTCCAAGTCATTGTGTTTGCCACCGGCGCGTACGGACTTTTGGGAAGTGGCGGCACGGGTGAAATCCCTGGTCTCGTTTCCGGTGAAAATGTTTTTGAACTGAACCATGCCCGAGTTGGTAAACATCAGGGTGGGGTCGTTATCCGGAACCAGCGATGAAGACGGGATTATTTTGTGCCCGCGCTGAGCAAAGAAGTTTAAGAAAGTGTTTCTGATATCTTTTAATGTTGCAGTCATTTTTTATTTTACTTCCCAAAAAACAAATATGTTTTACTAACTTTGCTAAAGTTAGGGCAAAGTTTTGGGAAAGTCTAGTAAAATATGCAATTTAACGTCTGTTTTTTATTGAATTTCGGCAGATGTGCCGATTTCAATTACAAAATTGAGGTTGAGATAAGTGGCATACAGCAGCCAAAGAAGGTAAGGATAAAGGAATGCACCGCTGTAGCGCCCGGCCTCGTTGTAAATGCGAATCATGCGGAAAGCCGTTAAAACCAACAGAATTGTGATGATAAATCCCCACAGCAGCTGTCCTTTGGCGAAAAATGCATAACACCACAGGCATTGCAAAACCATTTGCAACAGAAATTCGTTGTTATATTTGTATATTTCTTCAAAAGGCGAATCGTAAATAGCAAGAAAAAGAGAGATTCCTATTAATACATACAAGATGCTCCAGATTATGGAGAAAACTTCGTTGACGGGAGTCATGGCCGGTTTGTAGCTGAATTCGTACCAGTTGATCATGCCGATGTCGATAAAAACTCTTGAAATATGGGCTGTCAAAAGCAAAATGGCAACGATATATATGGCTTTCAGGTATTTGTTGATGTTTGGCATGGCAGATTTTCCCATCAGTTATTTTGATTTGATTTTAGGCAGAGGGAGAGGGCTTGTCAAGCCGGAAAATTTTTCGGATTTGGCGGAAGTGTGTAAATCTGTCGCAGCCTAACTCAATAAGATGTTCCAAAGAGCTTGCAGACAAAAATGACATTTAAAGTCATTTTTGCTTAGCGCTTCCGTTACCCGCTCCAACATCACGGGTTCGTTGTCGCGGACGGGAATAGGTCTTAGGCATCTAATTTCGTTGCGGCTTCTGTCGCAGCCTAACTCAATAAGATGTTCCAAAGAGCTTACAGACAAAAATGACATTTCTGTCGCAGCCTAACTCAATAAGATGTTCCAAAGAGCTTGCAGACAAAAATGACATTTAAAGTCATTTTTGCTTAGCGCTTCCGTTACCCGCTCCAACGTCACAGGTTTGTTGTCGCGGACGGGGATTATTATAACAATTTATGAATATCGTATTCGTCGTAGCCTTCGTAATAATAACTTACGTCAATGCCTTTCATAAAAACTTCCCGCTCGTTAATTTTATCGGTCAGAGCATTTTTTAAGAGGTGTTTTATTTCAATATCTTTAACAGGACTTCTTTCCATTGCTGACAGATAATCTTCTTTGTTGATTTGATTCCAATCGACAACTTTTTTGAGCTCTTTCCTGAAGATTAAATCAAGCCAAATTCTGGTAGCACGTCCATTTCCTTCTCTAAAAGGATGGGCGATATTCATTTCAACATATTTTTCAACAATTTCATCAAAAGTTGACTGCGGCATTTTATCAATATGCTTTAAAGCTTGTTCCAAATACATTACCGGGGCAAATCTGAAATTGCCTTTAGATATGTTGATATTGCGTATTTTTCCGGCAAAATCATAAATATCTTCAAATAAATATTTATGAATTTGTTTTAATCCGGCAAATGTACCGGCTTTTATCTGATTGATTTTACCGCTGTCAAAAAGCTTTTTAGCCTTTTTTTTACTGAGTTTTTCTTCAACTTTATTCAGCTCAATTTGGTTTGTGATATTTAATTTGTTTTCTAAAACCATTATAAATTATCTTTCATAAAGAAACATATCATGCTTTAATAATAATATAAAATTTACATAATAAAATCAAATTAATTCAGATTGCTTCCTTTTTATTGTTATCTTTCCAATAATTTCAGTTTTTCGCTTATAACTTTGGAAATGTCATAAACATCTATAAAATTATCATTTATTTTATGAGTGTTGGCATGGGTGTTGGTGCACAGAATCTTTTTTATGAATCCGCAGGATTTCAGTTTTTCCAATGCTCCCGAAACAAAGATGCCGTGAACCGTAATGACGTAAATATTGTTTGCACCGGCATTCTTATAGGCTTCCGCCGCGTGGATTAATGATGTTCCCGAACGAATCATGTCGTCAAAAATTACAATGTCTTTATCTTTGACTTCCGCATTGAGAGCCACAACCTCGGTTTTGGAACCTGACAAACGTTTTTTCATAATATATGCCGTTTCCAGCTGCAGTTCGTTGCCCATTTTTTCAATCCATTTCGCCCGGCCCATATCGGTTGAAGCCAAAACAATGTTTTTGCCAAACGGCGACAGCATTTCTTTAATTACATTCCATGAGGTGATATGAACGGGATGAATGGTGTTTTCAAAATAATATTGTGTTCCCAGCGAGTGCAAATCCATCATGTAAACAAAATTTCCCAAAGGCGCTTGCGGAACGGAGCTGATTAAATTAGCGATATTTTTGGCGGTGACAGCTTCGCCGTCTTTTATCGCTCTTTCCATTGTCGAATAGCCAAAATAGGGGATGACGATATGCAGAGACGAACATTGTTCGCGCACTAAAGTCGACGCAATATTATACAGCTCAAAAATGCTTTCATCGTCAACGGTTCCGGCAATATAAACCGCCGGTTTCCGGCGTAATTGCTCGGGGGTGGCAATTTTCCAATAATGTTCGCCGTCCGGAAATGTCTCTGTTTCCATGCGGATGTCATTAAAACAGTCTGCCTGCTTTAAGATGTTTTGTTTCAGATATTCATATTTTTGAGATGACAGGATGTTTATCATTGGAAGGCCTTTATGTTTTGTTTTTTATCTGAATGGTTATTAAATGAAGAGTGGTATTTATTCATGAGTTTTTCAATAATCAGAAAGTCATCCGGTTCATCAATTTCGGTTGCCGTGTATTCCGGCATTTCATAAACGGAAATTTTTCCCGAAAGACGATTTTTATTTTGTTTTATATTGGCAACACTGTTTATATAACATGCTCCGTTTTCCATCATAAGACCTTTAAAATCCTGTCTGCGGGGACGGTTTTGATAATTGTAATTTAACGCTGTTCCGTTCTCAGACCAATAAAACCTTTTGGTTCTTACACAAGACAAAGCTGAATCCGCTCTGTCTTCTTTTAATTTTTTCAACATATTTTCTATATCGTTATGTCTTAATAAAGGAGATGTAGCCTGAATCAGAAAAAAATAATCACTGTCGTTAAGAGATGATTTATTTATATATTCCAACATAACGCTTTCAGTCGAAGAAGTGTCTTGAGCGTTTTTTTTATCTCTATCATAAATTTCAACTTTGGGTAAATTGAAATTTATTGCAGCCTTTTTTATTTCAGGACTATCTGTCGCAATAACAACTTTGTCAATACAGGCAGCATCGTTCGCAGCTTTTGCCGTCCAATAGACCAGAGGCATTCCATTTAAGGGTTTTATATTCTTTAAAGGAATGGATTTGCTGCCTCCTCTGACAGGAATGAAGGCAATATTAGTCATTCTGATGTTCCTTTATTTCAGAATCCAGCCGGGATTGCGTGGCTTCTAAAATTCCTTCTAACATTTTTATGTTGCGATAGACCGCATTTTTGTCCGGCATTTGGAAGCTTTCATCGATTGTATTTGTATAAGTAACTATCTTTGAACAGGGTAGTTCTTTGATATAACTGACATTTTCAATTTTATTTTTCATCGCGTTATCCTCAATGTAAAACCAAATTTTTTCATCATCAAAATCTATGTCCGAATAGATATCCGGTTCATACAACGGTTGTTTGTGAATCGTCCAGCATCCCATGTTTTTATAGACTGAATAATCATGTCCGTTGAAAAACAGGTTGTTATTATTGCTGTTAATAAAGATAACCGGAACGGTATGTATTTGTTCAAGCAGTGCCTCTACGAAATTTACGGCAGATTGAACCGTTGAAGAAAATTTATCATCTATGATTAAAACAGAAGGTTCATTCGAATTTATGTTTGAAAAATCATCTTCAATTTCTGTTAAGGTATAATTGATATTTAAGTTATCGCAAAATTGTAACATATTTTCCAATAACGGCAAATAAACCCATTTTGTGCAGATATTTAACTTTTGATTTGCCATTTGCCGGATGATTTTTACAACGGCATAATAGCGGTAAATATCTTTGTAATATTTATCGATTTCTGCTGTAAAGCAGATTTGTTCCTGCAATATTTCAGATAAAGAATGAATGGATGTGCTCCATGCCGTAATTCCTCTTTTGAATTTGCATGAGCTCAGGAGCATTAATTCCACAGGAAATTTGGCCGGGATAATATTAATGCTTCTTCCCAATTTGGTATAATCCGTAAAACAGTCGTTGGGATGAGGTTTGATATATATATCTAAATCTGAAGCAAAAAAGTCGAGGAATAAAGAAGTTTGATATAATTGTTCTTCTATTGTAAATGTTTTTAGATTGACATTATGCTGTGGTAAAAACAAGGCTGAATTTTTATTAATATTAAAATGTATATTAATATCAAATATTTCCTGAATTAAATTTCTTTGTTTTTTACTTAACTTTTTTATAATGCAGCGCGGAGAAAAGTCACAGTCTTTATCTGTTCGAATATAACAATTATTTTGAGTACGGATGTCGATAAAACGTTTAATAATATTGTCATTATTTCCAAAAAGATTGTATTTCAGGACAGTATTTTTTTGAAGTTCATCTGCTAAGGTGTTAATAGTCTCAAAACGACGCGAATATTGTCCACATCCATCCTCAAAATAGTTATAAGGAATATTGTTGACAGCACAATAAATTCCTAAAGGAAAATGATCTGCGCAGATGTATAAATCGTCATATTCTTTTAAGTTTATTTCAAGCTCATTTTCAACAGCTCTGCTTTGTTGGTTTATTTTTTCTTCGGTTGATTGATTATTCTTCCTGGAGCTTAAGATTTTAATATCATCAAAAATATATACAGATTCAAATAATTGGCTCTTTCTCAGATTTTCAGCCAGCTTTTGCGCATCTACGGTTAAATTGGAAATCATAATGTCGGCCTTATTATGATTGTAAAAAATTTTATGCAAAACACAGCATAAAATATGGTATAATGTTAATCCATAATAGAAATTTGTCATATTATTCTATCTCCTATTTTCTGTCTTTTTCGTTCGACGGTTAGAGAAGCCATTTCATAGTCAGCAAATAGATTTTTTATATAATCATTATTTTTTTCCATATGAAGAATGGGCATATAGGCATCATTTGCCGGGATTGTGTATTGATTATTTGTGTGTTTTGTCCATATTTTGCAAAAATCTAAAATTCCTTTCTGAATGTTTTGGTTGATATCGTAATTATTGTTTTCCGGAGAGCAGAACTTGAAATTATATCCCTGATTAAATGAATATTGATACAATGATGGTTGTGACATTGAAAATATTATTTCAACCAACATGTTGTTGGTAAGGCTTTTATTCATTGAATAATGTTCATTCATTATATTTTTGTTCAAATAAGCGGAAAAAGCGTAGGAAATTAAAAAATTATCTGCGATTAAGGCGCTGGTGTAATCGGAACTGCCAGCTCCTATTAGTGCACCGTAAATATTATATTTTTCAGAATATTCTTTTTTCAGAAAGTCTCGTATGTGTACAATCCCTGTTCCTCTCCAGCCTACATCAACGATCAGAATATTTTTATGTCCGTGCAAAAGTGTTTGCATATATTTATAAGCTCCTTCACGGAAAGATGAAAAGCTCTGTTGAATTTTTTCTCTGTTTTTATAAATTTCTTTTTTTATGTATTGGTATATTGTTAAATCAAAAGTTTGATTTAAAACTTCTTTATATTCTAGACAATCAAGCAATATGTTCAATTTTAATTCTTTTAGTACAAAAATGGTTTTTTCTTTTTTTTGTTCTGCGATTGATCTTAAATTGCGGACGATGTAATCTTCCGTGTATATTTCAAAAGTTACGGAGGACAGAGAAGTTCTTGAACAGAGTAAAATATCGTTGGAAACAGATCCAAAATATTTGTTATAGACCTTATGAATAATATCTCCATCTCTTGTTACAAATAAAATTTTATCAATGTTAAGTTCTTTAGTTAATTTTTCAATGAATTGACAATATCCCAAAGTCAGCAATCCACCATAAATAAAGCCATGTTGCCAGTATTTATCATGTTTTTGTAGGCCTGAATGGATATATGCATTAATTATGCCTTTATACAAAGAACCCACGATTATCGACATATTTGCAGGTCTATATTTGTTTCCTAAACTATTTACATTGGGGTAGTGAACCGCGTCTATTCCAATTGCTCTACTCATGAGCACATCATTATTAAAATGATCTCCGATGTGAATTAATTTCTGTTGCGGATAAAAATTATCTATTACATATTTTTGTAAATTACCATTTCCTTTGTTACATAAACAATCGCAGGAAACAAAAACATTGTCAAATCCGGAGTAGCCACAACTGTTTAATAATTCAATTATATATTGTTTAGGCCAATACATATCAGATGTTGCAATGATTTTTTTATTATTCATTTTCAGTATTTCAAACACCTGTTTTATGTACGGGTTGGCAAAACAGCATTGTTTTTCCAGTTCAAATTCCTGATTAATGGCTTCTTTTACGTTAATCTTTACGGATTTTGATAATCCTTCATATATATCGAAAATGTTAATTTCTCTGTTTGGTTTGTCGGTTTTATCCCGGGCTTCTCTTTCTTTTGCACAGCGCAAAGCTTTAAAATCTGCTATTTGCAGTTTATTGCCTAAAATATAAAATAAATCACTCGGTGTTGAAAACGGTCTGAAAATTAATGTATCAAATATATCAAAAGATATCACATCGTATTTTAACAATGAGTGAGCTAATGAAATCGGAGAGATTCTTATTAATTCGTTGTTTTCCGGATATTTTAATTTTTGACAATTTGTTGTTGAAACGAGATTGTTTTTTATAATCAATGTTGGTTTTCCGGGTGTGGGGACAGGATTATTTTCAACGAATATCGTTTTAATTTTAATTCCTAAAAACTTATATATATGAAATTTATTTGTTTTTTTTATCCAAAAGAAAGGTAGTCCGCAGATGTTATAACGGATATGCTTTTTGCTCTCTTTTACTGAAAATATTCCGCCTAACAGTTTGAGCTTTTTTTTATTGTTTGATTTGGTTTTGGAATAGCAAACCGGTATGCCGAATAATTTTACCTTCCGGCAATTATTATTTTTCTGAACAGTTAATATTTTCATAAATCTCAAGTCCTACAGATTAACAAGATGTTTTAATTTTTTGCGTTGTACTTCTTCAATATCCAGTACTTCTTTTTGTTTATAGGAGAGAGCTAATGCTGTTTGTCTTAAATCTCTTGCCAGTTTCATCAGCCCCTGAGGCTCTAAAGAAGCGGCATGGTCGGTTCCTTTCCATGTTCTGTCAAGCGTAAAATGTCTTTCGAAATATGTTGCGCCGAGAGCTAAGGCTGCAATATCAACGGCTATTCCCAAATGATGCCCTGAAAATCCTATTGCTTTTACGTCTTTTCCGTAAGCTTCTTTCAGCCTTTTAATCTCAAGCAGGCATATATCCTCAAAAGGAACCGGATAACCTGATGTACAGGCATAAATAACTAAATCTTTTGCTCTGTTTTTTTCTTTGAAAAAGGCAATAATCTTCTGTTCTTCTTCATGACTGGTCATTCCGAAAGAAAGATGAATTTCTCCCGTGTAATTATCTCTCAGATATTGAAGCATCGGAAAATTTAAGTTGCTGGCGGATGGAACTTTAATCATTTTTGGGTTTAGAGATACAATTTCTTTTGCCGCGGTTAAATCCCAGGTTGATGTTGAGTAAATTAAGCCTTCTTCTTCACACCATTTTTTTAATTGTTTGTTTTGTTCTAAGTTAAATTCCAAAAATTCCCGATGTTCTCCGTAAGTTTTGCCATAACTGTTTTCGGGATGAGGATGGGGTGCATTATATTCTTCGGGACTTAACAGCTCTTTATTTGTTCTTTTTTGAAATTTTACAACGTCAATGTATGCATTTTCGTTCAGCAGCTTAAATGTTCCCAATAATTTAATCATTTTATGGGCGATTGATAAATCTCCCTTATGATTGCAACCAATTTCAGCAACAATTACAGGTTTCATTTTTATTTCCTTCCTTTTTTATTTATGACCGATGATGAATTTGTAGCGGCAGGTTGAAGAAATGTTCAAAACTGCCGTGAAATATTGTTTTGCCAGGCAGGGAAAACAAGATATTTCTATTTGTTTTATTCCTTTGGTTCGGATGCTTAAGGGTTTCATAAAACATGTGAACAAAGATTGTGCGGGTGTTTGCCAGATTACACGTTTAATACGTTTCATGGTTTGTTTGGGGTGGCATAAATATTCTTTTAAGGGGATTTTGTCTGCAAACAACGGAACATAATTCAGGTGATTGCTGTCCAAACCAAATTTGATTTCTAACATTTTTTGAATATCAAGCGGTTGCGGGTAATCGATAAAATTATTAATATATTTGACTAAGGTTTTCCCGTCTAAAAATATATCATTATTTCCGAAAACAGTCTGGATGTCTTTGGTAAATTGAACGGCGCCTTCCGAAATATCCGGATATATCCGGGCGCGGTATTTTTCCGCTTCGTCAGGGGTGTCGGTGTAAACGGGTTTTCCATTGCTATCCATGTTTTTTATGGGATATTCCGGACTTGTGAGTAAAAATTCGATAAAATTCCAATTCTTTGTATAAACAGAGGCGTCATGCTGGTACGTTTTTTTATTGATGAAACAGCTTCTGTCATACAATTGTTGAAAGGCCTGAAGCAATACTGACCAGTATATTCCGTGAATGTTTTTGCCGAGAGCTGCTTCCAAAAGCTTTTGAGCGGAGAATTCGCCGGTTATTGTATCTATGATTCCGATTTTGCCGCTATCCGGGATTATGGAATTTATATATCTTTTGTAGTTTTCCATGTTCTTTTGGGCGTCGGCAATAAATAAATTTTTATTTTTCTGTATGAACAGGTGTTGTTCTTTGGCCTTTTGAGGGGCTCGGTCATTTAAAAGTTTGCGGATGTTTTTATTGTTTTTTGAAAAATATTCAATGATGGCGCCGGTTTGGTCTTTATTGCCGCGGCTGTAGTCAAGGCGGCAAACCAGATTTAAAAATCTCGGCGCATAAACATATGCGGTTTTAATTTCGGGACAAAGGCGGTTGAAGACTTTTTGCAAAGTATATCCGTCCCGGGCTATAAAACCCAAAAAATCAAGTTTTTGTTCTTTGGCTACATCTTCTATAAAACGGCAATAGCCATAGGCCAAAGGTCCGGCATACAAATATCCCAATTCCTTCCAGTAATCGGAAGTTTTTTGACCGTTGCAGCGCTTTATTTGCCAACGATATGCCAAAACAGATAATAAAACGGAAAGTCCCAAATTATATTTTGCTTCATCATATAAAAAAGACAGATTTTTGTTCTCAGCCAAAAACAGGCTTATGATTGACTGGCATAAGATGCTTTTAATCCCGGATTTTTTCGGCATTATATAATCGGAATGTCTGTTGTCGCCGATATGTAAAATTTTTTCGGCAGGGATTGGTGCAAATTCTTCAATGATTTTTTTAAACAGGTTTCCGGATGCTTTGGTTAAACCGATGTCTCCCGAGATATAGATTTTTTCCCATCCGTCGAACCTGTTTTTCTTTAATATCTCAACCAGAAATTCCGTCGGCAGATACATGTCGGAGGCGATGATTATTTTTTTATTTTGCGATAAGGCATAGTCATATACCTGTTTTAATTCCGGATTGGCTCGAAGCACCATTTCTTCCCAATCGGTTTCTATTTTACGGAAAGGTTTAAAAACATCGTCAATATTTTGATATATTTCATCAAGAGTTATATCTTCTTTGTTCGTGGTTTCCATTCTGGTTTCGTGTTCCGTTGCTTGCCGCGATATTGCGAAAAACGGCATGTTTTTGACGCGTCCGATATGTTCAAACAAGTCAGCAGGTTTGCAATATGGCCGTACCAGAAGTGTGTCGAAGATGTCAAAAGAGACGATTTCAGCTTTATTTATTTTCTGTTTGATTTTATCCAGCAGCATGATAATTACTCATTAATTTCATTGTTTGAATTTTGTTCCAATCCGTTTCTTTTAACGAAGTTGAATACGGTGTTGCGGGTGACTTTGAAGCGGCGGGCTATTTCGGTTTTGCTTACTTTTTGCGCCAAAAGTCTGCGAATTTCGATTTCTTTGCCTTCAAGGCGCTTTTTGCCGAGGGCGCCTGTCGGACGGCCGAGTTTGATGCCTTCATCTTTTCTTTGTTTTAAGACTTTTTTTACGTTTTGGGATATGAGATTGCTGCGGACGTTTATGGCAACATCAACACCTTTAAAAAAGTCTGCGGTCAGATTGTTTTCATCAAAATGGTAACCGTCTTCAACGGAATGAATTTGCAATTTGTGTTTGCGGCAGAAGAGCAGATTGTCTTTAATTTCCGCCAAACCGGCGCCTAATGCGCTTATATTGTATATGATAACGCCTTCAGCGCCGGGAAAAATTATCTCTTTGATGTTGGCAAAAGCATAATCTGAATAAATGCAATCGAGCTTTATTCCGAGTTCTTTAGCAAAGGACTGTATGAGCTGATATTGATACATCTGCTCTGTTTTGTTTTCATTTTGCCGTATGTAGCCTATGAACATGTCGAATCTGCAATATACATAAATCTTCATTTATGAAGAAAATTTTGATAACCCATTATAAAAGCATAAAAAATGTTTAGATAACAATGTTTTGCAGAAATAAAAAATTTATCTTGAAAATAGAAATAAAACATATATGATGTCGTTATCAATGTAACAAATAAATGAAGATTTTTGTATAATGTTGGAGGCGGACAGGCTTTATTTTTGAGGCTTAATTTGTTCTTGTATGTAGTTTTATAACTATTTATGAGGACTAACTTAATGATATACGGATATATTCGGGTCAGTACAGACCACCAACATACTGAAAACCAGCATCACGAAATTGAAGTTTTTACCGCGAAAAATAATTTGACGGTGGACAAATGGGTTGAAGAAATTATTTCTTCCCGCAAGCCTTTGCATGAACGCCGACTGGGAAAAATCTTAAAAAAACTCAAAAAAGGCGATATCCTGATTGCAACCGAGCTTTCGCGTCTGGGACGCAATTTGCTCGAAGTTATGGGAATTTTGCAAGAATGTCTGGAAAAGGATTGTCAGATTTGGACTTTGAAAGAAAATTATCGTCTGGGCGCTGACATACAGTCTAAAGTTTTGGCTTTTGCTTTTAGTCTGGCAAGTGAAATTGAACGACAGCTGATTTCCGAAAGAACCAAAATTTCACTTCAGCGTCTTAAAGACGAAGGCAGGCACCTCGGCCGGCCGTATGGCTCATCTTATCAAAAACTTCAAAAACAGCATGACAGGTTGGTGAAATTGTTGAAAAAAGGTGTATCAAAAGCCGAAATTGCACGAAATTTAAGTTGTTCCTGGCTGACTGTTCATCGCTATATGCAAAGAAATTTAAATTAACTTAAAGCAGATTTATATTTAAAGATTTCTTTTCATTGAGAAAAGAAATCTTTTTTTTGAGAAGGATACTGCCATTAATGTGCAAAAATCTCCGTTTATTTTATACAGGCATCTTTATAACAACAAAAGAAACAGATTACAATCATAATTTTAGATTTTTCAATCTTTTTTGTATTTGTTGAAAGAACAGAGAGCTGTGTATTCACAAACGGAGATTTTTGTATAGTCCGGTTTGTGCCGGAAGGACTGTCGGTCATATGGTTATAGCTTATCTGGATAGTTGCGGTAAAAATATCAGCATGGAAAAACAAAGGCAGGTTATTGAGCAATATGCCGGAGGGGTCGGTTGTGCCGTTGATGTGTTTTTTTCCGGGAACGACATCCGGAAACTGGCGGATAATTTTCAGGCGGGGGAACATGTTTTGTTGTTGGCCGATATCGTTTGTCTGGGCTGCCGTTTTGAAACAATTATGAAAAATTTGCGAATCCTTTCCGCCAAAAATTTTAAAGTAATCAGCATAAAAGAAAATTTTATTATTGAGCCCGGGCAAAAATCCGAAAGTTTGTTTGACGCCATGGATGCGGTGCAGCGTCTCCGCCGCAGCATGCTTTCGGTTGTTACGCGCAATGCGCTGGACAAGAAGCGTCTGAGCGGCTGCAAACTCGGCCGCAGGGAAGGGTATCGGAACAAAAAATATGTCTGGTCGGACAAGGAAGAAGAATTGAAAAAACTTTTACTTCAGAAATGTTCCAAAGCAGAAATTTCCCGCCGTTTGAACATCAGCGTCGGTACGATTTACGGTTTTATCAGAAAAAAGAAATTTAATTATCGGGAGGTTGAAAAATGACAAAAGTGTATGTGGGCATGAGCGCGGATTTGGTTCATCCCGGACATTTGAATATTATTGAACATGCGCGTCGGCTGGGTGATGAAGTTATTGTCGGTTTGCTGACGGACAAGGCGATTGCGAGTTATAAACGTTTGCCGTTCATGAGCTGGGAACAAAGAAAAACCGTGGTTGAAAATATTAAGGGCGTTACTTCGGTTATTCCTCAGGAAACGCTGGATTATGTGCCGAATTTGAGGAGGATAAAGCCGGATTATGTTGTGCATGGCGATGACTGGAAAACAGGCGTTCAAAAAGAAACGCGGCAGAAAATTATTGAGGTTTTGAAAGAATGGAACGGGCAATTGGTTGAGGTTCCTTATACGGAAGGAATTTCGTCAACGCAGTTGAACAAGGTGTTAAAGGAAATCGGTGTGACTCCCGAAATCCGTTCCAAAAGATTGCGGCGTTTGCTGGAATCGAAAGATATTGTCCGCGTGATGGAGGCGCACAACGGTTTGAGCGCTCTGATTGTTGAGCAAACCCAGGTCAGCCGTGACGGCAGACAGGAAGAATTTGACGCTTTGTGGATCAGTTCGTTGACGCAGGCGACGGCAAAAGCAAAGCCTGACAACGGTTTTCTGGATGCGTCGACGCGGATTGCCGCCTTGAGTGAAATTTTGGATGTTACGACCAAGCCGATTATTTATGACGGAGACAGCGGCGGTCCGGCCGAGCATTTTGTTTTTACGGTTCGAGAACTCGAAAGACTCGGCGTTTCGGCGATTATTATCGAGGATAAAGTCGGTTTGAAGAAAAATTCGCTGTTTGGTACGGAAGTTAAGCAGGAGCAGGACAGTATAGAGAATTTCTGCCACAAGATTGCTTCGGGAAAAGCCAGCCAGGTTACGGATAATTTTATGATTATTGCCCGAATCGAGAGTCTGATTCTCGAGCAGGGGATGGATGATGCCGTTGCCCGGGCCAAGGCTTATTTAAAAGCCGGCGCCGACGGGATTATGATTCATTCGCGTTCTAAAATGTTTGACGAAATCAAAGAATTTACAAAGATTTATAATCAGCTTCCCGACCGTAAGCCGCTGGTTGTCGTGCCGTCTTCCTATGCATATGTGACGGAAGAAGAGCTGGTCGAAAACAACATTAATATGGTGATTTATGCCAATCAGCTGTTGCGGGCGGCTTATCCGGCGATGGTGAAAACCGCACGCTCCATTTTGGAACATCACCGGGCCAAGGAAGCGTCTGAAGAATATTGTATGTCCATCAGGGAAATCATCAACCTTATTCCGGGAGGAAAAGTCATTGAACGCAAGTGATTTTTGCGCAGAACTGGCGCGGAACGGAATTCGCTTTTTTTGCGGCGTGCCGGACAGTTTGTTGAAGGATTTTTGCGCTTATCTGTCAGATAATTTGCCGGATGGGGAAAATATCATAACCGCCAATGAAGGAAATGCAACGGCTCTGGCCTGCGGTTATTATCTGGCAACAGGTGAACCGGCTTGCGTTTATATGCAAAATTCAGGTCTTGGAAACTGCGTTAATCCTCTCCTTTCGCTGGCGGATGAGGAAGTTTATAAAATTCCGATGCTTTTGGTTATCGGATGGCGCGGCGAGCCCGGCGTTAAAGACGAGCCGCAGCATGTGAAGCAGGGAAAAGCTACCGTTCCCTTGCTGGAGGCGATGGGGATTGAAAACCGCGTTTTGAATGATGTTGCCGATGTGAACAAAGCGGTTTCGTATATCAGGCAGACAAACAAGCCTTATACTTTGATTGTCCGCAAGGGGACTTTTGACAAATATAAATTAAACAGAGTTTATGCTGATTGTTCGGATTTCAGCAGGGAAGACGCTATTGCCGGCGTGGTTTCGCTCATCGGGCGGGAGGCGCTGGTTGTATCGACGACGGGGATGATTTCGCGGGAACTTTATGAAATCCGTGAGAAAGCGGGAAGCGGGCATCAGAATGATTTTCTGACAGTCGGCTCAATGGGGCACAGTTCTTCCATTGCCTTGGGCATTGCCCTGCAAAAGCCGCAAAGAAAAGTTTATTGTTTTGACGGCGACGGTGCGGTTTTGATGCATATGGGCGCTGCGGCGGTTGTTTGTTCTCTTAAGCCGGAGAATTTCAGGCATATTGTTTTTAATAACGCGGCGCATGACAGCGTCGGCGGGCAGCCGACCGTATGCGGCGGCATAGATTTTGTGGCATGGGCGCGCTCCGTGGGATATTGTTTTGCGCGGACGGTTCGAAATGAACAGGAATTGAGAGATGTTTTTGACGAATTTGCAAACACCGGAGGACCGGCGTTTCTGGAAATCAAGGTAAAGAAAGGTGCGCGTCCGGATTTGGGGCGGCCGAAAGAAAAACCGCAGGAAAACAAAGCGTTGTTTATGAATGAGGTAAAGGCAGGCTGATGCAGCAGAGTTTTGTTTACCGGGGTGCCATAGAGAAGCTACCGTTGTGTTTGGAAGGGAAAAAGAAGCTTTTGTTGTTTTGCGGAAAAGCTTCGTGGCGGAAGCTGTCTTCAAAAATTGTTCCTTTTTTGGCGGAAAAAGATTGTTGCCTGTATAATGATTTTTCGCCGAATCCCAAAAAAGAGGAGATTGAGCGTGCGTTGGAAAAATGCCGGGCGCATTTTGACGCCATAATTGCCGTCGGCGGCGGCAGCGTGATTGATTTTGCGAAGGCGTTCCGCTTTTTCAGGGGCGAACGTATTTCCCTGATGGCGGTTCCGACGACGGCGGGGACGGGCAGCGAGGCGACGCAGTTTGCCGTTGTTTATGTCAAAGGGCAGAAGACATCGCTTGATGACCAAAGTCTTTTGCCTGATTTTGCTTTGGTTGATTCCCGGTTTTCGGAAGATGCGCCGGTTTATCTGAAGGCTTCCTGCGCCATGGACGCTTATTGTCAGGCAATAGAGTCTTTCTGGGCGAAAAGGGCAACGCAGGAGAGCCGGAAATATGCGCTTGAGGCGGTAGCTCTATGCCGGGAATTTTTGCTTGAAGCGGTTTTGTCGGATGAGCAAAAAGCCAATGAGAAAATGGCTTTGGCCGCGCATTTGTCCGGGAAAGCCATAAATATCAGCCGAACGACGGCCGCTCATGCGTTGTCTTATGTTTTGACATCAAAATACGGTATTCCCCACGGGCATGCGGTGGCTTTGTCCATCAGCGGGCTTTTTTTGTGCAACATGGAAGCCGTTGATGTTCGCCCGGTGCTTGAGGCAATGAGAATCAGCCGGGAAGAAGTTTCGTCATATTTTCATAACCTGATGGAAAAGACCGGTTTGGAGACCGACTTGAAAAAACTGAATGTCGGCAATCTTGACGAACTGGTTGAAAACGTCAATCCGGAAAGGCTGGAAAACAATCCGAAAAAACTGAGCAGGGAAGACTTAATCAAAATTTTGAGCGTTTGACAAGGAGAGAAAAATGGTTGACGTATCTGTTATTATTCCCGTTTATAATGTTGAAAAATATTTGAAACAATGTCTGGACAGTGTGGTTAACCAGACTTTGAAAAATATAGAAATTATTTGTGTTGACGACGGTTCTACGGACAGCAGCCCGGATATTCTCAAATCGTATGCCGAAAAAGATTCCCGGATTATTGTCAAAACACAAAATAATTCAGGGCAGGGTAAAGCCAGAAACAAGGGGATGGAAGTTGTTTCCGGTGAATATATAATGTTTGTTGATGCTGATGATTATTTGTGTTTGGATGCTTGTGAAAAGTTGTTTGAAACAGCGAAAAGTGAAAAAGCAGATTGTGTGATTTTTGATTATAATCTGGTCAGGGATGGTGTCGTTACGCCAAAAAATATTTTGAAAGGTTTTGCTACTTCTAAAAAAACATTGGTAAGCGATTGTTATAGTATTGTTTGTAATTTTGGAAGAGAAGCTTGGTATATGATGTATAATACCGAGTTTCTTAAAAAAAATGAGATAAAGTTCGGAGAAAGAAAAGCATTTGAAGATTTTTTATTCAGGAGCAAGTTAATTGCTGCAAATCCATCTTTATATATTTTAAAAGAATATTTGTACAATTATGTTGATATTCCTAATTCAAGTTCAAAGATTTGGAGCAAATATTATAATGATATATTTGTTCTTTTTGAAGAAGCAGCGGATATTTTATATAAATCCGGTTTACCGGAAAGAGTTGTTTGTTCTTTTGTTGCAAGTAATCTGAGATGGTTGAACGGATGGTGCGCCAGTTTTTCCGATTTGTATAAAAGCAAGGCTGATGCCGAAAAATCCCAGTTGTTAAAAAAATTAATCAAACGGTATAGAAATACATGTTTGTATAATGTTTTTGCAACAGGAATGTTGTCAGGCAGAGAACATCGGTTGAATTTTTGCGAGAGGATATTTTCGGTTAAAAATTCACCGGATAAGAGGCATAAAATTATAAACTTTTTGGGGCTGAAAGTTAAAATAAAAAGACGGCGGAAAAAGCCTGAGGTTCGGATGATTGTGCCGGCAGCGGCAGTTAAAGCGCCGGCGCCTGTGCTGCAGCCGTATCATGTGCCGTTTAATCCGCCGAAGTCAACTTATAAGGTTTTGGTTTGTCCGACCGGTTTCGGGCACAGCGGAAGCGGGACGCTGCTGGATTATTTTTCGGAATTTGACAATTCCACCTGTCTGGGTTTTTATGATCCGGATTATTCCGGTTTGGTTAAAAAATTTGACACATCAATAAGTGAAATCGATTTTATCCGTTGTGTGGGCGGCGTTTTTGATTTGGAAAAATATTTTGGTTCCGCTCAATATTTTCATGATAATTTTGCGGTTAAGATGTTTTTGCATGTTGTGGAATATTGGTATCGCAAAGGCATTATTTATACAGATTATTTTTGGGAAATAACCCGGGAATTCGTTGATAAAATCGTGGATTTGAAAATCAGGGCCAGGAGCGGTTTTGAAGGCATGTATTATTTGAATTTTTCAACCACGAGAAAAGCATATGCCAATTTGGCGAGCCCTTTGGTGCAGGGAAGTCCGTCCGCTCCTTATATTTATTATCTGAAAGATTTGTCCGTTGAGGAATATCGGGCGATTGCCAGAGAGTATATTACCAAGTTTCTGCGTTCGATAGAGTCAAAAGATTTTTTGGTTTGCGATCAGATTTTGACCAACAGCAAGCCTGAGACGGAAAAGAAACTGCAATATTTCAGGGATTTCAGGCAGATATGCGTTTATCGCGATCCGCGGGATGTTTATGTTACGGGAATTGCCCGGAATGAGCCGTGGATGCCGAAAAATCCGGCGGACTTTGTCAAATGGTATTATCACCGGGGAACGCCGGCATATGTGGAAGCTGCGCCGCATCCGAACCGGCTGCTGGTTCGTTTTGAGGATTTTGTTTTGAATTATGACGAGGTTTCAGCCGTTATTAATGATTTTACCGGGATAAAAGAAGTCAACCACATCCACCGGCGGGAATATTTTAATCCGGAAGTTTCAAAGCAGAATGTCGGGCTTTATCGGTCTTATCCCAAGCAGGATGAAATTTCGTTTATTGAAAAAGAATTGAGAAAATATTGCTATTACAAATAGTCGGGAGAAATGAACTATGGCTGATGAAAATTGTGTTTCCGTCGTGATGTCGGCAGACGATAATTATGCCGGATGTCTGGGCGTTTGCCTCTATTCTTTGATGAAAAACGCAAACGAGGACAGAAAATATTGCGTTTCGGTGTTGGACGGCGGGATATCCGCTGTGCATAAAAACAAGATTTTGCAGATGAAAAACGAGTTTCGGAATTTTGAAATCAGTTTTGTTGACATGAGCCGGTTTTTGGAAGGAATATCTTTGGATGTCTTTACCCTCAGGGGGCATTTTACGATTTCAACCTATTATCGCTTTTTTCTGCCGGAGATTTTTCCGGATGCGGACAAGCTGGTTTATGTGGATTGTGATACGGTGGTTTTGAAAGATGCGGCCGAATTGTATGACCGGAAAGTGCGGGATGATTATCTGCTGGCCGTCAGAGACCTGGATTTGCTGCGGATGTTTAATAAAAATCCGGCAAAAATTTCGGCTTATCTTTATAATGTGTTGAAATTAAAGAAACATGAGAATTATTTTAACGCCGGTTTGATGCTGCTGAATTTGAAAAAAATGAGGCAGGACAATATTACGCGGAAGCTTTTGGATAAGCTGGCCGAGATAAAAAATCCGTGGTATGTCGATCAGTGCATTCTTAATGTTGTTTGTGAGGGACATGTCGGTTTTTTGCCGCAGAACTGGAATTTTACGCTGGGCGCCATGTCGGCGGATCCGGGTTATATGGTTTCTATCGGAGAGCCTTATAACAAAGATTATGAAAAAGCATTGCGCGATCCGTATATTATGCATTTTACCGGGAGAAATTTCAAGCCCTGGTTGAATCCGGCGCTTGACAAGGCGGAATGTTGGTGGAAGTATGCGCGGCAAACGCCTTTTTATGAGGAGATTTTATATAAAAATCTCAGGCTTACGCAAAATGTTGTGCAGCAGGCGGATGTTTGTGCGGCGGTGGTGCGGAATGTTGCTAATTATTCGAAAAACAGATTTAATTATTTTCGCTGCCGGTTGCTGGCGAATTTGACGTTTGGCAGGATGAGAAAGCATTATGCCGCCAAAAAGAAAATGCTGAAAGCCAAAATAAAAGAGGCAAGGCGTTTTTTGAAAGGTAAGCCGTAGAGTCGGGATATTGGAGGAGCGTAAAAAAACCGCAGGCATATCTGCGGTTTTTTCAGAGTGTTTTAATTTTTCGGGAGATAAGCAGGTATTATCAATCTGTTTTTATAGTCTTTTTTGAAAAAAACTATAACCCGGAAATTTAAGTTAAAAGGATTAAATTTGGGAGAACTGGCTTGTATTAAAGTTTCATCCCATCTATCAGGCGCAAAATTGAATATTTGTCCGCTGGACTGGATGATGGTTAAAACCTTTCCGTTGGGGAGACAAAAGGCGGCTCCGGCAACGAGTTCTTTTTTGTACCATAATTCGTTTACATCATTAAAAACCTCTTTTGGCGTATAGTCGTATTCGGCACCGACGTTTATATTGAGGCTTTCGCCGATTTTTCGAGCATTATAGATGGTAATATAGCTTCCGCCGTTACCGTCCGGAACGCATTCAATTTGCGGAATATAACCCTGGCTGCAGAAAACGATGGTTGTGTCGTTTTGAGGCTGGAGGCCTTTGAAATTTTTAAATTTTTCAAAGTTGTCTTCCACAACAAGCGAATTATCCGCATCTTTATCAGGCAGGAAAACCGGCAGCAGAAAACCGCGATAGACTCCTCTTACTTCATCGGTGCTGACAACCAGTTCACTGGAAACAAATTTTTTGCCGCTGATGAAACGAGCCAATGTGTTGTGCCGGCCGCAGTCGAATTTGGTGCGGTTCGCCCAAAATGAGTCTCGCTTCCAGAGCAGAATGGTTAAGTCTTTACCGTTCCGTTTTTTCAGCGTAATTCCTTTTATGTCTTTTGCCAGGACAACTCCCTGCGTAAAAGCATCAACCTCGTAGACATCAAGCGGTTTGATTTTCTTTTGGCCGTTTTCGTCAGTTAAAGAGACGGTGCAATCGTCGAATTGTCCCAAATCGTATGATTCTTTCAGCCGGATGACCTTCCTTTGTCCGAAAGCCATGCAGCTGAATTCACTTCCGCCGAACAGACCGCTGCTGAAAGTTGCAGAGGACAAATCGTCCGTGGGAATAACCAAGACTTTGTTTTCCGATATTTCAATGGCTTCTGAAACATTTTCATTAACATTTCCATTGCTTTTTCCGCCGCAGGAAAACAAGAGAACACTCACTACTGCCACAAGGGCAGCCATAAAGGCGTTGTTGAATAATAATAACTTTTTCATAATACAAAAATTTAAATTTAACATAAAAATTGATAAATAATATAAAGATTAGACAAAATATATCATTTAATTTTTATTTTGCAACAGAATTTAAACACAAAATTTATTTTTTTTTGATATGTAAATGGTTTGTTGTTGTCAGAGGAGAAAAAATGGAAAGCATCAGTTCTAAAAAGATTGCGGAAATTGTCTATTCGCCGTCGAATGTGCTTGACGCCGATATAAAGGATGTTGTAACCGACAGCCGGAAAGCCGGGCGGGAAAGTTTGTTCGTCGCTTTGAAAGGGGCGCATTTCGACGGGCATGATTTTGTTAAAGAAGTGATTGAAAAAAAAAGCTGCCCGCTGGTTTTGGTCAGCCGTTTGAATCCGGAAGTGCCGGCCGTGCGGCAGATTGTGGTGCCGGATACGCTGGAAGCATACGGGCGAATCGGCGCTTATAACCGTTCCAGATTTAAGGGAAAAGTTATCGGCCTGACCGGAAGCGCCGGAAAAACCACAACCAAGGAAGAAATTAAGTTTTTGCTTGAAAAATTTGCCGATGTTTATGCTACAGATGGAAATCATAATAATTTTGTCGGTGTGCCCGAGACTTTGTGCAATATTAACGCCAGCGCTGATTATGCCGTTGTGGAAATGGGGATGAGCGCCAGAGGCGAAATTTCACGGCTGACGTCGTATGTGCGGCCGGATATTGCCGTGGTTACAAATGTTTATCCGATGCATATTGAATTTTTTGAAAATTTTAAAGGCATAGCCGAAGCTAAAGCCGAAATTTTTGAGGGGCTGGCGGAGGGCGGAACGGCAATTATCAACGGAGATACAAATTATGCCGATTTGCTGGTCGCCCGGGCTGATGAACGAAAAGCAAAGGTTGTGCTGTTCGGCAGCGTGAATGAACCCGAGGTATGCGGGGAAGCGGAAGGATGCCGGGTCAGAGCCGTTATCGGCGGAAAAAAACTCGATTTTAAGTTGAAGGAAAGCGGAGAACATCATGTGTATAACGCGTTGTGTGCTTTGAGCGTTGCGGATTGTCTCGGGCTTGACGTACAGGATGCAGCCGGTTGTCTGGCGGCGTTCGGTTCTCTTCCAGGCCGGGGGCAAAAGTTGAGGCTTGCTTTGCCCGGCGGCGGGGAATATGTTCTGATTGACGACAGTTATTCCGGGCAGCCGGAAGCCGTGAAATTTGCTATTCAGAATTTGAGCCGGATGAAAAAAATGAACGGCGGGCGCAAAATTGCCGTTTTGGGAAAAATGGCGGAACTTGGTCATGCGTCCCGGGACAGACATGCCGAAATCGGAGAAGCGCTTCGAGAGGCAGATGTAGACATTGTAATTGGTGTTTGTCCGGAAACAAAAGACATGCTGGCGCAGCTTTCACCTTCTCAGAAAAGCTATTTTTTTGAAAATAAGGACGGTTTGGATGAATTTTTGTTAAATAACCTGTTGCAAAATAATGATATTGTCCTTATAAAAGGAGCAAGATATTCTTCAAAACTGTATCAGGTGGCTGAAGAACTTATTCAAAAAGGGAAATGTGAAAAATGAAGTGTCCGTTTTGCGGTTGCGACGATACGCAGGTTAAGGATTCGCGCAATGCCGACGATAATACGTCAATCCGCCGCCGACGCGAGTGTCCGGAATGCGGGTCGCGTTTTACGACTTATGAACGGGTTCAGCTCCGGGATTTGACGGTGGTTAAGAAAAACGGCGAAAAAGTGCCGTTTGACAGAGATAAACTGGCCAGATCCATTTCGCTGGCACTCAGAAAACGTCCGGTCGATGAAGAAAGGGTGGAAAAAATTGTCAATTCCATTCAGCGCCGGCTGGAGCTTTCGGGTGAAGGCGAAATACAATCCCGGGCTATCGGCGAGTATGTGATGGAGACGCTGGCTCATCTCGACCATATTGCATATATCCGCTTTGCTTCGGTTTATAAGGATTTTCGCGAGGTGAAGGATTTTGAGGATTTTGTGGAAACAATCGACCATCTGGCCAAGCCGGAGGTGTTTGACAGCGCTTTGAACGAAAAAAACTGAGGGAAAATTATGGCAAAATTTGTTTCGGAAAAAATCAGAATGAAAACGGAATCCCGGTTGGCCGCCGTGCAGGCAACTTATATGATTGCTTACGGGCAGCTGCCGGTTGACGAAGTTGTTAAGGATTTTACGGATGGAAAAGTCGGACGTTTTGTGATTGATGAAAATCCGCAGACTTCGACTGAAGAACTGGTTGAAGTATCTGAGATGGACAAGGCGTATTTTACGGAAATTGTCCGCGGTGTGCAAAAAAACAAGGAGGCGTTGGAAAAAAGTCTTTCCCTTTATCTGGCCGAAGGGTATTCTTTTGAGCGGATGAACGGAACTTTACAGGCTTTGCTGTTGTGTGCCGTTTATGAAATTTTTAATACGCACGATATTGATATGAAAATCATTATTAAGGAATATGTTGATTTGGCATATGCCTTCTTTTCGAAGAAAGAACCCAAAATGGTTAATGCGCTTTTGGATAAAATTGCCAAGTCGCAGGAAGTCAGGGAAGATTTTTAGCTTATGACTAAATTGAAACTTTATACTTATCCGCATCCGGTTTTGAAAAAAAAAGCCGAACCGGTTGAGGCGGTGGATGATGATATCCGTCAGCTGCTTGACGATATGCTGGAGACAATGTATGCAGATGCCGGCGTCGGTCTTGCGGCGCCTCAGGTCGGTGTGTCAAAACGTATTTTGGTGATTGATTATGAACAACCGGAAAAAGGCGGGCCGGGCAGGCCGCGTTATTTTGTCAATCCGGAAATCATCTGGGTTTCGGATGAGCGCATCGTCGGAAGCGAAGGCTGCCTTTCCGTGCCCGGACAGCATGCGGATGTTGAGCGCTATGCTGCGGTGAAAGTGCGGTATCTTGATTATGACGGTTGTCCGAAGGAAATTATGGCAGATGATTTTCTGGCAATCGTTTTGCAGCATGAAATTGATCATTTGGACGGGATTTTGTATATAGACCGCATCAGCCGGCTGAAAAGAGAAATGTTGTTGAAAAAAATGCGCAAGGAAGAAAAAGCCCGCCGTTCAGAGGAAGAATAAAGGGGGTTACAGGGGAGACGCCGAATGAAGATTGTTTTTATGGGAACGCCGGATTTTGCCCTGCCGGCTTTGGAAGCTTTAATCCGGGAGCATGAGGTGGTTTGTGTTTATACGCAGGCTCCCAAAGAAGCAGGGAGAGGAAATAAACTGACAAAATCTCCGGTGCATGTGTTTGCCGAGGCACATGGTATTGATGTGCGGACGCCCAAAACTTTGCGTGACGAAAAAGAGCAGGCCAATCTGCGGGGCTTGAATGCTGATGCCGCCGTCGTGGCCGCATATGGTTTGATTTTGCCCAAAGCGGTGTTGGAGGCTTTTCCTTACGGATGTTTGAACATTCATGCTTCTCTTTTGCCGCGGTGGCGGGGAGCCGCGCCGATTCAGCGTGCTATTGAGGCCGGCGACAGAGAAAGCGGCGTTACGATTATGCAGGTGGCTGAAGGTTTGGATACCGGCGATATGCTGATGAAAGGCTGTGTGCCGATTACTTCGGAAACCACCGGAGAAATGCTTCATAATGAGTTGGCGGCGCTGGGGGCGGATTTGATTATCCGGACGTTGCGGAATTTGCAAAATATTCAACCGCAAAAACAGGATGATGCGCTAAGTTGTTATGCCGCCAAGATAGATAAGTCGGAAAGCCGGTTGGATTTTGCTTTGTCCGCAGAAGTTTTGGAACGTAAAATCCGAGCTTTTAATCCTTATCCGGCGACTTATTTTGAATATGGCGGCGAACGGTTTAAGGTTTATCTGGCTGAAGTTGCGTCCGGCCAGGGAAGGCCGGGGCAGTTTCTGGAAAACGGCGGCAGGCTGCTGATTGCCTGCGGAGACGGTCGGGCGTTGAATATTCTTAAAATTCAACGGCAGGGCAAAAAAATCATGCCGGCAGCGGATTTGCTGCGGGGAATGGTTTTTAGCGGCAGTGTATCCGTTTGAAAAAGTTTTCTTTTTTTATTTTCAGTTTTTGTTTCCTTATGTGAATTTTTTGTTACGGCGCTTGAAAAAGGTTGTCTTCGGATAGAAAAAACGGTATTATAAATTAAGGGGTATTATAAGGGCGGAATCCGCCTGCTTGTCAGGGAGGTTATCATGATGCGCAATCGTTTGGTGCTTTTGTTTGCAGGATTGTTTGTGACCCTGATTTTATGGGGCGGAAGCGCTTGGGCGCAGCAGGCACAAACATGGACGTTGTCGGAGCAGCAGGTATCTCTGTATGCTTTTAATACTGAACAACTGACAAAAAACAGTGACGGAACATATACTCTTTCCTCAAATTCTCCAATGGATAGTATTTATTTGAATGCTTATATGAAATCTATTGATAATGTGGCAAAGTCCGGATCTACGGCTATTTCTGATGAAAATCGTGTTGACGCAATTAATGCGGGCTTTTTTGCTGTACAAGACAGTGTACAGGTTAATGAGTCAGAAGTTCCCGGAGCTAAGCAGGCGGCAGTTGATCAGGTAGTAAAATCGTTGGGCAACCTGTTTACGAAATCCTCGACTTCAAATTCTAAAGACAATAATTCTAAAGACAATAATTCTAAAGACAATAAAGATTCGCAGAGCAACACAAAACCGAATGTTCCCGGAGTTGATACGGAAGAAGGGGCGTCCGGAGACGAACAGGATAAAATAAACGGCGGCGGCAATCAGGAAGCAACCGGGGGCGGTGGCAAAGTGTTGATGTTTTTGATTGATTTGCGGGTGATTGCCTATGTTATTTCCGGTTTTGGAATGATTGCGTTTGCTTATGCGGCAATATTTAACAAAATTAACTGGAAGCATTTTGCCGCGATAGCTTTCGGGTTGTTTCTGCTGGCGATGATCGGGCCGTTTATTCAGTATTTTACCGGTGATACCAATGTTGCCGCGAATTTGCAGTATGGAAATTATCTGGGCGGCCGGTATCAGGGAATTAACGGAACAGCCGGCGGCGGTGATACGAAAATTCTTGAGGGCGAGATTCCGGAAGAAACCGTTACGGCCGAAAAAAGAAAATGGAACTGGAAACAGGATTTGGTCGGTTCCATCAAATCGGGTATTGATACCGTGCGGGGAGCTTATAATACGGTCAAGACGGCTACTTCTGCGGTTAATACAATTAAACAGAATGCCGATGTGCTGAAAAACGCCATTAAAGGCGCCGGCGGTGGTATTGATGGAATTTTGGGCGCCGTCGGCAATGCTTACGGTGCGTTGAACAATATCGGTTATGCTGCTAATACGGGGTTAGGCAATGTGCTGGGCGGCATCGGCAGTGTGGCGGACAGTGCGCAGGATACTTTTGCGACAGAACAACAGCGTGATATTAATGCAAACGAACGTGAAGACGGCGGAAGTTCCAATCTGGTTTCAGGCTGGATAAACAGTGAGAGCGGCGGTCAGCTCGTGACCGGGACTATCGGAGGTATGAGCGATAAGATCGGACAGAGCGCCGGAACGGTCAGCGATGCGCTTAATGCCGGGCATGAAGGTTCGACGATGGGCGGCGGCGGTGTTTTGGGCGGCATTCTCGGTACGGCGATGGGCGTCGGACAGGGAATTGTATCCGGAGCCGAACAGAAAGAAGAAACCAAACGTCAGCAGGAAATTGAAGCGCAGCGTGCTCAAGAGCAGGCCGAATGGGATAAAAACGCCGAAATTATCAAGCAGCAACAAGAAGCAAGCCGCCGGCAACAGGAAGAGCGCCAGAGACAGCAGGCGGAAGCGGCTCAAAATCCGCAACCTTTGGAAAACAGTTTGTTTTCGGATAAAAAATAGTGAAGTTCGGCCAGTGTGGTGTGTGGACGCCGGGAAAATTCCTTCTCCAGGGAGGAGGAATTTTTTTGTTTATGTTGTAAAAAGGAAACACCCGCGGCATTTGAAGATGCGGCGGGTGTTTTCAGATGTGTCTTTCAGATTTAAGCAGCGGCTGGATTACTGCTTTTTCGGGGTGTTCAAATTTTTTAACGGCAGGTAATGATATATGCCGTTAATGGCTTGTTCTTTGTAGCGAACGCCGTTAATTTCGATGATATCGGCGTGGGTGAACAAGCAATCAACACCTTGAACCTGAACAGTTTTTCCACCTCTGACATCACGGATGAAAACGTTTTCCCGGTCAATGCTGCTTGCCCAGACAAGGTATGGAATTCCCTGTTTGAACGTTTCCGTTTTTATTTTTTTTGCAGGTTTTCCGGAAGCATTGTGGTTCAGAACAACGGTGTAGATGCGTTCCAGAGGTTTTTTTGTCTTTCTGGCAACGTAATCTCCACTCAATTTTTCACACGCGATTTTTTGATTTTTACACATGACTTTGTTAATTTATAAAGTTAATAATAAAGAAAATTGTATAAATGTAGATAGTATGTTATTCCTTTGATTGACAAATGTCAAGCATAAATTTGTCTAAATTTTTATTTTCTTTGTTTGAAATGTGCAGAAAATGTTTTATGGGGCGGTTTGGGCGATTTATTCGGGTATGTTCCGTAAAAAAAGCTGAGTGTAAAACTCAGCTTTGAGGAAATTTATTCGCCTTCAGCAACAGGCGGTTCGTCGTCTCCAATCATTTCCGTTGTCAGATGACCGGCATCGGCACGGATTTTCTTTTCGATTTCATCGGCGATGTCAGGATGCTCTTTTAAGAAAATTTTTGCATTTTCTCTTCCCTGGCCGATTTTATCGCCTTTGTAGGAAAACCAGGCGCCGGCTTTTTCAACAATACCGGCTTTTACTCCGAGATCAAGCAATTCTCCGGTTTTGGAGATGCCTTCTCCGTACATGATGTCGAAATCGACGACTTTGAAAGGCGGGGCAACTTTGTTTTTGACGATTTTAACCCGAGTCTGGCTGCCGATGACGTCGTCTTTGTCTTTGATGGCACCGGTGCGGCGGATGTCCATGCGGACAGAAGCGTAGAACTTGAGAGCGTTGCCGCCGGTTGTCGTTTCGGGATTGCCGAACATGACGCCGATTTTCATGCGAATCTGGTTGATGAAAATAATCAGTGTGTTGGAGCGGGAGACTGTTGAGGTTAGTTTACGCAGCGCCTGACTCATCAGTCTGGCCTGCAACCCCATATGCGAATCGCCCATTTCTCCTTCAAGTTCGGCTTTGGGAACCAGAGCGGCTACCGAATCGACAACAAGAACGTCAATGGCGCCGGAACGAACCAGTGTGTCGGCAATTTCAAGAGCCTGTTCGCCGGCATCGGGCTGGGAAATCAGCAAGCTGTCGATGTCTACGCCGATTTTTTTTGCATAAGCCGGATCCAGTGCGTGTTCGGCATCGATGAAAGCGCAGGTGCCGCCTTTTTTCTGCGATTGGGCAATGACGCTCAGGGCAAGGGTGGTTTTGCCCGAGCTTTCGGGGCCGAAGATTTCGACAATGCGGCCTTTGGGAAGACCGCCGATGCCGAGGGCGATGTCAATCCCGAGCGAGCCGGTGGAAATTGCTTCAATATCTATGTTGGACTGCTGTCCGAGCCGCATAATCGACCCTTTGCCGAAAGCGCGTTCGATTTGGGTGAGGGCGGCGTCAAGAGCTTTGTCTTTTTCCATTGTGATCCTCTTTGTAAAATGGTCAAATAGTCATTCCGGTTTAATTTATCTGTTTTCAGCGGCAAAAGGCAACTGATGTCTGTAAATTATCCTATGAAAAGATAATGTACTATTTTTGTTCTTTTTGCAAGAGTTTTTTCCGGCTATGTCTGTTTTTTGCAAAATCACGTTTTTCCGGACTATTGAGAATGAGGCTCCGGTTCAGGCTGCGGCGATCCATTTCCTGAAAATCTTCAAGCGCGGCGGTTACGACGGCTCCGAAGATGACAACGGCCCAGACCAGGTACATCCAAATGAGAAAAATGGGAATAATCGCCAAGGCTCCGTACAGGGTTTGGTAGGTTGCGCTGGTTAAAACGGCAATGCCGAAAACCCGCCGCAATACCGAAAAAAGCAGCATGGCGACGACGGCTCCGGCAGCGGCGTTGCAGATGCGGACTTTTTTGTTGGGGACGAAAATGTAAATAATCATCATAACCAGCATGGTCATTAATGACGGCAATATGGTTCCCAGAAGAAATCCGGCGTTGAAGCTTTCGGGCGACAGTCCGGACAGCGCGAAAAAATATCCCCGGATGGAAAAGGCGGCTCCCAAAAGCAGCGGCCCCAGCGTGATAATTGTCCAGTAGAGCGTGATTTTGGTTGTCAGGTGCCGGGGACGGGAAACCCGGAAAATAAAATTAAAGCTGCCTTCAATGGTGGACAGAAGCATGATGGCGGTTATGACAATGCTGATGACGCCGATGGTGGTTAATCCGGCCGAAGCTTTGAGAAAATCGGAAAAATATGTGCTGACTTCACTTCCCAATGCCGGCGCCAGATTTTTCAGCAGCAGTTCCTGAAGCTGGCCGCGGATGCTTTCAAAAGACGGAAAAGCCGAAAAAATGGAAAGTCCTATGGCAAAAAGCGGTACAATAGCAATCAGCGATGTATAGCTTAAGGAAGCGGATACCCGGAAAACAGTGTCGTTTCTGGCTCGTCTGAGCAGAAAATAAAAAAAATCTCCGGCTGTTTTGACTGCGTTTTTTAAATTTGTTTTGAATAACATACCAACTCGCAAAAAAAAGTGTTTACAAACCAAACTAAATTTTATAATAAATTATGTAACATTAATTTGTAATGTATTCAATATTTTTTATGAAGCAAAGGAAAATGTTATGATAGCAGCCTCTTCTTTAATGGCAGGAAAAAAAGGCCTGATTATGGGTTTGGCAAATGATAAGTCCATTGCCTGGGGAATTGCTCAGGCTTTGAATGCCAACGGTGCCCAAATAGCCATTTCTTATCAGGGAGAAGCCCTGGAGAAAAGAGTTCGTCCCCTGGCCGAACAGCTGGCTTTCCCGCCGGTGCTTATTCAATGCGATGTAACAGACAGCGCCAGTGTGGAAGCTTGTTTTAAAGAGCTGGGCGAAAAATGGGGAAAAATAGATTTTCTTGTTCATGCCATTGCTTTTTCGGATAAGAATGAACTGAAGGGGCGTACCATTGATACGACGCTGCCGAATTTTCTTAATACCATGCATATTTCCTGTTATTCTTTTATTGAAGCATGTCGTTGTGCCGCACCGATTATGAACGAAGGCGGATCAATTGTCGCCCTGACGTATCTGGGGGGGGAGCGGACGCTGCCGAATTATAATATTATGGGCGTTGCCAAGGCCGCTTTGGATGCATCCATTCGTTATGCCGCGGTTGATCTCGGCAGACAAGGCGTCCGGGTGAACGGTGTTTCTGCCGGGCCGATTAAGACGTTGGCGGCTTCGGGGATCGGCGATTTTCGGAAAATTTTGCGCTGGAATGAGTTGAATGCGCCGCTGAAACGCAATGTTACCCAGGAAGAAGTGGGAAATGCCGCATTGGCGCTGTTGTCGCCGCTGGGGGCTTCCATTACCGGCGAAATCGTGCATGTGGACTGCGGGTATCATTCAATTGGTATGGTTTCTCTTGACAATGCACATGAATCCGGACAGGTTTTGCTGGATTTTTAATCAGAGAAGAATATTTAACCGGGTATTGATGGGATAGCCGGGAATCTGAATGCAAATGCCGCCGGTCGTTTTTCCGGCGGTTTTGTTGTTGAAAAGAATGAGATTGAAGGCGGAAAATGGAAGATTATTTTAATAAGGAAAGCATTAAACCGGTTCGTTATTGGGGAGAAACGCTGAAAAAAGCAATCGTTTATACTCTGGCGGTTTTCGGAGCGGCTGCCTTATGGGTATGCTGGCAGGTGTATGGTTATTTTTCCAGTGAGCGGAATATTTATTTTGAAACGCCGGAAAAAATGCTTTTGACAATTAATTTTGATGCGGTTGTTCCGGAAGTCCGCGCAGATGATCTGGTCGGGGATTTGTCCGGGGTGCCGCCGATTTCTTATTTTGATTTGATAAAAATTATCCGGCGGGCGGCAAAGGATGCAAAAGTTACGGCGCTTGCCGCAAATGTCGGTATGTCTTCGCTTGGTGTGGCGCAGATTCAAGGCGTGCGCCGGGAAATTGAGAATTTTCGGAAAAGCGGTAAAAAAGCGTATATTTATTCCGACGCTTTTGGTTCTCTCGGAGGCGGCACGGGGGAATATTATCTGGCCTCGGCTTTTGATGAAATTACTTTAATGCCGAATTCAGAAATCGGGTTGACGGGTATCGGCGTAGAGGTTCCTTTTTTTAAGGATGTGTTGCAAAAGGCCGGAATTGAACCGGAATTCTATGTGCGTTACGAATATAAAAACGCGGCGGCATCGTTACTCCAGAATAAGATGAGCAAAGAATACCGCAGCGAGCTCAAAAAATTGGGCGGTGCGTTGTTTGAGACGATTGTCAGCGATATTGCCTCTGACAGAAGGCTGGATAAGAGAAAAGTCAGGGATTTGGTTGACCGGGCACCGTTGTTTTCCGAAAGCGCTTTGAAAGAAGGGCTGGTGGATAAGCTGGCGTTTAAAACGGAATTTATCAGCGGACTTGAAGAAAAAACAGGTGCGAAATCGTTCAGTGCTTCAAATTATTTTATTTTGATGCAAAATCAGGATGTTCCTGAGGAGGAAAGGGGAAAAATCGCCTATATGGTTATCAGCGGCGCCATTACCGGCGGGGTGAGCAATCTTAATCCCTGGAACGGTGATATTTCTACGGGAGCGGAAACATTTTTGCAAAATCTGAAAGAGTTGGATAAAATTAAAAATTTAACGGGGCTGGTGGTGCGTATTGATTCTCCCGGCGGAAGTTATCAGGCATCCAATGAGATCAGAAATGCCATTTTGCATTTTAAGGAAAAGCATAAGCTTCCCGTGGCCGTTTCAATGGGGAATTATGCGGCATCAGGAGGATATTTTGCGGCTTTGGCCGGAGATGCCGTCTTTGCCGAGCCGTCCAGCATTACGGGGTCAATCGGCGTTTTTGGCGGTAAGATGGTGTTGGCCGGTTTGTGGAAAAAGCTCGGTGTAAACTGGGAAAGCGTCAATCAGGGAAAAAATGCCGGAATTTTAAGCATGAATCATAAGTTTTCGCGGCAGGAAGCGATGATTTTTAACCAGTCGCTGGATAATGTATATCGGGATTTTGTCCGGACGGCGTCCAAGGCTCGTAAAATTCCGTTGAAAGAAATGGATGTCCGGGCGCGGGGGCGCGTGTTTACCGGTTTGCAGGCGAAAGAAAACGGGCTGATTGACGAAATCGGCGGTATTGATGCGGCAACAGATTGGGTATATGAACGGCTGAATGATAAATTTAAGCTGAAAAATAGCGTTTTTTATTATCCGGCCGCCAAAACTTTTCAGCAAAAACTGCTTGAACTGATGGGCGGAACTCAGAAAATATCTGTTAATAAGGCTGTAAAAGAAATGGGATTTGACGGAGATATGTTTAAAATGCTGGACAGATTGCATTATGAAACAATTTTGCCGCCGTTTAAAATAACGTATTAGAAAGAGGAATAAATATGGCTGTGGATACGGAAACTGTAAAGCGGATAGCTTTTCTTGCTCGTTTGAAAATTGAAGAAGACAAGATTGAAGAAACCAAAAAAGAATTTAATGACATTCTGGAGTGGGTTGAACAGCTGAACGAGGTTAATACGGATAATGTCGAACCTCTGGAATCGGTTAATGAGTTTCATTTGGCACTGCGGGATGACGTCGTTAGCGAAGGAAATCAGCGCGATGATGTTCTTTGCAATGCGCCGGATGCCGAATATGGTTATTTTGTCGTTCCTAAAGTTGTAGAGTAAAAAATCGGGAAGAGAAAGATGTCTGAATTAACGAAGTTGACAATTGCCAAAGCAAAAGAAGGGCTGAAAAAAAAGGAATTTTCTGCAGTCGAGCTGACAGAAGCCTATATTAAGGAAATGGAAAACAAGCGCGGGCTGAATGCTTATGTGCTTGAAACGCCTGAAATCGCGCTGGAACAGGCGAAAGTTTCGGATAAGAAATATGCCGCAGGAACCGCCGGTTTTCTTCAGGGCATTCCGATGGGGATAAAGGATCTGTTTTGTACGAAAGGAATTCGGACAACGGCTTGTTCGCATATTTTGGACGGTTTTGTTCCGCCGTATGAATCGACGGTTACGCAGAAGCTGCTGGATGCCGGGATTTCGGTTCTCGGAAAGCTGAATATGGATGAATTTGCCATGGGCGGCAGTAATGAAACTTCTTATTACGGACCGGCCGTTAATCCGATGAAAGCGAAAAACAGCAGTGAAAATCTGGTGGCCGGAGGATCTTCCGGCGGTTCCGCCGCGGCCGTAGCTGCAGGTATGTGCGCGGCGGCGACGGGGACGGATACGGGCGGTTCAATCCGCCAGCCTTCAGCATTTTGCGGCGTTACCGGAATTAAACCGACTTACGGACGCTGCTCCCGTTACGGAATTATTGCCTTTGCGTCATCGCTGGATCAGGCCGGGCCGATTGCCAAAGATGTTCGCGACTGTGCTCTTTTGCTGAACAGTATGTGCGGTTATGATGCAAAGGATTCAACTTCGGCACCGGTTGAAGTGCCGGATTTTGAGAAGTTTCTGACCGGAGATATCAGAGGTTTGAGAATAGGTGTTCCCGCAGAATTTCGTCCCGAAGGTTTGAACAGCGAGGCGGCAGCCTGTTGGGATAACGGAATGGCTCTTTTAAAAGAACACGGCGCTGAAATTGTTCCGATTTCGCTGCCGCATACAAAATATGCCCTGGCGGTTTATTATATTATTGCGCCGGCAGAAGCGTCTTCCAACCTGGCCCGGTATGACGGTATCCGTTATGGTTTGAGGGTGCCGGGAAAACATCTTGACGATCTTTATATCAATACCCGTTCGGAAGGGTTCGGCAATGAAGTTAAACGTCGTGTTATGATTGGTACTTATGTGTTGTCGGCAGGATATTATGATGCTTATTATCTTAAAGCGCAAAAAGTCCGCCGTTTGATTCATAATGATTTTGAAGAGGCTTTTAAAAAGTGTGATGTTATTTTAACACCGACTTCGCCGACGGATGCTTTTCCGATCGGAGATAAAAGCATGAGAGAAAATCCGATTAATATGTGGCTGAATGATGTTTTTACTGTTTCTGTCAATTTGGCAGGACTTCCCGCAATCAGTATTCCGGCGGGGCTGAGCAGCAGAGGGTTGCCTTTGGGGCTGCAATTTATAGGCCGGGCTTTTGATGAGGGGACAATATTGAAAGCGGCTCATGTGTTGGAAAAAGATATAAACTTTGCGGGAAAATGAAAATGACGGATTTTATTATAGAAACACCGAAAGGAAAATGGGAAATTGTTTGCGGTTTGGAAATTCACTGTCAGATTATTTCGGAATCTAAAATTTACAGCGGTGCATCTACGGAATTCGGTGCGGATCCCAACGAGCATGTTTCTTTTGTTGACGCCGGCATGCCCGGGATGTTGCCGACGTTGAACAAAGCCTGTGTGCATCAGGCGGTGAAAACCGGCATCGGTTTGCGGGCAAAGATTAATAAATATTCGAATTTTGCCCGGAAGAATTATTTTTATGCCGATTTGCCGCAGGGATATCAGATTACGCAGTTTAAATATCCGATTGTCGGGGAAGGGGAAGTTCTGATTGATTTGCCGGACGGAAGTGTTAAATCAATCGGAATTGAGCGTATGCATATTGAGCAGGATGCCGGGAAATCCATTCATGACATAGATCCGAAAAAAAGTTTTATTGATTTGAACCGGGCCGGGGTAGGGTTGATGGAAATTGTAACCAAGCCTGATTTTCGGGCTCCCGAAGAAGCCGGCGCCTTTTTGAAAAAACTGCGTTCCATTTTGCGGTATCTCGGTACCTGCGACGGAAATATGGATGAAGGTTCCATGCGCTGCGACGTTAATGTTTCCGTTCGGCCTTACGGGTCTGACGAACTGCGTACCCGTTGCGAAATGAAAAATGTCAATAGTATCAAATTTGTTATGCAGGCAATTGAAAACGAGGCCAGAAGACATGTCGGCGTTTATGAGAACGGTGGTGAAGTTGTTCAGGAGACCAGGCAGTTTGATCCGTCAACAGGGCAGACAAAGGTGATGCGCAAAAAAGAGTTTGCCCATGATTATCGCTATTTTCCAGAGCCGGATTTGGCACCGTTGGTATTGAGTGATGATTATCTGGAACAAGTCAGAAAGGAAATTCCCGAATTGCCGGATGAGAAAAAAGAGCGCTTTGTTTCAAAGCTCGGACTGACTCCTTATGATGCCATTGTTATTTGTGAAAACAAAGAAACGGCTGATTTTTTTGAAAAAGCGGCGAAGGGGCATGATGCGAAAAAAGTAGCCAACTGGTTGATGGGTGATTTTTTTGCCATGCTGAACGAGAAAAAACTGGATTTGAAAGATTCTCCTGTTTCGGCGGAAAATTTGGGAAAGTTGGTGGAACTTGTCAGCCAGAACGTTATTAACGGTAAAACAGCCAAAGATGTGTTTGCCCTTATGGCAGAAACAGGGGAAAGTCCTGAAAAAATAGTGGAAGAAAAGGGATTGAGACAGGTTACGGACAGTTCTGCCATAGAAAAAGTTATTGATGAGGTCTTGACTTCTTTTCCGGAAAATGTGGCTGCTTACAAAGGTGGAAAACAGGGGCTTTTCGGCTGGTTTGTCGGACAGGTGATGAAAGCCAGCAAAGGTAAAGCCAATCCGGGAATCGTTAATAAGCTTTTGAGGGAAAAACTCGGATAAACGGTTATGGATTGGAAAGAAAGTATTCAAAAATATCAAACCGATATGAGAAATGTTATTCTGGACATGGAGGGGAAATTTTTTTGAAATGATGAGCAGTGTTTTTGCCGAAGGGCTGGCAGCAGCGTTGGGAGCCGGCGTTGTTACAGGATTGGGCGGCTTTTTGATATTTGTAAAGAAAAAATATTCACAGCGTGAAATTAATTGTATGTTGAATTTGGCAGCGGGGGTGATGCTGGCAGCTTCGTTTTTTGCACTGCTTGTTCCATCTATGGCGGAAATCGTGAAATTTTCTTCTTCTTCCCGTGTGTCAGCTTTGTGGTATGGTGTGGCTGTCTTTGTCGGTGTTTCTCTGATTTGGGTTTTAAATGAATTTTTGCCGCATGAACATAATAATATGGGGCATCATGGTATGTATCTCAGTCTGAAAAAAGCCTGGTTGTTTATTATTGCCATTACACTGCATAAACTTCCGGAAGGTTTAGCTGTCGGAGTTGCTTTCAGTGCGGAAGATTTTATCAATCCGTTTAGTTTGGTGATAGGTATTGCTTTGCATAATATTCCGGAGGGGCTGACAATTGCTATTTCACTTGTGGCTGCGAGAGTTCCAAGATTAAAAGCAGCTTTGACGGCTTTGTTGATCGGAATGGTTCAACCGGCCGGGGCGTTGCTCGGGTTGCTGACTATGCATCTGAGCGATAAAATTGTGCCTTTGGGTATGGCTATGGCAGGTGGAACGCTTTTGTTTGTGGTCGTTAATGAAATTCTTCCCGAAACTTATGGTTCGAAGCATACAAACCGGTCGGCGTTTGAAGTGTTTGGCGGTTTTATAGTAATGACTTATCTGGCAATGGCGCTGCATTGAAAAGCCCCGGAGAAATGAACTGTCCCTTGAAAGTTGGACAGCTCAAAACAGGCTGTGTTTTTATCAGTTCATTTTCCGGGGGTGTTTTTTAATCGGAGCTTCTGATAATTGTTGCTTCCAAAGAAACCGGCGTTGGCGTATCGGCGGCGGTTTGCAGCGGCAGAACGTCAGGTTCTTTTGAAATCCGGTGTTTTCGGGAAGGTTGTCCCAGAGAAAACAAAGGAAACGTTTGCGGCTGAAATTGGTAATAAGGCGTTGAAGACAACGGCGGAAGTTTGTAAACTTGCGGGTAACCTACTCTGTAAACAGGCGGTTTGCTTAATTCCCATATTCCGCAGGATGTCAGAGCGCCTATGGCAATAGCTCCTGCACATAAAAATAATTTTTTACGTTTCATAATTATTTTGATTTTAATTAATAATAAAAAAGTTTGTTGAGTTTAAACAGAAAGTAAAATAAAGTCAAATTAAAAATAATTTGAAGATTTTTTATTTTTATATTGACGAGAATCGAAACATCGGTTAAAAGTATTTGCGTATTATCTGTGGAGAGTTGGCAGAGTGGTAATGCAGCGGATTGCTAATCCGTCATCGTGTTAAAGCGATGCACAGGTTCGAGTCCTGTACTCTCCGCCATTATATTTGTAAGCATCTGTTTTATCACAATAAAATAGCGCCAAAGTTTGTTAAGTAATAATGGTGCTATGAGGTGGTACAGCAGATGTCTTTTTTATATCCGCGTTTAATTCTCAGAAAACATACATATTACATTAGAGTCCAAGTGGTTCAGGTTCAACGTCAAATTTAGGGGCAAGGAGTAAAAAAGTATCATGATCAGATCCCCGAAGTTAAAATAAGTTAAGCACATAAAATCCGCACACGCAAGCGGTAGTTTTCAAAATTTCTGAACCCATAGGCTCGCCTTTGAATAAGTTTCATTTTTCGGTGGAAACCTTCGGTAATGCCGTTGAACCATTTCGGTACAAAAATCTGAGTAAATTTCGGTATATAAATCTTAACATATTTGATTGATAAAATGGACGTCATTCGGTCGGAAAGCCGGTTCAGCGAACAGAAACGTTTGTGTTCCATTGCAATTACGGAAATTCAATCCGCGTTGATGTGGGCAGAAAAAGCCGTAAGATGGTCGTATTAGTGTTGTAATCCGGGTGCCAGTATGGTTCACCCGGGTTTCTGACATATTGCGGGGTGGCGCAGTTGGTTAGCGCGTGCCACTCATACCGGTTAAGGCCGCAGGTTCGAGTCCTGCCCCCGCAACCATAAAAAGATTATGTGATGAATGAGAACAAGAAATTGGAGGCCGCAATGAGGGATATTTTGAAGTTGCAGATTGAGGGCGGAATCCGTGATAAGGAAATTGAAAGGCTCCGCACTGAGAATGAGGCTTTGAAAGCCCGGGTGGCTTCATTGCCGACAAGGTATGAATATTGGATGGGTGTTGTGGCAATTGTTGCGATGGTTGTTTCTTTGGTAATCAGGTAAAAATATGGTTGTATTGGTGAACAGGTATTAAGAATGGATTACCGGGATGAAATATTAAAGCTGTTGGAGGATGGTGGTAATCAAAATCCTGCGTTTGCCATGCCCGGTTATGCTGTTATGGTTTGGCCGAGGTTGGGTGGTGATATTGCCGGACGCAGTTTGGCGACATTGGAGAACATGGCGCGCAACAAAAAAATGATGGAAGATGAAGGAAAGGGGCGGGATGATTTTTATCATATGAAAGCATCATGCGAAGCCGGACAATCCGGGCTTGTCGAGGCTGTCGCCAGTCAGATATTGGGCGGGATAAAAGAAGATTTGAAAAACAACTGGAAAGGTGTTACACTGGGCTTAGTCAGTCCGGAAGTGCAATGCCGGATTTTGGTTAATGATTATTTGAAGGCGCACGGAGGCGTAAAATAATGATGTCAGATTTTGGCAAAGCAATGTTCTGGCTTATGAGGCTTTTTGTTGTTTTGGTTGTTGTGATTGTCGGCGGCGGTTTTTTGTTGTTTGATTTATATGGTTTTTCTACACCGTCAGCTATTTGCGCTGATGATGGCGGCGTTTATGATTATCATGAAAATCGTTGCCGTTTTGACTGTAAACAGTGGACGGAAAGGGATGGTTGCATTCCGTTGTAGATACAGTCATGATTGTTTTTATAAAGAGGCGGAGAGCCTCTTTTTTTATGGGGTGAGGAATGGCAAAGAAGAAAGAAAAGGTAACCGGACGGCCGACAATATTTACAAAAAATATGGCAGATGAGATTATCAACCGTTTGTCATCCGGAGAGACTTTGAAGAAGATTTGCGAAAGCAGAAACATGCCGAATATGGCTACCGTCTTTCGCTGGCTGGCTTTGGGAGAAGAAGAAAATGCCAAGGCCGAAATCAGAGACTTTTGCAACATGTACGCGCGTGCGCGCGAGGTTCAGGCCGCGATATTGTTTGATGAATTGTTGGAAATTGCGGACGATTCATCCCGGGATGTGGTTGAAGATGAGGATGGAAAGCCGCAGGTGAATATGGAGCTTGTGCGGCGGGCGCAGTTGAGAGTTGACACCCGCAAATTTTATCTGGCGAAAGTTTTGCCCAAGGTTTACGGCGATAAAATCAGCCATGAGCATTCCGGCGGGGTGAATGTGATATTGAAGAAATATAACTGGGAAGAAGATGGAATTGAGGGAAATCAGCATACCGAACGCGTGGAATCCGCGGGAGTATCAACGTCCGTTGTGGAAGGCGCTGACAAGCGGGACTAAGCGGGCGATTGCGGTTTGGCATCGGCGGGCGGGCAAAGACAGTCTTTCCCTGAACTGGACGGCTCGGGCGATGCTTGAGCGGGTGGGCGTTTACTGGCACATGCTGCCGCTGAACACGCAGGCGCGCAAAGTGGTGTGGGACGCCATCGACAAACAGGGGCGGCGGGTGATTGACCAGGTTTTCCCGCTGCCACTCAGAAAGTCGGTCAATGCAACCGAGATGAAGATTGAGCTGTGGAATGGCAGCATCTGGCAATGCGTGGGCTCGGACAACTACAATGCCCTTGTCGGCTCAAACCCGGTCGGGGTGGTGTTTTCGGAATATTCGGTGGCCGACCCGGCGGCATGGGATTATATACGGCCGATTTTGGCGGAAAACGGCGGCTGGGCTTTGTTTATTTATACGCCGCGCGGCAAAAACCACGGCTACACCTTGTATAATGCCGGGATTGCGGCCGGGTGGTTTGTGCAAAAGCTGACGGTGGAAGACACCAAAGCCGTTCCGCCGGAGGTGATTGAGGCCGAGCGCAAAGCCGGTATGAGCGAAAGCATGATTGAGCAGGAATTTTACTGTTCGTTC
>CASEQD010000016.1:326-32162 GCA_949289935.1 uncultured Pseudomonadota bacterium | reverse complement strand
CAGTATCACCCTGGAAATACTTTTCATCACATCCTCCCTGTTTGTCATCACATTTATGAGGATAACACAAAAGCTGCGAGATGTAAAGCATTATTTTCACAGACACACGAAAAAAATGACAAAGAAAATCCCCGCTGCCAAAACGGGGATGAAAATCGGCCGTACGGGGAAAAGTCAATCTGCCGTAGTGTTATAATTTTTTATGATTGAAGAGATATACAATAGGTGTAGTTTGTTCAGTTCCAACAAGCAGGCCTGACGGTTGTATTCTTCCGTTCCGGTGTAGTTTGTCATGGATAAGACATAAAGGTCGCAATATTCGTCTTTATACTTTGTCCAGTTTTCATAGAGGTTTTTTAAACGTCCCCGGAACATTCCCGAACCATTGTTCCATTTTTGGAAGTTTGCATTTTTAGAAAGTTTGTCGTATTCCTTATAAATGTTTTGAACCATTAGTCCGTTTTCGGCTTTCATGCATTCGGCAATGGCATTGTCTCCGACTTTTGCGGCATCCAGCATGCAATATTTGTAAGCATCGCTTTCTGCTTTTGCCGGCGCTGCAATAGAGAAAAAAGCAAAAAGTGAGAACAGAGGCAGAAATTTTTTCATGAATTTATTTCCTTGTTACGGCCATGTCGTTGTAAATGTTAATGATTGCTTCCACGTCCTGGGCAAAGCGATTGGTCAGATCCAGCCTGCATTGCGAGGCCTGGACGTTGGTAATTGTGCCGATGCCCTGAGAAAAGGTATAGCCGTACAGTGCGCAGTATTTATCTCTGTATTCTGTCCAGCGCTGTAGAAGCAGTTGAAAATTTTGTGAAGAGGACAAAGTCTGGTCGTTCCAGCGAGTGAAATATTTGTTGGTTGTTAGAGAAGAATAACGAGTTTGTATTTTTCTCATAACCCGGGATACTTCGGCGTTGTTGCAATTGATAATGTCAAAATCTCCCGGAGCACCGGACATACATTTTTCATAAGCTGTTGCGGCATAAACATTGTGTTCAAGAGATATTCCCGCAACGAGGGCTAAAATTCCGACTGCTTTATTCATTGTCTTTTTTTCTCCTTTAGCGATGTTTCTTTTAAAATAATTCTTATTCATTAATATTCAATTAAGCGTAAACATAAATCTTATATTAAGAAATGCGGCGTATATTGTTTTTTATATTAAATGTAGACAGGAAGAAAACAATGCACAGAATTTTGTGGTCATTTTTGGTTTTGTTTGTTTTGAGCTCTTGTTATTCTCCGCGTTTTTACAGGAGCGATGATGACAGCTTTATCGGCATGGAAGAAGAAGAACTGGTAACGACAATCGGTCCGCCGGACAGCGCTTATGAGATGGGCAAGGAGCGTTATTTGATTTATTATAAATATGGGTCGCAGTTTTATGCCGGGACGTATGTGCCTTTGATGTGCAAAATTACGTTTGTTTTTTATAAAGGTTCTTTGGATAACTGGCATTTTGACGGAAATATGTGCGATGTCGTGTCCGAGAGTATGAATTTGCATTAATATCTCTGTTCGGGACGGCGTATTTTTGATATTTTTTGTATGTGTGGGCTGTGTTGTCCTTGAGCTCTAAAAATTTGGCAGAATATTCTCTATTGACAAAATCATGCTTTTGTTGTACAAAAAAATAAGAATTTTATTATTAATTTAAATTTTTTTATATGAAAAAGATTATTGTATTTATTATTGGAGCGTTGTGTGCATGGAGTGTCTATACAACGGCAGATGCTTTGGGGTATATTCCCAAAACTTTGCAATTAAAGTCAATTGTTGCGTTTTCCAACTCTCTGTTCAGTCCTGCCGATACGGTATCTCAGGGACAAGATGTTCATGCCGAATTTTCGTTAAAAGCTGAAGATAATGAACAGGAAAAAAAGTCGTCCGGGGACGTTTCCGAAACTAAAAAAAATACGTCTGAAACGGGGCTTGGGGAATCTGATTCTGCGATGCTTTCCAAGCAATCAGCTCAGGCTGATTCTCTTAAAAGTGAACTGTCTGCGTTAAAACAGACTTTGGAGGTTTTGCAAAAAAACGTTTTGGAAAAACAGGCGACAGATTCTTCTNNNCGTTAAAACAGACTTTGGAGGTTTTGCAAAAAAACGTTTTGGAAAAACAGGCGACAGATTCTTCTTTGAATTTATCGACAGCTCAAAACAAAACAGGCACTATCTCTGATCCAGAGGCGCTTTCCAAGCAATCAGCTCAGGTTGATTCTCTTAAAAGTGAATTGTCTGCGTTAAAGCAGACTTTGGAAGTTTTGCAAAAAACTGTTCAGAAAAAACAGGCGACAGATTCTTCTTCAAATGTTTCTTCTCAAAAAAAACAACCTCAAGCTTTAACTTCAAGCAGTTCAGGCGGCGGTTCTTCTCTTGAAAAAAATGCAGAACAACTGCTAAACAGTCTGCAGAAAAAAATTGAAGCAGCGGAGGAAACTTTAAACACAAAGAAAGAAACAACGAAAGAAGAAGCAGTCGAAGAGAACAGTTACGGACAGACTTCATTTGAATACAGAGTATTTCCGTATCCGTATTTGAGTGAAATTGAGCATGAATGTCAGGAAAAGGTTATAAATAAACCGTTGTACAGTTGGCTGACCGGAAGATATGATGATTTAAAAAAGCAAATTTATGTTTATACATATATTCCGAGTGAACGTTTTAGAAAAACAACAGAATGGGAAAAAATACGTCCTTTTGTTGAGTATTTGAATTCTCCGGCACGAAAGCAACTGACTTTGAGTCACGAATATACGCATTTGCTTAATTGCAATGTCAATTCTTCGGGGCTGGATGCCAAATCAATTTTATTATGTGACAAATATAATGAAATTTCAGCTCATCTGGTGACGCTCTTGGCAGCCAGAGACGCTTATCTGACTAAAAAAACAAATAATTTGCAGGAAAGTTGGTGCAGTTTTTATTTTAATGCTGTGAAAAAAAAGCGTATCATTCCCCGAAGAGGAAAAATTTCCAGACGAGAAGCTGCTTTTATGGTGAATGGCGTATTGCATTATTGGGAAAATTGCATGGAAGTTCGTTATGTTCTTCAAAGAACACGTTTATTGAAGGCATCAAAGGCAAAGTTTGATCCGGAGAAATTGCGGGACATTGTTGTCAGGTTTTTTGCATATAATATTGACGGGCAAAAAATCAATTTTTTTGATTTTATTGATGGAAAAGTTGATTTGACATCTTATGAACAGGCTTATTTGAGGGCATGCGGATATTCTGATGTATAAAAATTTTGAGAAAACAGCGCAGGGTAAAGCCGGCGCTGTTTTTTTTGTTATCAGACAACAGTTTGTTTTTTTAGTAAAAAATAAAGGCTTTGACAATTTTCTGCAAAGCCTTGTTTCTGGTGGTAGGCGCGCAGGGATTCGAACCCTGGACCCACTGATTAAGAGTCAGTTGCTCTAGCCAACTGAGCTACGCACCCGTCAATCAGATTTGACAACAGGGGAACTATACTCTTTCAAAAATAATTTTGCAACAGAAATTTTTATGATTTTGCGATTTTTTTAATATTCTATTTTGTCGGGTTTGTTTTTCCATTTATTCATGATTTCCGTTGCTTCACTCAGTTTAATCCGGTGCAATTCTATCGGGTCGTCTTCGTAAAAAACACGGTCGCGAAAACCGATGGCTTCAGCGTCAAACCGGTCGGCGGCATAATAAATTTCGGCAATGTTTGCCCATTTGGCCGCGTTGAGGCACATGGGGCAGGGTTCGCAGGAGGTATAAAGAATGCAGCCTGAAAGATCAAAGCTGTTTATGTTTTTGCAGGCATTGCGGATGGCCGTAACTTCGCCATGAGCCGTCGGATCGTTATCCAAAGCGACACGATTGTAGCCTTCACCGATAATGTTTCCTTCTTTGTCAACGATAATACAGCCGAAAGGCGAGCTTCCCGCATCAACGGAGGTTTTGCTGAGCAAAACAGCTTTTATGAGATTTTCTTTGTGATTAATCATTTTTTATCCTCAGATTAATTAGCAGATATGGAACCTATCATAAATTAAAATTAAAAAGAAGTAAAGGTCTTGACAAAAATGCACAAATACTGTATGTAAAATGTCAGTTTGTTATTATTGTACATATAATTTGAGTTTTTTACCAGCTACTACAATGGAGATCTTGTTTGTGAAAATGAGCTCTTTTTTCCATTCGTTTGGTTTTTTGAAGGTTGGGAATAGAATTTGTTTGTGAAAACAGGCTCTGTTCTTTGTAATTTATTAGTTTAAGGTGAAAAATGTCAATTGTTTTGACCGCGCATCGTGTTATGCTGCTGTCAAATGGTTAGACACTCATTAGTTTTTACAACAAAAAAGTAGGAAGAGCCTGTTTGCGAAAACCGGCTCTTTCGGTTTTTTAAATGAAAAATTAACTTTGTTCTGTTGAAATTAATTTCAACAAAAAAAGGAGAACCGGGATTTTTATTGATATAAAAAAAGACGAGCTTTTGCTCCGGGAGTATTATCGTCATTGCCGTGAAAAGGTTTCTTCGGACGAACGTTTTGTTATGTGGACAGAGGAAAAACTGGTTCATTCTTTTCAGGTGGTGGGCTCGGGAAATTATATTATGCGGCACGAGAGCATCTTTTCGGACAGTGACGATGCCGCTTTTTTGCGTGATGCCAAGCTGGCTTATTTGTTTCATGATATCGGGCGTTTCAGGGAAATCGAACTGCGGTATGATGAACGGCCGGCGTGGAAGATTCATGATCATTCTTTGTATAGTTATGAGATTTTGAAAGGTATGCCTGAATACGCCCGGCCGGAAATTTTGCTGCCGGTAAAACACCACGGGCATATGATAGAAGCTCTTTATGCCGATGCCGGTTTCGCAGATCTTCCTGATGAGAATTTGAAAAAAAGTGTCGAAGCAATTGCTTTTTTAGTCAGAGATGCAGATAAGACAGCTAATTTTTATTTGTTGAAAAATATGGCGAAGTTTTCGCGAACTCAGGCAGAGCAGATTTTTTTTGGTAACTCTCCCCGCGGAACATTAAGCGAGGGGATGATTTCTGATTTTTTTGCTGAAAAAATGCCTTCCCGTTCGGCGATTAAAACCGTCGGAGACTGGATGTTGAGTTATCTTTCGTGGATATATGACCTGAATTATCGGACTTCTTTTGATTTTTGCCGGAAAACAGGCGTGTTTGAGATGATGATTGCTTTGCTTGACGAATATAATGATGATAAAGTCTTGCAGAAAAAATTGGAAAGGACTATCTTTACTTATATTGAAAATCGTTATCAACAATTTGGGAGGAAACAACGATGAAAAAACGTTATATTTTGCTTGGTGTGGCGGTTATTGCCGCCGGTGTTTACTATTTTACGCCCTCACTCAGCGATATAGTAAGCGGGTTGGTGCATAAATATGGCAGCGAAGTTGTCGGCACAGAAGTTAATATGAAGGGGTTTGATCTTTCTCTGACTAAAGGAGAGGCTTCCATTAATAAAATTACGATAGCCAATCCCGAAAATTATGAAAAACCGTATTTGTTTGATTTGACCAAAGTTCAGGTTAATGTTGATTTGAAAAGCCTGACTTCCGATACAATCGTAATTGATTCCATTGTTGTCGATAAACCGGAAATTACTTATGAAATGTTGTCTTTGACGCAAAATAATATCAAGCAGATTCAGGATAATATTCAAAACTATCTGAAAAAGTCGGCCAAGCCGGATGAAGCAGCGACTGCGGCGGAAGAAGCTCAGGAAAAGACTGACGATGCCGCCGGTAAAAAGGTTGTTATCAAAGATTTGCAAATTAACGGCGCCAAATTGGCTGCGGTTGTCAAAGGTAAGGAAGTTTCCATTACACTGCCGGATATTGAAATGAAAAATATCGGGGAAGAAAAGCAGAAGAAAAGTATTCCGGAAGTAATTGCCTCTGTTATGAACAAAGTTCTGGAAACGGCATCTAAAGCGGTTGTTCAGAACAATCTGAATAATTTGAAAGATGTTGCCCGGGAAAATCTTGAAGGCGTTGTCGGTAACGTTAAAGACCGGGTTAAAGAGTTAGGCATATTCGGAAAATAGCTTTTTAATTTTTACAAAAGAGCAGGGCGGTTGTCCTGTTCTTTTTTTTGTGCGTGATGATAAGTATGGAGGATGTGATGAAAAGTATTTCCAGGGTGATACTGCTGTCAACCGTCGGCTTACTGGCTTACGGGCAGAACAACAATGTTTTTGCTGCGGCGGATATTCTTTATCCCGTCCAACTTTTTGGCTTCCACACTCACACACTTTACACACATGATAATCCGGCCAAAATCCCATACTTATCATCTGCGGAAAGCCCCCGCTCGGAAGCTGGGGCAGCTTCACCCCATCTGTCCGCCGCTGATTGGCATGGGGCAGAGGAAGCGCGATGCTCAGATTGTACCGGCAGAAAAATTGGTTTTATTCCTTCTTCTGAGACAATTCTTTCTTCTGTTTCCCAGAGTAGAGCACTTTTTTCTCTCCCCCTGAGTAATTCTATATTTTCTCNNNTTTCATTACCGATGCGGGGAATTGTTCCGGAGACAAGTTCAGCAGCAACGAAACGCCCGGCGGCGGTTCCGGTAATCCCGGCCAAAATCCCGAATATAAAACCCCGCAGGAGCAATGCGTTGATAGCGGTTACGGCGTTACCTCCTGTCCCGACGGGTCGCATGGTTCAAATCCCTGTCCGGCCGACAGCAGTTATTACAAAGAATGCGTCTGTGATGCCAACATGACCGAAACCTGCGAAAAACCCTATTACGGCGTCGGCTCTTCCTGCGACGGGAAATATGCCCAATGTGAACGCGACGACGAACGCGCCTGTAAAGAAGACGGTTACACTCAAATCGGTTCCTGCGGAACGTTGCAGACGGCTTCAGGGATTTGTCCTTACAACGATTCTTATCATAAAGATTGCGTCTGCCAGCCCGGACTGGTTTCCTGTACTTCGCCGCAGCTCGGGGTTGGTTCAAGCTGCGACGGAAAATATCTCTCCTGCCAGTGCCCGTCAAGCTATCGTTCCTGCGACTGTGGCGGTGAAGCCGGCGCTTCGTCCTGCAACGATGGTTCCGGAACCAAATATACTTCATGCAAATCCTGTTGTAATTCCAGTTCGCCGGACTGGTGCTCCGTTCATGACACTTGTCACGGCGACTGTTGTACCGACGGGACAATCGATTCCTGCGATACCCGCTGCGGCGGATCCGGCTGCTCCTCCGGAAATGATAATACAGATTCCGGCTCCGGTTCAGGGTCAGGGAGTGGATCAGGTTCTGAAAGCGAGTATAAAAGAGGTGATTTATATTATGAAGTTATTGAGAATGATTATAAATGTTGTTCTTACACGAATGGTTGGGGGCATGAAGGTTATGAAACAACTTGGAACTGTAATGAATATTGTGAAATTGATGGGGAAAAATATCCCGTGGGGCAAAGTTATTGTATTGCTACATATGCTTTTAAGACAGAAGAAGAATGTCTGGCTGATAATAATTGCAAACCGCATGAGCCGTATGGCTATTATCCTCTAGGAGGAACGGGTAAATGTGGCGCATGGGTCGATTAAACAGGGGTTATTTTAGAAAATCACGGATGATTCCCGGGGTGAGAATTTGCGGCAGAATGTGCGTGTCGCTGCCGTCATGATAGACATACAGCGGAATGCTGCTGCGGTTGTAGTTTTCCAAAGCCTGAGTGATTAGCGGATCGTGCTTTGTCCAGTCCGCTTTAAACAAAATGATATTTTTTTCTTTAACGATTTGGGCGAATTCTTCCGTGTCGAGTGCGTTTTTTTCGTTGGCAAGACATGTCAGACACCATTTTGCGGTGAAGTCAATGAATATTTTTTGTTCTTTTTCCATGGCTTCGTTTATTTTTCCGGCATCGTACGGGTGCCAGAGCAAGCCTTGTTCATCCGGCGCCGGGCGGCCGGAAAGTTGCCCGTAAAGTATCCAGCCCAGCCAGATGCAGGTTAAAAATACCGGAATGGCAAAAATTCTTTTCAGTGTTATCATCCATTTTCCGGGTTTGGGCAGAATGCCGGCCAGAATTTTTGGAAAAAATCCCAGCAGCAGAAAGGGAAAGGCGTAACCTAGTCCCAGCATGAAAAAAACAGGATAACAGCTGCTGACCGGACGCGTTAAAGTATAGCCGACGGCGATTCCCATGAAAGGAGCCGTGCAAGGAGTGGCGATGAGTACGGAAAAAGCGCCGGTTAAGAATGAACTTAGTTTTCTGGCTTTGACCGAAAGACGTACCATCGGGTCGCTAAAAGGGTTTGAAACTTTGATTATATCCAGAAACATTAATAATATCGCAATAAAAATGCCAAGCAATACGGCCACAAAAACAGGAGATTGCATTTGAAAGCCCCAGCCGACTTTTTCACCGTTTTCACGCAATGAGACAAGAATAAAAGCAATGGCTCCGAAAGACGCTAAAACGCCGGCCGTGTAGAGCAGGGCGTCGCTGCGCAGTTTTCTTTTGTGCTTGGCGCTTTTTACCACCGCTATGGCTTTTAGCGACAAAACAGGGAAAATACAGGGCATGAGATTGAGGATAAGTCCGCCGGTGAAAGCCATGAGCAAAATCAGCCAGAGTTTCAGTTCCGGTATTTGGGCAGGAATTTTTTCCTGTGATGTTCTGAATGTTTTTTGGGCTTGTTTTAGCGCCATGCGCCATTTTTCGGACGGTGAAAGTTTTTCATTCGTCAGGGGCAGGGTAAAGTTGAACGTGTGTTTGGCCGGTAAGCATTCATCGGCGCAGGCCTGCCAGGATATTTCGGCAGAAAAGGAAGCTGTTCGGGAATCTGCCGAAATTTCCGATGGAGAAAGGGTTGCCAGATAGTAGGCTTCTTTTTCGTAAATGTATTGAGACAGACCTTCGTCATTAAATTCTTTTGAACGGCTCCAGAGTGTTTCGGTCAGTTGGCGGCTTTGCGGAAGCTTCCAGTCAATTGTTGTCGGCAATCCGATTTCTCCCGGGGACGGCGATAAAATATGCCATCCCGGGGAAATGTCAAATTTTATCAGAATTTTCAAATCCTGATCTGGATTGATCTGAGGCGTGTCGCTCAGAAGGCTGATTTTGACTTCCGGCGTTGTATGCGACAGGCTGACTGCCGCCGCAGGCGTGGAAAAGACCGCTAACGCAAGCAGAAAAACAATGTTTTTCAACATATTGAAAACAGGCACTATTTTTGAGCAATTACAAAGTTGTAGTAAGCTGCGGCCATGATGCTGACGGTTTTGATGAAACACAAAATGCCGAGAATTATGGCGATTTCCATAAACCAAAAGGGCAGCAGGCACATAATGGTAATGGCGATAAAAGTTTCGGCGCCCTGGGCAAAGCCGCCAAGATAAAACGGCGATTTGTCAAAAGAGATTTTTTTATTGGCACGGCGGCGGTAGGCTATGACAGCATAAGCCAGCATGGTGCAGGCCGAGGCCATAAATGCAAAGAGCAGGAAAGAGGCGGCGACGGCGTTTTGTGCAGGATCGGCCAGTGAAAAACCGAAGATAACCCCGGCATAGAAGATGTAGTCCAGCGCCGCATCGAGAAAAATGCCGAATTCCGAAGATTTTCCATGCCTTGCGACGGCGCCGTCGAGTGCGTCGAAAATACGATTAGCGATAATGCAGACCAAAGCCCAGCCGTACATGTTTAAGGCCAGAAAATTGACGCTGGAAATGCCTATGAGAAAGCCGGCAACAGAAATGATATTGGCACTAATTCCCGTTTGGGCAATTGTTTTTCCGCAGAGATTAATAAAACCGGAAATTTTTTTTTGCCCCTGTTTTGCAAGGTTATTTGATTTTTGCAGAAACAGTCTGATTTTGTTGGTTGTTTTGCGAATATTGGACATGTCCGACCCTTTCCTTTGTTTTCGTTAATTTCAGCGTAAAATATTTTTGTTGAAATGTAAAAACAAGTTGGCGAGTTATTAAACGGAAATTTTATCTGAATTTGCGTTTTTTCAGGTTAACAGCGTTATTTATGGTTTTTATCCTGATGCCGGGCTGAGGGGTTGGAGCGGCTTTTTTCTTTTGCAGATTCGTCATTTTCGGGAAAAGACGATTTTGCCATGATGAGAGCCAGTTCGAAAAGCTGCCGGGCAATACTGCGGTTGGAAATTTTGTAATAAGCCCGAACCAGATCAAAAGTTTCCTGACGCAGCATGGGATCTGTTTCTTCCAGGGATTTTGTTTCGCAGTATCCTGTCAGGAGGGCTTTAGGACTGTTTTTAACGGTTTCTTCTTCCATATCTTTGAAAAAGAATCCGATGTCTACATCAAGTACCCGGCTTATGTCCCATAAACGGCTGGCACTTACTCTGTTTTTTCCGTGTTCGTATTTTTGAATCTGCTGGAATGTCAGACCCAGCATGCCGGCAAGGTTCTCCTGACTGAGGCCGAGCAGCTGGCGGCGGCTTTTGATTCTGTTGCCGACATGTTTGTCAATCGGGTTTGGCTGTCCGTTCGCCATTCGTCCGCGGTGTATTTTGGCACTTGAGGTTGTCATCTGGATACTCCTTTTTACTTTTAAGAAAAGTATTATAAAAATATGTATATTATATATAGTAAAAAAATAATCTTTTAAATAGTAATTTTAATTTTTTAATAGAAATATTAAAAATATAATTGTCAAAAGAGGTGAATAAGGCAGGTAAAAAACTTTAATTTGTTGAATTTTGTAATTTTTTGATTTTTCTATTACAAATTTATAAATTTCCATCAGAAGGAATATTTTATATTTTTTTCTCCATATCGTGAACGAATCGGTTAAAAGAAAAGAGAGTTTTCTTGAAAACTCTCTTTTGACCTGGATTAATGCTTTAGTCCGGGATATTTTTTTGCCAGTTTTTTTCAATTTCTTCCAGAGATTTGCCTTTTGTTTCAGGCAGAAAACGCCAGACAAAGAAAATGCTCAAAATGCCGATGAAGCCAAAAACCCAAAAAGTCAGGGCTTCGCCTAATTTTTCGATGATGACGGGAAAAGAAAATGTTACAATGAAGTTAAATACAAAGTTAGACATGGTGCTGATGCTCATGGCTATACCGCGAATTTTCAAAGGCATGATTTCCGAAATGACAAGCCAGCAGATGGGGCCGAGAGAAAAAGCAAAACAGGCGATGAACGTGATAATGCTGCCGACAGCTATCCATTTCATACTTTCACCCAAAGCATTAGTCAGGCAAAAAGAACCGCCCAAGGCAAACAGGCTGACGGTCATGCCGATGAGCCCGGCATAGAGCAGGGGTTTTCGTCCGATTTTATCGGTGTATAAAATTGCAACAAAAGTCATGAAAAAGTTGACTAAGCCGACGCCGATACTGGCATATAAAGCACCGAGCGTATCGGTGAAACCGGCGGCTTTGAAAATAGTTGCGGTATAATAAATAATGGTATTGATGCCGGTGCAGATTTGTACAAACATTATTCCGACTCCGAGCAAAACCGGCGTCAGCATCCATGATTGAAAAACATTTTTTCTTTTCTTTCCGGGCTTTTGACGGCTGAGCGTCGATTTTATTTCTTTTATGCGAGAGTCGGCATCGGCGTCAGGTTCTATTTTTTTGAATATATCGCGGGCTTCTTTTTCTCGTTTTTTGCTGATGAGCCAGCGTGGGGTGTCGCCTAAAAAGCAAATGCCGGTGAAAAGAATTAAAGCCGGGATTAAGCCCGCTCCGAGCATCCAACGCCAGTTGTGTTCCGTTTGGGCAAAAATCCGGTTGATGAGATAAGCCAGCAGAATTCCGGCCGTAATTGCCAGTTGATAAAGCGAAACCAGCATGCCGCGGAGTTTTTGCGGAGACAGTTCCGATAAATACAGCGGAATGACAAAGTTAACCATGCCGATGGCCAGACCGAGAATGATGCGTCCGGCAACCAGCCAGGAGATGTTTGGTGCAAAGCCACAGATTAAGGAGCCGGCAGCAAAAACAAGAGCGGTTGCGATGATGACTTTTTTGCGTCCGTAAATGTCTGCCACTACGCCGTTTCCCGAGGAACCCAGAATTGCGCCGACCAAGGCGGAGCTGACAACCCATCCTTTTTCTACAGAAGACAGGGGCCAGGAATCGTTGATGTACAGAAGTGCTCCGGAAATGACGCCGGTGTCGAATCCTGACAATAATCCGCCGAGCGAAGCTATACCTGCAATTATATAAAGCCACAAGTGGCGGAAGTGTGTGTGAGTTGATTTCATCGGCCTGCTCCTGATTCTTTTATATTGTTTGTCAGTATAGTCCTTTGATTGGTTTTAACAACAGTCAATGTTTGCGTGTTAATACTTTTTAAAAAGCTTGGTTGTTATATTTATGACAGAGTAACAAATAAGTATGGTTGTTTTTTATGATAAAATGTGGCTTTTCAGCTGTTTTGTCTGCAGTGGTTTTGTGCTGTTGCGCTTCCGGATATGCAGCCGGGCAGGGTACGGAACCTCCGGCAGAATATGCGGTGTGGCTGGAAAATCTGAAAGAAGAGATGCTGGAGAAGGGCATATCTCGGGAAACAATAGATGAGGCTTTTGCCAGAAACTATTATCATCCGGAGCATGCCGTGGTGAAAAAAGACCGCAGGCAGGCGGAGTTTGTGATGACTTCTGCCGATTATGTCAATCGTTTGGTCAGTGAGGCAAAGGTTGCTGCCGGACGGGAAAAATATAAGACGTTATCTTCCGGATATAAGAAAATTGAAGAAAAATACGGCGTTCCTTTTAATTTTATTGTGGCTTTTTGGGGAATGGAGACGAATTACGGACAGACTTTCGGTGATCATGAAGTGGTTGAAGCTCTTACCGTTCTCAGCTATGATCGTCGGCGATCGGATTTTTTTCGCGGAGAACTCTATCAGGCGTTAAAAATTATTGACGAGGGTAATGTCAGCGTTGAAAATATGGAAGGTTCCTGGGCCGGAGCCATGGGGCATTTTCAGTTTATGCCCTCGACATATAATGCTTATGCCGTGGATATTGACAACGACGGCAAGAAGGATATTTGGAATAATTTTGACGAGGCCGCAGCTTCCGCTGCAAATTATCTTTCCCAAATGGGGTGGAAAAAAGACGAAAACTGGGGAACTGAAGTCGTTTTGCCCTGGAATTTTGACTATGCGGCAGCCGGCCGGCAGACAACCAAAACCCTGGGAGAATGGCACAGGCTCGGGCTCAGACTTCTTAACGGACGCCGCATTCCTGGAAAAAAGACGGCAAAAGCATCGCTGATTGTTCCCGACGGGCATAACGGACATGCGTATCTGGTGTTTGATAATTTTCGCATTATTATGAATTGGAACCGTTCGGAAAATTATGCTCTGGCCGTTGGAATGTTGGCAGATTATGTTAAGACCGGCAAAAAACGGCGTCCTTTGATTGTTCCGGCGCGTCTGCATGTTAAAACGGAAGATGTTGCTTTTTTGCAAGAGTTTGCCAATGAAAGAGGACTGGCCGATTTGTCCGTTGACGGGCAATTAGGCAGCCGGACGCGGCAGGTCGTCAAAAAACTTCAGAAAATGGCTCATTTGACGCCAGACGGATATCCCGACAGGCAGTTGCTGCGAAAATTGAAAAATTATAATCCGTCAAAAGGTTTTGCTGTCCCCGTGCCGGCTGCGAAGCCTGTTTTGAAAAAAATGCAAAAGCATTCACAGGAATAAAAACAGTCCTTTACGAACGGTTAAAAAAAGTTTAGATTAAGCAAAAAAGTTTTGGGTTTTGATTGTAGTGAAAACGGGTGTTTTTTTATGAAACTGCTGAAATTTGAGTTTGTGCTTTGCGTGACGCTGCTGGCGCTTGCCGGGTGTTCGTCAAATGAGGTCGATTTGGATGCTTCTCCTTATTCTCAGGCTGCCGCCATAAAAAATATGGGTGGAAGTTATAAAGTCGGGAGTCCTTATGAAATTATGGGGCAGACCTATTATCCAAGGGAAGATTATAAGTATTCCGAGGTCGGAATTGCTTCGTGGTATGGTGAGGATTTTCATGATAAAAAAACAGCCAACGGTGAAGATTATGATATGAATACTCTGACGGCAGCGCACCGTACGCTGCCGCTTCCGTCCATTGTTAAAGTTACAAATTTGGAAAACGGACGGTCTTTGGTGTTGCGTGTTAACGACCGCGGACCTTACGCCAAAAACCGGATTATTGATGTTTCCAAGAGAGCCGCCCAGTTATTGGGTTTTCAATCAAAGGGAACGGCAAAAGTCCGTGTCGAAATTATGGCAAAGGAAAGCGTAGCGTTAAAACAGGCTTTGCTCGGGCAGGATTTTGAACCGAATTATGCTTTGTATAATGCCCGCTCCGAAGCTTTGTCCGTTCCACCGGGCGCCGGGCCTGCCGCGGTTGAAAAACAAAATATTCCCGTTCAGACGGTGCAGGCTGATTTTGACAGAAATTATCTGGTCGGCGCCGGGACAAATGCCATAGCCGTGCCTGAGAAACCAGAAATAGACATGGCCCCCGTCCGCAAGGCTTCCGTTTATGCCGGGGGGCGCTATTATGTTCAGGCCGGAGCTTTTTCAAAGCAGGATTCCGCCCGGAATCTTTCTTCAAAGCTTCAAAAAATCGGGAGCGTCAGCATGATGCAGGCCAATGTTAACGGTACGAATTTCTATCGTGTGCGGCTGGGGCCTTACGGTTCAGCCGAAGAAGCCGGACAAACGCTTGACAGACTGAGGGATTATGGTATTCCCGAGGCGCGCATCGTGAAGGATTAATATTTTTGAGTAATTAACGGAAAACATAAAAATGAACCTGAAAAAGATTTTTTTCCTGACGTTTTTGTCTGTTGTGCTTTTGAGCAGAGCTTCTCAAGCTCAAAGCATGGATACAAAAGCCAGAAATGCCATTTTGATTGATTTTGAAACCGGACAGATTTTATATGCCAAGGATCATAAGCGGATGGTGCCGCCAGCATCCATGAGCAAGCTGATGACGGTGTATATTGTTTTTGAAAAATTAAAGGACGGCAGTCTTTCACTGGATGATACCTTTACGGTTAGTGAAAATGCCTGGCGAAAGGGCGGCGCGGCGACCGGCGGTTCTACTATGTTTTTAAAAATAGGACAAAAAGTTCCGGTGGAAGATTTAATTAAGGGAATCCTGATTCAATCCGGTAATGATGCCTGTATCGTTGCGGCAGAGAATATTTCCGGTTCGGAAGAAGATTTTGCAGTATTGATGAATGATAAGGCAAAAAAACTCGGGTTGAACAACAGTTTTTTTGTTAATGCTACGGGATTGCCTGACCCTGATCACCGCATGTCGGTAGAGGATTTGGCCAAGCTGTCTAAAATTCTGATAGAAGAGTTTCCCGAGTTTTATCATCTTTTTTCCGAGAGAAATTTTACATATAACGGTATCAGGCAGGGCAACCGCAATCCGCTGCTTTACAGTATGCCCAATGCCGACGGGCTGAAAACCGGGCATACGGAAGAGGCCGGTTTTAGTCTTACCGCATCGGCCAAAAAAGGCGGGCGGCGTCTGATAGAAGTTATGACCGGCATGAAAAGCAACAAGGAGCGCTCGGAAGAAGCTGAAAGGTTGATGTCCTGGGGGTTTCGGGAGTTTGATAATTATAAAATTTTTGAAAAAGGTGAAAAAGTCATCGAAATTCCGGTGTGGTTCGGTGTTGCACCAGCTGTAACGGCAAAAGTTTCTCAGGATGTTGTCCGGACGCTGCCCAAAAACAGAGTTGATGAGACCAAACTGGTTGCCGTTTATAAAAAGCCGGTTCCGGCACCGGTGAAGGAAGGAGACCAGCTCGGCGTTGTCAGAATTGAAGTGCCGGGGATGGAAACGGCAGAAATTCCTCTGTATGCTGCCGAGAATGTTGAAAAACTCGGGTTTTTCGGCCGGATAGCCGCGAATTTGCGTTATTTGTTGTTTGGGGCGGAATGATGGCCGGAACAAAGGGAAAATTTATTACTTTTGAAGGGGGAGAAGGAAGCGGTAAATCTACCCAGCTGCGTTTGTTGTCTGATTATTTGACAAAGATGGGAATCGGTAATGTCCAGACAAAAGAACCCGGCGGTACGGATGTCGGGCTTGAGTTGCGCCGTGTTTTGGTTACCGGGGATAAAGATAAAATGGATGCCGTGGCCGAAGCATTGCTTTATTATGCAGACAGAAGAATCCATCTGACCCAAAAAATTTGGCCGGCACTGGCTCGCGGTGAATGGGTTTTGAGCGATCGTTTTGCAGATTCGACAGTCGCTTATCAGTATTATGGATATGAACATAAGATAGATCGTCGTTTGCTTGATGATTTGTATGCCGTTGCGGTTGGTGATTTTAAGCCTGATTTGACGATTTTGCTTGATTTGCCGCCTGAAATCGGTTTGAAACGATCTTTAAAAAAAGCCTCCGGAATGTCGGTTAAAGAACTTCGGCATGAAAGCAGGGGGCTTGTTTTTCATGATAATCTGCGCAAAGGTTATTTGAAAATGGCAAAAGCCGAGCCTGAACGTTTTGTTGTTTTGAATGCAGACAAAAATATGGCAGAGCTTAATGAAGAAATTATCAAGGTTGTTACGGAAAGGTTTGGTTTGTGATTATGGAAGGAGATGCTGAAGAGCGCGTCTCGTGTACGCCGCAAACCAATCCTCAGCTTTTGGGGCAGGAAGAAGCTGAGGAAGTTTTGCTTAATGCCTGGAAAAATAATTCTCTTCATAATTCATGGTTGATCAGCGGGCCGGAAGGAATCGGAAAAGCGACGCTGGCTTATCGTTTTGCCCGTTTTTTGTTGTCGGCAGATGAAGGAAAAAGAGAAGAATATGATTCTTTGGTGTTGCCGGCGGATGCACCGGTTTTCAGATTGACGGCCAATGATTCGCATCCGGATTTAAAAGTTTTGGAAAGAGATTTTACCGAAACTGACCGTAAAAAAATATTAAAAGCACTCAGAAACGGTGAGGCTTTACCTGAGGAAGAAAAGAAAAATTTGAAAAAATCTTCATTTATCAGGGTTGATGATGTTCGTACGATTAACGAATTTTTGAGCAAACGTTCATCAAACGATGGTTGGCGTATTGTTATTATTGACAGTATTGATGATATGAACGCTGCCAGCGCCAATGCTGTTTTGAAAATTCTGGAAGAACCTCCTCATAAAGCTTTGATGCTTCTTATCAGCCATAATCCGGGGCGGTTGCTGCCGACTATCAAATCAAGGTGTGCCAAGCTTAATCTGCATCCGTTATCTGAAACGGCGGTTGAAACCCTTCTCAAAAAGTTTCGTCCCGGGTTGACGGATAAAGATGTTCGGACATTGTCGGAAATCAGCGCCGGAAGCATCGGCAAAGCTTTGGCTTATGCCGATAATGACGCGTTGTCTGTTTATGCTTCGTTGACGGCGTTGGCAGACGCAGGAAAATCTTATCGTCTTGGTGAGCTGTTGGCTTTTTGTGAAACGGCGGCGGCAAGTGAGGAAAATTATTATCAGGCTCAGGAACTGCTTTTGAAAGTTATTGCAGAGAGAATAAGAAAAGAAAGAAAAAATCCCGAAGTTCTGGTTGAAATCTGGGAGAAGGCTCTGCGTCTGTTTGATGAGGCAGAGCGTCTGAATATGGATAAAAAACAGATTTTGCAAAATATTGTTTATAATTTGTGTAAAGTAAGCTGAGGTAAAAATGTTGGTTGACAGCCATTGTCATTTGGATTTTAACGATTTTGAAGATGATTTTGAAGAAATGCTTGCGCGGGCAAAGGAAAAGGGCGTTACAGCTATGCTGAATGCCGGAAATAATATCGGAGAGCTATCTCATCAGCTTGAAATTTCAGAAAAATATCCGTTTATTTATACGGCAGTCGGCGTGCATCCCCATAATGCTCATGAATATCCGAATATCACGGCCGAAGATTTTATTCGGCCGGCTCAAAGGTATAAGAAAATTGTGGCTATCGGAGAGTGCGGTTTGGATTATTATTATGATTACAGTCCCAAAGAGGCGCAGATATATGTGTTTAAAGAGCAGGTTAAGGCTGCGCAGGAGACGGGTTTGCCGCTGATTATTCATAACCGGAGTTCGGACGAAGATATGATTGCCATTTTGAAAGAAGCCTATAAAGAGAGGGCTTTCAACGGGGTTATTCATTGTTTTTCGTCATCCAGAAAACTGGCTGATTTTGCTTTGTCCATCGGTTTTTATCTTTCGGCATCCGGGATTATTACTTTTAATAAATCAAATGATATCCGCGAAATTTTTGCGGAAGTTCCGTTAGATAAGATTTTGGTGGAAACAGATGCGCCGTATCTGGCGCCGGTTCCGGTCAGAGGAAGACGCAATGAATCTTCTTTTGTATGCTATACGGCAGAAAAACTGGCGCAGGTGAAAAATATTTCGTTTGAAGAACTTGCCCGTATAACGTCGGATAATTTTTACAGATTGTTTCGCAAGGCAAGCGACAAAGGGAGATATGAGTTTTAATGAGCGGCAGAATTGTTGTTTTAGGTGCCGGAGCGGCGCCCGGCGTTCCGTCTTTGTCTCTCGGTTGGGGAAATTGCGACCAGAAAAATCCCAAAAATATCAGGACAAGGACCTCAACTTATGTTGAAATCGGAGGGGTTTCTTTTTTGATTGATACTGATCCGAATTTGCGGGAACAATTGATTGCAAACAATATCCGCCGGATTGACGCCGTGCTTTATACACATTCTCATGCCGATCATCTTCACGGAATTGACGATTTGCGCGAAATTAACCGTATTTCAAGACAGAGCCTTGATATTTATGCCGGAAAAGAGACAATGAAAGCAATTAAGAATCGTTTTAATTATTTGATTGCTTCTCCCGGGCATGATAAAAATGTTGTCCGTACGCCAAGTCTTATTCCACACGTTGTTAAAGGAAACAGACCGTTTTATGTTAAAGGCGTTAAAATCGTTCCCATCAAGCTGTTGCAGCATTGTCAGGAATGTCTGGGGTATGTGTTTAATGACGGGGAATATGTGCATGTTGCCGATTTTAAGCGTATTGCCGAAAGTGCATTTAAGACCGTTGTCCGCAGGCCGAAATTGCTGATGATGCCGTTGACGACGCCTTTCGGGCAAATACAACATGCCGGCTTGGATGAAGTTCTTGGCTATATTGAGAGGTTTAATCCGCAAAAGGCGGTTTTGAATCATCTTGCTTCAGAAAGCGATTATGAAGAAATTTCGTCGGCTCTTCCGGAAAATGTTTGTGTGGGTTATGACGGAATGAACGTAACATTGGATTAGAGAACAAAACATAAAGAAAAGGAAAAAAGAAATGTTGTGCATTTATCATATTGCCGATCATGACGGCAAAGGAGCGGCGGCAATCGTCAGAAGCGTTTATCCGGGGATTGAACTGCTGGGGTTGAATCATGATATGGAAATTCCGTATGATTTGATAGAAGGGCATGACAAAATTATTGTGTGTGATATTTCTCTTCCGCTTGATTATATGTTTAAGTTGAACGAAAGTAAGGATTTTGTCTGGATTGACCATCATATCTCGGTGATTAACGAGTATGAGGAAAAATTAAAAAAAGAGAGGTTATCGCCAATTAAAGGACTGAGACAATCAGGCGTAGCAGCTATTGAACTGACATGGCGGTATTTTTATCCGGATAAACCGGTTCCCGAAGGTGTAAAACTGCTGGCCATGCAGGATATTTATGATCTTTCAGATCCCCGGGTTATGCCGTTTGAGTATGCTTGTCAGTCGATGGGGGTGAATCGTCCCGATGATGAAATTTGGGAAAAAATATTTAATAATAAGCTGAATATTGCAGAGATGGTTTCCAAGGGTGAAGCGATTTTGTCGTGGATAGGCGTTCGTAACTATCGTTTGGTGAGGGGAATGTCTTTTACCAGTCATTATAACGGGTTGAAATGTATTTGCGCCAATATGCCGCAGGGAAAGTCCGCTTTTTTTGATTCGCTTCCGCATATCAATACATTTGATTTTATGGTTAATTTTTTTATGAATAAGAAAAATCTGTGGAATTTGTCATTTTATACCAGCAAAGATAATGTTGATGTTTCTAAAATTGCGGCGGTATTCGGCGGCGGCGGGCATCAGAAGGCTGCAGGCGCGTCTTCATTGAAAGAACTTCCCGAGTTTTTGCGGCACGGACAGTATAGTGATTTGAAATAAACAAAAAAAACTCCGGGCTGTTTGAACTTTCCTGAAAATCGGACAGCTCATTCAGCCCGGAGTCTTTTTTAATTTTGTTATCCTATTTCGCGAATCCAGTTCTCAGGAGCAATGGAGCGCATGAGTTTGAAGTATGGTACAACTTCAAGAAATCTATTTCCGGAAAAGACAAAATATTTGGCCTTTGATTTTTTCAGAAGGCGAGCGCTTTCAACCGGAAGGTTTTCTTTAGAACAGACCAGATTCTCGTAATAAATTGCGGCTTCAGGAAAAAAGATGACATTACCGTTTGTATAATAGTTGCGGCGGATGAGTCTTAATCCGACGGCATTTGTCCGGTATTGCAAGCTTTTTACGGCTTCAGCCACAGTGGCAAAAGTTTTTTCGCTTTTTCCGGCTTCGATAATCTGAGCCGTGTAATCACTACATACTAATTCTTTTCCCGTTCCGAAACTGTCATTTCTACAGAAAATCGATAATTTGTAATCGTCCAGGACAACGGTATTGTCTGAAATTCCGTGAATCCTTTGCAACCTTTGATTATAGACGATTTTTTTATATCCGTCTTCTTCCAGTCTGGAAATTTTTTGCATAAATGAGATGTTTTTTGCAAATTTTTCCGCAGCGTCGGCGATGGACATTTCCTGACCGAAAATAATTGTTTTTTCCGTTTCCGCCGGTTTGATGAGGCGGTGCAACGAGGTGTAAACAAAATCACGGCGGATTTTGATGTAAAAACCGTTTCTTCTTTTCATCCTTTTTAAGGCATCCGTAAAAGAACGCTCGAATCTGGAACTGTTGAAGCCGTTTTCTTCATCAATTTCAAATACCGGAGTTCTGAACAGAACATTACGAGGTGAGTTTTTTTGTGTAAGCATAATTATGAGTTTTAATAATTAATAAATTGTATAAATTTTTTATACTTTAGAGTGCTTTGGACAAAAAGTCAAATTTTATTTTCAATAAGTATGTTTTTTATCCGGGTGATGATATTTTCGAACATTTCGTAAGTAAGAACTCCGGTGTTGATGTTGTAGCGGGAGGTGTGGTAAGAATCGACCAACAAAATGTTATGCCTGTCAAGTTTGTGAATCGCACCGTGTTTGAATTTGAAAGCAGATTTTTTATATCCCAAAACGGATAGCACGGCATTATGGGCAATTCCGCCCAATACCAGAATTAGCTTCAGCTTTTTCATATTTGTGATTTCTTCGGTTAAAAAATATCCGCAAGTGCGTATTTCTTCTCCGGTCGGTTTGTTTTCCGGCGGAACACAACGTACGGAGTTGGTGATTCTGGCGTTTATCAGCTCAAAACCGTCGTTTATGCATTTTTTGTATTCACCCCGGGCAAAGCCGAATTTTTTCAGAACCGGGTATAAAACATCTCCCGCATAGTCGTTGGTGAAAGGTCGTCCGGTTTGGTTGGCGCCGTTCAAGCCCGGCGCCAGTCCCACAATCAGAAAAGGAGCGTCAATATCTCCAAACGGCGGAACGGGGCCGTTGTAATAGGTCGGAAATTTGATTTGGTTGTTTTTTCTGAATTCAACCAAACGAGGGCAGCGGGGACAATTTTTTTCGGGACATTCAAAAGGCATTTTTTTCTCCTGCAAAAATTTTTTTTACTGTAGCATCGGAAAATAAACTCTGCATCTTTTTTTGATGTTTTACGCATAAAAAAATAAAGGTTTGCATAAATCGGCAATAGTTATTGCATTAACGGAGCCTCGTGGTATTTTGGAAAAAAGTGAAACTTATGAGGAGAAAAATAAAAATGAGCGACTCTAAAAAATTTTATCTGTTTCTTTTTATTGCCGGTGTTATATTGCTGGCGGTCAGTTTTGCTTATGATATTGTTTTTGTAAAAAGCCTTTATTATCATACCGTAACAACCATTTCTAAGCCGATTGTCTGGATTCCGGCCGTTTTATGCGCCTTTGTTTTTCTGAAAAGCGGCTCTTATTGGTTGTTGATGGTTGTATGCGCTTTTGCAGATGCGTTTGCTTACAGTTATTTGGGCGGCAGAGTTGTCCTGAGTTTTCAGCAGCTGGGTATGACGGCTTTTGCCTTTTTGTTAATTGTTTATTTTTTGAATTTTGCGAAATCTCTTATAAAAGACTGAAAATATTTTCCCACAGCAAAGGATAAAAAACATGGATGATGTTATACTGGATAAACAGTCTGTTGCCGCGGTTATCGGGAAAAAAGGCACCGTTAAGCTCAAAGTGCTCGGCTGGGGTTATTATTTGTACAATGTTATTATCAAAGCGCTTATTATGACGCTGTTTCTGAGCATAAATTTTTGTTTGTTTGCGAAAGCCGGCGGATATAGCATGTTTGGCTCGTCTATCCTTCCGGCGCCTGAAATATTGAATATTTTACTCAGTATTTTTTGTGTTTCTTTTATTGTTATGCTGGTTTTGTCTTTTTCGGAATGGCTGCAAAATTTGGCGTTGGCTTTTGTTTCGGCTTTGTTTGTCGTGATGATGATTAATCAGTTTGCTCTGTTTGACAAATATCATTTTATGACGTCCGGGGTGATGCTGTATCTGGGAATGGATGCCGCCCGTTTCGTGGATGGTTCGGCGTATCTTGTCGTTGCCGGGGCGGCAGGGCTGTTGATGCTTTTTTATTTGTGGTTTTCTTCTCTTTCAAATAAGTTTTATCTGGCCGCAACGTTGTTTGTTGTGAATGTTTGGATTTTATTCGGGGCATATTGGGATAGAAATAACAATAACAACTTTTCCTATGATTATGATATGTATTCAACCGGAGAGGAGGGTGGAAAGAAATTTATCAATATTTATCTGGCCAACGCTTCATCGTATGATTATCTGAATGAAATGAAAGATAAAAATGCCCGGAAAAATGAAAAACTTGATAATCTGCAAAAAGTGATGCTGGGTTTTTATAAAGATAATAATTTTGATATTTATAATAATGCATATGTTCTTTATGCTCAGGCGGCAAAAAACCAGGCGGAAACGCTTAATCCCCTGACGGATGAAGATGTTTTAACATCTTCCGTGTCGCATCGTTGCTGTGGTTGGCAGTTCAGACCGATGCCGGATAAAACAGATTATTTGACAAGCAACCGTTTGGCGAAAATCTTTCAAAAAGGACAATATAAAGTTTCGGCTTATCAATCGAGGGGATTGGATATGTGCCGTCTTTACGGAGAACCGGTTTTGAATCGCTGTTTGAACAAATCAAATGTTCCGGCAGATGTTAATGTGTTGGTTTCATCGACCGGGGAAAAAGTCAGACTTTTATATGCGCAGTGGTTGGAAAGCGCCGGTTTGCTTGAGCGTGATGTTATCAGAAAAACGGCGGGATTTTTGAGTAAAAATCTGGAAAAACGTTATGATAAGATGTATGTCATTAATTCGCTTCAGGCTTTTGATTTGGCGGCAATGGACATTTCACAAGATAAGGGAAAGAATGCTTATCTGATATATGTTGATATGCCTGCGGATATGTTTGTTTATAATGAATTTTGTCAGATTAAGCCTGTTGATGAATGGATGGCTATGTCTGATGAAGATTTTTCGCTGCAGGAAAGAAGATCCGCTTATGCCGAACAATATGCCTGTGTTTTCGGCAAAATTCAAAACTTTATAGATAGTTTAAAATCCAAGGGGTTGGATAAAAATGCCGTTATTATGATTCAGGGGGCAAACAGCGCTCAAGATAAAACTTATACGAAGGACGAAAGAGAAATACTTCGTTTTGGCGCCGAACATGCCGTTACGATGGCTATAAAAGATCCTTTACATCCCGAGAGCCGGGTTGTGGCGGAAATTTGTAAGACATCGGATATTATGGCTTCTTATTTATTTAAAAATGTCCGCTGTCAGGAATTTAAAGGATTGGAGCTTGATGAAAATGATCGGAAAAATCTGAGAAAAGTTTTGGCTTCTCAACAGATTAATGACAAGGATTTTGAAGAAGCTTCGGCATTTTTCAAGCTTTGGTATAAGTATTGGCTTAAAGCTAATGGATTTGCCATAACAAAGGAAAATCCGACAGAAGCGCTTTCGTCTGAGAAAAAGACAATTGGTGAAGAGAATTCCGTTGTGGAAGATATTGTTATTGTGGAAAAAAACAAGATAATTGATGATGTTATTGAAACGGAGCCTGAAGTTGAGACAAAAAGCCTGAAAGAAGAAATGTTGAAACATCCGGTTTCTGAAAAATCTGAAACAGTGACTAAAGAGGGGGATGGAGAACTATCTTCCATTTCTGTTCCAGAAGTTAAAAAGTCATCGCAATCTGTTGAAAATGAAACTGAAAAATTATATTCGGAAACAACAGAAAAGCCTGTAGTTTCTGCAACGGAAGCAATGAAAGGTAAAACTGAAAAAGAGAGCAGGGCGGAAAAACTGTCGGAAAGTCAAGAAGAACAATCCGAGGGAGAAACTGTTTTGCAAGAAAAGCAGGTGCCTCTTAATTTGCTTTCTCAAGTTTCGGACAGGACAAAAGAAAATGCGCCGTCGGATGTTGCAACAAAGGATTAATGGTATAAAAAATGAGCTTTTCTCCGGTAATGCAAAGACGATGGTTGGCTTTTGTTAATAATAAGAGAGCTTGTTTTTCTTTGTTTTTATTTTTAATTATGATGTTGCTTTCTTGCTTTTCAGAATTAATTGCAAACGATAAACCTTTGATTGTTAAGTATAAAGGAGAATATCTTTTTCCGCTGGCGGTTACTTATACGGATGTTTTTTTTGGAGGAGATTTTCCAACGGAAGCAGATTATAAAGATCCGTTAATCATACAAAACATTGAACAGAACGGCTGGATGGTTATGCCGATAATTCCATTTTCTTTCAATACGATAGATTATCATCTTGATAAACCGACCCCGACTCCTCCTTCTGCAAAACATTGGTTGGGGACGGATGATGAGGGCAGGGATGTTTTGGCTCGGATTTTATATGGTATTCGGTTGTCAGTCGTTTTTGCTTTTATTTTGACTTTCTTTTCTTCAATGTTTGGAATTTTAGCCGGAGCCGTACAAGGATATTTGGGCGGAAAAACAGATATTTTCATGCAGAGATTTATAGAAATTTGGGAATCTTTGCCACAGCTTTTTATTTTGATAATAGCCGCCAGTATTTTTATGCCCGGGTTTTGGACTTTACTGTTTATTTTGTTTTTGTTTTCCTGGACAAGTTTAACGGCTGTCGTCCGGGCAGAGTTCTTGAGAGTGCGTAATTTTGAGTTTGTTAAAGCTGCGAAAGCTTTGGGAGTTGGAAATTTGCGCATTATTTTCCGTCATGTTTTGCCGAATGCAATTGTTGCCGCTATAACGTTTGTTCCGTTTCTCTTATCTGAAGCTGTTATTTCTTTGACTGCATTGGATTTTCTTGGACTTGGTTTGAGCGGGGATTATCCTTCTTTGGGAGATTTGGTGCGTCAGGGAAAAGATAATTTGCAGGCTCCATGGATTGGTATTAGTATTTTTGTTGTTTTATCAACATTGTTGACATCTCTTATTTTTATCGGTGAAGGAATTCGGGATGTCTTTGACCCGAGGAGGTTTTATGGGAAAACTTCTTGAAGTTGATAATTTAACTGTATGTTTTAACAATGAAAAAAAGAGAAATGTAGCGGTTGATGATGTAAGCTTTTCCATTGATGAGGGCGAAATTCTTGGTATTGTTGGTGAGAGTGGTTCGGGAAAATCGGTTACGGCTTTGTCTTTGCTCCAGCTTTTACCACGCTTGCAGTCGTTTTATTCAGCAGATTCATCAATTAAGTTTTGCGGACAACAGATTGTAAACGCTGATGAAAATGTTATGCAAAAGTTGCGGGGAAACAGCATCTCTTATATCTTTCAAGAACCGATGTCATCGTTAAATCCTTTGCATACAATTGAAAGGCAAATTTCTGAAAGTCTTATGCTCCATCGGGGGATGAATCGGCAGCAGGCTCGTCGAGAGTGTTTGAGATTGTTGATAATGACTGGAATTAAAAATGCCAAAAAACGTTTGAATTCTTATCCTTTTGAATTGTCCGGCGGACAACGGCAGAGAGTTATGATTGCTATGGCTGTTGCCAATCATCCCCGTTTGCTTATTGCCGATGAACCGACGACGGCCCTTGATGTTACAATTCAGGCACAAATTGTCAAACTTCTTCTTGATTTGCGCAAAAAATTGCATATGGCCATTTTGTTTATTAGTCATGATTTGCAATTGGTTAAAAAAATTGCAGATAGGGTTTGCGTGATGAAAAAAGGTAGAATTGTGGAGCAAGGTGGTGTCGAGCAAGTTTTTGAAAATCCCCAAAGTCAATATACAAAAGAATTAATTTCTTCGTCTTTTGTCTTGAAAAATAATAATAAAATTTATAAAGATGTGGCAATTGAGGCTGAAAAGCTGACGGTTTGTTATCCTTTGAAAAAGAATTTTTTTGGAAAAGTAACAGAGTGGGTGTATGCTTTAAATCATGTTAATTTAAGACTTTACAAAGGGGAATGTTTGGGAATTGTTGGTGAAAGCGGTTCGGGAAAAACAACTCTGGGGCAAACTTTGTCCGGTTTGATATCTTGCAAAGGACGGATAAAACTTGAAGATTCATATTATAATATGCTGAAAAATAAAGATATTCATAAAAAGATACAAATTGTTTTTCAAGATCCATATAACTCACTTAATCCTCGTATGAATATTGCTCAGATTGTCGGAGAGGGGGTTGTTGTTCATTTTCCCGGTTTGTCTGAAGCAGAAAAGAAAAAACGCGTTGTGAAGAGTTTGGTTGATGTTGGGTTGACGGATGATATTTTAACAAGATATCCTCATGAGTTTTCCGGCGGACAACGGCAGCGTATTGCCATTGCCAGAAGTCTAGCCGTTTCTCCGGAAATTATTATTTTTGACGAGCCTACATCGGCACTTGATGTTACGATTCAGGCACAGGTCTTGAAGATGTTGAATGAAATTCGTGAAAAATATGGTTTGAGCTATATTTTTATTTCTCATGATATGGGGGTTATCCGGTCTATTGCTAATCGTATTGCCGTTATGGAAAATGGCAAAATTATAGAAACAGGAGATGTTAATGAGATTTTTTTGCATCCTAATGAGGCTTATACTCGCAGGCTTATTTCTGCGACTTTGTAATTGTTAAAAAATGTTCGATTAAAGAAGTCCACATCAAATAAGAAAAAGCGTTTCAGCAAGAAAAAAAGCTGGTTTGACAAGCTGCTTGATTTTTAATTTATATCTGATATAAGAAAAAAGTCCGGTGTGACAGCGCCGGACTTTTCTAACCATCGAAAGGAGTTAACTCCCAACTTCTTTCCATGAAGTTAGGATAGCTTATTTTTTTGACAATGTCAAGAGTATAAGCAAAATCAACTTCTTTCCTCAATGCCTGTATAAAGGCTGAAAGGAAAGTAAATGATAAGAATATTAATCATTATTAAGTTGATTATTCAAATCATTATTGCTATTTGCAAATAATGAGGGAAGGGGGTTAACAGCCCCTTCTTGTCGTTATAAACTTAATTATGAATGATTTAATCAATAATTCTAGGTGTTTTAAGCAATTTTCGAAATCGTTGGTATTGACAAGCCAAGAACAATTGAGATGTCGGCTACAGAATATCCGGACATTCGCATCTTTTTAGCCGCATAATAACGCCCGTACAAAATAAGGCCGTTTTTTGACGCTCTGGCATGTTTCCATGTCATTTGAGCGCTTGTGTAGCTCATTTTGTCTTTAAACTCTTCAGCGGCTAACAAAACGGCCTTATATTCTTCGATTCCTTGAGATATGTAGTAAATAACGCGTTTACAAAATTTAAATCCGTAGGTGTCATATTCGATTAAATCCTGCTTTTTTAAGCGTTTTTCAAGGTCGATTATTTTATGTTCCAAATTTGTGATGATGCTTTGCAAACCGCGCATACCGTCATCAATTTTGTTTATGCATTCATGTTCGTTGTACATAATATTCTCCCGAATAATTTATATTTCACAGAGAGTATAATACGACGCATATGAACAATAAAACAATGTATTTTGCATTTGTCGCATAATATATATTATGTATAAATATTAAAAATGCATAAATATTGAAAATTGAAATTTATTTGTGTTTACTTCTCTGAAAATTTTTATATTTTACAAAAAAAGCGCCCGAAAAAAACAGGCGCCGATAAAATTTCGTATTTGTAAATGCGAAGTTTTTATCTTGAATAGTATTCGATAACCAGATTTGGTTCCATTTGACAAGCATAAGGAACATCGTCAAACTTTGGCGTGAAAGAATATTTAGCTGTCATTTTCTTGGAATCAACTTCCAGATATCCCGGAACATCTCTGTTTGTTGCTTCAATAGCAGCTAAAACCATTGGCATTTGCCGGGATTTTTCTTTTACTTCAATAACGTCGCCGACTTTTACCATATAAGACGGAATGTTTACTTTTTTTCCGTTAACCAAAACATGATTATGGTTGACAAATTGGCGAGCGGCAAAAACAGTTGGAACAAATTTGGCTCTGTAAACCAGATTGTCCAGACGGGATTCCAAAATTCCAATCAGGTTTTCGGCAGCATCCCCTCTTCTTCTGATAGCTTCTTTATAATATTTTAAGAATTGTTTTTCGGAAATATTTCCGTAAGAGCTTTTCAGTCTCTGTTTTGCATACAATTGCTGACCATAGTCGGTCATTTTCTTTTTTCTGGCACCGTGCTGACCAGGAGCTGTTTCTCTTTTTACAAAAGAAGCGTTTGCTTCGCCCCAGATATTTGCTCCATAACGACGCGTTGTTTTTTTCTTGGCGTTTACAATACTTTTCATTGTTAAATCCTTGTTTTCATTATTTATTTCGATTATTGTCCCGGTAGTTTCGGCTTGTTTCAGACCAAACGGGAAGGCACGGGTGTCCATCCACTTTCCCGGAAGTGAGGGTAATCTACTATGAATTTTTAATAAATTCAAGAAAAATTTTGTTGAAGGATATATTTTTTTAATAAATATCATTTTATTATTTATTAAGCTATTGTAAGGATTTTTGACAGAATGGGATATGATTTTTTATTTGCCCGGGCATTAAAACTTCATGAAAATGGAAAGTTTGACGAGGCTGAACAAATTTACCGGCAAATTTTAGAAACCGCTCCGGATAATCCGGATCTTTTGAATCTGCTCGGTTTGACAGCTCAAGCCAAAGGTGTCCATTCGGAAGCTGTCGAGCTTTTTTATAAAGCTGTTAAAATCAGTCCGTCTCATGCTCCATATTATTTTAATCTGGCCGTATCTCTTGCTGAATTACATCGGCCTTATGAGGCCGTGGAGGCGTATCATAAAGTAATAGAACTGACTCCCGGTATTAAAGAGGCCTGGTACGGATTGGGACGGGCTCAGCAAGAAGCCGGAAATATGCAGGCTGCCCTCTCCTGCTATAAAAAAGCATCTGAGCTGGATGAAAAATATGTCGAACCTTTAGCGGCGCAAGCTCTTCTTTCTGAAAGCCCTGTTGAAAATTTATCGGATTTGTTAAAAAATCATCCTGAAAATCAGCTAATTGAATATAATCTGGCATGTTGCTATCTTGAACGAGGAAATTTTGAACTTGCTTTAACTTTTGCCGAGAAGGTTTTGAAACAGTCTCCTGATGATGAGAATGCCAATCTTGTTGCCGGACAGGCTTGCCGAAAATTGGGATTAAAAGAAAAATCACAGCTTTTTTATCTGACGGCACTTGCCGCTAATGCAAAATCTGTTTCCGCTCTTGCCGCTTTGGGAACGATGGCTGCGGAAAAAAAAGACTTTTCTCAAGCCGAGAATTATTTTAAACAGGCTTTGGCTTTGGATTCCGATTATCCCGAAGCCGTTGTCAATTATGCTGATATGCTTTATTGTTCGGGAAGGACGTTGGAAGCTGTTGAACAATATCGCAAAGCAGTTTTGCTGCAGCCGGACTGTGCTGCCGTAAGCAATAATCTCGGGGTCATTTTAAAAGATACCGGCGACTATGTGGAAGCGCTTGGTTTGTTCTTTAATGCTTATAAAAAGTCTCCGTCGACAGAGGCTTTTTCCGTTAATATTTATGAAACTCTGCAGCTGTTTTTTGCTCAAAATCGGGAAGAAGCCGTTAAAATTGCGAATAATTGGGTTAAAGACAGCCCCGATAATCCCTTTGCTATTCGTCTTGATGCTGCTTTTAACGGACGGCAAGTCCCTGACAATCCGCGTTTTGCCAAGGAGCTTTTTGATAATTTTGCTGCGGAATATGATGTCGTTTTGCGAAAAATAGATTACGCCCTTCCCTTGCTGATTTCTAAAATTATTGGAAAGCCTAAAGGGGTGGTTTGGGATTTGGGGTGCGGCACCGGTTTGGCTGCTGAAGCGCTAAAGGCGCCGGACAATGTGTTTATCGGAGTCGATGTGTCGTCGGAAATGTTGAAAAGAGCTGAAAAAAAAGGCATTTATGACAGACTGGTAAATCTGGATATTCTTTCTTTTTTGAAAAAGCATTCCAGCCAGAAACCGGCTCTTGTTCTGGCGGCCGATGTCTTTTGTTATTTTGGTGATTTGTTTGAAATATTTTCACTTTGTTATCCTTCTTCTCTATGTTTTTCTGTTGAAAAAAACGAAAAAGAAGGCTGTGTCCTGACAATTAGCGGACGCTATCAGCATAATGCCGACTATGTTAAAGAAATGTTAAGTAAATCAGGCTACTCTGTTATAAATATGACGGAGGCTGTTATTCGCCGAGAAAACGGCGTTGCTGTTTCCGGGCTGGTTTTTACCGCTTGCTAAAAAAATTGCATCAGGAGGTGTTTATGACTGATGATGTTATTGATATTTATGATGAGCAAATGAATCTCATCGGTACAGCGCCGAAATCTCAGGCACACAGGGAAGGATTGTGGCATAAAGCTTTCCGTTGCTGGATAATCAGACCTTCGGTGGATGGAAAGTGTAAGGTTTGGATGCAACTTCGCAGTAAGAATAAGCAGCTTTATCCCAATCTTTTGGCAACATCTGCTGCCGGGCATTTGAAAAGTGGTGAAGAAAACCGGGATGGTATTCGGGAAATTGAGGAAGAACTCGGATTAAAAATTTCTAAAGATAAGCTGGTTAAGTTGTTTACGGCAAAGCGTGTTTATCGCAGTGAACATATGATTGATAACGAGTTTACGCCTACTTATTTGTGTGAAATCAGTAAAGATTTTTCTGAGCTTCCCTTGTCTTCCGATGAAGTTGACGGTATCTTTGAGTTTGATCTGGAAGATTTGATTAATCTTTTTAATCATAAAATTGATAAGATATTTTCTTCCGGTTTGGTTAAAACTACAGATGGAAAGAAAGAGCTTAAAACCGGTTATTTTTGGCGGAAAGATTTTGTTCCTCACGACGATGATTATTATCAGAAAGTCTTTTTAACAATTAAACGCTATTCTGAGGGAGCTCTTTCCTCATAATTATTGTTTTTTTATTTTTTTATTTTTTTATTTTTTATCCCCTCTTTAGTTTGATCTGTTCCCTAAAAATTGGACAATAAAAAAGTTCCGGAGGGACAGTTCAGTTTAGAGGGGATTTTTTATGTCCATATTTTTCGGGCGGCGGCAAAATACTTATTGCATGTTTGCGCAAAATGTGTTACATTAGAGTCGTGATGATAAGTATGGAGGATGTGATGAAAAGTATTTCCAGGGTGATACTGCTGTCAACCGTCGGCTTACTGGCT
>CASEQD010000016.1:0-311 GCA_949289935.1 uncultured Pseudomonadota bacterium | reverse complement strand
TTTCGCTGCGGCGGATATTCTTTATCCCGTCCGACATTTTGGCTTCCACACTCACACATTTCACACACATGATAATCCGGCCAAAATCCCATACTTATCGTCCGAAGCTGGGGCACCTGACGAGGTGAGCGCCAAGTCAGCGGTATCCGGTTCCGGGGCAAAGGAAGCGCGATGCTCAGATTGTGCCGGCGGAGACGAAGCTGGAGTAGCTTTTTCTTCTGTTTCCCAGAGTAGAGCACTTTCTTCTCTCCCCCTGAGTAATTCTATATTTTCTCTCCCCCTGAGTAGGGGGAGTTGGAGGGGGTATGAAT
>CASEQD010000015.1 GCA_949289935.1 uncultured Pseudomonadota bacterium | reverse complement strand
ATATGCAACAGGACTGCATACTATCAAATCTGTTTGGTGTTTGGCTAAAGAATTAGGTCTATATACCAGAGTTAAGAAAAAGAAAGGCTGTTTTGTCACCAGAAATACTGTATATCCGAGTAAAAATGGAAGACACGATTGTAACGAGCATGGCTTTATATAATGATGGATTGGAACCGTCTAATAAGGGCAACACCAATCGTCTAATGAAAAAATATCTTGAGATAATGAAAGCGTGTGCCGATAAAACCAATCTTCCCAAAGAGGTGTTAAGAAAGACATTACATCAATACGAATTATTAGAGTACGGATCTAATAAAGGAGAGTATACTCAAAAAATTATGGACTTTATATGTACAACATCTCAAAATCAAAAGTCCAATACAGAAGTTATAGAAAACCAACAAAAACAAACAGGGGAGAACTCTTCCAATTCAATAATCTTTACATTAACACAAAATAAATTATCGAGATAAAAATAGCGGGAAGTTTACTTCCCGCTATTTTTTTAATGCTCCAGTATTTCAATAATTGGCAACTCGTCTTCCCGCATTTTAAGAGAAATCCGTCCCCCGATTGGATAGGTAATAATCGGAGTCGAGTGTCCAATATCAAAATTGGCAATTACAGGTAACTCTTTCAAGGCTTCTTTGGTATGAATGATTTGTTCAAGCAAATTTCTGTCAATTTTGGATTCAGGTTTGAAACGGCCAATAATTAGCGCTTTAACATGTTTAAAATCTGCTTGATGAATCAAAGATTGCAACAAACGATCGAATAAAACGGCGTTTGTTTCCTCATCTTCTTCTAAAAACAAAATAGTATTTTCCAAAGACGGCCAAAATTCCGTACCTTGTAATGAACTCAGGCAGCGAACATGCCCGCCAACTAATTTTCCCTCAAATTCACTCCCTTTTCCTTTGTTAATGACCCAAAAGCCGCTGTTGGGTGTAAAATTACGTTTCTCTTGATCCATAAACCATTCATCATTGCTAAACTCTTGGGCCGGGATAACCTGATAGGGCTTGCTCTCAATTAGACACTTTTTGAAATAGTCCAATGTATAATCAAAACCATGAAGCATTCCAAAACTTGAAAAATGCGGACCTGAATAGGTTACAACATCTGTTTTTGCTGTTATGGCATGGCAAAGGCAAGTAATATCTGAAAATCCACATAAAATTTTAGGATTGTTTTTAATAAGAGTATAATCAATTTTGTCAATTAACTGATTAGTATTAAATCCGCCAATAGCTGTTAAAATACCGTCAACGCTTTTATCCGCAAACGCTTCATGTAAATCTTCAAGTCTTGAAGCTATTGATGATGAAACAAAATCGTCAATTTCATCACAATGTTTGGAATAACTTACCGAAATTCCCATATCTGCAAAACGTTTTTTCGCAATTTCGCGTGTTTCTTCGGAAATAATTTTGAAACTTCTTGATGGTGCAATAACTCGAATATGAGATCCGGGCTTTAATTTATTTGGATAAATCATCGACAACTCCTAATTATGGAAAATATTTTCCTATAAACTTTATATATTAGCGTTTTGTAAAAGTAAATGATTTTTATAAGATAGTAGTCCGTGTATTATCCTATAAGCTTTCTACTTGCGCGAACAACTTAGTTTTGCTGCGGCTAATTTTTTCTTTATAAATCAAGCTTGTATTGTTATTTTTTTTACATGATCGATATCTTATCGAAATGACGGTATTTATTGTAAAATTGGATTTTTTTGTCTATTTTCTATTGACAAAACGGATGTTATGTTTTAAAGTTTTTAGCAAGTATTTATTATTAAACGTTATAATTATGGAGAAAAATGAAAAATTAAAATTGCTAGAAGCAGTGGCTAAAGGGCTTGATTTGACAGCGGAAGAGGTTATCAGGTATCTTGGCGGGGTTTCTGCTATGACAGAAAAAGCAAAACTTACATTTATTGCCCGTCCTGGAATGTATTATTATTCAGACGGAACAGTTACGGACAAGCTTCTTAATAAACAAATTTCCGGAGTTGTCGGCTGGGTTGACGAGACAGGCAGACATGGATTGGTTGTCGGGTTGCGAGAAGAAGCATTGGCGTGGTCAAACCAGGTATCGCAGTGTAGTGATAGTGATTCTGCTGTTTTATCCTGGAGGGAAAGCGGCAAGGGAAATACCCGTTTGATTCTGGATAAAGTCCGGGAGAACAAAGATCATGCACCGGCAGCCGAGTGGTGTGCTATGTATGATTATGACGGCGTTCAATCCGGAGATGCATTTTTACCCAGTCAAAGTGAGTGGCTTAAAGTATATCCAAATCTTAGAGCCATTCAGAAAACTTTAAAAAAACTCGGTAAACCTTTGAGGCTGTATATGGACTATCATTATATAGGGGAGTTTTATTGGACTTCGACTGAGACTAAAAATTATTGCGAAGCAGTGGTTGTCAGTCTACGCAGCGGCAGCTGTTCCTCCGAAGATAAAGGTTATAAACGATTAGTCCGTTGTTTTTTTGCTTTTTAGACATTTTCATTTTGCCCGGTTTGTCATGTTCGACAGCCGGGATTTTTTTTGTTGCAACATATTGATTTTACTAATGAAATTGTTTATGGTGGAGCCGCAAAGTTTTTTATTGCAGTGTGATGTTTGATAATTTCAGGGGGAGAAAAATTATGGATGTGTATCCGGGTTATAAGTCGGCATTAGGTTATTCGGTCGGAGATGACCAGCGGGATAGTTACGGTGTCGACCACAATTAAGAAAACAATATGGCGGGGTGATTGGTATATTAAAGGATAATTTGAAAGACTTTAATAATGATGTTCAATCTGCCTGGCGGGGGTATCAATCTGGAGATACTCAAGTGTGTCGTGATTATTTACCGAATAATTATAAGCACTTAATTCCTTAAAAAACGAATAGCCGATTGACGAATCGGCTATTTTTTTGTTTATATTTTATAAAAAGTTAACTATGGGATGATATTTATGATAACAATAAAGAAAGTATTTATTACTTTAGGATTGCTTTTATCAACGCTTATATTTCCGTGGCCATTTGCATTTTTTATTTTGATTATTCCTCCGATTTATGTCGGATTTGTTGTTCCTTTTTTGATTTGGAAATTTGTTTTTAACGGCAATTTGAAAGATATTTCAAAATGTTCTTTGATCTGGAAAATTCCGGTTATTATTATTTTCAATTTGGTTTTAGCTCTGGAGGAAATTTTAACTCTGGCTGTTTTAGCGTATTTACCTAAAAACTTTTTGTTTTCTGTTTTGATTATTGCCTCACTCATATTAATGTTAAGAATAGTTGCTTATATGGCTATGATTTGGGTATGGCAGCCAAAAATTTTTATGCCTTTCCCAAAAATTAAATGGAGCATTATTACTGTCATATTTATAGCGATAATATCTGCATGGCGTTTGGTATATCTTATGAGTATTTCTCCAGAGAGTTCTGATTATGATAGTTTTCAAATGGCTTGTTCAGATAATGAAAGTTGTTTTATTCCTTCGGAAATTCAGCAAAAAATAGATACATCAATGAAAACCTGGAAAGAATTTGGGGAGACGCATTCTCTGTGGTAATATTTTCCATACTATTGCTTTTTCTAAGAAGATAAAGATATTTCATCAGGCGACAATGCTGTTGACAGTAGTCAAGCAGACCAATACGTTAATAAAACAGGCAGGTTACTTGGGACGAAATATCCTAACGGAGATTGTGATGAGATTGTACAAAGATATATTAACAAAAGGTGGTAATATATTAAAAAAAACCGTAATTCTAATTGGTATAATATTTTTTATTTTTTTTCTTTATTTAATGGTTTCTTTTTTGATATATGAATATATTGAAAAGCCTGAAATTATCGATCAATGTGTAGAAACAGGACACTCTTTGGAAATTTGCAAAGGAAGATTTGATTAGTTGTATAATGTTTTTTTAATTCTGTAGCTTCTTGAGATTATTAAGTTTATTTGACATCAGGAGAATGTTTAATATAATAGTTGTATCTTTGCCGCCGGGTAGGAAATTTGACACTATGTTTTTTTTGTCGTCAGGCCTGTTGATTCTGGATAAAGCCCGGGAGAACGAAGAGCATGCATCGGCGGTCTGCATAACTCATAAAATATTTTGCAAAAAATCAAAAAAATATTGACAAAAATCAAAAAAACATCTATGATTACCATCAATTACTAATTATTAAAATTAAAAATTATGTTATATTACGAAAAAAACGCTAGAAAAAAGCTAAAAGAACTGTTAAACAGGGTAAACAACCAGGGCAAAGCCATGGGATATCCTCTGTTTGTGATGCCGGACAGGGAAATACTGAAAAAACACTGCAAGGTGTACCTTCAAGTTCATTATTTTTGATGAATTGGACTCAGCAAAAAGTCTTGAAAATCAAGCAATAATGAGCAGAGCACAAAAAGATTATATTTATGTCTATAAAAAAAACTAAAACCATGACAGCAGAAATATTTAATGAATTCGGTCGCCAATACGGCTATCCGATTTATGTTTTTTCCGATGGCACATACGCTTCAACGCGGCTTTATGGAAAGCAAGTATTATTTACGGTTGAAGGTCCGATAGATACCAATCCGGCACATCAACGCCGGCTGACATCAAATCAGGACAATTATCCGGTTCCTCCTTGCCGGGAAGTTCAGAAAAAAGACGATTTTTGGACTAGAACAAAGCAGAAAATCAACTCTTTTTTTGGAAAGCCCGAATTGGAAGACGCAGACTTTACGGAAGTTAAAGACACCGACCTGATGCACAAACAGAGCTCTGATTTTAACCCAATGCTCAATACGGGAAGTTCTGGAAATCTTATCCACAAAGGAAAGGATTGGAGTGTAGCGGCCACTGGTGTAAAAGATGCAAAAATTTTTCACGCCAAAGAAGGTGATAGAGAGGTTTTTGTCGCCAATTACAAATTCTAAAATTTTTGGCCATAAAAACGCTTATGAAAACCATTAGCTTTTACTTGTGAAAAAGAGAAATTCTGTGTAACAGATTGCAACAAAAAGCGGCGGTTCCGAAAAGCGGCGGTTCCGAGGGAACCCCGCTTTTTTGCATATACACTTTATATAATATTTTTCTCTGCTTATCTCCAAAAATATTGACAAAAATTAAAAAACATTTATAATTGTTACCAGTTACTAATTATTAATTTAAAAATTATGTTATATTATGGGAAAAACGCTAGAAAAAAAACTGGAAGAACTGTTAAACAGGATAAACAACCTGGGCAAAGCCATGGGATATCCTCTGTTTGTGATGCCGGACGGAGAAATACTGAAAAATCCACCACAAAATGTACCGTTCAGGTTTATTATTTCTGATGAATTGGACACAGCAAAAAGTCTTAAAGATCAAGCAATAATGGACTATGAAACATGGCTGAAAAGAACTCCCGACATAATTTCGCCGCCGCGAAGGCCGGATTTGCCGGATTTACCAGAAATGTTTCAAATTCCTCCGCATCTGATACCGGAAGTGTATAAAATCTACAATGGTGAGGTATATATATACGCTGACGAAAATACCAGACGCAAATTTACCATTGAACACTATCCTGATGAAGTAAAAATAAAGCATTTAAAAAAAGGAATGGTGGTAAAAGAATGCATTGTTATAGAAAACGGATTTCGAAAAGTTTATTTTTATATAACAGACTTTGCGGAAGTTAAAGACACTGAACTGATGTGCAGACAGAGTTCTGACTTTATTCCAATGCTCAATACGGGAAGTTCTGGAGATTTTGCCAACGTAGGAAAGGATTGGGGCTCAACAGCCCATGGCGTAGAAGAAGTAAAAACTTTTCATGTCAAAGAAGCTGATAGAGAAGTTTATATCATCATTTCCGAATTCTAAAATTCTGTGTAACAGATTGCAACAAAAAGCGGCGGTTCCGAGGGAACCCCGCTTTTTTGCATAAAAGCGGCGGTTCCGAGGGAACCCCGCTTTTTTGCATATACACTTTATATAATATTTTTCTCTGCTTATCTCCAAAAATATTGACAAAAATTAAAAAACTTCTATAATTGCTGTCAGTTACTAATTATTAATTTAAAAATTATGTTATATTATGGGAAAAACGCTAGAAAAAAAATTGGAAGAACTGTTAAACAGGATAAACAACCAAGGCAAAGCCATGGGATATCCTCTGTTTGTGATGCCGGACGGAGAAATACTGAAAAATCCGCCACAAAATGTACCGTTCAGGTTCATTATTTCTGATGAATTAGACACAGCAAAAAGTCTTAAAAATCAAGCAATAATGGACTATGAAACATGGCTGAAAAGAACTCCCGACATAATTTCGCCGCCACAAAGGCCGGATTTGCCGGATTTACCAGAAATGTTTCAAATTCCTCCGCATCTGATACCGGAAGTGTATAAAATCTACAATAATTGCGAGGTATACATATATGCTGACGAAAATACCAGACGCAAATTTGCCATTGAACACTATCCTAATGAAGTAATGCTAAAGCCTTCAAAAAAAGGAATGGTGGTAAAAGAATGCCGTGTTATAGGAAACGGATTTCAAAAAGCTTATTGGTATATAATACCAAAAACCATGGACTCTACGGAAGTTAAAAACGTAACGGAAAGTTATGGAACTAGTATCCTCAAAGGAAAGGGTTGGATCGCAACAGCCAAAGGCGTAAAAGATGCAAAAATTTTTCACGTCAAAGAAGCTGATAGAGAGGTTTATATCACCATTTCCGAATTCTAAAATTCTGTGTAACAGATTGCAACAAAAAGCGGCGGTTCCCCTCCTGATTGATCTGTACCCCAGAAAGTGGATAAAAAAAGAAAATCCCCTGAGGGATGTAAGTCAAGCGGAAGAATTGAGCAAATGACATCGGTGTTGAGCCGGTGTCATTTTTTTGTTTATATTTTATAAAAAATTAACTATGGGATGATATTTATGATAACGATAAAGAAAGTATTTATTACTTTAGGATTGCTTTTATCAACGCTTATATTTCCGTGACCATTTGCAAAAAAATAGATACATCAATGAAAACCTGGAAAGAATTTGGGGAGATGCATTCTCTGTGGTAATATTTTCCATAAGAAAAACGGCCGGAGGACTGATTTTTGCCGGTCGTTTTTTTCGGGGGGATTATTGCAGCTTTGTCAGAAATTCGGAATATGCAATTGTTTCGATGATTTTTGCTGTATGCTCAATTGAATATCCTCCTATCCTTTTGGAGCTAAAAGGGCGCGTTTTACAGTTTGTTTCGGTTTTCCAGGCATTAACATTCCTATATTGCGGAATGTTAAAGTCCGGCAATTCCATTTCGCACTGCCAGATGTTCGGACTGCCGGTTTGGGTAAACCAGAAGGTTAAAATGCCTTTGTCAAAACGAGCCTCGGACAGCAGCCATTTGCCAATACCCCGGAGACAAAATTCGCTTCCGCCCGTGATTTGCGCCAGCAAAGCGTCGTTTAGCGGCGCCTTTTTGATTTTTGTATGATTGATGTCAAAATCAAGCAGAAAATTTGTTTTAACCTTATAAGCGCGGATGTCTATTTCTTCCGTTCCATAACGATTAATTTTGAAATGCCGCAGCGCTTTTGAGAATTCCGGGCAGCGGCATCCGGCGTTATTCAGCAGAGAACCGCAGAAAGGACATGGCGGCTCTAAAGGTTCAACGATGATTGATTTTACACCGGGAGGCAAAAGGAGCTCTGTTTTTTTTGTCTTCCAGCCGATGATTGACGGTTGTCGGAAGTTGATTTTCATGTTCATAATAGTATAATTTTAGGGGGTTATAATAATTTTTATCTGAAGCGGTATTGTAAAGGTTCTTTGATAAAAGGCAATAAAAAAGTTGTAAAAATGTTTTTTTGTGAAGGAAGGCAGAGGCGAAAAGAGCGTTTGGGGAGAAGCTTGTCCGGATTATTTGGGTAAACGGAGAATATATTTATTGACATGTTAAAAATAATTTAATATGTTGGCAACACTAGTTTGGGCGTAGTGGTTTGTTTCTCCGGGGTTGCGGTGGGCAGACGCGCCCGGTTGTTTGCGTCCGGAAAGGGCCGTTGTTGTAATTTATTTTATGGATAGGATCCATGGCAAAAATTAGTCCGATACAGTTTTTCAGACAGGTAAAACAAGAGGTTAAAAAAGTTACCTGGCCGACGAGAAAAGAAGTTACCCAAACCTCAATTATGGTCATTGTGCTGGTTGCTATTGCCGCAACGTTCTTTTTCTTTATTGATCAGATTATCGGATGGGTTATGCAGTTAATATTAGGTCTTGGAGTTTAGTTTTATGGAAGCCCGCTGGTATGTTGTGAATGTCTACTCCGGTTCGGAAAAGAAAGTGGCCGAATCTATTAAGGAGCAGGCTATTTTGAAAAAAATGGAAGATAAAATTCTGGAAGTTCTGGTGCCGACCGAGGAAGTGGTTGAGCTGAAAAAAGGAGCCAGAGTCAATTCGGAAAGGAAGTTTTTTCCCGGTTATGTGCTGGTGAAAATGGTGATGTCGGATGAATGCTGGCATGTGGTCAGAAATACGCCCCGGGTCAGCGGTTTTCTCGGAAGCCGCAATAAACCGCAACCGATTTCGGAAGCGGAAGCCCAGCGGATTATCAAGCAGATGACTGAAGGTGTTGAGCGGCCGAGAGCTGCGGTTGATTTTGAACCGGGTGAGCAAGTCCGGGTTAACGATGGGCCGTTTGCTTCGTTTATCGGTTTTGTGGAAGAAGTTGACAGTGAAAAAATGCGGCTGAAAGTTTCGGTTTCGATTTTTGGGCGTTCGACGCCGGTGGAACTGGAGTTCAGCCAGGTTGAAAAAGTCAAGTAGTTTGTTGTACAGCTAATGTATTAGCATAAGAATTGACGAATGCCGCGTTTTTTGTTATTTGAACAAAAGTATTGTCATATATAAATAAGCCCGGAAATTTAATTTCCGGGCTTATTTGAGTATTTAAACTCAAAAGGCAGAAACAATCAAATCCCGGCGGGACGGATTGTAATCGCGGATTTGGCAAACAACAGGCTGTCCGATTTCCATTCCCGGAAGCAACATGTGTTTGCAGCAAATGCCATAAATGTCAATGGTGGCAATTTTGCCCTGGATGACTTCGACAATTTCGCCGCTGACATAGGAGCCGACCGGGAAAGCGTTGATTAAATCCTGAAGGCTTTTGATTTCTACCGGTTTTCCGATAAAGAATTTTTGCGATTTTCGTTCAATCTTTACCAGAACTTTTTGATTTAACTGGTAATTATCCGTTCGGTTGGTAAAGATTTTAATACTGAACCCCATGTAGTTGAGCGTTATTGCCTGAGCGCTGATCAGTCTTACCGTTCCGGCAACGACCTGACCCTGTTTTAATCCGGTTGTTTTCATTGTTTAATAATTTTTTTGTATTAATAATATTTATCTGCGAAGCAATATATCATAATTTTACATGAAATGCAACAGTTAAAATCGACAAAATTTTGGAAAAATATTGTTTTTGTGAATCGAATCAACCGGTTGGAATGTTTTTTTTGAAAAAATGCTTGTAAAATAAAAAAAATACTGTTATATAGAGGCGACTCTGAAAAGGCGGGGATCTGTCTTTGATGAGAGAATCGCATAGTTTTAACGTAATTTCGTGGGAGGCGAGCCATCGTCTGAAAATACCACGAAACCTAACCAGAGGTTTTTGAAATGGCTAAGTCTAAAAAGAAAATTTTAGGATTAATCAAGCTTCAAATTCCCGCAGGAAAGGCTAATCCTTCTCCTCCGGTTGGTCCGGCTCTGGGCCAAAAGGGCTTGAATATTATGGATTTTTGTAAGCAGTTTAATGCGGCAACCCAGAAGATGGAACCGGGGATTCCCGTTCCGGTCGTGATTACGGCGTATGAAGACAAGTCTTTTGTTTTTGAAACAAAACTGCCGCCCGTTTCTTATTATATTAAGAAAGCTGCCAATATTAAATCAGGTTCCAAAGAACCAAATAAGGTTTTTGCCGGGCAGATTACCATGGCTCAGGTTAAAGAAATTGCCGAAGCCAAGCTGCCGGATTTGAATTGTTCGACGGTTGAGTCCGCCATGAATATGGTTAAAGGACAGGCTGTTTCCATGGGTGTTAAGGTTGTGGAGTAAGACGATGCAGGGAAAAAGAATTGTAAATGCTTACAAAACGATTGACAAATCCAAGGCTTATTCGCTGAAGGAAGCAGTTAAAATCGTAAAGGAAAATGCTACGGCCAAATTTGATGAAACGATTGATATGGCTGTTAATCTGGGCGTCGATCCGAAATATGCCGATCAGATGGTCAGAGGCGTCTGCTCTTTGCCGCACGGAAACGGCAAGACAGTCCGTGTTGCTGTTTTGGCTCAGAATGAAAAAGCCGATGAAGCCAAAGCGGCCGGGGCGGATATTGTCGGGGCTGAAAACCTGATTGATTCCATTTTGAGCGGAAAAATTGAATTTGACAGATGTATCGCTACTCCGGATATGATGGGGTTGGCCGGTAAGGTTGCCCGTATCCTCGGTCCGAAAGGCCTTATGCCGAATCCGAAGCTGGGGACGGTTACGACTGATGTGGCTAACGCGGTTAAAAAGGCCAAAGCAGGCGAAGTTCAGTATCGTGTTGAGAAAAACGGTATTGTTCATGCAGGTGTTGCCAAGGCAAGCTTTTCCGAAGAACAGATTTATGACAATGCCAAAGCATTTATGGATGCCATTATTAAAGCCAAGCCGGCCGGCGCCAAAGGAACTTATGTGAAGAAGATTTCTTTGAGCAGCACCATGGGCGTTGGTATAAAGGTTGATGCTTCTGCATTGTAAGAGGAACCATTTTGCATTTTTGAACTTTCGGAGCTTTTTTTATTTTAAGGCAAAAGAAGTTTTCGGTGCAGAGATGATGTTCCCCGGGAATGGTTTGTTGTTAAAAAATCATTCTTTATTTTGAAAAGTTTAGGACGGGGTGTTTTTGCCCTGTCCGCTCTTCAGAAACGTTTAAGGCGGTTTTGCCGCAAGCGTTTTTGAAACTGTCCAAGACCGCAGGCGGAAATTTTTAACGAAGGTTTGTCCGAGTTTGAATTTTGTCCTTAATTGTCCTGCGCAGACGGGAGTAGAGAATTTTTATCTTTTTTCTCCTGGACAGATATAGGTCCTGCCAAGAAATTGGCAGAAAGTGTTAACGGCACTTGAAGTCTTGGTTTTGAAAAAAAATTGAGAAAGAGAGTGTTTTTGTTGGAGACAAACAAGTGAATCGCGAAGAAAAATCACAGTTGCTCAACGAGCTGAATGAGCTGTTTTCCACTTCGGAAGTCATCGTCGTTTCCCATTATAAGGGATTGTCGGTTAAAGAAATTTCCGAACTGAGAGACAGAATCAGAAAAGCCGGTGCGGGCTTCAGAGTTACTAAAAATCGCATTACTCGTCTTGCTCTTAAAGGCACAAAATTTGAAGGTTTGACAGATTTGTTCACCGGGCCGACCGCTATTGCGTTTGCCAAGGATCCGATCTCTGCCTGCAAAGCCTGTGTCGAATTTGCAAAAGAAAACGAAAAACTGATTATTGTCGGCGGCGCCATGGGAACCGGCGTTATTTCCATCGATGAAATCAAAAAACTGGCAAGCATTCCGTCTATGGACGAGCTGCGCGCCAAAATTATCGGTCTTTTGCAGGCTCCCGGTGCTCAGCTGGCTCGTCTGGCGAAAGCATACAGCGAAAAGGAAGCTGCATAATTTTGTTGTTTTATCCGGTTTTTGCCTGTTATTTTAGTGCGATTTATCGGAAATAGCAGAGCGGCGTCCGGGGTGAAATAATAAAAAATGAAGCTTTAGAGCAAAAAGAGAATTTTTAGTAATTTTAATTTGAGATTTAATTTTTTATTGGAGAAAAAAAATGGCCGATTTAGCCAAATTAGTAGATGATTTGTCAGCTTTGACCGTTATGGAAGCTGCTGACCTTGCGAAAATGTTGGAAGAAAAATGGGGCGTTTCTGCCGCTGCCGCTGTTGCCGTTGCTGCGGGCGGAGCTGCTGCGGGCGCTGCTGAAGAAAAAGACGAATTTACAGTCGTTCTGGCAGAAGCCGGTGCCAACAAAATTAATGTTATTAAGGAAATCCGCGCTATTACCCAGCTGGGTCTGAAAGAAGCCAAAGATTTGGTTGACGGTGCGCCGAAGACTGTTAAAGAAGGCGTTGCCAAGGCTGAAGCCGAAGAAATCAAGAAGAAGCTGGAAGCAGCCGGCGCTAAGGTTGAGTTGAAGTAATTTTAACTTAAAATTGATATAAAATTCCGATCGGTTTGATTGAGTTCGGCTGGTCGGAGTTTTTTTATGCAGAGTGTTGAATAAAAACAGTTTACGTTCTGAAAAATTGGATATTGGCGTTATTTTTGTGAGGAAAATGTTGTCTGTTGAAAGCGGCGCTGTAAATATGGGCAGAAGCGGAGGAAATTGTTCATGTTCAAAATGTATTTTTGTTGTAATAGTGTGTAATCGGGCAGTTGTATGATGTCGTGCTTAAACCGGACGTTATAATCGGCGTGTGATGAATAGATGCAGTATTGATTAGTAATATTTCAACGCTTCCTGTTGCAGAGATAAGCTTGCAAAACATTCTGTTTCGGATAATTCAATAAGTTCAGCGGTTTTCTGCATGCGCTCTTTCCAAGGTAATTGTTCAAGTTCGGCAAAATGTTCCAGCATGAAGAAGGAAGAGTAAATTGTTTAAATGACAAAAAAAGTGAAAAATATTGCCAGCCACAGAGAATCGGAAAACGACTCCTGAATGGGAATTAAAATAAAAAATCCGTTAATTAAAAAATAAATTTCTTGACTCATTTTGTGAAAAATTACTTGCAATTTACAAAGCCCGGGTATAAAAATAAGCGACTTTAAAAGGGTATTATTTTGCGAATCTGTGTCAAGAGGGTGAAAACCCGGTGTTCGGCACGGTTCTCTGAATGAATTAAAATCTGGATTTTTTTTAACCTTCTGCGGTCGGGGCGTGGCAAAAGCCAACAGAATAGTCGCAGAATTCTAACCATAGGGATTCAATCATATGAAAGAATCTTATACGAGCAAAAAGCGTGTAAGAAAAAACTTCGGCAAAATCGACTCCGTTCAGGAGATGCCGAGTTTAATCGAAGTGCAGACCGGTTCTTATAAAAATTTTATTGAAGCTGACGGCGAAAGCAGTGAATTTGGTCTGGAAGAAGTTTTTAAGTCAATTTTTCCCATTAAAGATTTTTCGGGCAACGGTGAGCTTGAGTTTGTCAAGTATGAGCTTGAAGAACCCAAATATGACGTTGAAGAGTGTTTTAAGCGCGATATGACCTATGCCGCTCCGGTTAAGGCTACACTGCGTCTGGTGGTGTGGGATGTTGATGAAGCAACCGGCGCCAAATCTATTCATGACATCAAAGAACAGGATGTTTATATGGGCGATATTCCGTTGATGACGGACAAAGGTACGTTTATTTTCAACGGAACGGAACGTGTCGTCGTTTCTCAGATGCATCGTTCGCCCGGTGTGTTTTTTGACCATGACAAAGGCAAAACAGTGGCTTCCGGTAAATATTTGTTTGCCGCCCGTGTTATTCCTTACCGCGGGTCGTGGCTTGATTTTGAGTTTGATGCCAAAGATTTGGTTTACGCCCGAATCGACCGTCGCCGCAAACTGCCGGTAACGTCTATTCTCTATTCACTTTATTCCAAAGAAACCGAAGAAAAAATTGCCAAGCTGGCCAAGGAAGGCAAGAAAATAAATCCGGCAGAAGTTAAAGGGATGGATAAAGAAGAAATTCTGAGTTACTTCTATGAAGTGGATACCCTGACTGCCGATAAGAAAAACTGGAAAGTTAAATTTGTTCCGGAAAGAATGAAAGGCGTTAAATTTGATTTTGATTTGATTAATGCCAAAACCGGCGATGTGGCCGTGGAAGCCGGAAAGAAAATTGCTCCGCGCATGGCTGCCAAACTGGCTGAAGAAGGATTGGAAGAATATTTGCTGCCGACCGATAAGTTGCAAGGCAAATTTCTGGCTTCTCCGGTTGTGGTGGCCAAAACAGGAGAGATTTTGGCGGATGCCGGTGATGAGTTGACGGATGAGGTGTTGAAGAAACTTGCCGATGCCAAAGTTAAGGAACTGAAAATCCTTTATATTGACGGTGTTAATGTCGGGCCTTATATCCGCAATACGCTGGTTAATGACAAAAATCACTGCCGGGAAGAAGCTTTGCTGGATATTTACCGTGTTATGCGTCCGGGCGAACCGCCGACATACGAAACGGCGGATCAGCTGTTCCACGGTTTGTTCTTTGACAATGAACGTTATGACCTGTCGTCTGTCGGCCGTGTAAAAATGAATGCCGCCTTGGATATTTCGTTTGATGAAGCTCCGGATACCTGCCGTGTTTTGCGTAAGGATGATATTCTGCGGATTGTCAAACATCTGGTGGAGCTACGCGACGGAAAAGGCGAGGTTGATGATATTGACCATTTGGGCAACCGCCGTGTCCGTTCTGTCGGCGAACTGATGGAAAATCAGTATCGTATGGGGCTGTTGCGTATGGAAAGAGCCATTCGCGAAAGAATGTCGTCCGAGGTTTTGAATAATGTCAAACCGCAGGATTTGGTTAATGCCAAGCCGATTGCATCGGTTATTCGCGAATTTTTCGGATCTTCGCAGTTGTCGCAGTTTATGGATCAGAACAATCCGTTGTCGGAAATTACCCATAAGCGTCGTTTGTCGGCTTTGGGACCGGGCGGTTTGTCCCGCGATCGCGCCGGATTTGAAGTCCGCGACGTTCATCCGACGCATTACGGTCGTATCTGTCCGATTGAAACACCGGAAGGACCGAATATCGGTTTGATCAACTCGCTGGCAACTTATGCCCGCATTAATAAATATGGCTTTATTGAGTGTCCGTACCGCAAGGTGGTTGACGGCGTGGTTACCGATGAGGTTGTTTATTTGTCTGCCGATGAGGAAGGTAAATTTAAAATTGCCGAAGCCAATGCCAAGGTTAAAGAAGACGGTCATTTTGAAAATGATTTGATTGCCTGCCGCAAGGCCGGGGAATTTGAATTTGCTCATCCGGAAGAAATCAGTTTTATTGACGTTTCGCCAAAGCAACTGGTTTCGGTGGCGACGGCTTTAATTCCGTTTTTGGAAAATGATGACGCTAACCGAGCCCTGATGGGCGCCAACATGCAGCGTCAGGGTGTGCCTTTGCTGCGTTCGGAAGCGCCGTTGGTCGGTACGGGGATGGAAGCCGTTGTGGCTAAAGATTCCGGTGCAACCCTGGTGGCGAAATATGACGGTATTGTTGATGCGGTTGATGCCAATCGAATTGTTATCCGTTCTCAAAGTAGCGACGTGGCCGATGCCGGTGTGGAAATTTATAAGTTGCAGAAGTTTCGTCGCTCTAACCAGAATACCTGTATTAATCAGGTACCGCTGGTGAAAGTCGGTGATGAAATTCATGCGGGGGACATTATTGCCGATGGTCCGTGTACGGATATGGGCGAACTGGCGCTCGGCCGTAATCTGCTGGTTGCGTTTATGCCGTGGAACGGTTTGAATTATGAAGATGCCATTTTGCTGTCGGAGCGGATTTCCCGCGATGATGTGCTGACTTCGCTTCATATTGAAGAATTTGAAGTTATGGCCCGCGATACCAAACTCGGGCAGGAAGAAATTACCCGCGATATTCCGAATGTGGGTGAAGAAGCCCTGCGTAATCTGGATGAGGCCGGTATCGTGTATATCGGCGCCGAGGTTAAAGCCGGTGACATTCTGGTCGGTAAAGTTACGCCGAAAGGAGAATCTCCGGTTACGCCGGAAGAAAAGCTGCTGCGCGCCATTTTCGGTGAAAAGGCGTCGGATGTGCGAGATACGTCTCTGCGTGTTCAGCCCGGTATTGAAGGTATTGTGGTTGATGTTCATGTTTTCTCCCGCCGCGGTGTTGAGAAAGATGAGCGTGCTTTGTCGATTGAACAAGAGGAAATTTCACAGCTGGCCAAAGACCGTGATGATGAAATTGCCATTATCCGCCGCAGCGCCGAAGCCCGGTTGCGGGATATGCTGCTTGGACAGGTTGTTGTCGACGCTCCGAAGGGAATTTCCAAAAACGTTACCGTTACGGAAGATGTGCTGGCAGCCGTTCCTTCTTCACAGTGGCGCAAGATTATTGTTAAAAATGAAGAAGTTATGGCCAGAGTTGAAGAATTTCTGAGCGCATACGATGCACGTCTGGAAAGAGTACAAAAGCATTTTGAAGACAAAGTCGAAAAAGTTCAACGCGGTGATGATTTGCTGCCCGGTGTTTTGAAAATGGTTAAAGTTTTCATTGCAACCAAACGTAAAATCCAATCCGGTGATAAAATTGCCGGTCGTCACGGAAACAAGGGTACGATTTCCCGTGTTTTGCCGCTGCAGGATATGCCGTATATGGAAGACGGTACGCCGGTCGACATTGTGTTGAATCCGCTGGGTGTGCCTTCCCGTATGAATGTCGGACAAATTCTGGAAACACATTTGGGATGGGCAGCCAAAGAGCTTGGCAAGCAGTTGAACGAAATGTGCGAGCAATACAAACGCGGTGAGAAAACGGCTGACGAACTGAATGCCAAGCTGAAGGAAATTTACGGCGAAAAACAGTATAAGCGTGAAATCGAAACTCTGACTCAGGATGAAAAAGTCGAGATGATTTCTCATCTGAAAAACGGTATTCCGATGGCTACTCCGGTTTTTGACGGCGCATCGAACGATGATATCAACCGTATGTTGGAAATGGCCGGGCTGCCGACGTCAGGACAAATCGACCTGTATGACGGTCGTACCGGTGAAAAGTTTGACCGTAAAGTTACCGTGGGTATCATTTATATGATTAAACTGCACCATATTGTTGACGAAAAAATGCATGCCCGTTCCGTTGGTCCGTATTCGCTGGTTACCCAGCAGCCGTTGGGCGGTAAAGCCCAGTTCGGCGGACAGCGTTTCGGTGAAATGGAAGTTTGGGCATTGCAGGCTTACGGTGCTGCTTATACTCTGCAGGAAATGCTTACCGTCAAGTCTGATGATGTCAGCGGCCGTACGAAGGTTTATGAAGCTATTGTCCGCGGCGAGGACAGCTTTGAAGCCGGCGTTCCGGAATCCTTTAATGTTCTGGTCAAGGAAATCAAGTCTTTGTGCCTGAATGTCGAAATGTTGAACGAAGAAGTTTAAGGCAAGGGAGTCTTTTAATATGAATGATATTATGAAATATTTTGGTCAACAGGTTTCTGGTGAGTCTTTTGACCAAATCAGAATTTCGATTGCTTCGCCGGAACAAATTCGTTCGTGGTCTTACGGCGAGGTGAAAAAACCGGAGACGATTAACTACCGTACATTCAAGCCGGAAAGAGACGGTTTGTTCTGTGCCCGCATTTTTGGTCCGGTGAAGGATTATGAATGTTTGTGCGGGAAGTATAAACGGATGAAATATCGCGGTATTGTCTGCGAAAAATGCGGTGTGGAAGTGACTTTGTCTAAGGTACGCCGTGAAAGAATGGGGCATATTGAACTGGCTGCTCCGGTTGCTCATATCTGGTTTTTGAAATCGCTGCCTTCCCGTATTTCCACCTTGACGGATATTCCGATGAAAGCATTGGAAAGGGTTTTGTATTTCGAAAGTTATATCGTGATAGAACCGGGATTGACTCCGCTGGGTGTGAATGAGCTCTTGACCGAAGAGCAGTATCAGGAAGCGGTGGATGAGTATGGTGAGGATTCTTTCCGAGCCGGCATCGGCGCCGAGGCTATCCGCGAGATTTTGTCGGCGATTGATTTGGAAGCCGAGCGGGCGGCCATCAGAGCCGAATTGAAGGATAATGCTTCGGAAGCCAAACGCAAGAAGCTGGTTAAGCGTTTGAAACTGATTGAAGATTTTATTAATTCAAATACAAAACCGGAATGGATGATTTTGACGGTTTTGCCGGTTATTCCGCCGGAACTCCGTCCGTTGGTTCCGTTGGACGGCGGGCGTTTTGCCACATCGGATTTAAACGATTTGTATCGTCGCGTCATCAACCGCAACAATCGTTTGAAGCGTTTGATGGAACTTCATGCTCCGGATATTATCATCCGTAATGAAAAGAGAATGCTTCAGGAAGCCGTTGACGCTTTGTTTGACAATGGCCGCCGCTCCCGTGCAATTACGGGGACGAACAAGCGTCCGTTGAAGTCGTTGTCGGATATGCTGAAAGGAAAACAGGGGCGTTTCCGTCAAAATCTGCTGGGTAAGCGTGTTGACTATTCCGGTCGTTCCGTTATTACCGTCGGGCCGGAACTGAAGCTGCAGCAATGCGGTTTGCCGAAGAAAATGGCTTTGGAATTGTTTAAGCCGTTTGTTTATGCCAAACTTGAGCTGTACGGACATGCCACGACCATTAAAGCCGCCAAGCGGATGGTTGAAAAAGAACGTCCGGAAGTGTGGGATATTCTGGAAGAAGTTATTCGCGAACATCCGGTGATGCTGAATCGTGCGCCGACTTTGCACCGTTTGGGTATTCAGGCTTTTGAACCGGTGTTGGTCGAAGGAAAAGCCATTCATCTGCATCCGTTGGTTTGTACGGCGTTTAATGCGGACTTTGATGGCGACCAAATGGCCGTACATGTTCCGTTGTCGGTTGAAGCACAATTGGAAGCCCGCGTTTTGATGATGTCGACGAACAATATTCTTTCGCCGGCGTCGGGTAAACCGATTATTGTTCCGTCTCAGGATATGGTGCTTGGTATTTATTATCTGACATATGAAGCAGACGGAATGACCGGAGAGGGTTCCGTGTTTGCCGATTTTAACGAAGTTGAAATGGCTTTGTATGCCAAGACGGTTGATTTGCATGCCAAAATCAAATGCCGTATGGAATATGTGGCCGATGATGGCGAAATTAAATATGGCATTGTTGATACAACGCCGGGGCGCATCATTGTTTCTCAAATTTTGCCGAAGCATAAAAATGTGCCGTTTTCGTTGGTTAACCGTTTGGTTAAAAAGAAAGAAATCGGTGAAATTATTGATATTGTTTATCGTCATTGCGGACAAAAAGAGACTTGTCTGTTTGTTGACAAGATTATGACTTTAGGCTTTACAAACGCGTGCAAAGCCGGTATTTCGTTCGGCAAAGACGATCTTATCGTTCCGGAAGCCAAGAAGGCTCTTGTTGCTGAAACAGAGGCTCAGGTTAAGGAGTTTGAACAACAATATCAGAACGGTTTGATTACGAAAGGCGAGAAATATAACAAGGTGGTTGATATCTGGGCTGCCTGCACAGATAAAGTTGCCGACGAAATGATGAAAAATATTTCGAAGACCGAACATGGTTATATCAACTCCGTATATATGATGGCTCATTCCGGTGCCCGCGGTTCTGCGGCTCAGATGCGTCAGGTGGCCGGTATGCGCGGTTTGATGTCCAAGCCGAACGGTGAAATTATTGAGCAGCCGATTATTTCCAACTTTAAAGAAGGTTTGACGGTGCTGGAGTATTTTAACTCAACGCACGGCGCCCGTAAAGGTTTGGCGGATACGGCATTGAAAACAGCTAACTCCGGTTATCTGACCCGTCGTCTGGTTGATGTGGCGCAGGATGTTGTAGTTACTGAAAGCAACTGCGGTACCGAGCGCGGCATTATTGTCCGTCCGGTTGTCGACGGAGGTAATGTTATTGTTTCCATCGGCGAGCGGATTTTGGGCAGAACCATTCAGGAAGATATTCTGCATCCGGAAACGGGCGAAGTTCTGGTTAAAAAAGGTAAGCTGATTGATGAAAACGATGTTGATGTTGTCGAGGCTGCCGGGGTTGAGCAGGTTAAAATCCGTTCGGTTCTGACCTGTGAAGCCGAGCACGGCGTCTGTGCCGCTTGTTACGGGCGCGATTTGGCACGCGGTACGCCGGTTAATATCGGAGAGGCGGTCGGTGTTATTGCCGCTCAGTCTATCGGTGAACCCGGTACCCAGCTGACGATGAGAACTTTCCATATCGGCGGCGCTGCTTCGAAATCAGCGGAACAGGCTTCGGTTGAAGTGCCGTTTGCCGGTGTGCTGAAACTGGAAAATGCTCATATTGTTACAAACACGGAAGGGCACGGCATTATTTTGTCCCGTAACTGCGAGATTGTTATTGTCGATGCCAACGGCCGGGAAAAATCCCGTCACCATGTTCCGTACGGCGCCAAAATTTTAACTGCTGAAAATTCAAAAGTTAAGAAAGGCCAGAAAGTTGCAGAGTGGGATCCGTTTACGGTTCCGGTTATTACGGAAAAAGCCGGTAAAGTCGAACTGGTTGACCTTATTAATAATCTTTCAATTAAGGAAAGCGTTGACGAAACGACGGGTATTGTTTCCAAAGTCGTTATTGACTGGCGTTCAAATTCGTCCAGTTCCAATCTGAAGCCGAGTATCATGCTGACGGATGAAAAGGGCGGCCATGTTACCTATGACAATGGTAAAGAAGTTCGTTATTATCTGTCTGTGGATGCGATTTTGACTGTTGATAACGGTGCGGAAGTTCATGTCGGCGATGTTATTGCCAGAATTCCGCGGGAAAGCTCAAAGACGAAAGATATTACCGGCGGTCTGCCTCGCGTGGCTGAGTTGTTTGAGGCTCGTCGTCCGAAAGATCAGGCTATCTTGTCGGATATTGACGGTGTTGTTGAGTTTGGCAAAGATTATAAAGCCAAACAGCGTATTACCGTTGTTCCGTCCAAGGGAACGCCTTTGGAATATTTGATTCCGAAAGGACGTCATCTGGTTGTTCAGGAAGGCGACGTGGTTAAGAAAGGCGATATGCTGGTTGAGGGAATTCCGGCGCCGCATGATATTTTGCGTATTCTCGGCGTTGAAAAACTGGCAGAATATCTGGTTAAAGAAGTGCAGGATGTTTATCGTCTGCAAGGCGTTAAGATTAATGACAAGCATATTGAAGTTATTGTTTCGCAGATGTTGCGCAAGGTTGAAATTACCAATCCGGGTGATACGACTTTCCTTGTCGGCGAACAGGTTGACAAAGATGTGTTTGAAGCGGTCAATGTTAAAATTGCCGCTGAGAATGGTGTTCCGGCTACGGCGGATCCTATTCTTCTGGGTATTACCAAGGCGTCGTTACAGACCAAGTCCTTTATTTCTGCGGCTTCCTTCCAGGAGACAACCCGCGTTTTGACAGAAGCAGCTGTTGAAGGCAAGGTTGATACTCTCCAGGGGCTGAAAGAAAATGTTATCGTCGGCCGTTTGATTCCGGCTGGTACCGGTACGGTTTTGAGAGCTCTGCGTAAGGTTGCTGCTCAAAATGACAAGGAAATTCAGACGCTGAAGGAGGAAGAAGACAGGGCTTCTCATGCCGCTTTGGATGCTCCTGCCGAATAGTTGAGACTGTTCAAAAGTTTTGTTTTTCAAAATGTTTTGACAGAATGAAAAGAGAAGCTTGAAAAACGGCTTCTCTTTTTTTGTTGTGATAGATATTTGTTTAATTTTTTTGGCTTGTCATTCCTATTAAATTGCTTGCATTTAGGAAAAATAGGGAGTAGGTTATTTTTATAAATCTATTATTTATATCTATTATGAAAGCAAAAAATATTGGTAACAGTGCGAAGGATAGTAACACGTTACAAGATGTGGTGTTCAAAATTATTCACGATGTTTCCTATCACGGACCCGTGATTATTTTTGATTTGCGCGAAAAATCTTTGTCAGAAAAAGGTTTTACTTTGTCCGGGGATGAGATTAAAGAAGTGGCTGCTTATATTTCCGATTATATTAAACATTATGAGCAGATGAATTCTTTTATTTTGACGGATGATCACAGACATTGTGTTTTTTATGCAACGAAGGAAATTTGTGAACTTTTGCAGGGAAAACGCAGTGAGATGGTTTGGGCCGGCGTCTTTCCAAATTCTCATTATGTGCCGTGTGTGCCGAATGAGATCCAAAGAAAAGGACATGTTCATGGCTGGTGTCATGCAGAGAAGGGATATAGTTTCGGTTTGTTGATGCTGAAGTCTGTTCCTGAAAGTTACATGCAGTTTAATCATGTGCTTTTTGGCGTGGAAAATTATTTGCCGGAAGTGGTCTATTGGGTGATGGAAGCGTTGATTGATTATGAGCTCTATTATCCGCCCATGTGTAATGAAAGCCGGGAGTTGTGGAATCGTCTTCCTCCGAAGAAAATTCAAGATCCGTATATGCGGATTTGGCACAAACATTTGAAGCTTTGAACACTGATGTCATAAAAAAAACAGGAAGAAACATCTTCCTGTTTTTTTTATTATTTGTTTTACCTCAGTTGTTCAGTAAAGCATAAATTTCTTCAGAATTAGATGCATTGCGCAGTTTTTCGCAAGTGTTTTCGTCTTTCAGAAGACGGGATATTTGAGCCAAAGCCGTTAAATGGTCGGCGCCGCTGGAATCAGGCGACAACAAGAGAAAAACCAAATCAACGGTTTTGTTGTCAATAGCTTCGTAAGCAACTGGTGAATTTAACCTTGTAAAAAATCCATAGATTTTATCCAAGTCAGCCAGCCGGGCGTGAGGCAGCGCTGTGCCTCCGCCAAAGCCGGTTGTACCAAGATTTTCGCGTTCCAGTAAAGCATCAAAAATAACACGTTCATTTATGCCCGTGATTTCTGATGATTTTTGAGCAAGTTCCTGAAGCAATTGTCTTTTGTTTGCTGCTTTCAGGCCGCAATAAACGCAATGTTCGTTCATTATGTCGGAAATTTTCATAAATTAAGCCTTTACAGATTTGCAAAATTTATTCAGCTTTGGGTTCTACCCAGCCGATATTTCCGTCTTTGCGGCGGTATACCATGCTGATATGTCCGTTGGCGCTGTTTTTGAACAGAATTGCACATTCGTCGGCCAAATCCATATGCATAACGGCTTCGCTGACCGTACAAACCGGAATATTGGCTTCGGTTTCGGCAATCGTCAGGGGAGCATCAACGTTAATATCTAATTCTTCGTCGTTTTCAATCAGAGGAAACACCGCTTCATGAGCAATTTCCGCTTCATTCAGTCCGGCTTTGCCTTTATGGCTGTTCAGTTTGTTTTTGTGGCGGCGCAGGCGGGTTGCAATGTGCTGGTTGGCGGAATCAAAAGCAGAATAAGGATCTGCACAAGCATCGCCCGTGCCTTTTAAAACAATGTTTTTTGCAGGATGAACTGTTACTTCGGCCGTGAAATCTTCTCCTTCTTTGGAGAAAGCTACAGTGCAGCTTATCGGAGCCGGAAAATATTTGTTTACGGAAGCCAAAACGCCTTCTTCAACATGTTTACGAAGCCGGTCGCCAATGTCAACCTGTTTTCCTGTCAATGTAATTTGCATAGTTTTTTCCTTATTGTTATTAATAAAAACTTCTCTTTATGAGTCTTAAATTTAATATGTTTTTCTGTTTATATCAAGCTTAATTTTATCTAAAAGTCAATAAAAACTTTCGGCTGTTTCATCAGAGAGGAAGGGTTTTGAGCTTCTTTTGCCGACGTCGGAGCGAAGATGACGGAATTCCCATGCTTTCACGGTATTTTGCAACAGTGCGGCGGGCAACCTTGAAGCCTTCTCTGGCGAGTTGTTCGGAAATGTTGTCATCGGAGAGAATGTTGTCTGTTTTTTCATTTTCTATATATTTTTTTATTTTGTGGCAGATGCTGCGGGCAGAAGTGTTTTCATCGCCGCGGTAGCTGCCGGCTGCCGTTGAAAAGAAATATTTCAGTTCAAAAATTCCCAGTGGCGTATGCATGTATTTGCCGGTAGTTACCCGACTGACGGTGCTTTCGTGCATTTCCGCCGCATCGGCAATGTCTTTCAGAGTTAACGGTTTTAGAAAGTTAATGCCTTTTTCAAAAAAATCATATTGGTTTTTAACGATTTCTTCGCTTACCCGCAGAATGGCAGAAGCACGCTGATTGAGCGCTTTTATCAGAAATCCGGCGTTGTTCAACTGGGTTTTTAAATAACGTTTGGTGTTTTTGTTTTTATCTTCGCTTTGAGAAATCCGGATATAGTAGCGGCGGTTAATCAGCAGCCGAGGCAGAGACATGTTGTTTAATTCTACGATATAGCTTCGGTCTGGAGCTCTGCGGACAAAAATGTCGGGAATGATATATTGAGAAGCCGGAGAAAAATAGTCTGCCGTCGGTTTGGGATTGACCTGTCGGATGAGTCGTATCATTTTTGTCAGAGCTTCGGGGTGAATCTTCAGAATGTTTGATAATTCTTTGTATTTTCCGTCTGCCAGCAGATTGAGGTGCTGCAGCAGTTTTTTCATGTCCGGCGTCAGAAGATTTTGTTCCTGAAGCTGCAGGGCAATGCATTCAGCCAGGTTTTCGGCAAAAATTCCGGTGGGTTCAAAGCTTTTCATCCGGTTTAGGATTTTTTGTATTCGGAGCGGCCGGATGTGCAGTTTTTGGGAAATTTGTCCGATATCGCCCCGGAAATAGCCGCTGTCATCAAGTTGTTCTTTGAGAACGGCGGCGATGATCTTTTCTTTGGATGAAGAAAAGGCGGTGTTGATTTGTTCGTTAATGATATCGTAGAGAGATTTTTCGGCGGACAGTTTTTGTTCAAAAAAATCAAAATCCGGGGAGGGGGAATTTCCGGCATTTTTGTTGAGAGCATAATCTTTCCAGCCGTATGTTTCAGGGATATCGTAACCCTCACGGTCGCTGCCGTCGTCGTCAAATTCGTTATCGTAATCAATGTCGGGGGAGAAAGATTCTTCATCACTGCCGGCGGCAGGCGGATCATAATCGTCAATGTTTTTTTCGGCAGGTTCGCCTTCTTCCGGTTGATCGCCGTCTTCTCTTTCCAGAAGAGGATTGGCTGCCAGTTCTTCATTAATCAGACTGTTGAGTTCAAGGTTTGACATTTGCAGCAGGTTTATAGCCTGGCGCAGCTGAGGAGTTATTAAAAGCGACTGCGATTGCTTTATTTCTAATTTAGGCTCTATCGCCATGGCCGCGTTTTATACTCCTTTTCTGTTGAAATTTACATGGAAAAGTTGTCGCCGAGGTAGACTTTACGGACTTCTTTGCTGGCAACGATTTCGTCCGGCGTACCTTCCATCAGCACTGAACCGCCGTGAAGAATGTAAGCTCGATCGATAATATCAAGAGTTTCACGGACATTATGATCCGTGATTAAAACTCCAAGTCCGCGGTTTTTGAGTTGGGAAACCAGTGTTCGGATTTCTCCGACGGCAATGGGATCAATTCCGGCCAGAGGTTCGTCAAGCAAAATGAAGTTTGGCTGGCTGGCCAGAGCGCGGGCAATTTCAAGCCGCCGTCTTTCTCCTCCGGACAGCGCAATGGCAGGGGATTTGCGCAAATGGGCAATGGAAAATTCGGATAACAACTGTTCAAGCAGATTTTCGCGTTCGCTGATGCTGTCAATGACAATTTCAAGAATAGCTTTGATGTTATCTTCAACCGTCAGAGAACGAAAAATTGATGCTTCTTGCGGTAAGTAGCCTATTCCCATACGGGCGCGTCGGTACATGGGCATGTCGGTGATGTCTTTACCGTCGATATGGACATCGCCGTAGTCAGGACGGATTAGTCCGGTTACACAATAAAAGCAGGTTGTTTTGCCTGCACCGTTGGGACCGAGCAGTCCTACAGCTTCCCCACGTCTGACGTTTAGAGATACATTGCGCAACACCGGGCGGTTTTTATATTTTTTGCCGATGTTGAAGACTTCCAAAGTGGCTGTATGTTGGTTATTTTGCATCTTTGTTTTCTTTCGGAGTTGTTTGTTGGCTTTCCTGAGATTCCTGCTTCGGGTTTGAAATGTTTTTTTCTTCAGGTTCATTTTTTTCTTTTTCATGGAAAACGCCGGAAACGCGTTTCTTTTGAGAAACCATGCGGCTGATGCCTGTTTTCAGGTTTGTTTCGGCGTAATCCCCGTTCAGAATGTTGCCGTCCTGGTTGAGTACGACATTGTCATAAAGGTAAACCATGGATTTTTCCGGAAAATATTTTCCGCGCAGGGATGTTGCCGTTGCTTTTGGCGTTATGATTTTGACATTGTCATAAATTTCAACATGATCCATTTCCAAATCACCAGCGGCATTTTTTTTGAAATAACTTATCATCCGGTCGGAATAAACAGTGTTTTCCCCGTCATCAGCCACAACATCTCCCAGAGCTATTGCCATTTGTTTTTCGGGGTAATAGGTGATTTTGTCTTTGGCCGTGATGGTTTCGCCTTTGCTGGTTACAATTTTGGCCGGCGTGCCGATAAGGACGATTTCTTCTTTTTTCAAGTCATAATCCATGGTGTTGCCAAATGCCGTATTGTCGGGAGAAACAGCCCGAACGCTGCCTTTGGCATGAAGAGAAGTAAATTCGGTTTTTCCGGCGGCGTTTTTGGTGTAATAAGCTGTCATTTCGTCTGCGTAAATCGTGTTGTCTTTTTTATTGGCAACGGCGTTGCCAACGGCAATGATTTTTTGTTCGTTTTGGTGAACTTCGACTTTGTCATCGGCATAGATGTTGACATCTTCACCCCATGCCGGGAAAGATAAAACGGAAAACAGCAGGCTTATTAAGATTTTTTTCATCGTGTTTTTCCTCAGAGTTTTTTATCGTCAATAACGATGTGAGTTTTTCCGGTGAATATTATCAGGTTTTTTTCGTTGTAGTATTTCATGCCTTCAGCATTTATTTTTCCTAAATCGCCTTCGGCTTCCACCGGAGTTAAAGCCGTGCCGGTACCGGTGTTGAATTCATATAAAAATTCGGTGGTTTTGGCAATCATGCCGTCACTGTAGTAAACATCAACCTGTTTGAGCAGTTTTAATGTGTTTTTGTTTTGGTCAAAGTATCCGACGGGGGCTTTGACGGTATACCAGGTTTTGTTTGCGGAAGGTATTATTCCTTCCGGTTCGATTAATTTGATTAATTTTGATCCGGGTGCCGTTTCATCAATTTTTTCTGCCATAAAATTATTTACTTTATTTTTTTTGTCGGTAATGAAAAAGTTTGTTTTTTCCATGTGCAGTTTTTCGAGCTCTTCTTTTTGGGGAAGAGTGATGTCCAGCGTTATGGTGTCTTTTTGGGCGTTTATGTTCGGAAAAATAATCAACAATCCCAGCAGAACGGCAGCGATGCTCGGAAGCAAGAGTTTTATGAGTTTGATTCTCCGGGTGTGGCGGGTGTAGGCATCTTCGTTTTTCGGAGCCGGATGTCTGCCCGTATTGTTAAAATAAGAATCTATTTTCTGCCGGTTAATCAAAGTTTATGCGACCCCCAACCGTAAGCAGTCATGCATGTGAATTATTCCCACCGGCCGTTTGTTTTCAACAATAAACAGCTGAGTGATTCCTTTCCCGGTTGTGTTCATAATGTTTAAAGCTTCGCTTAACATCGTGTCGGGGGAAATGGTTTTGGGATTATGAGTCATGATATCCTGTGCGGTTTTGTTCATAATGTCTTCAGACATATTGCGGCGCAGGTCTCCGTCGGTGATAATTCCTACCAGTTCTCCGTCAGCGTTGACGATGCCGACGCATCCCAGCATCTTTGAGGACATGGTTTGCAGTGTTTCCAACATGGGAGTGTTTCCTTTTATGAGAGGAATGTCATCTCCTTTGTGCATGATGTCAGAAGCTTTTTGCAGAAAGGCGCCGAGCTTTCCGCCGGGATGGCGCTGTTTGAAATCTGTTTTTGAGAACCCCTTGCGTTCCAGCAGGGCGATGGCCAGAATATCTCCCAAAACAATGGTTGCCGTGGTGGATGAAGTCGGAGCCAGTCCCAACGGACAAGCTTCTCCGTCATCCGGCAGAGGCAGCCAGATGTCTGAAGCTTTGCCGAGAGCGCTGTCTTTGTTTTTGGTTATGCCTATAAGAGGAATGTTGAAACGTTTGCAATAGACAAGAATATCGGACAATTCTATTGTTTCTCCGGAATTTGAAATTGCCAAAACACAGTCCCGATCCGTTATCATTCCCAAGTCTCCGTGGCTGGCTTCCCCGGGATGAACGAAAAATGCGGGACTTCCCGTCGATGCCAGGGTTGCAGCAATCTTACGGCCGACATGACCGGATTTTCCCATGCCGGTTACAATAATCCGTCCGTTGGTTTTCTGCATAAGATCAAGAGCCTGGGAAAGGTTGTCGTTGAGACTGCTTTCCATCATACGCAGGGCTTCAATTTCTTTGTCTATGGTGTGTTTTGCCGAAGCAATATCCGGATTTTCAACAGTGTTCATTATGTTTTCCTCATGTTTTTGAGAATAATTCCGTTTTTATAGAAAGTATTATTTTCTTGTGCAGAAAGCAAGCGTTTTTTGCACGATGCAGAATACTGCATTATTTGGCAATGCGAACCACATTGCCGCCAATCTTCCAGCTCTCTCTGCTCCAAAGGCCTAAAAAGCTGAATTTGCTGTGAGAAATTTCGGCATTGGAAAGGTAGTCTCCCTGATATTGCCGCAAGAGGGTTTCAACAGCATTGTCAATTTTGGGAGAAGGGTCGAACGGAAAGACTAAAAAACAGTACCGGGTTTGGGCGCTGCTTACGTTTTTTGCGACGATTTCATTATCGGCCGCGAGGGTATAAAGCGACATCGGACGGGAAGATAAAACAGAATAGGTACCGTGTCGGACGGTGCATCCGCCTAACAGAAAAAGCAAGGTAAAGAGTTGAAATGCCTTAATCATTAAAACCTCCGAACATCGGGGCGAGTTTTATGCCGTCGGCCGTAACGGTGATAGTCTCCTCACCCAACGGAAAGCCGAAAGAAAAACGGCGGTCGGCTTTGAGGTTGACTAAAATGTCAGTTTCGGAGAGGTCAAGAGCCGTGCGAACGGCTTCTTCCAGCGAAGGAGAGCCAAAAGTGAAAAACAAAAAGGTACGGCGTACGGAAGTTGCGGAGATGTCCTTTATATATTCTGCCTTTTCAAGCTGTTTGATTTCGAGCCGGTTTAAGTCAGGTGAAACAACCCCTAATTCGGCGAAGCGGGAAGTGCATGCACTTAACAGCAAGATTGACAGTACGAACAGTCTTTTAAACATATTTTCTCCTTGATTTGTAATGTTAACCGGCGGGGCTTAAAAGTTCGTTAATCAGGTGTAAAAAGGTGTCGAAGGGAATGAATTTTCCTTATTTTTAAAGTATGTTATAGACTCAAATTGACTCAAAAATGCTTTCCTAATCTGTTTTGCCAGCGACTTGGAAGACGAATCGTAAAAAGGTTTTCCCTCTTTCAAAAGGATTAAAGGTTAAGCTAGGGTTAATAAAAAGTAGACTCAAATTTGATTTTTTTGTAAAAAAGTGTTGACTTCGAAAGAGGAGTGTGCTTAACATGCGTGTGACTTTTTAGAAATTGTTTTCTAAAAGGCTTTTTTGTATTGAAAAAAATAACATAATTTAAGGAAAATAGTGATGCCTACAATTAATCAGTTAATTCGTAAATCACGAACACCCAAAGTCAAGAGAAACAAAGTTCCGGCTTTGAAGGCGTGCCCGCAAAAACGCGGTGTTTGTACGAGGGTTTATACAACAACCCCGAAAAAACCGAACTCCGCTTTGCGTAAAGTGGCTCGTATTCGTCTGACAAACGGCTTTGAAGTAATCAGCTACATCCCTGGTGAAGGTCATAACTTGCAAGAACACTCAGTGGTGCTGATTAGAGGCGGCCGTGTTAAAGACTTGCCGGGTGTTCGCTATCATATCATTCGTGGTACCTTGGATACTCAAGGTGTTTCTAAACGTCGTCAACGTCGTTCTTTGTACGGCGCCAAGAGACCTAAATAAGGAGTAATGTAAGATGTCACGTCGTCATACTGCAGAAAAAAGAATCGTGCTTCCCGATGCTAAATATCATAACGTCGTGGTGGCAAAGTTTATTAATAACGTTATGGAAGACGGCAAAAAAGCCGTTGCCGAAAAAATTGTTTATTCGGCTTTTGATATTATTGCCCAGAAATCCAAGCAGGATGCTTTGAATGTTTTCAACGAAGCAATTGAAAATGTTAAGCCGATGGTAGAAGTTCGTTCCCGCCGCGTCGGTGGTGCAACCTATCAGGTTCCGTCGGAAGTCCGGCCCGAACGCCGGCAGGCTCTTGCAATCCGCTGGATTGTCGGTGCTGCGCACAAACGTTCGGAAACAACCATGACCGAAAGGCTGGCCAATGAGTTGTTAGATGCTTATGCCAATAAAGGTTCCGCTGTTAAAAAACGTGAAGACACCCACAAAATGGCTGAAGCTAATAAGGCTTTCTCTCACTTTAAGTTTTAACAGCAGGACAGGAATAAAAAAATGGCTCGTACACATAAACTGGAATTGTACAGAAATATCGGGATTATGGCGCATATTGACGCCGGCAAAACTACGACGACCGAGCGTATTTTGTATTATACCGGTGTTTCTCATAAAATCGGTGAAGTTCATGAAGGCGCTGCCACCATGGACTGGATGGAACAAGAACAGGAACGCGGCATTACCATTACTTCCGCGGCGACAACCTGTTTTTGGAAAGGCCACAGGATCAATATTATCGATACGCCGGGACACGTTGATTTTACCGTTGAAGTAGAGCGTTCCCTGCGTGTCCTTGACGGTGCAATTACCGTTTTTGATTCGGTTGCCGGTGTTGAACCCCAGTCGGAAACGGTTTGGCGTCAGGCTGACAAATATGGTGTTCCCCGTATTTGTTTTTGCAACAAAATGGATCGAATCGGAGCAAACTTTTACCGTTGTCTGGATATGATTGTTGATCGTCTGGGCGCCCGCCCGATGGCTTTACAACTTCCTATCGGAAGCGAAGCCGAGTTTCGCGGCGTCGTCGATTTGCTGAATATGAATGCAATCGTTTATACCGGCGATACGGCGGATTCTCCTGTTGAGATTCAGGAAATTCCGGCTGATTTGAAAGAAAAGGCCGAAAAGTATCATCATGAGCTGGTTGAAATGGCTGTTGAAGAAGATGAAGAAGCCATGAACGATTATCTTGAAGGCAAGGATGTTTCGGTTGAAGTTTTGAAAAAATGTATCCGCAAGGGAACGCTGGCTCGAGATTTTGTTCCGGTTTTCTGCGGAACGGCTTTTAAAAACAAGGGTGTTCAGCCTTTGCTTGATGCGGTTATTGATTATCTGCCTTCTCCGGTTGATATTGCTTCGATTAAAGGCATTAATCCGGATACGGGCAAAGAGGAGGAAAGACATCCTTCCGATGATCAGCCGCTGGCTGCCCTGGCGTTTAAGATTATGAACGATCCTTTTGTTGGTTCTTTGACTTTTACCCGTATTTATTCCGGTGTTATGACTGCCGGTTCGTATGTTTATAATTCGGTTAAAGATAAAAAAGAACGCGTCGGCCGCATGCTTTTGATGCATGCCAACAAGCGTGAAGATCTGAAAGAAGCCCGTGCCGGTGATATTATCGCTCTGGCGGGACTGAAAGATACAACAACCGGAGATACCTTGTGCGATCAGTCCAAACCGATTGTTTTGGAAAATATGGAATTTCCGGATCCGGTTATTGAATTGGCGGTTGAGCCGAAAACCAAGGCCGATGTTGAGAAAATGGGTTTGGCGTTGTCTCGTCTGGCGATGGAAGATCCTTCGTTTAAAGTTTCTTCCGATCCGGACAGCGGACAAACCATTATTAAAGGCATGGGTGAACTTCATCTGGAAATTATCGTCGATCGTTTGAAACGCGAGTTTAAAGTCGAGTGCAATGTCGGCGAGCCTCAGGTTGCTTACCGCGAAACCATTACCGCTCCCTGCGATATTGAATATACGCACAAGAAGCAGTCCGGCGGTGCCGGTCAGTTTGCCCGAGTTAAAATCAAGTTTGAACCGATTGAAGGCTATAACGGTTTTGAATTTGAAAATACCGTTGTCGGCGGAAATGTTCCGAAAGAATATATTCCCGGTGTTGAAAAAGGTTTGCGTTCCGCAATGGAGGCCGGTGTTATTGCAGGTTATCCGGTTACGGGCGTTAAATGCAATCTTTATGACGGTGCTTATCATGAAGTCGACTCCAATGTTATGTGCTTTGAAATTGCCGCCCGCGCTGCTTTCCGTGAAGGTATGCGGCAGGCTAATCCAAAGCTTTTGGAACCGATTATGAAAGTTGAAGTTGTTACCCCGGAAGAATATATGGGTGATATTATCGGTGATTTGAATTCCCGCCGCGGTTTGGTCAATGGTATGGATCAGCGCGCCAATGCCCGCGTTATTGATGCCAATGTGCCGTTGGCTAACATGTTTGGTTATGTTAATACCCTGCGTTCGCTTTCCCAAGGTCGTGCACAATTTACGATGGTTTTTGACCATTATGCCGAAGTACCTAAGGATGTAGCGGATAAGGTTAAGGCTAAGAATGCCTAAAAATGTGTAAGTTTCGTTTTAAGGGGAATCCAAAAGCAATTTTACACTGTCTCGAAATGCTTATGTACTGTTTTGTACACTCCGCTTTCTCGCAGTTGGAAATTACTTTGTTTTCCGCCTTAAAACGAAACTTGAGTGTTTGAAAGGGGAATCCAAAAGCAATTTTACACTGTCTTGAAATGCTCATGTACTGTTTTGTACACTCCGCTTTCTCGCAGTTAGAAATTACTTTGTTTTCCGCTTTAAAACGAAACTTTGGTTACAATGAAGAGAGATTTTATTGTTTTAGTAAATTTGTTTGGAGAATATCTAAATGGCAAAAGAGAAATTTGAGCGGAGCAAGCCGCACTGCAACATCGGAACGATAGGACACGTCGACCACGGGAAGACCACGTTGACGGCGGCCATAAC
>CASEQD010000014.1 GCA_949289935.1 uncultured Pseudomonadota bacterium | reverse complement strand
TTCAATCCGGTAATTATTATTGTAGAACTGATTTTGTATATTTATTCCCTGTGTCTTATCACCATTGATATAAATGTGGAAATTATATCCATCCCGGCTAAAGGTCAGATCATCAAGCGCAATTCCTTCTCCAAATTTTATGGTATCTGTATCTATAGAACTGCTATTATAATCAGATATGGTATCAAAGCCATCTCCAAGGTTCCAGACGTAGGTGTCGTTTCCTCTTTCTCCTTCTAAGCGGTCATTCCCCTTACCTCCAACCAAAGTATCATCACCATAACCTCCGGCTATAGTATCATTTCCGCCATTACCGTATATGGTATCTGCATATCCGGTTCCGGTAATATCGTCATTAGCATCAGTTTGAATCAATGTAAATCCGGTGCCACTTAAAGGTACGATACTTCCGTCCGCAAATTCCAAATTTTCAATCTGATAATATGAACTGTTAAAGAAATCTTGAATAATTATTCCCTGAGTAATGTCATTAAACAGGGTAATAATCAAATCATCTTCTTTTCTTGTATAAGTCAGATCATTGGATGAAATCCCTTCTCCAAATTTTATTTTATTGTTTTTATTTGAATTTCTTTCATAATCATAAATTGTATCCAAGCCATCTCCGATATTATAAATATAAGTATCGTTGCCTTCTCCTCCATTGAGATAATCATTTCCCGTACCGCCGATTAAGGTATCGTTACCATTTTCTCCTTTCAAGGTATCAAAACCCTGGCCTCCGTAAATTGTATCATCACCATTTCCGGCACTAACGGTATCATTACCGCCGTTGGCATAAATTGTATCATCATATATGGTAGCTGTAACTGTTTCACTAGTATTTTTCTGGATCAGGGTTAATGGTGAAGTTGGTAATGCGAAAGATGTGCCATCATTAAAAATGATTTGCTTTGATTTATAACTATCATTACCAAAGAAATTTTTACAAATGACGCCCTGAGTATCATCGCCATTTATGTAGATACGCAGATCACCATTGTCATTACGGAATGAGAGATTGTCAAATGTAATACCCGAACCAAATTTTATAATGTCTTCACTAGAAACCTGCGCTATAGTATCTAAACCATCTCCTAGATTCCAAATATAAGTGTCGACACCATTTCCGCCATCTATCGAGTCATCACCTTTTCCTCCGGAAATTACATCATTTCCAGAATTTCCGTAGATATTGTCATTGCCATCACCACCGAAAATCGTATCATTGCCTTGTCCGCCGTTGACTCTGTCGTCTCCGCCATTAGCATATACAGTATCGCCGTTTCCAGTAAGGTTAATAGTTTCATCTGTATTTAGCTGATGTAGTATTAGCGGAATTTCTGATAAATGGACAATTGAACCATCTTGAAAATACAAATCCTCAATTTTATAGCTTAACCCGGAGAAAAAGCTATTTAGCAGAAGTCCTTGATTTTCATTGTTTTTGACAGTAATTCTTAAATTCCCCCCTTCTTGGCGAAACTTAAGATCGCTATATGTAATACTGTCACCAAAGGAGATTTTATCATGGTTGCCAGTATCGGAAATAGTGTCCATTCCATCACCCCAATTCCATAGATAGGTATCATCACCTGAGCCACCGTTTAATGTATCGCTTCCGGTTCCGCCAAGCAAACGATCATTACCATCTCCGGCATTAATAATATCATTGCCTCCATTACCGATCAGAATATCATTGTAAGATGTCCCATTTATAGTATTATCTTCATTATTTCCTTCTAAAGTTTCTCCGCCATTCACACCGGGGATGCTATTCCAGTGGCCGATAACATATTCATAATCCCAATTTGTACCATCTGCAAACACAATAGAATTAACCGTAGCGCTTGATGTTCCTTGTTGGTCAAAATAGCTATAAACACGGATTGAATCGTTCGGGCGTGTATTGCCTTCTTCATCTGGATCATATGAAATTGTGATAATAAGATCAAAACCTTGACGGCCTAAAGTTGTTTTTGATGCTAAAATTCCTTCTCCGAATTGGATAATATCGGGTTCATTTGCAGAAGCATTATCATCAGAATTATCAATGGCATCATTGCCAAAACCGGGGTTAAAAACATAGGTATCAGCACCATTGCCACCAATAAGGTAATCATTACCTTCATTTCCGATCAAGATATCATTTCCATCTTCGCCAAAAATATTATCATTTCCGGCACCACCGTCTAAAGTATCATTACCTGCACCGCCATAAATAACGTCATTGCCTCCTAAACCAAAATAGATGTTGTTATTGTCATCACCGTTAATAACATCATCTCCTTCTGTAACAACAATCTCACCGAACTGGCATAACAAAGCATCAAAATCGCTTCCGTCAGGATTCCCCGCTGCTTTAAAAGCTTTATTAACATCATCAAGCAATTCGTCAGACAAATTTTGCTTCTGCAACAATGTTGAAAATTCATAAAAAGTCAAAAATCCTTTCTCTGCACTAGATTGATACATTTCACCGAGCAGGGCGACAGTTTTAGAAACGTCGATATCCCAATTTTGCGTGCCAGCATTCCATGTCAGTGTCACATTTTCCAGCAAAAGTTTGTAATGAGTTTGTGCCAGTAGTTCATTATTAACATATTCTGCTAAAATATCAAAAGCACGTAATATATACGGAGCTGCTGGGCCGTGTGGGTTAGGATCTCGTTCTCCCCAACACCAGGTTCCAAGATATTCTTCCCCCATAAACTCTTCTAATGCTTCAAGTTTGCGCGTATCATCAATAACTTTTCCGTAAACTTGGGTCGGATCACGCCCATCAATTGGCTCATCTTGAACACCAGTCCAATGATATATAATGTTATACAAAATTTGCTGACGAGCTTCAGAATCTGTTTCGGCAACATATTGCTGAACTAAGGCTTTTAATTCACCGGAAGAATCCAAAGCCATTGCTGTATGTAAATCATGTACATTACCAAAACCACTGACATTAGGCAAAGCGGCTATGTCAGCAGGGATATCAATATTGGTCTTATCAACAGTATCCATTAAATCGGTATTAAACCAAATATCGCTTATACTTCCCTGAGTTCCGTTTTCTTTATCAAAAGATCCTGTCTGACCGATAGTATTGCCGTTAATATCTACGGTGTTTGAATTTTGGTAATCTAAATCAATGCTTTCAATTTCAGCTTGTTCCAGAGTTAACAATTCCCCCTCATCAATTTTTCCATTCTGGTTGGAATCTTTCCATATGTTAACTTGGTTCCATGCCGTATCTGAACTATCAAAAATACCGTTATTATTAGAATCTAAATCTTTTAATGCTTCAAAACCATTAACGGCTTTTTGCCCATTAGACAGAATGGAATTATTTCCAAATAACTCTGTTCCATCATCAATCTGTCCGTTTCCGTTAATATCTCTAACCAAAAGGCCATCATCTTTTCCGACCCAAGAAGTTTTTTCAGCAAATCCGTTATTATCATGATCGAAATGTGTTCCATCTTCCGTAGTTGTTGTTTCCACGCCATCACCATCTAAATCCACAATCAGCGGAGAGCGCGTTGTTGTGGCTGTAGACATATAATTGTCAATGTCTTTTAGATAGTCAGCTTCTTTATATCTGAGATTTCCATTTTCATCAAATTCAAAAAAGATTCCTCCAACATACACTGTTGCCAACATAAATGTAGCAAATCCAGCAGGACCTCCAGCAACCAAAGCCATGATTGACAATGCTCCTAGGACAACAATTGCACCTTTACCTATCGTTATGTCATCACCAGTATTTAAGGTACTTGTGTTCTCATTGAGATTCTGCAAGCTCAGTAAGGCTGGAGTAGGTGTTTCTGATAAACTTATATTTATGTTTTTATTTAAATACTCAATAATATCTTTGACAATACCATCTTTTTTCGCTTCTATATAGAATGTATCATGAAAAATTTTTCCAGTTGAAAGGTTTGGCGAATTATTAAGATTTTCTACACAGGCTAATATTTCTCCATTATATTGATTCTGATTTTGTTCACAAATTGTGATTATTCCATTAACAAAATCATCTGTTAACAATTGGTTGACTGCTGCGGGAGAACACCCTAAAGACATAAAATTATTTTGGAGTGTGCTTTTTACATCTTGAAAAGAAATGCTAGACATATTATTTTCTCCTATTGTTTATAGTTGTGGTAAACTAAATAAAAATATAAAAATGAAAGCAAAAACATAGCTAAATAAATTAGCCCAACAATTGCCATTAAAAAAAGTTCATTTAAATTTTTTAATAAATAGAGTAAGTGATTGGAATTTAACGATAACAACAATATGGTTCCTATTACAAGAACCCAAATAAAATCGAAATAACCTTTTCCTTCTACTTTTTTTCTAATCAAAATTCGCTCAAAACAATAAAAAGGATTACTAAAAATGGCTAACATACAGCATAACACTGAAATAACGAAGAAATAGTTTAGGAAAATATTGGGGCTTAAAACTGCATTCCAAACAAAAATATCGTTAAAAAAATTTTTCCAGAAATTATTGTCATAATGAAAATATGAATAAGACTTTCCGTACTCAAAAAAGAATAGTGTGCCTATAACTAATATACTTAAAATCAAAATTCTTTTAGTTATAATCTTTACAATGTCTTTTGGGGAAATTTTACTATCATCAGAATATTTTTTTATAAGCTTAATTAAAAGAAAAGGAGACAACAAACTTCCAAGCTCATGTATTTTTAAAATTGGCTTTTTCCAACAAATTAATATGTAAATTAAAAAAAATGTTGTTAAAAAAAGCATACCTACTGCAGAAGAATTATTTTGATAAAAAACTTTTGTTTGTAAAAATAATATATATATGAGAGAAAATAGGCAAAATAATTTGTATATGAAGTTATTTCTTTCTTTGTTAAAATTTCTCCAATATTTTATATCTTGATTAGTATATAAAATATTCTCTCTAAAATTATTTAATTGTTCAGCTAATAAGTATTGAACTTTAAACTCTTTCATGGGCACATACCTTTTTACTTATTATTGAATTCAAGATTGAGATTTACAAGCATACCCTGAATCATTCTAGTCATGACTTCATTATATGATGCACCGTTTTTATTTTTGATATTTATATCGGCACCAGCTTTTTTCAGTATTTCAACGGCATTGTGATTTTGAGTCCCATAAGCCCAAAATAAAGGAGTATTTCCATCGCTATCTTGAATATTGATATCAGCTCCTTTTTGAATTAAATATTTCAAGGGATCCAATGTTATTTCTTGAGGGTTTGATGCTGCTAAATGGATCGGCATCACTTGTTTCCTATTTAGATTGTTTCCATTAATATTGGCACCATTACTGACTAAGTAATCAATAATCTCCATAAAATATGGAGTCCATTGTTTTCCCATTTCGACAAATGATGTATGTATAGTTTTATTGATACTTTCTTTTTCAGAAGCTGTTATATCTTTGCATGGTTTTGATATTATTGGCGGTAAATTGCACTGTCCTACGCCTGTTTGAATCATATTGTTAAAAATAGCAACAGACATATTCCCCATATTTTTAAACTGACCTGGCAATATAACAGCCCAATTCAGAGCAGACATTCCTTTCCCAGAACATGGAACTTTATTTATGTCGGCTCCTGCCTCTATTAAAATTTTAATTTTTTCAAGTGCAGTTGAGGGAGAAGCTTGTTGCTGCAAACCATAAATGGCGCTTTTAACAGCTGTTGTTAGAGGTGTATTACATAAATACACATTGTTTACATTATATCCATTTTGAATTAGCTTTTTTACATCATCCGGCGAACCAGTTAAAATAGCTTCAAAGGCTTGTTTATCATCAATTTGAGATATTTCATTTTGTGCAAATGCAAAATTAGTATAAAAAGTTATTATGATTAAAGTTATAAATTTTATTATTTTCATTTTTCCTCCATATTAAAAACTTTTATTTATACAACAAAACCTTTGCCGGGTGAGCGGCAAAGGTTTGATGATGATTGAAAACATAATTTGAAATCTGAGAGGCAGTCGAAACGAACGAAACACCTGAAACAATGTCCGATGGAGGTAGTCCATGGGGATGGCCGTTAATCGGCCGTTCCGTATAATAGTTCATTCCAACCTCTCTCATTAAAAGTAATTTTGTTATTAGTTTCACTCTATAATATTAATTATGCAAGAAAATTATTTTTTATTTTTATCGTTCTATTAATGTTTTGTTAGGTTTCTTCTTAAACCGTTAGTGGTACTTGCTTTGGCCCTGTGGATAAAACTCCAGATTATTCTTATTCTGGAAACTATTTATCAATAAGTGTAAATTTTTGCTTTATTTTTTGTTTTCCTCTCTTTATGATATTTTTCATTAAAGCTTTACAACTGACTTGTGAGCAACCATGGATAATACTTCTTTTCAAGACATTGACACCGGGCTGGCGTGTTTTGCGATTATGGCCAATTATTTTGAAAAGCCAATCTCCATTGACCAAATCAAGCATAAATATGACCGGCAGAATTCGCATTTTGAAGAATATGAGTTGTTGCAGCTGGCCAAAGAATTTTCATTCAAAGCCCGCTTTGTCGAGACCAAGTGGGAACGGTTGGACAAGACAGCGCTGCCGGCAATTGCCCAGAGCAAAGACGGCGCTTATTTTATTCTCGGCAAAGTTGCGGAAGACAAGGCTTTAATTCAAGACCCCGCCAAAGGCAACCACCCGGAGGTTTTGAATAAAGAAGAATTTATGGACAGATGGAACGGCAGGCTCTTGATGATGACCTGCCGTGAGTTTATCAACGGCAAAAACCGCAAGTTTGACATTTCATGGTTTATTCCGGCAGTGGTCAAATATCGCAGGCTGTTCGGCGAGGTTATTCTGGCTTCATTCTTTTTACAGCTGTTTGCGCTGGTATCGCCGCTGTTGTTTCAGGTGGTGATTGATAAGGTGCTGGTCAACCGCGGGTTGTCGAGCCTTGACGTGTTGATGGTGGCGTTAATCTGCATCGGGATTTTTGAAACTCTGCTTGGCGGGTTGCGAACTTATACCTTCTCGCACACCACCACCCGGGTTGATGTGGAGCTGGGCGCGAGTTTGTTCAAACATCTTATCCGGCTGCCGCTGTCTTATTTCGGGGTGCGGCGGGTCGGTGATACGGTGGCGCGGGTGCATGAGCTGGAAAGTATTCGTAACTTTTTGACCGGTTCGACCTTAACCCTGATTATCGACTTCTTTTTTACCATTATCTTTTTTACGGTGATGTTCTTTTATTCCAAGACTTTGACTCTCTTGGTTTTGCTCTCAATCCCGTTTTATGTGCTGCTGTCTTTGTTCTTTACGCCGATTTTGCGGGCGCGGATTGATGAGCGTTTTCAGCGCGGGGCGGAGAACCAATGTTTTCTGGTGGAAGCGGTTTCTGGCGTGGAAACGGTTAAGTCTTTGGCCGTGGAACCGCAAATGCAGCGGCGTTGGGAACAGCAGTTGGCGGCTTATGTCGGGTCTTCTTTTCGGGCATCGCATATCAACAACATCGCCGGGCAGCTTGTGCAACTGGTGCAAAAAATCACCATGGCGCTGACTTTGTGGATCGGCGCAAGTTTGGTGATGAAAGGCGAACTTTCGGTCGGGCAGCTGATTGCCTTTAACATGTTATCCGGGCGGGTGACGCAGCCGATTTTGCGCCTGGCGCAGTTATGGCAAAACTTTCAGCAGGCCAAAATCTCAATTGAAAAGCTTTCTGACATTCTTAACAATCCGGCCGAAAATACCGAAACCCTGTCCAAAGGCTCAATGCCTGAGATTAAAGGCGATGTGGAATTTAAGGACATTACGTTCCGCTATGTACCGAATGGGCCGGAAATTCTCAAAAAGATGAGTTTCAATGTCAAGGCCGGACAGAAAATCGGTTTTGTCGGGCCGAGCGGTTCGGGCAAATCGACCGTCACCAAGCTGATTCAGCGTCTGTATATTCCGGAATCCGGCAAAGTGTTGATTGACGGGATTGACATTTCCACCGTCGATACGGCATGGTTAAGACGGCAAATCGGCGTCGTTTTGCAGGAGAACTACTTATTTAACAAGAGTGTGCGGGAAAATATCGCCCTGACCAATCCGGCAATATCCATGGACAGGATTATTGCCGCAGCCAAGCTGGCCGGCGCGCACGATTTTATTACCGAACTGCCGGACGGCTATGACACGATTATTGAGGAACGCGGCTCATCGTTATCCGGTGGACAGCGGCAGCGAATTGCGATTGCTCGCGCTTTGGTCAACAATCCGCGGATTTTGATTTTTGACGAGGCGACCTCGGCGCTTGATTATGAATCCGAACGGATTATCCAGCAGAATATGGCATCAATCTGTAAAGGGCGGACGGTGTTTATGATTGCGCACCGGCTCTCGACCGTGCGGGAATGCGACCAGATTATTACTATTGAAAAAGGCGAGATTACCGAAACCGGCACCCATGAGGAGCTTTTGAAACGCGGCGGGCGCTATGCTTATCTGTGGAACAGCCAGACTACGCCGATTGTGCCTGCCAACGAGGAGAATGCGGCATGATGGAGCAGCTCAAAAGATATTGGGAAATTGCCAAGCTGGCCCTGTTGCAGGAAAAAGCCGTCCAAGACAGCAAAATCAAAGGTATGAACGAGCATGAAAAAGAGTTCCTGCCGGCGGTCTTGGAAGTTACCGAAATGCCGCCGTCTCATGCGGCCAGGTTATTGACATACGTCATCATGCTGATGTTTACAGTGCTGATTTTGTGGTCAATCTTAGGCAAAATCGACATTATCGCTACCTCGGCCGGAAAACTGATGCCTGCCTCAAACATCAAGACCATTCAAACCCTGACCGACAGCGAGATTGAAGAAATCTATGTTCAGGAAGGGCAATATGTCAAAGAAGGACAGGATTTGATTAAATTTAACCAGACCGAGGTTCTGGCGAACATTAATCGGGTGGAAAACGAAATGGAAGCCTTGGAAATCGCGATTTCAAGGCTGAAAGCCCTGTTATCGGATGATCCGGAGAAGAATTTCAGCTATAATCCGGATATTGACGAATATTTAATTAAAATGCACACAGATTTGCTTAAAAGCCAGATGACCGAAAAAGCGGCCAAGATTGAAGTTCTGAACGGGCAGATTACCAAGGCTGAGAAAGAAAAAGACACCATTCAGGCTGATTTGACCCGCATTGAGAAACTGCTGCCGAGTGTGCAGGAGCGGATTGAGAAAAAGAAAATCCTCGTGGATAAGAAGCTTTTGGCGCGGCTGACTTTTCTGGAACAGGAAGAAGAATTAACCAATTTGCAGGAACAGCGCAACGTACAGGCCAAGAAAATGGCGGAAACCGAGGCGAATATTGAATCGCTCAAAAAAGAACAGCGGCAATATCTGGCCGAGTTTGACAAGAATGTCATGCAGGAGCTGACCGAAAGCCGCGAGAAGCTTGCGTCTTACCAGCAGGAACTGATTAAATATCAGGAAGCCTTAAAGCGAACCATTGTCAAAGCACCGCTTTCTGGCTATGTTCAGCAGCTGGTCTATCATACCAAGGGCGGCGTGGTCGAAACTGCCAAGCCGATTATGAACCTTGTGCCGGAAGATTATAAACTCGAGGCCGAAGTGCAGATTTTGAACAAAGACATCGGCTTTGTGCGGCCGGAGCAGGACGTGGAAATCAAAATCGACAGTTTTCCGTTCACCAAATACGGCACAATCAAGGGAAAAGTCCGCAATATCTCCGGCGATGCGATACAGGACGAAAAGCTTGGGCTGGTGTTTAATGCCCGGCTGACACTCTTGGATAATAAAATCAAAGCTGACGGACAGATTATTCAGCTCAAGCCAGGTATGAGCGTGACCGCCGAAATCAAAACCGGCAAACGCCGCGTCATCGAATATCTCCTCTCTCCGGTCATGAAATATTTGAACGAAAGTTTGAAGGAAAGATAGAAGATGGAAGATTTCATAAGTAAAACTAATAGGACATATTTTTAAAGTCTAATTAAGAATGAATGTTTTTTATGTTAGTTAAGGAAAGATCATGAATAAGCTTCAAAAGAATAAAATAACAAAATCATTGGTTAAATTAGCTAAAGATTATTATGAGAACGAGCGGACTTCAGGTTTAACTCCTGAAAAGTTAAAAAAATACAAGAAGTATCCTCACTTTTTTGTAATCGGTTGCTTAATGGATCGGCAAATCCGGGCAAATGATGCTTGGAGTATTCCATTTATTGTAGAAAATCATCTTGGAACAGCAGATATTAACGAGTGGAATAAATGTTCTTCAGGGACAATTTCCTCAATATTTGAGCAGCATACTAAACATCGTTTTAAGAAAAATATGTCTGATGTTTTTTGTGAAGCTGTGAAAAAAATTGTTGAAGTGTATGGGGGAGATGCATCACGTATCTGGAAAGGTTCTGAAAATTGTGCCGACGTTATTTATAACTTTTTGGCATTTAAGGGATGTGGCATAAAAATTGCCACAATGGCTGTTAATATTCTAACAAGAATGATGAATGTAAAACTTGAACATATGGAAAGTATTGATATTTCTCCAGATTCCCAAGTTAAAAAAATTATGATAAATTTAGGTTTGATTGATGAAAAAGCGTCAAATGAAATGATTATTTACAAGGCTCGAAGTATTTATCCAGAATTTCCGGGTATGCTTGATCCTTTTCTATGGTATGTGGGAAGCCAATTTTGTATGGCCCGGCAAAAACATTGTGCTGAATGTCCAATTAATAAATTATGCTTAAAGAAAGTATTCTAAGGTCCGAAAAAGAATGACGGATATGTTAGAAGATGGAGACTTTATTTAAAGCCCTTGATTTTCTCCAGAAAGTGCTATATTATGGAATTATCTGGAGGAAATATGATATATTCGTTTGATGATTTAATGCTTATTGCTCGCGGGCTTTATGAAACCGATGCTAATGTTTCCGGTAAATATCTGGCCGGCAGAATTTTCGGGCCTTCGTATTTATCTTTTGATTATGCATTGGCCGTGTATTCGCTTATTCCCGAGGCTGTTTATCGGACTTATACTTCGGCAACGTTCAATAAAAGAAAAGCAAAGCAGTATCAAAACCATTTTGGTATTTTCACATACAGAGATATTCCGTCTGAAGTTTACCCGTTGGGAATTTTGCTGCATGAAGAGAACGGTTATTCTTATCAGATTGCTACACCGGAAAAGGCATTGTGTGATAAGCTCTACACATTGCCACCGGCTAAAAATTTAAACGAGTTGCGTGCTCTTTTATTCGATGATTTACGAATTGATGAGCAGGAATTTGGTAGGCTCAATATGAATAGCTTAAATGAGTTGGCTCCGTTATATCATGCGAGCAATCTCAAACTTTTAGACAAGTTAATCAGGAGAAAAAAATAATGCAGACCGTTTTGCAACAAATGCTCGGTAATTACAAAACAAATACGACTGAAGACAAGAAAAATGCTCTGAAAGAAGTTGTGCAAGAAGTGGCTTTGTGCGGTTTGTCCCGTGCCGGATTTTTTAAGCATGCGGCTTTTTACGGTGGTACAGCGTTGCGTATTTTTTACGGGCTTGATCGTTTTTCTGAAGATTTGGATTTTTCATTGGTTACGCCCAACCCGGATTTTCCGCTCAATCGTTATTTTTCCGGTTTGGAAAGTGAATTAGCAGCGCTGGGGTTGAAGTTTTCGATTGAAGAAAAGCAAAAAACAGTTGATTCAGCAATAAAATCGGCCTTTTTGAAAGGAAACACCAGAGAGCATATTTTGAGCATTTACGATGTTAATAATATTGGCATCAATCCTGATGAAATTATAAAAATAAAATTTGAGATTGATACGAATCCACCGGCTTTTGCGCAATTTGAAAATAAATACCGGCTGCTGCCGTTGCCGTATCAGGTTAAGCTTTATGACATGCCATCTTTGTTTGCCGGAAAAATTCATGCTGTTATTTGCCGTTCTTGGAAAAATCGGGTTAAGGGACGGGATTTATATGACTATGTATTTTATCTCTCACGGCAGGCAAAGGTTAATCTGCCGCATTTGCAGGCAAGGCTGAAAGATTCCAGTGCTTGGAAAAGCGGTGAAACGTTGACATTAGGGAAACTTCAAGAAATGCTTAAAGAGCGATTTGAGATGATTAATTATGAGCAAGCCAAACAAGATGTTTTGCCATTTATTGTCGAGCCTCATAAATTAGACCTGTGGAGTAAGAATTTCTTTATAGATATTACTAAGAACCTGCAAGTTGCTGAAAAATAAATTGTATATGGAAACACAGACCATGTCTTAAGATTTTGAAGGTCTGAAGTGGCGGATTTGAGGTAAAGGTTTGATATTTTTTTATATTATGCAAAATCAGGAGATTATATTGTTCTACAGTACTTTTTGTTTTAATGGTTTGCGGATTGATGAACAGGAGTTTATTAAACTTGACAAGGCAAGTATAACTGAGCTTGCTCCTTTATATCAAGCCATCAATCTTAAACTTTCAAGCAAATCAATTAAGAAAAACAAATATATGCAATCTGTTACAAGCTGTCTATTTCAGAACATTCTCTTGCATCAAGTTTTATAGCTTCTCCGTTATGGCTAAACGTTCTATCTATAATATCAAAACTATTAAAACAAAGAAAAACTCGCGTATTCAACATATATTTAATCTGTGCCGATGTTAGTTCATCGGAGTGCCAACCTATTGAATGATATTTTGAAAATATGATAGAATATTTTTTGCTTTTATTTTCTAGATTACTAACTATACAAGAGCATTCTTTTAAAGTTGACGCAAATTTATTAAATAATTCATTGTAAAAGTAGCGTATAACATCATTACCATATTTTGTACGGTTGTATTTTTTATTTTCATCTAGCCAATCTTTGGCTTTCATTTCTATTAAGCATACACTATTGAGTGTGTTTAAAATCAAATCACATCGCTTGGTTTGAGAGTTTGGCATATTTTCAGCTTTATATTTTTCCCAATCAATAAAATCTATATCACAATTTACTTTGTCTTTGCAACTTGTTTTAATACTACACGCTTCACAAAACTTTTTCATAGGTACCATAATTATTATCCAAAATACAAAACATCATTAGGAGCGGTCAGATTTTCAAATATTTTATTAATATCACTGTTAACATTCTTAATATCACTATAATTTGTACTGTCAATCTTACTAGCTAAATAAAAATTTACTTTATTCTTATTATCTAATATATCTTTAGAATATTTCATTAAAGCATGAATAAATGTTGGACTGTGAGTTGTTAATACTATATGAAAATCATTTTTTACCAAAGATACAAGTATTTTTGCTAATCTAATCTGCCAATCAGGATGCAAATGATTTTCAGGCTCATCCAAAATCAGTAGAGAATCTGGAGTTAGAATACCAGTTTTTAAAAGTATATACAAAATACCTAACATTTTTGAACCGGAAGCAATATTCTCAATATGTAGACTGTCAGCACCTTCTGAAACTGTATATTTCCACTCTCTCTGATCCGTATCGTAATTAAATTGAGCTCCATTTAAAATGGTGTTTATTTGTTTAATAATGTCAGTGTTATTATCAATTTCTGTAAACATCCGTTTTGCTGAATCAATTTTAGTTTTAAGATCTTTTGCATACGGCAAGTTTGAAGAATGTCCTTCCTCTAGATATAGTGGGCTCTCAATTAAAGTAGCATCTCTAAATGACATACTTTTATAATCTACATTGAGATGACCGCTCTCAATTTGATTTTTTTTAAATTCAATAGATGCCAAAATATTATTGCCAACAGAATAATCTATTTTAGCATCTTCTTTAGTCATCGAATTATTATATATTCTTTTAAAACTTTTTCCAAAAACATCAGCGGTGATACCTATAAATTTTTCATCATCTGTCGTTTCTTTATGCAAATCAATAATAATCTGTTTGAGTTTTTGAGATACAGAATCATTAATATTATTTTTTTGAATAAAATTTTCAGTTGTTTCTAGATATTGTTCAATATTTCGGTAAAGGTTTGCATTACCAAATAAACTATCCATGCTAAACATGTCAGATCTAATTTTTAGCATCTGTTGGTACAACGCATCATCTTTTGATGCTGTATATGATTTTAACAACTCAAAAACAATAGGTATCAAATCAGCAAAAGCTTTCTGTTGCTTCATTTCTAAATACCACTGAGGAAAATTTTTAATAGACTTAATCATTGAATATGCTGCTTTGCCTATTGTTGATTTTCCTGTATCATTTAACCCAGCAATAACACTTAATCCCTCTAATTCTATGGTTGCTTCTTTAATTTTACCAAATTTTGAAAATTGTAAACTCATTTTATTTTTACCTATATTAACTAGTATGTAATATAATTATATAATTTTTATATTGCAACAATTTAATAATATATTAAATGGTAAAAGATATTTTTAGATATCTTTTTTTCGTCCCAATGGGATCCTTCAAAAAATTGAACGATGGTAACGAAATTTTGACGTTTTTCAAGATCTGATTTACTGCAGGATCAAAAGAAATAAATCTGATAATATTTTGCACAAACAAAAAGTTATCACGTTTTTACAGAAAGTTAAATTTCAGAAACATACCGATTTTGCGTGATATTCCTCAAAATCAGGTAAGAAAATATATTTTTCCTCACTTTGGCTTAAAAGCACAACCAAAAGGAAATAAAGGCTTTGAGAGAAATCTTAAGGCCTTTTGTTTTGTCTTGTGCTACTTTTTAGGTTTACGGTAATAAATGGTAGTTAAATATAGATAGGCCTACATTGCCATCTATAATCCTCATTAACTTCTTTGATAAGTATCTTTTTTACTTTATTGAAATCTTTGCTTTCCTTTGTTATGAAACGAATAGCCTGAGCGTCTGCCCTTATTTTCATTTGTCAGTCAGATTTATTCGTTTTCTAGCTTGGCATCGCGCGAAATTTTGCCGTTTGTGTTCGTATAAATAACAATTTCGCTCGACATATTTTCCTAAATCTTGTTCTGATTTCTAGCTCGGCTTCCACAAAACGCCTTTCTATGATATTTTGAGGCGAATACAACATGATATTTGCAATTCCATGTTATGTATGCTATTGTATGTGTGTTCATAAAAAAACTCCTTTGCTTTTATTAAGACAGTTGTCTGACATAATAACAAAGGAGTTTTTTTTACTTAAGTGTTTTTTAGTGGTATAAGATCTTACCAATCGCAGAAAGACATGTGTAAATAAGACTACAACTTATGACAAAACATATTCCTCCAAATACCCTATCCATTAAAGATAAAGAAAAATTAAATCCAATCTCGAATAGACAACAGAAACTGAAGAAAGCCATAAAACCACTAAAGAGCAAAAAACATAAAAAAAGTAGAAGCTCAAAAAATTTACTCATAGTTTTGTCTTTTTTTTATGAGGTTCGGCCCTTATGCCTAATCCTTCACGAGAAAAAATACTTTTCTCAATAGATTAATAATTAAGGTTAGTTAAAAATAATTTGCATAGTTTTATTTTGTATAATACTATATATACTATACTTTATTTTTTTGTCAATATGTATTTTATGTCTATTTACAATGTATTGTCGGGAAAGCATGTTGGCTTTTTAATATTTTTTTCTATGATTCTTTTTAGTGTACATGTCAAAACTCCAAACTAATTTAAAGTGTGATTGTAGATATACTTGGTGTTGTTATAGCGGAAATTATTCATTAACTGAGAGGCATATAATTTATACAATGGCTGAAGTGCTTTGTCAGGACTTTTTTAACAAAACACTTGACACTGTGTCAAAAGATGGCTATAAAGCAATAAACTGACACTGTGTCAGAAACGCAAAAGAGGTATTTATATGACAACGACAGATAAAAGAAGAGCCGAAATATTAAAAGCCTGTCGCGAGCTTTATGAAAAAATGAACTTTAAAGAAATAAGCATTAAAGAAATAAGTCGTTATACCAGCTTTTCCCGTCCGTCCATTTATAACTATTTTGCCACTAAAGAAAGTATATTTCTTGAAATTTTCAGAGAGGAATATTTTGTCTGGTGTGATGATATGGATACGATCCTGAAGGATAATAAAGCGCTTTCCGTTAAAGAGTTTGCTGACAAACTGGCGCAGACTTTGGCAAATCGTCCGATGCTTTTGAAGCTCCTTTCAATGAATATTTATGATCTGGAAGAAAATTGTTCTTTGGAAGAGTTAACCAATTTCAAAAAAATATATAAAAGAGCTCTTGAAACTATGTCTTTGCTTTTAAGCACATATTTTCCACAAATGAGCAAAGAAGATATTGAATATTTTATTTATACGTTCTTTCCGTTTATGTTTGGGTTATACCCTTATACAAATGCAACAAGAAAGCAAAAAGAGGCGATGGATAAAGCCGGATTAAACTATCCAAAGCTAAAGATTTATGATTTTGCCTATCAGGCAATTTTAACGCTACTAAACAGTAAATTATAGGAGAAATTTTATGAAAACCCCATTTTTAGATAAAGTAAACAGCCCTGCGGACATTAAAAATATGCCGTTGTCTGATTTGACTGCCTTGGCTGAAGAAATCCGCTATGGCGTCATTAACCATTCTAATCTGGTTGGCGGACATTTTGGCGGAGATTTGGGAATTGTTGAGGCAACAATAGCGCTCCATTATGTTTTTAATTCTCCGAAAGATAAATTTATTTTTGATGTGTCGCACCAATGCTATCCGCATAAAATGTTGACCGGTCGCAAGGGCGCATTTTTAGATCCGCTTAATCATATGGAAATTACCGGTTACACCAATCCCAATGAAAGCGAACATGACTTTTTTACCATCGGACATACCTCAACCTCCGTCAGTCTGGCTTGCGGAATGGCTAAAGCCCGTGATTTGAAAGGCGAGAAATATAATGTTGTTGCCATTATCGGAGATGGCTCGCTTTCCGGCGGCGAGGCTCTTGAAGGCTTGAATAACGGTGCGGTTTTAAACAGCAATTTTATTGTTTTGGTAAACGACAACGATATGTGCATTGCCCCAACCAACGGCGGTTTATACAAAGGGCTGGCAGAGCTCCGCGCGACCAACGGTCAATCAGATAAAAACATCTTCAAAGCTATGGGATATGAATATGCCTATGTTGAAGACGGCAACAACATTGAAAAAATGATTGAGGCTCTTGAGAAAGTTAAAGACACGAACAAACCGACGGTTTTGCATATTCACACGCTGAAAGGCAAAGGTTTCAAGCCGGCCGAAGAAAATAAAGAACCGTATCACTGGATTATGCCGGGGATGGCTGACGGCAAAGTATATGATTTTGGCGAAACTTATGATACGTTAATGACAAATTATTTGTTGGAGAAAAAGAAGCAGGACAATACTGTTATTGCCGTTTCACCGGCGACACCGGGAATTTGCGCTTTTACACCGGAATTTCGGGCAAAAATGGGGGCTAATTATACCGATGTTGATATTGCCGAGCAACACGCCGTTGGTTATGTTTCCGGTCTGGCCGCCAATGGGGCAAAACCGGTACTCGCTATCCACAGCTCTTTTGTGCAACGTGCATACGATCAGCTTTCGCAAGATTTGGCAATTAACAAAGCTCCAGCGACCATTATTGTTTGCTGGGGTGCAATTGGTGCCAATGATGTTACCCATTTAACGATTTTTGATATTCCGCTGATTATCAATATTCCGAATATCGTTTATCTGGCACCAACCGATAAGGAAGAGTATTTGGCAATGCTTGATTGGTCGGTTGAGCAAACGGAACATCCGGTGGTTATTCGAGCGCCTTACGGAGCCGTTGTATCATCAGGCCAGAAAGACACGACCGATTACGGCAGGCTTAATAAATCCAAAGTAACACATAAAGGCACTAAAATTGCTTTAATCGGTGCCGGAAACTTCTATCATCTGGCGAAAAATGTCCACGCTGAAATCAAAAACAAATTTGGCATTGAGGCAACTCTTATCAACCCTGTTTACCTTTCCGGTTTGGATACAGAGCTGTTGGAAAGCTTAAAACAAGATCACGACATTGTTTTGACTTTTGAAGATGGCTGCGTTGCCGGCGGATATGGTGAAAAAATTGCCTCTTTTTATGGAGCAACCAGTATGAAAGTCTTAAATTATGGCGCGGCCAAAGAATTTACAGACAGAGTTTCCATCGCCGAGCTTTATGGGCGTTATCACTTAACACCGGAACTTGTTTGCGCAGATTTGGTAAAATTATTAAAATAAAGGAGATTTTAAGATGAATAATATTTTAGCTTCGGTTTTAATTGTCTATTTCTCTGCCTCCGGTACCACGGCGCGGGTTGCGCAAAATCTGGCAACGGTTTTGAATGCGCCGGTTTATGAAATTCAACCAAAAGAAAAATACACTTCCGCCGATTTGGACTGGCATAATACGCAAAGTCGTAGTTCATTGGAAATGGAAAATAAAATTCCTTATCCGGAACTGGCGGATTTGAATGCACCTGTCAAAGATTATAACGTTATTTTCTTAGGCTTTCCGATTTGGTGGGGGACATCGCCGAAAATCGTTAATCAGTTTGTCAAAAGCTATGATTTGTCCGGTAAAAAGATAGTTTTATTTGCCACATCCGGCAGCAGCAGTTTAGGAAATACGGCGGCAGATTTGCAAAAAGACGCCCAGGGCAATCCGGAAATTATCACCGGCAAAGTCTTAAACGGCAATCCTTCGGTTGAAAAATTGCAGGATTTTGTAAAGGGGCTGAACTTATGAAAAGACTAGACTTTGCAAAATTAACCAAAGAACAAAAAATACAAGTGGTTGAAGAAATGACTGAAACGGATTCAAGAGTAACTTAAATACCCAAAGAAAGTATTTATGTTTTTATCAATGAATTTTAAGCGGATAACGTTGGTGGCGGCCAACTCTTAACGGACAGGCAAAAAAAAGGCTGCAGAATAGAGGATTTCAGCAATGCGGATGTGGTATATGATTTTAGTTGTTACGATATTGATAACGATGGCGGGATTTTTATATCTTGGACATCAGGTCGGTAAATTTCAAATTGTGCAGCAGCTTTCTTATCATGGGGCAAAACTAAAAATCAATACCGGCTATTTGCTTGTATTTATTATCTTTTGTCTGTTATGGTGGGCGTTTAATTTGATGAATGCCGTTGTTTGCCTGTTCTATTTTGCCATTATTTGGCTGGCCTGCGATTTGACATTTACAGTTATTGCTCATTTTGGCGGCCTCCAATTCCAAACATATTATGCGGGACTTTGCGCAATTATACTCAGTACAGCGTTATTATCTTTGGGCTGGCATCAGGCGCATAATATTTGGCAAACCGAATATACTGTTTATACCGACAAAGATGTTTCTCCCCTTAAAATTGCCTTTTTCGCAGATTCACATATCGGGACAACTTTTAGCGGAGACGAATTTGCAAAACATGTCGCAAAAATTCAAGAAAATGCGCCGGATGCCTTATTTATTGTCGGGGACTTTGTTGATGATAGCACATCAAAAGCGGATATGCTGGCGGCTACTCTTGCCTTAAGTTCACTTAAAACCAGGTATGGTACCTATTTTGTGTTTGGCAATCATGACAAGGGTTATTATGGTTCGGCTTATCGCGGTTTTAGTGCCGCGGAATTGGTTTCGGAACTGCAAAAGAACAATGTTAAAGTTTTGCGGGATGAGGTTGTGTCGTTAAATCCGCAAGTTTATCTCATCGGACGCAAAGACGCCGGTCATGACAAACACGGCTTACACCGTTTATCAATGTCTGAATTAGTCAAACAAGTTGAATCTGATAAATTCAGCATTATTCTTGATCATCAGCCCAATGATTATGAAAAGCAACAACAAGCCGGTGTCGATCTGGTTTTATCCGGCCATACGCACGGGGGGCAGTTATGGCCTTTGACAAAAGTCGGTGAGTGGATTAAGGCCAATGATAAAACATACGGCTATGAAAAATACCAAAATACAAATTTTATTGTAACGTCAGGCCTTTCCAGTTGGGCAATTAAATTTAAAACCGGAACGAAATCTGAATTTGTTATTGTTAATGTTGAAAGGAAACATTGATGAAAAATTTGTTCAAAACCTTATTGTTGACAACTTGTTTATTAACTTTTGGAGAAAATGCCATGGCAGCAAAAAAAATCACTCAAACGGCAGGAAGAACGCAACTTGGAGAGTTTGCTCCCGATTTTGCCCGCTATAACGATGATATTTTGTTTGGTGAGACTTGGAATAATCAGGATATTGATGTTAAAACCCGCTCGATTATCACAGTAGTTTCTTTGATGTCGCAGGGGATAGTAGACAGTTCGCTTACTTATCATCTGCAAAATGCCAAAAATCACGGTGTCAGCAAGGACGAGATTGTGGCGATTATTACACACACCGCTTTTTATGCCGGTTGGCCAAAGGCGTGGGCGGTTTTCAATCAGGCTAAAGAGGTATGGAAAGAAAATACACCGGCTTTGACAGCTAAAGAAAAACATCAGCAGTCGATTATGTTTCCGATTGGTGCTCCCAACGATGCCTATGCCCAATATTTTGTCGGTCAGAGCTATTTGGCACCGATTTCCAGTGAGCAAATCAAGTTTTCTAACGTAACATTTGAACCCAAATGCCGCAATAACTGGCATATTCATAAAGCCAAATCCGGTGGCGGACAAATGCTGGTGGGTATTGGCGGCCGCGGTTATTATCAGGAATGGGGTAAGGAACCGGTAGAAATTAAAGAAGGTACGGTTATTCATATTCCTGCCAATGTAAAACATTGGCACGGTGCTGCGCCAGATTCGTGGTTCTCTCACCTGGCTTTTGAATTGGATGGTGAAGAAATATCTAATGAATGGTTGGAAGCTGTTTCTGATAAAGAATATGGCAAATTGAAATAGGCTAAAAGACCTATTTCAGAGTGAAAAAGTGGAACGACTGGCTAAATACTTTTATGTTTCCTCACTTTGGCTTGAAAGCACAACCATAAAAAAAAGAGGAAGTTTATACTTCCTCTTTTTTCTGTTCTGTCATAGATACTCTATACCTATATCTATTCCTCTTTTACGTTTAAACATCAGCTCCCTTATCTCTTGATATTCACTGTGAGCAAAATAAGCGAGCATGAAACCCGCAAAGAAGATTACCAAACCGACGAAAATTACTGCTGTCCATATAAGCCAGCTTCCGGTTATTTCGTAGGACGCTGCTGATGTTATTCCGTAAATTGACAAGCCCCAGAGTATGCATGCACTGATAATCAAGAATAACACGAAACATGTACGGAACGCGATGTGAATGTAAAAACGCATAATTTTTTTCTTTTTTTAACGAGGTTCGGCCCTATAACCTAGTCCTTCGTGAGATAGTATCTCGTGGTTAATAATTATTATAATAATGTTTATTATCTATAATGATATAACTTTTGTTCTTTTTTTGTCAATAATTATTTTTGTTGAAGAAATCAGACTGTGTTATGGTCAAAAAAAGAGACTATTTTCTTTTGGAAAAAAGTCTCTTTTTTTTTAACGGTAAGCTTCCATCTCTTCGGCAAATTTTTGATATTCTTCTCTCCAGAGCCATTCGTCGTTGCCGTTGGCTTCCAGAAGAATGCGGACGTCTTTTAGGGCGGCGTCAACAGGCAATGTGCCGTTCAGAATGCGCTGTCGATAATGTTGCATGATTTTCAGCCTTTCATTGAAGTAAAAATTACGACGGGCAAGGCTGTAGTCTTTCAGAGCCTGTTGCCGATGTCTTTTTTGCCGTACACGAAATATTTGTTTTGTCAGGCAAATAACAACAATGATTGCAATGCCAATCAAAATAAGCGGCAGAGATAAGCTCCAACCGTTTGCGAAAATAATTAAATTTTTCATATATAATAATTTATTGATGAAATTATTATATATTTTTGAAGAAAATTGTCAACATTTTTTGTCTATTTAGTTGCCGAAATGTTTATAACTATGCAGTCGCAAGCAATTTCTTTTCCAATTTGAAAATGCGGGGCTTGACACGGGCTGTTTTTGATTTTCATAATACGGAATGTGCATTGTTTGTTTTGAAAGAGGCTGGATATGAAATACCTATATTTTATCTGCGGGCGAGTTGTTAAACAAATGTTGAAAAACGGAATCGTTGTTGTTTTGCTGCTGCTGACGGCTTGTCAGAAACATTCTTTGCCGCCGGAAGAAGTTTGGATTAAAAACGGGCAAAATGAGCCGTTATATTTATATGTTGACGGTTTGGTTCATGCCGGAGATGGAAAATTTGCAATTATTCAGCACGGGTTGGCTTCAAGTATGGAGCATCCCGTGGTGCAGACCGCCCGGAAGGCTTTTACGGATAACGGGTATGTGGTGGTTGTGTTTGACAGCCGTCATTCTCTGGGAAAAAGCGGCGGAGATGTTGCCGATGTGCGTCTGGCTTCGTTTGAGGATGATTTGAAAGCGGTTGTTGATTGGGCAAAATCGCAGGAATTTTACAGTGAACCGTTTGCTCTTGCCGGACATTCTTTAGGCGGTGCGTCGGTTTTGAAATATGCCGCGGAATATCCGGAGCAAGTCAGCAGGCTGGTTCCGGTGACGCCGGTAGTCAGCGGACAAAAGTGGGAAAAAGGCTGCATGGATAATATGCCGGATTTTTGCAGAAAATGGAAGAAGGAGGGATTTTATAATTATCAGACGGCGGTTATTCCGTATGCGGTTGTTGAAGAGGCCAAGGTTTATGACGCTTTGAAATTGTCAGATAAAATCAAGGCGGATGTGCTGTTGGTTACGGCTGAAGAAGACCGTGTTATTCCTTCACGCGATGTTAAAGAATTGTATGATGCTTTGCCGGGAAAAAAACGTTTTGAAATTATTCCGGCAAGCGGGCATAATTTTGAAAGCAGGCAAAGTCAAGAAGATTTATATGGTGTTCTTGCCGGTTTTTTGCAATGAAATTGGTTGGGTTGACATTTTATTTTGTTACATTGGTGAAAAAAGGCACTAACCTTGGCGTAAGTATTATACAAATTTGTTAGTATTGTATGTTTGCCGATGCTGTTGCATAATTTCTCTTAAAAAGACAGGCGGAGTTATAAAAATGCAGAGAAGATAATTAAAAAAAACGGTTCTGACGGCGGCAATGTTAAGCGTTTTGCCCGGTTCAGGACATACAACGCAACAAACAGGAGGTAAAAATGAACAGACGTGATTTTGTAAAAATAGCATCAGGAGCGTTTTTAATGTCGACCATTCCTTTGTTAAAAACTGTCGGTGCCGCTGAAAATAAGACAGATAAAAAGAGGCTTGTTTTTTATTTTACAGGTTCCGGCAACTCACTTTTTGTAGCCAGAGAATTATCTGAGAATATTATCAGCATCCCGCAAGCTCTGAAATCAGAAAAATTAAATTTTACCGCAGATGAAATCGGCGTTGTCTATCCCGTATATTGGGGACAACCTCCGCAAATGGTTAAACGATTTCTGCAAAAAGCGACACTTGATGCACCTTATAAATTTGCGATTGCGACTTATGGTATGGTGCCTAATGCTACTCAGGATATTCTGAATAATATTGCCGAAAAGAAAGGGATTTCGTTTGATTATATTGCGACCTTGCAGATGGTAGACAACTATCTTCCTGCTTTTGATATGAATGACGAAATAAAGAAAGACAAGCATGAACAACAAAATCTGATAAAAATAAAGCAAGATTTAGCAGAGCGAAGAAAATGGCATGAACCGGTTTCTTTGTCAGACAAAAAGAGGAGAGAATCTTTTGAAGCGGGCGGAGTTATTCCTTTTCCAGTTAACAGTGAGGATATTTTAACAGTTACCGATGCCTGTGTTGGTTGCGGTTTGTGCACAAAGGTTTGTCCGAGAAAAAATTTTAAAATTGTTAACGGACGCGCTGTTAATAATGGAGATTGTGAATATTGTCTGGCCTGTGCTCATGCCTGTCCTCATAAGGCGATTATTATGAAACAAGGTGAAAAGAATCCTAAAGCCAGATATCGCCATAAAAATGTTTCTCTTAGTGATATTATTCAGGCAAATAATTAGTTTTGAGTTGGATGCGGGCGGTTTTTATTGCCCCATTCGCACAAGTCAAACAGCATCGGAATGAGCGACTTTTCCTTTGCCGACAAACTATATTCAACCTTTGGTGGTGTTTGAGGATAAACCTTGCGGATAACCAGACCGTCTGTTTCCAGCTCTTTCAGGGTGGAGCTGAGCATCTTAAAAGATACCTTGCCGATAAGCCGGTGCAGGGCATTATGGCGTAAAACCCCGAACTCACCCAACCAGTAGAGAATAATCATTTTGTATTTGCCACCGATGATGGACAAGGTATATCCAAAACCGGTGTCTTCAATTTTGATATTTGGTTCAATGCAATGCTGCACTTATGCTCTCCTCAGAATAAAAAGTGAGTTTTGAATAAGCCGATAATATCGTTGTCTGTTTTTAAAGACAATGAAATTTTTTTATTTCGGTGTTATTGTTATGTGGTTGCGGTTGATCGGATGTGTTGTTATGTGTTGTCTAAATCCGTCAATTCGTAAGAGCGGGAGCCTAAGCCGATTTGTTCGGCGTAGGGGAGGATGTGTCGTCCGTTTTGTCTTTCTACCCGGGCAATAAAGTGATCGCGGCCGGGATCCGCCGAATTCCAGATTTTATCAATACAAGCCTGGTCTACCGCTACCGGATCGGCTGATGCCAAAATGCCGATATCAGCCATGCAGGGGGCTTCCGGATGAGAATCGCAATCACAGTCGACCGATAAATTGTTCATGACATTAATGTATAAAATGTTTCCTTTCATGTAATCGGCGACGGCTTTGGCCGCTTCGGCCATGGATTCCAGGAAAGCATTTTGTTCAGGCAGATTGTTCCACAGTTCAGCAGGATTGCGGGTGGTTCCGGCAGTGTGAATGTAAGCTTTGCCGCTGCTTGAGGCAATGCCGATGGATTGATTTTTTATGACGCCGCCGAATCCGCCCATTGCGTGTCCTTTAAAATGAGCCAGATTGAGAATGGAATCATAATTTTTCAGATGACTGCCGACAATGTCGACATCAAGGTGTTTTCCGTTGGCCGGGATTTCAAATTCACCTTCACTGTCCATTAAATCAACATTGGCAATTTTGGTGAAGCCGTGTTCTTCAATCGTTTTAAGGTGTTCGGCCAGAGTGTTGCGGCGGCCGGCGTAGGCGGTGTTGCACTCGACAATTGTTGCATTTAGCGTTTTAACCAGTTTGCCGATAAGTTCAGGTTTCAGATAGTTGTGTCCGCCGGGTTCTCCGGTGGAGATTTTGACGCCGATATTTCCGGTCAGCTTTTTGCCGAGTTTTTCATAAATATTTACCAGACTGTCCGGGGTGATTTTTCTTGTAAAATAAACAACAGATTTTGTCATTGTTTTTCCTCCTCAATATATATTAAAAAAAATACTTCTTAGAGTCTACTCAAAGTCAAGTAAAATTTTATTGAGGAATTTGTTTTTTTGTTTCCGGCATCAGTTTTTTTGTTTTATGTCGATAACGACGAATTCGGATTTGCATCCGGTTTTGAATTTCATTGCCCAGTTGGAAAGTCCGGAAGTTACGATAAAGGATGTTTGGTTTCTTTTTTCAAGGCCGTATGTTTTGTCGTTGGCTCCAATCCATTCTCCGACTTTGTTAAGGGGAAATAGTTGTCCGCCGTGCGTGTGTCCTGACAAAACGAGGTCAACTTCCGCTTCGGTCTGTTTTTTATAATCGTTGGGTTGATGATCCATAACGATAATGAATTTGTTTTTATTCAGGTTTTGGGTCAGTTCTTTCATATTTTTTCTGAAGCCGCCCCTATGCGTTTCGGAAGCATCTTTGCGGCCGATAATGTAAAATTCGTCGCCGATCAGGATGTTTTGATCCTGCAGTACTCTGACGCCGTTTTTTTCGAGTTCGGCGGTCAGTTCGTTTCCGGTGAATCCTCTGAGAACGGGATTGTAATATCCTTTGTCATGATTGCCGAAAGCAAAATATACGCCATAGGTTGTTTTCAGATTTCCCAGAGCCTTGCAGGCAGCAATCATTTCTTCTCTGGTTGTTCCGTCATCCACAAAATCTCCGGTAATTAAAACAATGTCAGGGTTTTGTTTTTGCATTTTTTTGAGATGTTTGGCAAAGCCGTTGCTGTCAAAAGTGGTTCCGATGTGAGAATCTGCAAATTGTATGATGCGTAAATCTTTAATGTCTTTGTTTGTGTTTATGACATAAGCCGTTTTCCAAACGTGATAATCCTGGAAACAGCCGACCGACAGATAAACAGCAGCCGTGATAACGGCTACGCTTCCCGCATAATATTTTGTGAAGGGTTTTCTTTTGAACCGTCCGGCTATTGCAAACAATATATCGCTCAGCAACCAGAAAGCCGTTATGTGAATCAGGCAGATAACGGCGTTCATGACGTTTAAAATCAGACAGAGCAGCAGAAAAGCAAGGACAACGACCGTCAGGCTGAGAAATTTGTCCATGCCGGGTTTGCCTCGGGCTGCTCTTTTTATAAAGCTGAATTTGTATACACGGCTGGACAGGTAGATTAGTCCGCTTCCGGTTGAGATAATCAGGATGATTAATATTGTGTGCCATATTAACATTGATGTTTTCCTGTCTGTTTGAGCCGGATTTTTCTATAGCATTTTCAGGTTTGTTTGTCAACTTTCGGGCTAAGCCGTTTTTTGCGGATGTCGGCTTTCGGGGAACTGGATGTTTTCGCTGATGTATTTGCGAATGGTTTTCCGGTTGCATTTTAAAATACGGGCAATTTGAACCAATGGTACTTCTTGTTGCAACAAGTTTTTGATTTTGTTTTGAAAGATGTCAAGCTTGCGGCTTTTGTTTTTGCTGCCGCGGGGGCGGCCGAGCTTTTTGCCTTCTGCTTTCAGGCGGGTCAGAGCTTCTTTGGTTCGCAGCGAAATGAGGTTGCGTTCGATTTCGGCAGACAGGCCAAAGGCAAAAGCCAGAACTTTGCTTTGAATATCCAATCCGAGGCGGTAATTGTCTTTGATGGTCCATATCTGGATTTCCCGGTTTAAGCAAAAATGCAGAATACTCATAATTTGCAGGAGATTCCTTCCCAGGCGGGATAGTTCTGCGGTTATCAGAACATCTCCTTTTTTTAAGGTTTTAAGCAGTTTTCCCAGCCGGCGTTTTTCCAGTCCGACGGCTGAGGATATTTTTTCGCGAATCATTCTGTGGATGATAATGTTGTTGTTTTGGGCAAATTTCTTTATTTCAAACTCTTGATTTTGTGTGTTTTGTTTGTCGGTGCTTACTCTGATGTATCCATAATTCATTTTTTTTCTTCCTGTTTTTGTTTTGAATTAACCAAGATTTAAATTTAACCGGCTAATATTTTAGCAGATTGTTGTTTATGCAGGATGCTGTAAGGAAAGAAAAATGGAAAAATCTACGCTTATTGGTGTTTTTGGCGGCGTTGCGGCCATCGGCGTCGGTATGGCTTTGAAAGGAGCTGATCCGCATACGCTGATTAATCCGGCGGCTTTTTTGATTATTATTGCCGGAACAGCCGCGGCTGTTTTTAATGCTTTTACCATGAAGGGGCTGAAAAAATTTCCCAAGCTTGTGAAAATTATTTTTTGCGGAAAAAAGTTTATGCCTAAACAGGAAATTTTGGAAATATTTGTTTCTTTGGCAAAATCGGCAAAACAAGGCGGTGTCGTCGCCATTGAAAAAAGAGCGCAGGAAATTGAAGATCCTTTTTTGCGCTCCAGCCTGATTATGGTTGCAGACGGGTTTGACGCCGATTTTATCAGCGATACCATCGAATCGGAGATTAAGCAAATGGAAGAGAGGCATCGTTCCGGCGCCCTGATTTTTGCCCAATGCGGCATGTATGCCCCGACGCTCGGTGTGCTCGGCGCCGTTATCGGTTTGATTGCCGCTCTCGGGAATCTTTCCGATATTGACCAACTCGGGCATTCAATTGCGGCGGCGTTTGTGGCGACACTGCTCGGTATTTTTACCGGTTATGTGCTTTGGCATCCTTTTGCCAATAAGCTGAAGCAGATATCTCAGGAAGAAGTTGAAATTAAAAAAATGATTTTGGAAGGCGCTTTGGCTTTGCAGAGCGGTGCTTCATCCATTGCCATGGAAGCAAAGCTGCAGGCTTTTATTCCGTTGTCTGAACGTCGTTCCCAGCGTGGAGATGATGCCGAAAACAAAGAGGAGGAAAAATGAGCAGAAAGAAAAATGTTTCCGAAGCTCATGAGGAACATGCCGATGAAACCTGGCTTATTCCGTATTCGGATTTGCTGACGCTTCTTCTGGCTCTGTTTATTGTTTTGTTTGCGTCATCTTCTCTGGATAAGGCGAAAATGGAGCAAATGGGTTATGCTTTTGCCGCGGCTTTTTCTTCGCCGCTCAGTTCCAGCAAAGAAGCCAAAGTTCAGGATTTTATTGAAGATGCCAAGGCTTTGGATCTGGGCGATGATGTCGGTATTGGTTCCGATGCCAAAGGCGCGGTTATCGAGATAAGCAGTTTGAAGCTTTTTGATGAAGGGGATGCCTCAATTAAAAAGGAACAGGTTGCCGCATTGAAGAGACTTGCCGCTTTATTGGAAAGTCAAAAATACCGCCGCTACCGGGTTGTGATTGAAGGACATACGGATGATCGGATTTTTGAAAATGAAACTTTTCCTTCCAATTGGGAATTGTCAACGGCTCGCGCCGGCGCCGTGGTTCGGGAAATGAAAGAAGCCGGTGTGAAAGAAACACGTTTTCAGGCGGTCGGTATGGCCGGCATTGCTCCGAAATATCCTAATTTTAATTCGTTTGGAGAACCGATACCCCATAACCGCCAGCTTAACAACCGTCTGGTGATCAGGGTTGAAATGTAATAAAAAAGGCCATCTTTGAGATAGCCTTTTGAAAGAAGATTTATTTTATTTTTTTGTAATAGAAATCTTTTTCTTTTTTCCCTGTTCTTCCGTTGATTTGGGAATATTAATCTGCAGTATGCCGTTTTCAAACGAAGCTTCGGCGTTATCCGTTTTCAGTTCCCACGGCAGCGGAATTGTCCGTTCAAAAGAACCGTAAGAAAATTCGGAAAAGCAGCTTCCGTTTTCATTTTCTTTGCGTTCCGATTTCTTTTCTCCAGAAATGGTCAGATATCCGTCGTTGGAAATTTCCAGGTTGATGTCTTTTTCATTCATGCCCGGCATTTCCGCACGGACGACGACTTCTTTATCATTATCGGAGACTTCAATTTTAGGTTCCATATTTTTCAAGACGGTTTCATCGTCGCGGAACGGAAAATCAAGCCAGTTGTTGAACATGCTGTTGAGCATTTCGTTGAAGTTTTTACGCAAGCCGTAATGCATCGGGGTATTATGGCCGTTTCCTTTGCGATTTATTAAAGAATTAGACATTTTAACCTCCATTTTTTTGTTAGCATCTCTTTCTATTAAGTGAGGTAGGAATTGTTTTGCGGCGATGCAAGAGGAAAATGAAAAAAATTAAAAAAAATGTTTTTTTGTGGCTTAATTCTACGGTAGGGTTGAAAATTTTGCAGACTACATTAAAATGCGACATGAAATGTGTTTTGTTGCAAAACGGGAGAAAAAATGAAAATTGCAATAGCTTCGGATCATGGCGGATATGAATTGAAACAAAAGCTGGCCGCGTATTGTTCTGCGCAGGGAATTGAAACGGATGATTTGGGAACAAATTCGTCTGAGTCTGTTGATTATCCTGATTTTGCGGAAAAGGTCTGCCGCGTTGTGCTGGATAAAAAAGCCGACTTCGGGGTTTTGGTTTGTGGTACGGGAATAGGCATTTCCATTGCCGCCAACCGCCACAAAGGTATTCGCGCGGCGCTGCTTTACAGTTTGGAAACGGCAAAACTGGCCAGACAGCATAATAATGCCAATATTGCCGTATTCGGCGGCCGGACAATGTCTTTTGAAGATGCGGCTGCGCGGTTGGATGTTTTTTTTAAGACGCCGTTTGAAGGCGGCCGGCATATCCGCCGGATTGAAAAAACGGATCTTTACGGAGGATGCTGAAATATGATGGATTTTACAAAAACGCTTTGGGAAGAAGATGCTGAAATTGCCCGAGCCATTGAAGACGAACTGAAGCGCCAGCAAAACCAGATAGAGCTGATTGCTTCCGAAAATATTGTTTCTCCGGCGGTTTTGGAAGCGCAGGGTTCGATTTTGACAAATAAATATGCGGAAGGCTATCCGGCCCACAGGTATTACGGCGGATGCGAATTTATTGATGTTGTCGAAGAATTGGCGCGTTCCCGGGCAAAAGAGTTGTTTAACGCCGCTTATGTGAATGTGCAGCCTCATTCCGGTTCTCAGGCCAATACGGCAGTTTATGTGGCTTTGTTGAAACCGGGCGATACGATTATGGGAATGTCGCTGGATGCCGGCGGTCATTTAACGCATGGCGCCAAAGTCTCTTTTTCGGGGAAATGGCTGAATGCCGTGCAATATGGCGTATGCCGGGACAGCGGGCTGATAGATTATGATGAAGCCGAACAGTTGGCGGCGAAGCATAAGCCGAAGCTGATTATTGCCGGTGGTTCAGCTTATCCGCGGCAGATTGATTTTAAGCGTTTTCGTGAAATTGCGGACAGGGCAGGGGCTTATCTGATGGTGGATATGGCGCATTTTGCCGGACTGGTGGCCGGCGGCGTCCATCCGAATCCTTTGGCATATGCCGATGTGGTTACGACGACGACGCATAAAACTTTGCGCGGGCCGAGAGGCGGTATGATTTTGACCAACAATTCCGAAATTGCCAAGAAAATTGATTCCGCCGTGTTTCCGGCTACGCAGGGCGGGCCGCTGGAACATGTGATTGCCGCCAAAGCAGTGTGTTTTCAGGAAGCGTTAAGTCCGGCTTTTAAGGTTTATGCCGGGCAGGTGGTGAAAAATGCAAAGGTTTTGGGTGAAACTTTGAAAAAACGCGGTTTGGATCTGGTTTCCGGTGGAACGGATACGCATTTGCTGCTGGTTGATTTGCGGCCGAAAAAATTGACGGGAAATGTGGTGGAAAAAGCTCTTGAAGCCGCGCATATGACCTGTAATAAAAATGCTATTCCTTTTGACCCGATGCCGCCTAAAGTTACGTCCGGCATCCGTGTCGGAACACCGGCAGCAACAACACGCGGGTTTAAAGAAAAAGAGTTTGAACAGGTTGGCAACTGGATTGTCGATGTTTTGGATGCCATCGGGACTTCGGCGGAAGAAAAAATTATCCGGCAAACCGGAGCGGAAATTGTTAATATGCTCAGCAGCCGTTTTCCGATTTATGATTAAACCGGAAATGCAAGGGCTGCCGGCGGGCGTTTCTTAAGGAATAAGAGTTTTTTATCCGCGCCTGTTTGGGCAGGATGGCGCTTTTTAAAACGTGATTACCGGACGGGAGATGATGTATTCGTAAGTTGTGTTGTAACTGCAGCTAAAATTACCCGAAGTTATCTCCCAAGTCCATATTAAGCCATTATCGCTTTCTGATGATGACAGCAATAAGGGGTGTAGATCGTTGTTGATGTTTTCTTTGTTAATTTTTGTTAAGCTTTGGTTAATAGCAGCTTTGTTCCGATAAATGCTGTTTAATACGCCGCCGGCCGGTAAACACCATTTGCCTTTCGTTTCCGGTATGGTTGACGGGGCGTAGTTGTATACTTTCCAAAATCCCGGATAATATTCAGAGGCACGCTCACCGTATTGATTGTAACTGTAATCAATAACGGTTTTTGTATTTTCACAACTGGAAAAATCATTAAGCGGTTCATTTTCATAATTAGGTAAATTTGGAATATCGACATATTCAGCCGGCCAGGAAAAGTTTCCCAGTCCTTCCAGCGCCAAAGCCTGACCGCAGTTGTCAGAACCGATATAAACAACCACACCAATCGGGGTTTTGCCGGAGACGACATCGGTAGAACAGGTGCCGTCGGAATAAAGAATATCGGCGATATTGCAGTTTTTGGCATAGCCGGTGCACTGGCCGAGAACAGTTGCTTCGGGTTCTTCGGGCTGGCAGGCGCCGTCTTTCCATTCATAACCGTCTTCACAGTCTTTCGGGCAATAATAATATTCTCCGAACGGGCATTTTAATCCCGGTGTTTTACAGGAAGTTTTATTATAGCCCAAACTCACACAATCTTCATTGTCCACGCACTGGGCAAAAGCGGAAACAGGGAACATAAAAGAAGAAGCCAGCAGGGTAAAATATATCCTTTTGCCGGCGGAAAGAAACATACGCATTTCATCCTCCACACTTTATCATCACTGGTTTTAGTGTAACATAAGTTTTTCAACTGTTCAATGATTATTTTCATGCAGAGGTGAAAAAATGAAGGGGATTTTTTTGTTTGATTCATACCCTCCCTAACCCTCCCTACCTTAGGGAGGGGATATAAGGGAGACTCAGGGGGGAGAGGAAAGGGGTAAAGCGAAGCTGCTTCGGTCAACTGAATTGTAACGATTGTTTCCTCAGGCTGTCGCCTGTTCACAATCTGACAATTCAGACTCTGTCGTTGAAAAACAATTCACCGGATTGTTTTTCTTCCTCCAGCCCTACTCAGGGGGGGAGATATGAGAAAACGTTCTGCTCAGTGAAAGAGAGAATAAAGAGGCGTGTGGGGAAGGAATAACCGGTTTGTAATGCGGGTTATTCTTTATAGGAAGCGCGGCGGATGCGGTCGTTGATGGCCAGGCCAAGGCCGTTTTCCGGAATCGGCGAGATGGCAATGCCGTTATATTCCGTGTGTTTTTCGGCTTTGCGCAAAAAAGCAAACAGATTGGCGGCCGCTTCGCATAAATCTCCGTTCGGGCTCAGGTTTAATTGTGCATGGGAAACTTTTCCGAAGCCGATAAAAAATTCGTCAGGCCGGACATCTTCTTCTCTGACATTGATTCTCAGAGGCATGCGGGGCGCGTAGTGTTTCAGCAATTGTCCCGGGGCTTTGGGTGTGTCGGGGTTGTCATGGGCGAGATAAGTTTTTTCGCCGGTAAAATCTTCCAGTTCTTCTTTTGACAAGCCGCCGGCACGCAAAATCACGATACGGGGCGTCGTCAGGTCGATGATGGTGGTTTCTACGCCGATGCGGCAGGCTCCGCCGTCAAGAATCATATCAACTTTATTGCCCAGACTGTCGCGGACATGCTGCGCCGTGGTGGGGCTGACGGTTTTAAATCGGTTGGCTGACGGCGCAACAATCGGAACGCCGCTTTTTTTGATGAGCTCAAGTGCAACGGGATGGTTCGGCATGCGGACGGCGATGGAAGACAAACCGGCGCAGGCAAGGTCGATGGACGGGTTTTGGTCTTTTCGTCTGAGAACAAAAGTGAGCGGTCCCGGCCAGAAGCGTTGAGCCAGCCCAAGGGCGCGGCTGTCGGTTTCGGCATATTCTCTGAGAAAATCTATTTCGGCGATGTGTGAAATTAAAGGATCAAACAGCGGGCGTTCTTTTGCTTTGAAAATTCCGGCAACGGCAGCAGCGTTGTAAACGTTGGCTCCCAGTCCGTAAACAGTGTCGGTCGGAAAGGCAATCAAACCGCCGTTTTGGATGGTGAGGGCGGCTTGTTTTATATTTTCAGGGGTTGGCAGATAAATATTGTCCATGTTTTTACAGCTTTAAAATGTTACAGATTGCTTTTTCAAGTTCGGTATATTCTTCTAACACTTCCAGATCTTCTTTGTCAATAATCAGATATGTTCCGGAAGTTTTGCAAAAAACAAGAAAATCAAATTCGTTTTCACCAAGAATGACGACTTCTTTTTCCGGCGGAAGGAAAGCGGCAAAATTGATGTTGACAATATCGAGACTGTTTTGAGTTCCGGGTAAAATGCCGAAAAGAGCACATCCTTCGCCGCGGAATGAATTGCAGTTTTTTAAAAAATCGACATATGCCGGCGGCAGCAGCGGAATATTTTTCCGGACGAGCGCCCGTTCGGCGAATATGAAATCTTTTTTTCCGGGAAGAGGCGCGTTTGCGGCGGAAAGGTTTCGCAGGCGTGCGGCGAGTTTTTCCAAAGGAGTCATCTTTTATCCAGCTCCCGAAGTTTTGCGAAGAAAAGGCTGTCGATAATGTTTTTGATTTTTTGTGCTTTTCGGGTATTTGCACCGCCGCGCGTTTGTTTGTTTTTATATTTCTTTTCCTGTTGCTTTTGCAATAAATAGTCTTTTTTTAATTTTTGAATTCGTTTGGATATGGTAATGTTGGAGGCTTTGGAGCTTGAAGGCGATTTGTTTTCCGTATCGTCGTTGTTTGTTTTTTTATCCGTTTCTTTTTTTCTGTGCAGGGCGGCAGATGTGTTTTTGTTTTTTTGCAAAATGTTGTTGTTTTCTTCTTTTTTCTTTTGCATCTTTTTTTGTTTGCGGCTGACTTTTCCCGCGTAAGCGGCGGCGTTAATCAATTCGGGGTCAAAGTCAGGCAGAGGCGTAATTTGAGAAAGATGCTCTTTTATCCATTTATAATTGTTTTCCATCAGGCGGTGGGAACGGGGATCCTGATTGTAGTCGTAATAAATGTGGAAGACAGGAGAAAAACCGCCCCAGAAAACCAGATGAGGATCTTTCATATAGATGCGGGCTTTATATGATTCACGGAAGTTTGAAATTTCCGTACGATCAAGGCTGTGCAGCAGACGGTGGTAAGGATCTTCAATCGTCAGACACAGATTTTCGAAATGGTTCACGTCGGCAAGATAAGTGGCTTCACCGGCGTCTTTGACGGCGATTTTGTGGTGAACAGTGAAAGTCGGGCCTTTGAGAGTTTTCCCTTCTTTGTCAAGAACGGCGACAGACGGGTAATCGCCCTGCATCTTGATGAGTTCGAGTTGGGCAGAGGTTAAGTTCAGAGATAATTGTTCATCTTTGGGAATGAGGCCTTTTTGCTGATATTTTTGCAGCAGGTTGAGTGCTTTGGCGCTGTCATAGACGTCAATGTCGTTTGTGGCTCCTTTTTTGTGCATTTGTTCGATGAGTGCGTCGGCATAGCGGTCGTCGACGTTTATGTTTTTCAGGTATGCGCGGAAGGGGCGTTCGTTTTTGCGGATAAAGTCTTTAATGAAACTGCGGCGGGCTCCGGTAAAAATGCGGACTTTTCCGTATTCGTTGGCTGTGTCTTTGAATGCCCGGTATAAAACATCGGCAAAATCGTAAGCGTTCATTTGCGGCAGCATTTCCGGCGGGATATCCATTTGAGCCAGTTGTTTGAGCAGATTGCCTTCAATTTTGCGAAAACGGGGAAACTGGCGGAATTTGTTCCATGCCGGAGATGTTTCCAGTTTGTATTGAGGGTTTTCAAGTTTTTGTTTGTAAGGTGAATTTATAAAATTTAAATATGTTTTGGATGATTTGCTGCGTGTCGGAATGCGTACGGGTTCGTCAATAGTGCCGTAGTAATCCATTCGGATGATGTGTTTTTCTTCGCGGGAGAGAGGATAATATTTTATGTTGTTGACATAGCGCAGACGCCAGATGCCCATCATGTTTTTTATTTTTTCCCTGGTTTCGCGGCGAAGTTCCTCGTTGCCGCTGCTTAAATTTTGCAAGTCCTGTCTGGCATTGTCCGCCATCATTTTTTCATAATACAATTCTTCTTCGATTTTGCCGGTAAAATGAAGCGGCGGAACTTCTTCCTCAACAGGGCGGGGCGGCAGAGTGGAAGAAACGGTGTCTTTTTCTTTTTGTTTGTCGATGTTTTCAAAAACAATATCCACGGCAGATGGTTCTTCATTATCCAAATACAGATAATTGTATGGATCTTGAAATTTTTTCTGCTTCGCCATGTTTTGTCGCTTTTGTCAAAAATTGTTGTTTTGTCTACCATAGCATGCGATAAATTATTTGTCTACTCTTAATTAGTAAAATATTAGAGAATTGTGTCTAAAATGAATTAAATTGTTTTTTTAGGAGTGAAAAAATGGCTGAAAATTTTACATTAGTTGAAAAAAATGACAAGGCAGATATTTTGATTGTGCCTTTGATTAAAGCAAATGACGATTTTTTTGAGAGACTCGCGAAATTTTTTTCAAAAGAAACGGCAGACAGATTGAAACGGGGAATTCAAAACAGAAAATTTTCAGTCAAGCCCAATGCGGTTTTAGAATTGGATGACGGCGAAAGAACAATTGCCGTGGTCGGTGTATCTCGCGGTTTATCTGCTGCGGAAGCTCTGGAGACAGGGGCGTTTTTCTTCCGGCAGGCTAAAAAACTGTGTCAGGCTGATGTTTTTATTCCGAAAGAAGTTTCTTCCCGGGCGGCGGAATTTTTGTTGGGAATGGAATTGGAAGCTTATTCTTTTGACAAGTATAAAACCAAAAAGAAAAGCGAGGAATTTTCGCAATTGGAACAGGTTTGTTTTTGTTTTGAAGAAGGTGGTTTTAATCCCAGAAAACTTGAAGAAGCCAGAGCTCTGGCCGCCGGTGTGCGTTATGCCCGTGATTTGGGCAATGAACCGCCCAATGTTCTGACGCCGGAAGCTTTTGCCGAAGATGTGCGGCGGCTTGAATATCTCGGTCTGGAGGTTGAGGTGTTTGAACCCGGGAATTTGGCTGAAAACGGTTTTTCAATGCTGTCTGCCGTGGGAGCCGCTTCGACTCATTCTCCGCGGGCAGTGGTTGCCAAATGGAAGGGAGCGCCTTCCCGTAAAGATTATGATCTGGTTTTGGTCGGCAAAGGCATTACTTTTGATGCTGGCGGAATTAATCTTAAAACGGCGGCGGGATTGAAAGATATGAAAGTGGATATGGGCGGCGCCGCGGCTGTGATTGCTGCGTTGAAAGTTCAGGCGTTGTTGAAGTCAAAACTGAATGTGGCGGTGGTTGTCGGATTGGCCGAAAATGCTCTCGGCAGTCAGGCTTATCGTCCCGGGGATATTCTGACTTCGGCTTCGGGGCAGACGGTGGAAATAGCCAATACCGATGCTGAAGGGCGTCTGGCTCTGGCGGATTGTTTGTGGTATGCGGCTACAAAACTGAAGGCTTCCCGTATTGTTGATTTAGCGACGCTGACCGGCGCCAGCGCCAATGTTTTCCGCGGGCATTATGCTTCGATTTTTTGCCGGGACGAGGCTTTGGCAGAGGCTTTGACCAAGGCCGGGGCTGTGAGTGGTGAAAAGCTTTGGCCGTTGCCTTTTGACCGGGAATTTGACAAAATGGTTGATTCTGAAATTGCCGATGTCAAGCAGATCGGCCAGGGAATGAACGGCAGCACGCTGGCGGCCTGTTTTTTGCAGAGGTTTGTGAAAGATAAAATCAGCTGGGCGCATTTGGATATTGCCGGTTGTGAAACTCTGGAAAAAGCTCGTCCGGCAGTTCCGTCCGGCGCTACAGGTTTTGGTGTGCGTTTGTTGTGTGAATATATGAAAAGTCTGAAGCCGTTTTAGTTTTATCTGTTCACAATCTGACAATTCAGACTCTGTCGGCGAAAAACAATTCACCGGATTGTTTTTCTGCCTCCAGCCCTACTCAGGGAGGGAATGAGAGGGATGTACTCAGGGGGAGAGAAAAGGGAGAGCTGTTCAGGGGGGGGAGAAAGGGTGAGGCTACTCAGAAAAAAAGCGGGGTTAAAACTCAATCACCGGGCGGACATCAACATTGTTGACGTATGTAGTTAGGGCACCGATATTACCTGAAGACATGGATACGGTCCACGCGTCCTTAGATGAGTATGCGGATGACGACCACCATATATCGCTGCCAAGTAGTGTCTTTTTAATTCTGCTCAGGCTCGAATTAATTGTCGCTCTGTTTGAGAAAATGCTGTTTAATACACCGCCGGAAGGTAAACACCATTTACCCTTTGTTTCAGGCATGGTTGACGGGGCATAATTATAGACACTCCAAAAAGCAGGATATAGATCAGAAGCACGATTACCATATTGTTTAGAACTATAATCAATAACAATCTTTGTATTTCCACAACTGTCAAAATCATTGACTGGAGCACTGTTGTAATTTTGCAATCCCGGAATGTTATTAGATGTGTGAGACCAGTATAATCTTCCCAAGTCTTCCAGCGCCAGAGCCTGACCGCAGTTGTCAGAACCGATATAAACGACAATGCCAATTGGTGTTTTACCGGAAACGACATCAGCGGAGCAGGTGCCGTCGGAATAAAGAATGTCGGCAATATTGCAGTTTTTGGCATAGCCGGTGCACTGGCCGAGGACGGCTTTTTCTTCTTCTGATTCTTCCGGTTCTTCTTCGGTGGTTTTTCCGGGACATGCCCAATATTCGCCAAACGGACATTTGATGCTGTTGTCGCATTGTGTTGGCGAATCGTAGCCTAACGTATTGCAATCTGTTTCCGCACACTGGGCGAAAGCAGCCAGCAGGGTAAAATATACCTTTTTGCCGGCGGAAAGAATCACACGCATTTCATCCTCCACACTTTATCATCACTGGTTTTAGTGTAGCATGGATTTTCTCATTGTTCAATGATTATTTTCATGCAGAGGTGAAAAAATATCATTGTTGAATTTGTCCGGCGGCAGAGGTATTATGTCGGCAGGTGAAGGGGAAAATTGTAAATGCATGATATTTGGAATCCATGGCACGGTTGTGTGAAAAAAAGCGAAGGCTGCCGGAATTGTTATATGTATTTTCTGGATAAACAGCGCGGCGGCAACGGGCGTTTGGTATATAAGGTTAAAAATAATTTTGATTATCCGCTGCATAAAGATAAAAACGGCCGCTATAAAGTGAAAAGCGGCGAACAACTGCGGGTGTGCATGACTTCTGATTTCTTTTTGGACGAGGCAGATGCCTGGCGGCCGGAAGCATGGAAAATTATCCGGCAGCGTCCGGATGTGGTTTTCTTTTTGTTAACCAAACGTCCGGAACGGGTTGCCGGGTGTTTGCCGGAAGATTGGAACGGCGGCTGGGAAAATGTTTTTTTAATGTTACCTGTGAAAATCAGGAAATGGCTGATGAGCGGGTGCCCATATTATTGGAACTTCCGTTTAAACATAAAGGGATTATGGCTGCGCCGTTTATCGGAGCCGTCAGTTTGCGAAAATATTTAGTTTCCGGGCGGATTGAGCAGGTGATTGCGGGCGGGGAAAATTATGACGGGTCGCGCCCGCTGCATTATGAATGGGTGAAGAAGCTTTATGATGAATGCGTTGCATTCGGTGTGCGGTTTTGTTTTATTGAAACCGGAACATATTTTGTGAAAGACGGAAAAACTTATCATTTGCCGGACAAAGGACTGCAAAGCCGGATGGCGTATAAATCAGGGTTGCAATTTGAAGGGCGGATTCCGCAATTTAAGTTGCAGCCGCCGGAGCAGGGCGATTTTTTTGCCGCAGACTTTGAGCCGTATGTCAGGCAATTTGGTGAAAAATGCGCAGTTTGCGGCAGCAGGCTGATTTGCAACGGATGTTCAAATTGCGGCGGTTGCACCGGAAAAATTGCATAGAGTTTTCGGGGATTTTTTTATGCCCGTCCCGAGTAAAAGGACAATTGATCAACGGAAATCCCGGTTTTGTGCAGAGCTGCTTCCCATTTTTCTTCGTCTTTGGTGCGGAAGACGAGTTCGGTTTCGGGAGTCGTAATAATCCAGCTGTTGTTCATGATTTCTTTTTCAAGTTGTCCGGGGCCCCAACCGGCGTATCCCAGAGCAATGAGATTGTCTTTCGGCCCGGTGCCGAAGGCAATGTCGGTGATGATGTCTATGGATGAGGATACGGCAATCTGACGATCAATGATGACGGTGTCGCTTTTTATGTAGTCGGTTGAATGAAGAACAAAGCCGCGAATCTTTTCCGAAGGGCCGCCGTTGTGCAGCGCAACGGGACAAGAACCGGCATAGTGTTCTATGGGAAGCTGAGCGGCTAAATCATCAAAAGAAATGTTTTCGAGTTTTTTGTTGATAATAAAACCGATTGCTCCGTCTTTGGTATGAGAACAAATGTATACGACGGTTTTGTTGAAATGTTCATCTTCCATGAACGGCGAAGATATCAAACATTTTCCCGTGAGGTTGGTTGTGTTTAATTCAAACATGGTTTATTACTCACAAAATACTTACTTTTTCATTTCCGACTCTTGTATTCTATCACATAATAAATTATCTTAGAAGAAGATTTTTTCAAGAGCTGATGAAATAAAATGCGCAAACTTGTTTTTCTTTTGTTTTTAGCGGCAGCCGTTTGTTGCGGAAATGTGCTTTGTGCGGCGGAAAATCCGTCTGTAAGTTCTGCTGACGGCACGGAGAAAAAAACAGTGCAGGGCGGAAAGGTTATTTGGGATTTTTATCCTGAAGATGAACAAGAATTTCGTGAAACAAACGTGCTTGATCAGGCGAATATAATTGTTTCCGTCGGGCGTTATTTTCATGAAAAATATCCCGGAAATAAAATTAACGAAGATATATCAGAAGATGTTATGCGTCTTTTTCCGGAGCTGGAAGGGCAAGAAATTGCAGACAGGGCGATGTTGATTCGCGACGGGGTCAGGTTTTATCGCTTTTTTTCCGAAAAATATGAAGAAATCAAGGAGAAAATGTTGATGCCCGAAGAGCCGCCTCTGATTTTACATGAGAGCGCTTATGAGAAAGATTATACCGAAAGTTATATCGATTCTCCGGATTTGGTGGTTGTTCCCGATTTTTCAAAAGTGGTTTCTTACAGTTTTGAGCCCAGGGATTTTAAGGCTTATGAACAAAAGATTTTTATGGACGGTCGGTCGTCGATGCCGAAAGATGAGCAAAAGCCGTATGAGCGCCTGATGGAATTGTTTGTTAAAACCGACTGGAAAAAGTTTTTGTTTTACGGAACATTGTATGAAGATCCTCTGACCCAGGGCGGCGGCAATGGTCAGTGGGCTGAAAAAGACAGGGTTAAGGTCAGGCTTATCAGCGAATATTCTACGGTTAATAATTCAAAAGAAATCCGTGGTGCTTTTCATTTTGTTCTTCCAGACGGAACAGCGCTTGAATTGTTGGGAAAAAACAAGCCTGAGTTTGTGATAAGCGGAGATAATTTATCCGGCAGCGAGGTCTTTTTGCCGATGCCCCGGCGGATGACGTATGGTAAAAAGGAAGTTTTCGGGCAAGAGGGAAATTTTGCCGTTCCTTTGGTGCTGAAGGTAAAAAATCCGGAAGAATCTCTTAAAATTTCGGCTCGGGCGGTGTTTTCCGTTTGTTCGGCCGAAGGTTGCCGGAAGGAAGTCCTTGAACCGGTTTTGAGTTTGAATGCAGGTGCCGGTTATGCTTCTACCGTTAGTAATTTTATTGTTCAAAGTTTTAATATTTTGCCGGCGGCGGAACAATCCGGGACGGAAGCGGTATCATTATCTGTGTTCAAAACGGAATCCGGGACGGAGGAGCTGCGTCTGCGCTTGGATACGGATGCTTCTCCCGCCGATATTGACGTGATGGTTGATGACGGGCGCTTTGTTTTTCAAAAGCCGAGAATCGCTGTTTATGACGATTATACGGATGTTTTTCTGCCGCTTGCGGACGGAGAAGATATATCGGCGGGGCAGAAGCTTTCTTTATTTGTGAAGCTTGGGCGCCATGCTGCTTTGAAAATTATTGAAACGGTTGAAAATCTTCCGTGGACGGAACTTCAGGAAATCAGTCTGACGCCGGCGATTTTGCTGGCGGCTTTTGCCGGCGGTTTGTTGTTGAATTTTATGTCGGGGGTTTTTCCGCTTCTGATGTTGCGGCTGACGAGTGTTTGCGGGTTTGGTTGTGCGAATCCGGATAATGTCCGGCGCAATTTCTTTTATACCGTCGGCGGAATTTTTACGGGATTTATTATTTTGATTTTGATACTGTTTTGGTTTAGGTACAAAGGTGCAATTTCAGAATGGGGCATGCAGTTTCAGAGCGGTTGGTTTTTGTCTTTGATGATATTTGTTTTGGTTTTGTTTGCTGCTTATATGTCCGGACTTTGTTTGTTGAAAACGCCGGAATGGTTGAAGCGTTGTTGTGTTTGTAAAAAAGGAGACGGTGCTTTTCGCGCCTGGTTTTCCGGCGGAACAATTATGCTTTTTTCTACGTTTTGTACGGTTCCGTATTTGTCGTCGGCGGTCGGTTTTGCTTTGGGCGGAACTTTTTTTGAAATGACGGTTGTTTTTCTTTTTGCCGTCTGCGGTTTGGCTTTTCCTTATTTTTTGGCAGGATTGTTTCCTACGGCGGTTGTGTTTATGCCTCGTCCCGGGAACTGGATGAGAAAAGTTCGTTTTGTTTTGTTATGCATTATTTTGTTGACATTACTCCGGTTGTGCGGCGTTTTTTATGTTCAGACGGAGTTTTCCCTGTTTGTTCGTCTGGTTGTTTATTTGTTGTTGTTTTTATTTTTGTTGGCGTATCGGAGAAATTTTGAACGAAAGCTTTTTTTGATGCGGTTTGGACAGAAGAAGGAGACTTCTGTGCGGCGGCTTTTGGGAGGAATTTCTTTGGCATTGTGTTGGTTGCTTGTTTTATTTGCCTCGTGGGATCTTAACCGCGGGTTTTCACGGGAGGAAAAAACTGCCGTTGCTGTGGTGGAAAAAGAGGCGTTTGTGAAAAAGGGCGGCATTGATGAAGCAAAAATCAAAGCACTTCTTGATGAGGGAAAAAGTGTTTTGCTGAGTATTGACGCGCCGTGGTGTTTGAGTTGTTATTATAATAAATATGTTGTGCTGAAAAATCCGGTTTTGCAGAATCTTTTTTCCGAGCGTAATGTGGTTGTTATCCAAGTGGATTGGTCGGAAGGGAACGGGGAGGTTTTGGATTTTATGTCGCGTTACGGGCGAAAAAGCGTTCCTTTTTATGTTTTATTTACTCCGGCGGCCAGAGGCGGTGTGGTGTTGCCGAAGATTTTGTCTTCGACGGATTTGCGGTTGATGACTAATTGATTTTTTTGAAGCGTCTGGCGGGAGTCAGGCGCTTTTTTGTTATGGCTCCCCGGGAAGGAATTTCCGGGGAAAATTTGTGTCAAAAAAATGTGGGTTGGGGGAGGAAATGATAGTTGACTTTTTAGAAATAATAATATAAGATTGAGGATGTAGAGATGAAGTC
>CASEQD010000013.1 GCA_949289935.1 uncultured Pseudomonadota bacterium | reverse complement strand
TCCTGTTCCGGTATTCTCTGCCTCAGGCGGAGTTGGAGTTCCTGTTCCGGTATTCTCTGCCTCAGGCGGAGTTGGAGTTCCTGTTCCGGTATTCTCTGCTGTTCGATCTTTCTGATTGCGTTCACGTTGTTTGTCTTTCTGTTTATTGTTATTGTATTCTTCTATTTTTTTTCTTACCTCAGGCTTCAAATTCAGATTTTTCAAACATTCCATATCCAGATCTATTCTGTCAGGGCCTTCGTTCATGTCCATCCCCATCTCGAGACAAGCCACAGCTAATTTTGCCCTGAATTCGTCACTTTTGATTTCGCCGAAATTGATTTTTTTGATTCCATCGTTCTTCTCAATTTTGACTGCTTCCAGAAATTTTTTATATTCACCATCGCCCATGGTGATGTTGTGCCGATCCGTATATTTAATCGGCGTATCGCCAACCTGCATGGACAAAGGCGCATGGTCATCCTGCAACTGCTGAAATGGCTCCCCCTCTTTTTTAGCATACTCTTTCCAGGCTTTAAGTTTCTTGTCTATCCAGTCTTCTTTTTTGGGTGAGCTCGGATCAGCACCAACTTCATTGACAGTGCCAGTGTCTGTTCCGTATTCACCAAATGTGGCCTCTTCCTCTTGGGGAGCGGAGGAAGGTAGACCTTCTCCTGTACCAGAAGGAGTACCGTCATTAGTGGAGTGCTGTGGGGAGCTATCGCTATTTTCGTTCGTGCTCCATTGGGTTAACAAACTATTCCACTCATCTGGAGATGACGCGTTTTGGAGTTGTCGACGATATTTATCGAAATCAGTAAAATTTTTACTTGCATTCAAATTATCGAGTTCTGCTAAAGCTTCATCAAGTGTTGTTACGTTATAATCAGACATTGTCGTCTCCCCATTTGCTTTTATTCTATATTAGACAATATAGCATTATTTTTGTATTTTGTCTATTTTTATTTTGGAGTGTAACAAAATTTTCATAATATTTTATTAACGCCGGTGCGGGTGGTTGTCTGTTCACAAGCTGACAAATCAGACTCTGTCGTTGAAAAACAATTCAGATGATTGGTTTTGACTCATACCCCTCCCGCCTTCTTGCAGCGAAGCTGCTTCGGTCAACTGAATTGTAACGATTGTTTTCTTAGGCTGCCGCCTGTTCACAATCTAACAATTCAGACTCTGTCGGCGAAAAAGATTTAGATAGTTTGTTTTGATTCATACCCCTCTTCAATTCCGACTAATCCTTTTGTTCGGTTCGTGTTACTCCCTCCAAAAGAAAAGTCTCATTGCGTCTCCTTGCCAAAAGCAACGTTGGTTGCTTTTGGCTTCGGCCGTCTCCCCTACTCAGGGGAGGAGAAAGTGGGGAGCCCTACTCAGGGGGAGAGGAAAGGGAGTGCCCTACTCAGGGGGAGAGAAAAGTGAGGAAAATATATTCAGAGACAGACAAGAACAGACCTGCCTAGAGGAGGAAGGATGAGCAGGTCTGTTCAGGACGGAAGCATCTTTATCAGGCGACTTTGCTGTTGCTGACTTTGGCATCAAACATCAGCCCGGCGCCCTCAATATCGGCAACCGTGCCAGACGTGCAAGAGTTTTCAACTTTGACGGCCAGAACCTGAGCGGCAATGTAAGCTTTGTTTTCTTCCAGCGCCTGCGCCAGTTCGGCATTGTCCGTCGCATAACACAATTCAATGCGGTCGGAAATGTTGAAATCTTTGTCTTTGCGCAACGTTTGAACCAAACGGACAAAATCGCGCGCCATTCCCTCGCGTTTGAGTTCGTCCGTCACCCGGGTGTCAAGGGTTACGACGGCTTTGTTATCGGCAAACGCTTTGCCGGCAACGCCTTCTTTTATTTCCAGACGGACTTCAAACAAATCTTCAGTCAGCGTATGTCCGGCTATGTTCAAAGTGCCGTCGGCGTTCAACGTCCAGTTGCCCTGTTTGTAAGCGCCCATCACCGCCCCCATCTCTTTGCCCAGCGTTTTGCCCAGCAGCGGCGTGTACAGATAAAGTTTTTCGGAAGCATAATTCTTGAGATTATTGTCAAAATTTACGGCTTTGACATTCAGCTCGTCTTTGACAATTTCCTGATACGCGGGACTGAGCCCGGCGCCGACAACCGTCAGACTTGCCAAAGGCAGACGATTGCGCAGATTTTTTTCTTCCCGGATAAACTTGGCCGCCGAGCACAAATCCTGCACAAAATCCATATGCCCGACCAAAGCTGCGTCATCGTTGATGTTTTCCAGCGACGGGTAGTCCGTCAGGTGGACGGATTCCTCTCCGGTCAGGGTCTTGAAAACATATTCGCTGACAAAAGGCATGAGCGGCGCCACAATTTTGGAAACATTTACCAAAACCGTGTACAGCGTGTCGAAAGCCTGTTCGTCGCCTTCCCAAAAACGGTCGCGGGTGCGGCGGATGTACCAGTTGTTCAGCACTTCCATAAAAGCGGCGATTTCATTGGTCGCCTGAGCGACATCATAGGTTTCAAGCCCCTGTCTGACAACGGCGCACAAATGCTTCAGCTTGGAAAGGATGTAGTTGTCTATCTCTTCGCCGGAGCGGCTGATTTCCTTGGCCTGATATTCTTCGGCATTGGCATAGAGGGTGAAGAAATAAAAGGCATTCCACAACGGGATTTGCGCCACGCGGGAAGCTTTGGCGATTTCCTTCCCTTCCCTGTCGACAGCCAGATTGCCGCCTTTAAGCACCGGAGACGACACCAAAAACCAACGCAGGGCATCAGAACCGATGGTTTCCAAAACCTCGTTCGGATCAGGGTAGTTTTTCAGGCGTTTGGAAAGTTTTTGCCCGCCCTCCGCCATCAGCAGGCCGGTGCAGATGCAGTTTTTGAACGCCGGACGGTTATGCAGCGCCGTCGCCAAAACCGTCAGAGTATAAAACCAGCCGCGGGTCTGGTCGATGGCTTCGACAATGAAATCGGCCGGGAAGTGGTTTTCGAACCATTCTTTGTTTTCAAACGGATAGTGAACCTGCGCATAAGGCATGGAACCGGACTCAAACCAGCAGTCAAACACATCGCCCACGCGGCGCATCATGGTTTTGCCCGACGGGTCATCCGGGTTGGGATAAACCACATCGTCAATATATGGTTTGTGCAGGTCGGTTACTTCAAAACCGGTTTTTTCTCTGATTTCGGCAAGAGAGCCGAAAACATCAATGCGCGGGAATTGCGGATTGTCCGATTTCCATACCGGAATCGGCGTGCCCCAAAAACGATTGCGGGAAATAGACCAGTCGCGCGCGCCCTCCAGCCATTTGCCAAAACGGCCGTCCCGGATGTGCCCGGGCACCCAGTTAATCTGCTGATTGTTCTTCACCATTTCATCGCGAAAATCCGTCACCCGGACAAACCAGCTGGACATTGCCTTATAAATCAGCGGCGTGTCGGTGCGCCAGCAGAAAGGATAAGAGTGGGTATATTGTTCTTTTTTGACAAGAAGCCCCTTTTCTTTCAGCCACTGCATAATCGGCTCATTGGTTTCAAAAACCTGTTTTCCTTCATAATCGGGGACTTCGGCCGTAAACCTGCCGGCTTCGTCAACCGGGCAGACAACCGGAAATTTTTCATCATAAGCACGGCAGGCTTCAAAGTCATCCTGGCCGAATCCCGGCGCAATGTGAACAATGCCGGTGCCGTCCTCGGTCGAAACAAATTCGCCGCTCAAAACTTTGAACGCCCCTTTTTCTTTCAGATGTTTAAAATAGGGGAACATCGGCTCATAGCTCAGCCCGACAAGCTCGCCGCCTTTGAGCGAAGCCACCTGCCGCGCCTGTTCCAGCTGTTTTTTATAACGGCCGAGCAAGGCCTGCGCCAGAACATATTTTTCGCCGTTTTCTTCCATGACGGCATAATCAATATCCCGCCCGACAGCCAGCATCAGGTTAGACGGCAGCGTCCAGGGCGTGGTTGTCCAGACCAGCATGTTCATGCCGTTTTCCAACTTAAACATCACCGTAACGGCGTTATCCGTTTTTTCCTGATAACCCAGATTGACTTCAAAATTAGACAGCGGTGTTTCCGCCGCCCAGGAATAAGGCAACACGCGATAGTCTTCATAAACCAGGCCTTTGTCGTAAAGCTCTTTAAAATTGTGGATGACGCTTTCCATAAAAGGCAAATCCATGGTTTTGTAGTCGTGGTTGAAATCTACCCAGCGGCCGATGCGCTTGAACATGTCAACCCAGATGCCGGAATATTTCAATACATCCTGACGGCAAAAATTGTTGAATTTTTCAATGCCGAATTCCTCAATCTGTTTGCGGCCGGAAACGCCGAGCTGTTTTTCCGCAGCCATTTCGGCCGGCAAGCCATGGCAGTCCCACCCCAGACGGCGTTCGACTTTTTTGCCGTTCATGGTTTGGAAGCGGGCGACGACGTCTTTGACATAAGAAACCATAATGTGCCCGTAATGCGGCGTGCCGTTGGCAAAAGGCGGCCCGTCATAAAAAACAAACTCAGCCGCACCGTCGCGGTTGTGCACGGATTTTTCAAAGGTTTTATCTTCTTCCCAAAATTTGAGAATATTTTTTTCGACTTCAACAAAGTCAGGTTTTGCTTTTACATCAGCATAGTGTTTCATTTTTCTACACCCGGTTGTTGTGTGGTTTAATTACAGACAATGGCCGAAACAGGTTCGGTTTTACAAAACAGAAATTTTATGTGCAAAAGAACTTCTATCCCCTAAGGGATAATAATGGAAAAAGCAGATATGTAAAAATTTTGCATCGTATTTGTAAACTTCGTTAAAAACTGTTGAGGAGTTTAATACAATAAATTTGCAGAGTCAAACGGTTATTTTGTCTTGAGGAAACAGATTTTTTCACTTCTGTATGTTAATGCTAAATTTTTCATGACCGGAAGATAATAATTTCAAAAAATCTTCTTTATTTTTTAACCAATTTCCGCTATACTCATAAATGCAGGCGGGAAAGCTGCCTGTGGTGTCTCAAAAACACCTGATAACAATAACATCCACTCTATGAGTGGAGTGTTGGTAATATATTGAATAACAACGACTGCGTTATCACAGTTTTTGAGCTCCACTCTCCTTTGTTTTGAATGACAAACGGAGAGTTTGTTTAACTTGAAAACAAAGGAGCTAAATTATGAAAATCAAAACTTTACTTTTAGGGACGAGTCTGTCCTTAATTCCTTCCGTAACTTTCGCCCAATGCGTCGCAACTTCCGACTGTGCCACTTTGGGCTACACCGAAACTTTCTGTCCGAACGGAAAAGGTATCAAATGCCCCTTCGGCGATAAATGGGCATGCCCGTCCAGTAAGGAAGAAACCTGTGCCGAATACGGTTTCAAATATGACTGTTCTGGCACCGGCTATCAATCCGGCAGCGGAACGCCCTGTAACAACAAATATGCATCCTGCACCTGCGCTTCCGGTTATGAATGGAAAGACGGCAAATGCGAAGAAATTCCCGTACCTGAATCCGCTGTTCTCGGCCAGTGCAACGGTTATGCCAAAAACTGCAAAATCGCCGATATTCTTTATACGGACGGCACTTGTTCCGCTGACGTTGTTTCCGGGAAAACCCCGGTTGCCGTTGTGGTCTATATCGGCGGAGACGACTGCGGCCAGGCTCTGGCGCTGGGAGGATTGGGAGATTTTATCTGGTCAACAGAACATGTCGATATTCCGGATTTGTTCAATTACAGCAGCGCTCCGACAAATGATTTTGACAGTTGTGAAAATACGAAGATTGTTATTGATTACAGCTATAAACAATATGGCGACAGCGCTTATAAATATTATCCGGCGTTTTGGAAAGTATACAACTATGCTCCGTCAAGCATGCCGGAAACGAAGGGTAAATGGTGTTTACCGGCTGGCGGTGTATTAGACAGTATCAACCAGAACAGAACGGCTATTGATCAAAGCTTAACCAGAATAAACAAAACAAACATCGGTGGCAGTGGCGACTGGTGGTCGTCGTCCGAGTTCAGTAGTAACCGCGTGTGGCTCTGGTACGCGTCTGTGAATGGGATCCTCGTCGACTACAGTAAGAACTACGACCGCTATGTTCGCCCGGTGATTGAGTTTTAGAGGGGAAGGCGTTTGATTAACGGCGGGGATGCGGTTCAAAAATTTCACCGCCGGGAAGAGGTTCCGAGACTCCGGTCGTAAAGGGAAATGTTGCCGGCATGTTGCCCAAACGGCGAACTGCCAGAAAAGCAAAGGCCTGAGCTTCTATCGCATCACTGTTCCAACCAACTTCTTTTGCCGTCAACACCTCAATTTCGGACAAACGGCGGCGGATGAAGCGAACCATGGTCGGATTGTTGGCGCCGCCGCCGCAGATGATGAGCTTTTTGGGCTTTTCCGGCAAAAAAGAATTAACGGAATAAGCAACGGCTTCGGCGGTAAAAGCCGTGGCCGTGGCCGCCCCGTCTTCAAGCGACAAACCTTCCAAATGCTCCAGTTTTTCGTTAAAAATGTTGCGGTCAATAGACTTGGGCGGATATTTGGCAAAATATTTATGTTTCATCAGACTGGCAAGAATATGTTCGTCAACCGTGCCGCTGATGGCCAGTTTGCCGTTATAGTCCATGTGCATACCGGCATGTTTGAACACCCAGTCGTTTACGGGAGCGTTGCCCGGGCCGGTGTCAAAAGCCAGCATTTCGCCATTGGCGCCTATCCAGGTCAAATTGGAAACCCCGCCGATATTGAGCACAGCCACCGGCTTTTCCATTTCGGCACACAGCGCCGCATGATAGAGCGGAACCAGAGGAGCCCCCTGCCCTCCGGCCAGGACATCGGCATTGCGGAAACGGCTGACGACTTTCAAACCGGTCAAATCCGCCAGCATCTGCCCATCGCCAATCTGGTGCGTGTAGCGGTTTTCGGGTTCGTGAAGAATGGTGTGTCCGTGAAAACCGATAATATCAACCGGCTCATCCTCTCCTTCCGCAAATTCTTTGACAACCATGGCGTGAAAAGCCGTCAAACTGTTTTCAACCATTTTTATCCGGGCCGCATTTTCCGGAGAATCGGGCTTTATTCCCAAAACGGAACGAATATTTTCCCGTAAATTTTCTTCATAAGGCACGGTATATGCCCGGCCGAAGTCGTAAACATCAACACCATCCGTCCGGATTGCAGCAATGTCAACCCCGTCCAGCGACGTCCCGCTCATCAGCCCGACCGCACGCATGCTTTTTATGATATCCATTGAAAAAAATTTACCTCCGTTGTTGCACTATTTTATTTATATGCTAATATCCTTAAGACTTATTTAATTCAGACACAAGGAAAGGAAAAATGAGCGCTTTTAAATCCCAATTTCTCAATATTATGGCTGAACGCGGCTTTTATAATCAATGCACCAACGAAACCGGTTTTGACGATTATTTATACGGGTGCGAAAAAAGCGGAACGCCGGCTGTGGGATATCTGGGCTCTGATCCGACTGGAGACAGTCTACATGTGGGCCACATTGTGCCGCTGATGATGATGCGCTGGTTTCAAAAATGCGGACACAAGCCGTTGACGCTGGTTGGCGGCGCCACCGCCCGCATCGGCGATCCTTCCGGCAAGGACAAGCTGCGTCCGTTTTTGAGCGAAGAAACCCTTGCCGAAAATATTAAGGGATTGAAAAAATCTTTCGGCAAGTTTTTAAAATTCGGTACCGGCGCCCATGATGCCGTAATGGTTGACAACTGGGACTGGTTTAAAAACATTAATTATCTTGCTTTTTTACGCGATATCGGAACCTATTATTCCGTCAACCGCATGCTGACCATGGAAAGCGTCAAAAGCCGGCTTGACCGTGAACAGCCGATGAGCTTTCTGGAATTTAATTATATGCTGCTGCAGGGATATGATTTTTGCGAACTGTATCAAAAATACGGCTGCCGCGCACAAATCGCCGGTTCCGACCAATGGGGAAACATTACATCGGGAACGGAACTCGGCCGCCGCAAATATGATGTGGAACTGTTTGGCTTTACCAGCCCGATTATTACCGACTCCAACGGTAAAAAAATGGGAAAATCAGAAGGGAATGCGGTGTGGATTAATGATGAAAAACTGCCGTCTTATGACTATTATCAGTATTTTCGCAATATCGGAGACGCCGAAGTGGGCAAATGTCTGAGAATTTATACCGATTTGCCGATGGACGAGGTGCGGCGGCTGGAGGCGCTGAAAGATAAAGAAATTAACGAAGCCAAGAAAATTCTGGCCTTTGAAGCCACAAAAATCTGCCGCGGCGAAGAAGAAGCCCGCGCCGCGCAGGCAACCGCCGTTCAGGTTTTTGAACAGGGAACGGCCGGCGGCGAGCTCCCGTCAATCGAGATTTCCTCCATTGAAGGCCTGCACGCAATCGACGCTTTTTTGCAGCTCGGATTTGTCGCAAGCAAAGGCGAAGCCCGGCGCCTGATTAAACAGGCCGGACTAAAAATTAACGATAAAGCAATTACCGATGAAAATTACAAGTTTTCCGCTGCCGATGTTGTCAACGGACAAATCAAACTGTCGCAGGGAAAGAAAAAACACGGCCTGATTAAGACCGTCTGATAATTTTTGTTAAAATCAGTCTTGTTTTTATTCAGAATTGTGCTATTTTTGCCGGCGATATTTTTATTATTAACTAAGTATATTTTTATATGAAAAAGCAATTTGTTATTTTTGAAAACGGCTGGAAAGCGAGAGTTAAGCTTCAGAACAGAATGTATAAAACCCAGAAAAAAGCCGTGGTTAACGTTGTTCAAAGGCGTCCGCTCAACCGTGTGAAAGGTTAGTTGTTTTTTTATTTTGCTCCGTGCAGGTTTTATGCCCGCCGGGGCTTTTTTTTAATTACTTGTAAATTTTATGCCTTTATTATTTTACTTGATTTTGCGAACTTTAATTCCTAAATCAGAAAAAAGAGAGACAAGAGGGGAAAATGCCTGACAACAATCTGCCTGAATTGCGAGATATCCATCTGCCGGACGAAATTGCGATGTTTCCGCATGCTTACGGCTGGGGCGTTATACTACTGGCCGCGGCGGGGCTTTTTTTTGTGTTTTGGCTGCTCAGAAAGCTGCACCGCCGAAGCAAAAAGAAGTATGCTTTGTCTGTTTTGGCGGCCTGCCCGGAAGAACCAGTTGCCGGCGCTGCGGAAATTTCCCGCCTGCTCAGAAGAATATGCCTGCTTAAACATAAAGAGGCTTCCGCTTTGTTCGGACAAGAATGGGTTGATTTTCTCAACTCCCGCTGCCGGACAAAATTATCGGGGAAAGCCGCAAAATTGCTGGCTGATGCACCTTATATCGGAAAAAATTCCCAAATATACGGCAGTGAAGAACTAAATATTTTAAAGAATTTTTGCCGGAAATGGATCGGAGAAAATTTATGAATCATTTTGCCCATCCCGAAATGTTATGGCTGCTGGCGCTTCCGTTTATGTTTCGCTGGCTGATGCCCAAAACGGGAAAGAATCAGGATGCCGCCCTGCGTATTCCCTTTTTGCGGGATATTGAAATAATATCTGCCGAGAATGCCAAAAACAATTCTTTTAATTTTAAGAAAAACGCATTTTTTACCCCGGCGTTTTTTTTCCTGCTGCTGGTGTGGGGGCTTTTGAGCGTTGCCGCCGCGAGGCCTCAGCATATCGGCGAAGCGCAAAAACTTCCGGGATTGAGCCGCGACATTTTGCTGGTTGCGGATATTTCGAATTCCATGCTTGAACCTGATTTTACTTATCAGGGGCGACGAATTGACCGTTTGACCGCCGTCAAAAAAACCGCTTCCGATTTTATAAAAAAACGGGCGGATGACCGAATCGGGCTGATTCTTTTCGGTACGCGGGCTTACCTTCAATCTCCGATAACTTTTGACAAAAAATCCGTTGAAGAAATTTTATGGAACACCGATGCGGGGATGGCCGGAAACTCCACATCCATCGGCGACGCGCTCGGACTGGCTCTCAAAACCCTGCGTTCCGTTCCCGATAAAGAAAATAAAGTCATCATCCTGATGACCGACGGGGAAAACAATGACGGAAGCATTTCCATTGCTCAGGTTATCCGGCTGGCTAAAGAAGAAAAAGTCAAAATTTATACCATCGGCGTCGGTTCGGATGTCTCATCGGCCATGTCCATTTTCGGAATTAACATCGGACGGGCATCTGGACTTGACGAACAAAGCCTCTCAGAAATTGCCGAAGCGACAAAAGGAACTTATTTCAGAGCCAAAGATACAGGGGCTCTTGAGCAAATTTATGCCGAAATAGACAGGCTGGAAGCCGCCCGAAGCGACGAACAATACATCCGGGAAACAACCGAGCTTTTCTGGCTGCCGCTGATCGGCGCCGTGTTGTTGTCCGGAATATTCATCCGGTATTTGCGGAGGAAATAATTATGGCTGAGTTTATACATAATTTTCATTTTATCCGTCCCTGGATTTTATTGTTTTTGCTTCCGATGCTACTGATTTTCCGGGAAATTTCCGCCCGGCATAAAATGAAATCAGCCTGGCAAAAAGTCTGCGACAAAAGGCTTTTGAATTTTCTCTTGGTAAAAGGACATTCGAACCGTTCACGCCTGAGTGTTTTTGCGGCTTTGCTCGGTTTGTCCGCAGCTATAATCGCTGCCGCAGGTCCTTCATGGAAAAAAACGGAAATTCCCAGCATGCAGCCGCAAAATCCGGTTATGATCGTGCTCAACGTTTCAACCGGCATGCTGCAGCAGAATCCGGCTTCCAACAGTCTGACCCGGGCAAAATATAAAATTGACGACTTGCTTGCCCTGCTTAAAGGCCAGCAAAGCGGACTGATTGTATATACTCAGGAACCTTTTCTGATTACACCGGTTACAGACGACGCCAACCTCATTCGAAATCTGTTGCCGGAAATTTCGACCGAAATTATGCCGGTCAACGGAGAAAGGCTCGACCGCGCCATCCGGCTGGCTTGCGAAAAACTTGAAGCTTCCGGTTATGGGAACGGAAATATTGTTTTGTTTACCAACAGCGGCGGCTTTGATTTTTCTTCCGCATTGAAAGCCGCTGAAACAGCCGCTCAAAAAGGCTGCAGGGTTTCAGCAGTCAATACCGGCGGCAAAAAATCGGAACAACTGGAACTGATTGTTCAAAAAGGACGGGGAATTTACCGTCAGATAAGCGCTGATGACAGTGATGTGAGCGCTATCGGCAAATTTATCAGCGGACAGGCTGACAAAGAATTAAAACAGGCGGAAAACTATCGTACCGTATGGCTTGACTACGGCTATTATCTGATTGTTCTGCCTCTGTTGTGCTGTCTTTATTTTTTCCGGAGAGGGCTGACTGCCGTCTGCTTTTTGCTTTTATCGGTACAAACCGCTCAGGCCGGATTTTTTCTGACCGGAAATCAGGAAGGACAGCGTGCTTTCAACCGCGGAGATTTTCAAACCGCGGCACAGAAATTTGAACGCGCCGACTGGAAAGGTTCCAGTTTGTATAAAAACGGCAATTATGAAGAGGCTTATCGCGAATTTTCCAAAGATGATGGTATCGAATCTTTATATAATCAGGGCAACGCCCTGGCCAAGGCCGGAAGAATCGAAGAGGCCGTCAAGAAATATGAAGATGTTCTCAAGCGTAATCCTCAGCATGAAGACGCCAAATTCAATCTGGAATATCTGAAACAGCAAAAACCGCAGCAAAATAACAGCAACAACTCTGAGGCAGATAAAAATCAGAATCCGAAAAAAGAACAACAAAATACGGGCGGCAACGGTTCTGAAAATGAAAAAACTCAAAAACAGAATCAGTCCGAGAGGCAAAATCAGGATTCCGACCGAGAAGAACAGCAGGGCGGACAAAACGACCGCCGGAAAAATGATGGTTCTTCTCAACAAACACCCGGCTCAGAAGAAAATTCTTCGGAAAAATCTTCCCCTGTTCCGGATAAAAAGGAAAACACGCCGCTTCCGGAGGCATCCGCTTCCGGACATGATAACGGAAAAGACGAGGTTAAAACTTCTTCTGCCGAAGCCCGCCCTCAAACCGGAAAAGGTGAAAAATATGACGAGAGAGCTCAGGCTTTGGAGCAACAGTACCGGGAAATTCCGGAAGATCCCGGCGGTTTGCTGCGTGCCTATATTTACAGAGATTATTTAAAAAACCGGTATGGAGATTAAAAAAATGAAAAAAGTTTCAAACATTCTGACTGCCGTCTTGATAATATGCTGCGGGCTTGCCTTTCCGGCGGCGGCGCAAACACTGACGGCCAGCGTCAACCGCCCCGAAGTTCCCCAGGGCGAAGTGGTGATGCTTTCGCTTGAATATGCCGGACATCACACCGATGAAAAACCCGACCTGAGCGTGCTGCAGCCCAAATTTAATATTTTTTCCATGGGGCAGGAATTTCAGAATATTTATGATAACGGAAAAAATTATCAGGCTCAAACATGGAATATCGGACTTATGCCCAAAGGCACCGGAAAAATTATCATTCCGTCCATACGTTTGGGAAAGCTGTCCAGCCAGCCGGTGGAAATAAATGTTGTTCCGGCAACGGCGGCGGTTTCTCAAAATACTCCGGATGCGCCGCGGTATGCCATGAAAGCAGAAATTGACACGGCTTCGCCTTTTGTTCAGCAGGAGGTGAACCTGACGGTAACCATCTTTGACGCCGGAAGCCTGCAGGGCGGCGCGCCTTATTTTGACGCTCAAAATGACTGGAATATTCTGGCTCTCGGAGAACCGGAGCTGGAAAGCAAAGTTATCAACGGCCGCTCCGTCCGGCTGATTAAATTCAAATATGCTTTGTTTCCTCAAAAAAGCGGACGGTTAACGGTGCCTTCCGCAAAATTTGACGGCTATTATCTGACCGGGCGCCGCCGTGCCGATCCCATACAACAGCTTTTGGATCGTCAGTTCGGAGATATGGGGCTGAGTTTTGCCGATTTGAGCGCCACGCGTCATCCCGTTTTTCTGACAACGGAACCGATTGAAGTTGACGTTAAACCGGCGGCAGCAGATTTTCAATGGTGGATTCCGGCCGAAAAGCTTGAAATTTTCAGCCAGTGGGAGCCTTCTCCCCCGGTTTTCAAAGCCGGAGAAGCCGTCTCCCGCAATATCAGCATTAAAGCCGTCGGCGTTGCGGACAACCAATTGCCCGACCTGACGTTTTCCGATTCCGGAAACCTGAAGCAATATCCCGAAAAACCGGTAAGCGAAAACCGTATTGAAAACGGAAAAGTTGCCGCGGTTAAAAACATCAAAAATGTTTATATTCCGGCCAAACCCGGAAAAAACATTATTCCCGAAGTGAGAATCGACTGGTATAACGTTAAAACCGGGAAAAAGGAAACCGCCCGACTTCCGGAAATGGAAATTATGGTTTTGCCCGGTTTATCCGTTTCCGAAAATGTTTCTGCCGGCAATGATATCCCGGCGGCCGGATTTTCGCCTTCTGTTTCCGACGTTTCTCAACCGCTTGCAGATGCGTCCGGTGAAACCCAGCAACAAGCCGTTAATGTCTATTTGTGGGCAACGCTCTCTTTCTTTGCCGGCGTGTTTGTCTGCTATTTGTTGTTTGCATTGTCGCGGCGGGAAAAGAAAGCCGAAAAAACAGGCTCATCGGCTTATTACGGCGAAGTGGTAAAATATGCCCGTCACAAAGATTTGCGGGCTTTGCGCGACAGCATTATCTTTTGGGCCCGAAACAAATATCAGGATGACAGCATCACCAATTTTAAAGACATCTTCCGTTATTGTCACAATCCGGATTTTGTCAAGGAACTGGAAGGACTTTCCGCTCTAATGTATGCTCCGCAGAAAAAAAACTGGAACGAAAAACTTTTTATTGACGCTTTTATCCGCGCCAATAAAGATAAACCCCATATTCATGAGGAGCAAAAACCACTGCCCGATTTGTATGATTAACGCCTCAGTTTCCTCCCTGAGAGAGTGTTCTATCTCAGGGAGGAGCCTTATTTTAGAGGGAGAGGGAAGATAATTATAAAATATCATGGACACAATATATTTTATATGATGTGTTTTGATCTGCTGTTGTTGGGCCATTGAACGGTAAATACATACCAGATCCGCCCCATGTACTTGAACTCCAATAAACTCCCCCTAATCCATGTTCTTCGTCAATATCATATAAAATATCTTTTGATGGCAAATACCATCCTGTTACACCATTAACTTTAAGATTTTTGCATGTTTGCAGTGCGGTTTGAATATCTCCGCTTCCGGCGGCATATCCGGCAACACAGGCTGATGATGAAACAACAGGTGCTATTTTAACTGTATAGCCATTTCCATTTGCATCTCCTGCATTACAATTATGTATACCATCACTTTCCGGTGTTGAAGTATGTCGACAGGTCATGTCTCCAACATCCATTTGAATACCGCCAGAAAAACATCCGGACTCCACATCGGAACCGGATCCGCTTCCGGAAGTGCCGCCGGAAATACATTTATAGAGATAATCTCCGGTACAAATATTCAGACATGGTGTTGAAACAGAAGAAGCGCCGCATTGCTGTACGGCCTGGGTATAAGTTAAAGTATAACCAATACACGGAGATGTGCAGGCAAGACATATTCCTTGCGAAGCGTTCCAGATATAGTTGTTTGAGCAATTACATTTTTGATATTTTCCGTTACATGCTGTTCCCGAGGGGCTTTGAAGATAACCGTCACAGGTATATTTATAAGAGCTGTCGCATTGGCTCCGAGGACAAAACCAGTATTCACCGAAAGGACATTTCAGACAATTTTCTCTGTTGGTTGTTTCTTTATAACCCAAACTCACACAATCTTCATTATTGATGCACTGGGCAAAAGCCTGTATTGGGAACATAAAAGAAGAAGCCAGCAGGATAAAATATATCCTTTTGCCGGCGGAAAGAATCACACACATTTCATTCTCCACACTTTATCATCACTGATTTTAGTGTAGCATAAGTTTTCCGACTGTTCAATGATTATTTTCATACAGAGGTGAAAAAATGAGAGGATTTTTTTTGTTTGATTCATACCCCCTCCTGCCTTCTTGCAGCGAAGCTGCTTCGGTCAACTGAATTGTAACGATTGTTTCCTCAGGCTGCCACCTGTTCACAATCTAACAATTCAGACTCTGTCGTTAAAAAAATTCAGATGATTGATTTTGACTCATACCCTCCCTGACCCTCCCTACTCAGGGAGGGAAAAACGGGGGTTACTCAGGGGGAGAGAAAGTTGGGGGGCTCTACTCAGAGAGGGATGTAAGGGGAGGCCTCAGGGGAGGAGAGAAGGGTGAGGCCTACCTTAAGGGAGGAAGAAGCGGCGGGTTAAAAAGCGAGCACCGGGCGAATATAGTTGATGCGGGTCTTATCGTTCATGCTGACGTTGCCGAAACCACCCCCAGACGCGTACCAGTACCACGCGCCGTTATCATCGTTCTCGGACGACGACCACCAAGTGCCACTACTGACGTTTTCTTGGTTTATTCTGGTCAGGCTTTGGTTAATAGCCGTCTTGTTCTGATAGATGTTGTCTAATACACCACCAGCTGGTAAACACCATTTTCCTTTTGTTTCCGGTACGCTTGACGGGGCATAGTTGTACACCTGCCAAAACGCCGGATAATATTTATAGGCGCTGTCTCCGTATTGTTTGTAGCTGTAATCAATAACAGTCTTGGTATTCTCACAGCTGGAAAAGTCATTGACTGGTTTACTGCTGTAATTCGGCAAATCCGGGATATCGACATATTCCGTTGACCATTGAAAATTTCCCAGTCCTTCCAGAGCCAAGGCCTGGCCGCAGTTGTCAGAGCCGATATAAACCACAATGCCAACCGGCTCAACCCCGCTGACACGGTAGTCCGAACAGCTGCCGTCGGCATTCAGGATTTGTCCGATTTTGCAGTTTTTGGCATAGCCGGTGCACTGGCCGAGAATCGCTCCGGCTCGTTTTGTACAGGCGCCGTCTTTCCATTCATAGCCGGAAGCGCAGGTACAGGATGCATATTTGTTGTTGCAGGGCGTTCCGCTGCCGGAAGCATAGCCGGTACCGGAACAATCATATTTAAAGCCGTATTCGGCGCAGGTTTCTTCCTTGCTGGACGGGCACGCCCATTTATCGCCGAACGGGCATTTGATGCCTTTTCCGTTCGGACAGAAAGTTTCGGTGTAACCGAGCGTCGCGCAGTCGGTGGTTGCCACACATTGGGCGTTAACAAACTGAGGAATTAAGGACAGACTCGTCCCTAAGAGTAAAGTTTTGATTTTCATTGTCAGCTCCTTTGTTTTTTAGTTAAACAAACTCTCCGTTTGTCATTCAAAACAAAGGAGAGTGGAGCTCAAAAACTGTCACTATACAGTCGTTGTTATTCAGTATATTACCAACACTCCACCCAAAGGTGGATGTTCCATAGTGAGGTGTTTTTGAGACACCACAGGCAGCTTTCCTGCCTGCAATTATAAGTATAGCGGAAATTGGTTAAAAAATAAAGAAGATTTTTTCACTTCTGCATGAAATTGTTGATTGAACAATTGCAAAATCCATGCTATACTAAAACCAGTGATGATAAAGTGTGGAGGATGAAATGCGTGTGATTCTTTCCGCCGGCAAAAAGGTATATTTTACTCTGCTGGCTTCTTCTTTTATGTTCCCTGTTTCCGCTTTTGCCCAGTGTGTGGAAAATGAAAACTGTGCGGCGTTAGGTTATGATTCAACAACATCATGCGACAACGGGATAAAATGCCCGTTCGGAGAATATTGGGCGTGTCGTGAGCCGGCAAAACCGGAAGAACCTGAAGCCGCCGTCCTCGGTCAGTGTAACGGCTATGCCAAAAACTGCAATATTGCCGACATTCTTTATTCCGACGGTACCTGTTCCGCCGATGTTGTTTCCAGTAAAACTCCGATTGCCGTGGTGGTTTATATCAGCAGGGACGGCTGCGGCCAGGCCTTGGCGCTGGAAGAATTGGGAAATTTTATTTGGTCAACAGAACAGGTTGATATCCCTGATTTGCCTGATTACAGCAGTGCCCCGACAAATGATTTTGACAGTTGTGAAAATACAAAAATTGTTATTGATTACAGTTCCAAACAATATGGCAACAAAGCCTCAGGGTATTATCATGCCTTTTGGTGGGTATATAACTACGCCCCGTCAACCATGCCGGAAACAAAAGGTAAATGGTGTCTACCGGCCGGCGGCATATTAAACAGCATTTACCAAAACAGCTATGATATTAATCAAAGCTTAATCAGACTTAACAAAGAAGCTGTTGGTAGTGCTTACTGGTCGTCGTCTGAGTACTTAAATAACGATGCGTGGTACTGGCAAGCGAATACGATTTCATTCTTTATAAACATTACCAATAAGATCTCCAAATACAATGTCCGTCCCGTTATTGAGTTTTAAGGGGCAGAATAAAAAAATTCTTTAAAAAAAGGTTTTAGCTTTATTAATGGCTTTAACCAGCATATCAATGTCTTCTTCATTGCTGTAAAGCCCCAGGCTGGCGCGGGCGACGCTTTCGTATCCCATACGGCGGACAAGAGGCTCGGCGCAATGATGGCCGGTGCGAATTGCCACCCCTTCTTTGCCCAAGATGAAGGCCATATCCTGCGGGTGCATCCCGTCAACCACAAAGGAAAGAACCCCGCCTTTTTCCGCCGCCGTGCCGATCAGCTTCAATCCGGGAATTTTTTGCAATTCTTCCGTTGCATATAAGGTTAACTGTTGTTCATGTCTGATGATGTTTTCCTGTCCCAGAGTCATCATATATTCAAGCGCCGTTCCCAAACCGACAGCCTCGACAATTGCCGGCGTTCCGGCTTCAAACCGGGCGGGCGGCACATCAAAGGTTGTTTTTTCATAAGTCACCGTATCTACCATTTCACCGCCCAGCTGATACGGCGGCATTTTTTCCAAAATATCATATTTGGCATATAAAACACCAATACCGGTCGGCCCGTAAGTTTTGTGTCCGGAAAAAGCCAGAAAATCGCAATCCATATCCTGTACATCCAGATTTCCGTGAACAGCGAGCTGACAGGCATCAATCAGAACCAACGCTCCCTGACGGTGCGCCGCTTCCGCAATTTTTTTGACGGGGAAAACAGTGCCCAACACATTTGACATGCCGGTTACGGCAACGAGTTTTGTTTTTTTGTTCAGCAGCCCCAAAAAATCGTTCCAGATAAAGCTGCCGTCATCGGCAATTTTAAATACTTTCAACTTAAAGCCCAGCTCATCGCGCAAAACCTGCCATGTTACCAGATTGGCATGATGTTCGGCTTCGGAAATCAGCACTTCGTCTCCCGGTTTCAGATTTTTACGTCCCCAAGATGCCGCGACAAGATTAATTGATTCCGTCGCATTGCGGGTAAAGACAATTTCACCGGAAGATGCGGCATTCAGAAAACGTTGTACGACTTTGCGCGCCTGTTCATAAGCAAAAGTGAGATGCTCGGATAAATAATACGAACCGCGGTGCACATTGGCATACTGTTCCGTCATGACCTTTATCATCCGGTCAACAACACATTGCGGTTTTTGCGCCGAGGCCGCCGTGTCTAAAAAAGTGTTGCGTTTTCCTTCTATTTGCTGAAAAAGAATCGGAAAATCTTTTCTGACTTCTTCCACATTGTACATTTTTGTTTCCTACCCAGAAAGTGAAACTAACCAGTCTTTTATTTTTTCGCTGCGGATGCGGGCAAAAACATCTTCAAGATATGCATCTATGAGAATCTGCCGGGCTTCGTCTTCGCCGATGCCCCGGGAACGCAGATAAAACAACTGTTCTTCATCCAGTTCTCCGCTGGCCGCACCGTGCGAACATTTGACGTCATCGGCAAAAATTTCAAGCTCAGGTTTGCAATCGACTTCCGCCGTATCGGTTAAAAGCAGCGCCTTATGCTGCTGGGTTCCTTCCGTTTTTACCGCTTCAGGCGCTATATGTATTTTTCCCTGAAAAACGCCTTTGGCATTGCCGCCGACTATTCCCCTGACCAGCTGGTCGGAATAAGTTTGCGGCGATAAATGTTCGATATCCGTCGTTGTATCAATCGTTGCCCAGCCGTTCATGATGTAGGCGGCGTTGACTTCCGCCCGCGCCTGCTCTTCCGTCAACAAAACTTTTGTTTCGTTGCGAGCCAGGTTGGCACCGCGCTGCAGGCAGAAACTTTCATAATTTCCCCCTTCCCGGACTTTTACCTGAGAAAGGGAAACATGCACCGCCTTAAAAGCCTCGTTTTGAAATTTGCAATGTCTCAGCGAAGCTTTGCGGCCGATGTAAATTTCATTGACAATGTTGTTGAAGTAACGTGATTTTTCAGCACCGTCATAAGTGAAGCTCTCAATGAGCTCTGCTTCGGCTCCGCTTTCAAGAACAATTATGTTTCTGAGATTGCAAAATAAATTTTCATGACAGGAATGCGTGCGGTTTAAAACAGCCAGAGGCTTGTCCAGCTTGGTATTTCCGGCAATGCGGATAAACAGGCCTCCGGCCAGATATGCCGTATTCAGAGCAGCAAAAGGGTAATGTTCAATATCAACCGATTTTCCCAAATATGCCTTGATTTCATCATTTTCGGTTATGGCTTCCATCAACGGCATAACCGTTACGCCGCGGGGCAAATGCAGATGATTGTGCTGCAGGCAGCCGTTTTCAAAACAAATTTCATAACATTCAAACGGCAAAGATTGTTCTTCCTGTTTTTCACAAGAACAATGTCCTGCTTCGCCGCAGCATTTTTTATCATTATCCGTCGTTCTGATGACAAAATCATCTGTCTGCAAATCGCGCGGGCGGGTATATTTCCAAGCTTCGGTTTTGGCCGTCGGCATCCCCTGAGCGGCGAATGCCCGGCGTCCTTTTTCTCTCAGAGCTTCCAACCAGGGAATATTTGCTCCCGGCAGCTCTGCCTGTTGCAACAATCCACCCATGTTATTTTTCTTTCACGAACTGCGCATAACCTGTTTCTTCAAGCTCCTGCGCCAATTCTTTGCCGCCGGATTTGACAATATGCCCATCGGCAAATATGTGAACAAAATCCGGCACAATATAATTCAAAAGCCGTTGATAATGCGTAATCACCAACAGGGAATTGTGCTCGCCGCGTTCTGCATTAACTCCGTCCGCCACCACTTTCAGCGCATCAATATCCAAGCCGGAATCGGCTTCATCCAAAATGGCAAAACACGGCTTAAGAATTGCCAGCTGCAAAGTTTCCAAACGTTTTTTTTCGCCGCCGGAGAAACCGACGTTTACGGGGCGTTTGAGCATATCGGCCGAAATACCGAGTTTTTTTCCTTCCTCCCGGACAAATTTGATAAATTCCATGGTATCCAGTTCCGGCAGATTCCGATGCTTGCGGACGGCATTGACCGAATGTTTCAAAAAGGTTGTTACCGGAACACCCGGAATTTCGACCGGATACTGCATAATCAGAAACATTCCTTCACGGGCTCGTTCTTCCGGGGACATTTTCAGCAAATCCATCCCTTTAAATCTGATTTTTCCTCCGGTTATTTCATAGCCCGGCTTGCCGCATAAAACGTAGGACAATGTCGACTTTCCGGCGCCGTTCGGTCCCATCACGGCGTGAACCTCACCTTCGTTTATTGTCAGATTTAATCCTTTAATAATTTCCCGTTCAGCTACGCGGGCATATAAATCTTCTATTTCCAGCAATGGCGTTTTTGTCATCTTTTTTCCTTTTTTTTCAGACCGCGCGGGCTTTATCCCAGTCATTTAAGCGTTGTTCAATTTTTTTTATTTTTCCGGCTTTATAAGCGGCAACTTCATTTTCAATATTGTAATTGGCTTTCAGTTGTTCCAGCATGATTTCAACATCGGCAGTTTCTTCAATAATTTCGGCAATATTATCTTTTTTGCGGTTGATGTTTTTCAGGATTTCCTTGGTGAGCTCAGCCATTTCTTCTATCACCATCAACATTTGAGCCTTTTCACCCCAGGTTGTCAAAGCTCTTTTCAAAACCGGATTTATCATTTTAACCAACACTCCCTTCCAAACTGATATTAATTAATTTTGCCGCTTCAATAGCAAACTCAAGCGGCAGATGCTGCATCACTTCTTTACAAAATCCGTTGACAATCAGACTGACGGCTTCTTCTCCGCCAATGCCACGCTGCAGACAATAGAACAATTGTTCATCGCTGATTTTCGAAGTGGTTGCCTCATGTTCCAACCGGGCGGTTTTGTTGCGGTTTTCAATATAGGGAACTGTATGAGAACCGCAGGCATCGCCTATCAGCAGACTGTCGCACTGGGAATAATTGCGGGCGTTGACGGCGCCGGGACTGATTTTGACCAGGCCGCGATAAGTCTGATTGGAAAATCCGGCCGAAATGCCCTTGGAAATGATTTTAGAATTGGTGTTTTTGCCTATGTGAATCATTTTGGTTCCGGTATCGGCCTGCTGGCGGTTGTTGGTGATGGCAACGGAATAAAATTCGCCGACGGAATTATCACCCTGCAGGATGCATGAAGGATATTTCCAGGTTACGGCCGAACCAGTTTCAACCTGCGTCCAGGAAATTTTTGCATTTTCACCACGGCAGGCCGCCCGCTTTGTGACGAAATTATATACGCCGCCTTTGCCGTCTTTGTCACCGGGATACCAGTTTTGCACCGTTGAATATTTAACTTCGGCATTTTTCAGAATTACGATTTCGACAATTGCGGCATGAAGCTGATTTTCATCACGTTGCGGCGCCGTGCAGCCTTCAAGATAAGAGACATAGCCGTCGTCATCGGCAACAATCAAAGTTCGTTCAAACTGTCCGGTATTTTCAGCATTAATACGAAAATAGGTTGACAGCTCCATGGGACAACGCACGCCTTTGGGAATGTAAACAAAAGACCCGTCGGTAAACACGGCAGAATTCAAACAGGCAAAAAAATTATCCGTATAAGGCACTACCGAACCAAGATATTGTTGAACCAAACCGGGGTGTTCTTTTACCGCTTCGGAAATCGAACAGAAAATTATGCCTTTTTCGGCCAGCTTTGCCCGATAAGTTGTGGCAACGGAAACCGAATCGAACACGGCATCCACGGCGACGACACCGGCCAAGGCCTCCTGCTCTTTCAGAGGAATGCCGAGTTTTTCATAAGTTTTGAGCAATTCAGGATCGACCTCATCCAGGCTTTTCGGGGCATTTTTCTGTTTCGGAGCGGAATAATAATGCAAATTCCGGTAATCTATTTTGTCATAGCTTAATTTCGCCCAAGACGGCTCTTCCATCTTCTGCCAAAAACGAAAAGCCTGCAAACGCCATTCCAACAACCATTCCGGCTCGTCTTTTTTGGCGGAAATCAGCCGGATAATATCTTCGTTCAGCCCTTTCGGCACCGTATCCGCCGCTATATCGGTAACAAAACCATATTTGTATTTATCGCCGCTTTCATCTATAATTTCGGGCTTTTTGTTTTCGACTGACATATTTTTTCCTGTTTGTGTTATATTGTCCTAAAAATAAGTTTTTTAAATGGAAAAAGCAATGTTTATTTAATGATTTTTTCAAAATTCCGCATTATAATGAATATATTTCGGAGGCGCTCATGTTTTTATGGTTTGTGTTTTTTTTATTTCTTGTTGCTTTTCTGGGCATTTATGTTTTCCGTCTTAAAAGAAAGATTACAAAGCTTCAAAACAGCTTTAAGGAACTGTTGCAGGAAAGCCGTCGACAGACGCCCAGAGAACAACGCAACAAGGAAAATATTTATTTTCACCTCGGCGCGGGTTTTACCATTGACTACATGAACGACGTTGCCTGCCGCTTTTTCGGAATGACGGCCGAGGATGCCACCGGGCAACCGGCTTCCGGACGTCTGTGGGAAGACACACCGGCCAACCAGGCTTATCTTTCCAGCTGCTTTCACCGACTGCAAAAGAATCCGGAAACCATCAACAGCGATATTGTGGTTTTGAACAAAGACAGAAAAAAAACCACCATGCGTATGAGAATCCGGCCGATTTTAAATGAAATTCTGGAATGTACGGGAATGAGCATCGTTTTGAAAGATGTTTCGGAAGAAGAAAAACTGCGCAGCAAATTGAAAAAACTGCAGGAAAAAGATGTTTTAAACAGCAGGATTTTAAACGAGACAGCCCTGTTTCAGAAATTCGAAAAAGAATTCAGCCGCTGCAAACGCTATAATCTCGACTTTTCAATCGTTGTGCTGGAATTAAAAGATATTTATGACTTTGTTTGCCGCGGTATTGATTTTGAAACCGGAGACAGACTCATTTTTCAGGCCGGAAAAATATGCAGCATGAATGCCGGCGCCAAACGAATTGCCGGACGGTTCAACAAGACAAAATTTGCCATCCTTCTTCCCCAGGAAACAAGAGAAACTGCAGCTGAACTTGCTCAAAACATGTATTATCCGCTGCTCAAAATGATTCAGGCTTCCGGCATCGACCGTTATAATGCCGAAATGTTCGTTCTTTCTTATACCAACCGAAAAAACTTTAACGAAACACCGGATACGCTGCTCGGCCGGGTTAACCGTCATATTGCCAACGCCCTGAAAAAACGGGAATACGGCATAAAGTCTTCGGACAGAAACAAAAACGACATATTGTAAATAAATCTTAACCTTATTTGTTTACAATAGATTAAAATGTAATGTTCAAGTGGTTTAACATGCTGAAAAAGGTTTTGCTTGTTTTGTTGTTTCTGACGGCCGGATGCTCTTACAACTCCGGAAGAATCCGTCTTCTCAACTATGATTTGAGAACCGAACTTTTCGGCGATGTTCCCAATATTGTTTCCGTCAGCCGGGGAGACACCCTGTACAGTATTTCCCGACGCTACGACGTGCCTCTAAGGGATTTGATTACAATCAACGGTCTTACGCCGCCCTATACGTTGTCCGTCGGGCAGATTATCCGCATTCCGTCGGCAAAATATCACATCGTAGCCAAAGGCGATACTTTGTATAACATTTCCAAACGTTATAACATCGATCTCACCACGCTGAGCCGGCTGAACAATCTTCGTCCGCCTTATACTCTTTCCATCGGACAACGCCTTGCCCTGCCCGGAAGCATCAGCTCTACCCGCAATATGTATGCCGAAAACGACGACGAAATCTGGCTTCCTTCCAAAACGCAAACCGTTTCAACGAAAAAATCTTCCGTCAAAAAAACAACAGCCGCCGTCCGAAAAAAGGTGACAACGAAAAAAAATACTTACGCAAAAAAAGCAACAAAAAAACAATCTTATAAGCCCTCTCCGGTTAAAAGGCGCACAGCAAAATTCGGCTGGCCGGTAAGAGGAAAAATCATTTCAAAATTCGGCACCATCGGCAAAGGACGCAATAATGACGGCATTAACATCAAAGCTGCCGAAGGCACAACCGTCAGAGCTGCGGACAAAGGCACCATCGTTTATGCCGGGAATGAGTTAAAAGGCTTCGGCAACCTGATTTTGATACGCCACAGCGGCGGCTGGATTACGGCTTATGCCCATAATCAGAAACTTTTGGTCAGAAAAGGGCAGAAAGTCGTTAAAGGCGAAAAAATAGCCACGGTCGGCGAAACCGGCGGCGTTAACGAACCTCAGCTTCATTTTGAAGTGCGCGCCGGCAAAAAACCCGTCAATCCGCTGTCTTATCTGCCGTAAACATTCTGGACATTTAAATATTTCTGTTAAAATATTGCGCTTTTGAGGTTGTTATCCTTAAATAATCGTGTATAGTGCATGAAGAATAATTAGAAGGAGAACAACAAATATGTTTATTAACGATGCGTTTGCCCAGGCTGCCGAAACTTCGGCTCAGCAAGGGTCTGTTTTCGGCACGGTTATCCAGCTGGCACTGATTTTTCTGATTTTCTACCTGCTGCTCATCCGGCCGCAACAAAAGAAAATTAAACAACATGAAGCCCTGCTGAACGCCATAAAGAAAGGCGATCAGGTTATTACCGGCGGCGGTATTTTTGCCAAAGTCGTTAAAGCCGATGATCCGTTGGAACTGACAATCGAAATTGCCCCGGGACTGGAAGTGAGAGCCAGCCGCGGTTCAATCCGCGATGTTATTGTTCCGGAAAATGCGGCCGAAAAAATAAAGAAAACTCCGAAAAAAACTTCAGCGGCAAATTCAAATAAAAAATAAAGGCATTGTTTCATGTATAAATTATCCAGATCGAGAATTTTTATCATTCTGGCCATTTGTTTTGCCGGCATTTTCTTTGCTGTTCCGAATTTGTTCAGAGACAGCAAAAATCTGCCGTCATGGTGGCAGCCGGTTAATCTCGGGCTTGATCTGCAGGGCGGATCGAACCTTTTGCTGCAGGTGCAGATTGATGAAGTTTTAAAAGAACGTATGGGGCTTTTGGAAGATTCCGTACGGCAGAGTTTGAGAGAAAACAAAATCAGATACGCTAACCTGAATTCGGATGAAAGTTCGGTGCGAGTCAAGATTATTTCTCCCGCGGCCAAGGAAAAAGCACGGGCTTTATTTGCCAAACTGGACGACGGCCTTTCCGTCGAAAACGGCGAAGACGGTTTTCTGATCCTTCAATATACGGATACGGCCGTCAATCAGCTGAAACTCAAAATCGTCGATCAATCCATTGAAATCGTCCGGCGCCGTATTGACGAGCTCGGAACCAAAGAACCCGTCATTCAGAGACAGGGAACAGACCGCATTGTCGTTCAGCTGCCGGGACTGCAGAATCCCGAAGATGTTAAATATCTTTTGGGAAAAACGGCTAAGCTTTCATTTCATCTGGTAGACAGCCGCTCAAGCGTTGCAGACGCCCGCCGCGGAAAAATAAGCAATACTTCCCGTTTGATTGACGGTGCCGACGGCGGTGTTTATGTGATTAAGAGAAAGCCTGTGGTCGGCGGTGAAAATCTGGTCGATGCCAATGTCAGCTTCCAGGAAGGACAACCGGTCGTCAGCTTCAAATTTGATTCTGTCGGTGGAAAACGTTTCGGCGAAGCAACTAAGAACAATGTTGGCGAACAGCTGGCAATTGTTTTGGATAACAAAGTTTTGTCCGCGCCGACCATTCAGACGGCCATTACCGGCGGAAGCGGCGTCATTACGGGAAATTACACAACGGAATCTGCCGGTGAACTGGCCTTGCTGCTGCGTTCAGGGGCTTTACCGGCTCCGTTGCAGGTTTTGGAAGAAAGAACCGTCGGCGCCGGACTGGGAGCGGATTCCATTGCCGAAGGCGTTACGGCTTCGGTCATCGGGCTGATTGCCATTGTTGTATTTATGGTTGCCGCCTATGGTTTATTCGGCATTTTCACAACCGTTACCGTTTTTATCAACCTGTTCCTGCTTCTCGGCGTTTTGAGCCTTATCGGCGCAACACTGACTTTGCCCGGCATCGCCGGCATCATTCTGACAATCGGCATGGCCGTAGACGCCAATGTGCTGATTTTTGAGAGAATGCGCGAAGAGGTTAAGCACGGACGCTCAACAAAAGACGCTGCCGAAGCCGGTTTTACGGAAGCATGGGCAACGATTGTCGACTCAAATCTGACAACTCTGGTTGCCGCGTTTGTTTTGTTTTATTTCGGAACCGGCCCTGTCAGAGGCTTTGCCGTTACGCTGGCCATCGGTATCGCAACATCCATGTTTACTTCAGTTACCGTAACGCGGCTGATTATTTCTTCATGGATTAAACGTTATAAACCGAAAAAACTTCCTATTTAAGATAAAAAAGGATTTATGGAATGTTGTTATTAAAATGGGTTACGAAAGATACGTCCATCGATTTTATGAAAGGTCGTAAGATCGGTTATTTTCTGTCGCTTTTGATGGCGTTGTTGTCGGTTGTCTGTATTGCCGTGAAAGGGTTTAATTACGGCATTGATTTTTCCGGCGGCATTTTGATGGAAATTAAGGCTGAAAAGCCTATTGACATTGAAAAAATGCGCCAAACGCTGAGTCATATAGACATTGATGAAATCAACCTGCAAACAATCGGCGAAAACGGCGATGAAGTCATGATCAGAGCTCAGGCAAAAAACATGAACGAACAAGAGCAAATGGCGGTTATCAACAAAATCAAATCGACACTCGGTTCTTCTTATGAATACCGCCGGGTGGAGCTGGTCGGCCCGCAGGTCGGCGACGAGCTGAAAGTTGACGGTATTGTCGCTTCGGTGATTGCCGTGCTGGCCATTACGCTTTATATCTGGTTTCGTTTTGAATGGCAGTTTGCTCTGGGGGCTATGATCGGACTGTTGCATGACTTGCTGGTTACGGTCGGGGTGTTATCGTTGTTTGATTTTGATTTCAGCCTGACGACAGTGGCCGCCATTCTGACACTGGCCGGATATTCCGTTAACGATACGGTGGTTACATATGACCGCATCCGGGAAAATCTGCGGAAGTTTAAGAAAATGAAGCAGTATGATTTGTTAAACAAAAGCATTAACGATATTTTCTCACGGACAATTCTGACGGGGCTGACAACCTTTTTTGCCGCTTTGTCCCTGTTTGTCTTCGGCGGCGATACGCTGCGGAGTTTTTCTTTTGTCATCGTATGGGGGGTTGTTGTCGGAACATATTCGTCCATCTATGTTTCCGCGGTTTTCCTCAATCTGTTTGACCTGAGAAAGAAACCGGACGAACAGACGGTTAATCCGTTTGGAAACGTCGGATAATTTTTGAAATTACGCAAATAAGAACCTTCTTTAAACAGAAGGTTTTTATTTGTTTATTTTTTGTATATACCATTCAATTATATATTTACAACTTTTGTTTTTTAGATTATAATAATTTTTAGTGTGATGTTTGTATACCGGGAGCAGATATAATGGATTATAAAAAATTTCCCATATTCAAAGGAATATCTCCTGAAGCAGAAGCTTATCTCGACCGACTGGACGCTTGTCTGCAAAAAAACAAGATTAAGCTTGAACCCGAAGAAGTTTTTATCAGAAAAGTCGATTTATATTATGACTTTCTTCGTGAACGCGACAAAAAAGACCAAAGCAAATTTGCTCAGAATATTGAAGAAAACCTACAGAGACAAGCCTCTCAACACGGCAGGGTATTTTTTCCGTTTATGATCGGAAATATTTATGACCAGCGCCGTAATGTCAAAAACGAAACGACCATGAGCGCTTCCGAATATCAAAACATTTTGCAAAACTGGGAAAAACGCGCCGACGGACTTGATATCAGCCACGGCGACGGAGATATCGCGTCCGGCTGGATATATAAAACTTCTCCCGAATATTGGAAAAAGAGAAAAGCCGGAAAGCCCATTCACCGCTTTATTCTGAATGTTGATCCGAACAGCAGGCTGTTGAGTCATCTGGATGATTTTGCAAAAAAATACGGCTGTCAGTATAAATGCGCCGAAACAAAACATATTGCTTATTCCCGTCCGGATACAATCGTGATTTATACCGCAGACGAGCGTTTTAACGAACAGAAAAACGAACTGGCCAAACTTGCCGCGCCCTATGTGCGCTCAAACGGAGATGAATTGCTGGACGGCGACAAAATCGCTCCCGGTTTGTATACGGCTTCGGAACGGGACAGAAAAGACATTGAACAACTTATAAAAAAAGCGCAAACCATTTATCCGCGGCTGGCAGACAATTTGCAAAATACGCTGGATCAAAACCCGTCAAAACAACATCCTCTCAGTTTGGGACAATATACGATTTTTAACGATATCTGCGAAAGCATGGCTATTTTAAAAGGCTTAAAATCTGCCGAAAAAACGCAGACGGCAACTTCAGACAATGAAAAACACACAACCACGTCCATCTTAAAAGAGGGAATCAGCGGTCCTTATTCAAAATCGGAAGATGTGCTTAAATTCTCAAAAATGCCGGAACTGGCCAACACAACCCGGGCAAAATACAAGCTTGAGCCAAACAATCCGGATGTCATGATCATTGAAGGAACCGACAAAGACGGCCGTCATACATTCACGCTCAGTCGGAACAAAAAGACCGGTATTTATACCTATCAAGGCGGGCATCCTCAAAAAATTTACAGCAACGATCCCAAACTGAATTTTCCGCCCCTGCCGGAAACAGCTTTGGCTTCTTTCAAAGAAAATCACAACATTGCTCTCAACAAAGCTTTTATCAAGGCTGAAATGCGCAACGGCGTGACTTTCAGAGAAGGCGACAAAACAATATCCGTTAAACAAGGAAAAGTCGGCGAACATGAAAATTGTTTTGTTTTTGTCAATTATTCATCCGACGGAAAGCCTCTTACCAAATTTGTCCTTGACCGGACAACCGGTTTTTATGTCGCACAGGATTTTAAGACCGGAGAACAATTCACCAATTCCCCCAAACTGACTAACAAAAAACTGCGCGAGCTTCCGCCCGAAGTTATGAAAAAATTTCAAAACCGCATTAAAATTGCCGAGAATCATATCCTGCAGCAAAGAACCCTGTCTAAAGACAACAGCCGCTAAGAGCAGGAAGGAAGTTTTCCCGGAACAAGCCCGGGAATGACAATATTGATGATTGTTTTTTTTTGAATCATACCCTCCCTAACCTCTTGCAGCGAAGCTGCTTCGGTCAACTGAATTGTAACGATTGTTTCCTCAGGCTGCCTTCCTCAGGCTGCCGCCTGTTCACAATCTAACAATTCAGACTCTGTCGTTGAAAAACAATTCACAGGATTGTTTTTCTGCCTCCAGCCCTACTCAGGGGAGGAGACAAATCAGATAATTTGTTTCGGATTCATACCCTCCCTACTCAGGGAGGGAATGAGAGGGATGTACTCAGGGGGAGAAAGAGGAAAACTCCTCAGGGAAAATGATCAGAGGAGTTTTCCAACTCAGGGCGGAAAGAAAAAAACGGTGGGTTAAAAAGCGAGCACCGGGCGAACAATGAGGTCGTCATAATTGCCCTCCTTAAAGAATAAGTTCAATCCGCCGTAACCAAGTATATCAAAGCCCCACATGATGTCGTCCGAGCGCTCGGACGATGACCATATATGCTCATTATCATTTTTTGTCAGTTGTTCACCCCCTATATTTGAAATCTTATTGTTAATTATACCTAAGTTAGTATAAAGACTATGCAAAATCCCCGCTGTCGGAAGCGCCCATTTGCCTTTTGTTGTCGGTGCCGCACTTGGTGCATAATTTAACGCTGCATAAGCTGCCGGGTAGGTACCGGAACTTCCGGCCTGAATAATCTTTGTCATATTACCGCTGACATCAAAGTCTGTAATGGCCGAACTCCAGCTTGTATAGTTCGGTAATGAAGAAATATCAGTACCATAACCACCCCATTGAATACCCGTTGCTATCGGGCTAGCGGTCATCGCGTAGCCGCATTTATCACTGCCGCCGCTGATGTAAACCACAACACCAATCGGCGTTTTGCTGCTGACTTTATCGCTCGTACATGTCCCG
>CASEQD010000012.1 GCA_949289935.1 uncultured Pseudomonadota bacterium | reverse complement strand
TGGCGTCGTATTCTCCGGTTTCTGATTTTTCCGACGGGCCGGTTTTACATCTCACACATCCACACGTTATCACACACATATACCGGCCCTCTGAAGCTTTGAAAGCTGATTTTTTAGAGGATTCATACCCCCTCCAACTCCCCCTACTCAGGGGGAGGGAAAATGGGGGAGCCCTACTCAGGGGAGGGGAAAAAAGTGCTCTATTCAGGGGGAGAGAAGAAAGCGCTCTACTCAGGGGGAGAGAAAGCGGAAAGCTGTTCAGAGGGAGAGAAGCTGGGGCAGCTTCACCCCGTCTGTCCGCCGCTGGTTGGTATGGGGCAAAGGAAGCACTGCGTGCGCCCTGTGCCGGCGGCAAGGAAGTTCGGGTGGCGTCGGTGTGTTTTGTTACGGATGCGGGGAGTTGTTCCAGCAACGGTTTCGGGAATACAGATAAAAGCAGCGGTTCCGGCGATCCGGATTATGGGACGCCGGAGGAATTATGCCGGGATGCGGGATTTGTGAATACGCCGTGTCCGGAAGGCGCATTTCCCGACAGTTATTGTCCGTATGACGCGTCTTATCATTCCGTCTGCGAATGTGCGGCAGAATATAATCAGGTTTGCAACGGTGCGGGCGAACAAGGAGTTGGTTCGGCGTGCGGCGGAAAATACAAGGAATGCTGCTCGTTATGCGAAGGTTATGACTACACAACAATTCCCGATGGGTATGTTCAGGACGGAAACGCCTGCTCAGCCTGTAACGGACAAACTAAATACAAAATCAAAATTAATCCCTGCGACGGCTTTATTGATTGCGGGACAATGGGCGGAGAATCCGGTGCAAAAACATGTCTTTCCGGTACGGTTACAAAATATGAAAACTGCAAACCTTGTCCTAACCTCGGCGAATATGCCTCTTGTCCGGAAGGAACAATTTGCCGTTATGAGGAATGTTCGGGCTTATGGTATCCGACCGGCTGTCAGAACGGTTATACCGATTATTGCGGCTATTGCGCCATATAAAATCAAAGGAGGAAAAGATGAGAAAATTTTTATTTACAACAACCGCTCTTGTTTTTTGCTGCGGTATTTCCCAACCAAGGGCTGCCTGCATTCAAACTCCGGCTTGTACAGATATGGGATATAGCAGCAGTTTGAGTTGTGACGGCGGGCTCAAATGTCCTTTCGGAAATTATTGGTATTGTCCCGAAAATTTAAACGGCGGCGAATGCAAGGATTTTCCCTATACCTGTTTCGGCAGAGGATATTTAGAAGGTAAAGGCATTGGAGAGCCCTGCAACGGAAAATATGTTAAGTGCGAATGTTATGACGGATTTGAGTGGCAAGACGGAAAAGGCTGCGTTGAAATTACAGATTGCCGCGTCGGCAGCGTTTTTTACAGTGACAACACCTGTTCCATGTCACTGATTGATGTTGATGTCAAGAAACCAATCGGGATTGTTGTGTATTCCGACGGTAAAGGCTACGGACAAATAGCCGCACTGGAGCATGCAGGCTATTATACCTGGGGACCTCTGAATGACGATGTTCCCGGTTTGAAAAACTATGCTTCCGAAAAGGAGGCCGTGTCTGATGTGGACAGTTGCGGCAATACGGCCAAACTTATCGCCGCCGGTGATAAAAATAAATATCCCGCGGCCTGGGCGGCTCATGAATATCGTACGGAAGAAACCCAGCCCGGAGATTGGTGCCTGCCTGCGGGGGGCGTTGCCCGTGAAATGTTTGGCTATAAATTTCAACGGGTGGGTGATTTGGGTAGTGACTATGGTGATTATTGGACATCAACCGAACATTCAGCTAATGATGCTTTTATAGCTGCTAGCTCCGGTGCATATTCCTTACACGTCCCTTCTAAGGATGATGAAGGCAACTGTATTTCAAGCAGGTGTAATACCAAGATGGCTGAAAAAATTGCTGTCCGGCCTGTGCGCGAAGTCGCATTACCCGTGCAAAATTAGTATCGGATTGATAAATACCTTATTTTCACTTGTGCTCTCCTTTATGAAAGAGAGCACAATTTTGTTATTGGAAAACAAGGTTTGAATAAAAACCGCAGGTTTCAGATTTTGCCGTGGCAGTGTTTGTATTTCAAGCCGCTGCCGCAGGGACAGGGATCGTTGCGGGAAATTTTGCCCCAGGTTTCCGGACGGTTGGGATCGAATTCCGCCGTATTATATACAAACGGCGAGCGTTTTTCCGCCGGTTCCGGTTCCGCAGGCGCCCGGGAAGAGCCGCCAACCAAAGCCTCCGGCGTTTCATGAATTTCACGGACATTTTTATGGCGCACTTCCCGGTTTTGCAGCGCGTCGGCATCACCCATCTGAATTTGGGCGCGGCAAACCAAAAAGGTTACTTTTTCACGCAGCATATCCAGCATGTTTGAAAACATGTTGAACGCTTCTTTTTTGTATTCGTTCAGCGGGTCTTTCTGCCCGTAAGCACGGAGAACAATGGTGTGGCGCATTTGATCCAGCGCAGCGATATGATCTTTCCACAACTGATCCAGAACCTGAAGCAAAATGCTTTTTTCGACCATGGACATCAATTCGGCAGGAACGCCACTGTTTTTTTCCTTAATGCCGTCCGCCACCGCTTTAAGTATATGTTCAGCCATTGTCTCGGCATCGGCCTGCGGCTCTTTTGCCCATTCTTCCAGAGGAAGATCCGTTCCGGTAATGCGGAGCAATTCGGCTTTAAGCTCTTTTAACGGCCATTCGGACGGGATGCTGCCGTGCGGCACATAAGCCGAAACAACATCTTCAATATATTCATCGCGCATTTCATCAACAGTGGCGGAAACGTCGCTACTTTCCATCAGTTCCCGGCGTTGTTCGTAAATAACCTTGCGCTGGTCGTTCATGACATTGTCATATTTGAGAAGATTTTTACGAATGTCAAAATTGCGCTCTTCCACTTTTTGCTGAGCTTTTTCAATAGCACGGCTTATCCACGGATGAACAAGCGCTTCACCCTCGGGCAGGCCGAGACGCTGCAGCATGGCGCTCATCCGCTCGGATCCGAAAATGCGCATGAGGTCGTCTTCCAGAGACAGGAAAAATTTTGACGTTCCCGGATCTCCCTGGCGTCCGGAACGTCCGCGCAGCTGGTTATCAATACGGCGGCTTTCGTGGCGTTCCGTCCCGAGAACATATAAACCGCCGGCGGCCAGCGCTTTTTCTTTTCCGGCTGCAATTTCGGCTTTGATTTTTTCTTTAATCTTTTCAATTTCCGCCCCGGTTTCGTCTCCTTTCAAAACGCTTTTCAGACGCATGTCAAGATTGCCGCCGAGCTGGATGTCGGTTCCGCGGCCGGCCATATTGGTGGCAATGGTTACGGCACCGGGAACGCCGGCCTGCGCCACAATCGCCGCTTCGCGTTCATGGTGGCGGGCATTTAAGACTTCAAAATGAATATCCGAGCGCTTGCGCAGCAAATCTGCAACCAGTTCCGATTTTTCAATGGAGGTCGTTCCGACCAGAATCGGCTGGCCGCGGCGGTGGCAGTCCAGAATTGTATCAATAATAGCATTGTATTTTTCTTTTGCCGTACGATAGATTTCATCATGTTCATCTTTGCGCACGACCGGACGGTTGGTCGGTATTTCAATGCAATTCAGATTATAGATTTCATTAAATTCGGCTTCCTCGGTCATGGCCGTTCCGGTCATTCCCGCCAGTTTGGGATATAAGCGGAAATAATTTTGGAAAGTGATGGATGCCAGAGTCTGGTTTTCCGACTGGATTTCAACTCCTTCTTTGGCTTCCAGCGCCTGATGAAGTCCGTCGGAATAACGACGCCCTTCCATCATACGGCCGGTAAACTCGTCAATAATCATTACCTTGCCGTCTTTGACAATATAGTCAACATCGCGGGTAAACATTTTGTGCGCCCTGAGCGCCTGATTGACATGATGGACAAGGGTTACGTTTGCCAAATCGTAGAGTCCCCCTTCCTTAATCAGCCCGACCTCGCGCAGCAATTCTTCAACATGGGTCATACCGGCTTCGGTGAGGACAACGGTACGCGCTTTTTCGTCTTTTTCGTAATCGGCCGGGACAAGCCTCGGAATGACGCGGTTGACCGAAATATATTTTTCGGAAGAATCTTCCGCGGCGCCGGAAATAATCAGAGGCGTACGCGCTTCATCAATCAAAATAGAATCGACTTCATCGACAATGGCATAATTAAACGGGCGCTGCACCATTTCGCGCAGGCTGAATTTCATGTTGTCGCGCAAATAGTCGAAACCAAGCTCGTTGTTGGTGGCATAAGTGATGTCGCAATTGTAAGCTTCGCGGCGCTCTTCATCGCTTTTGCCATGAACAATGAAGCCGACCGTCAGCCCGAGAAAACGGAATATCTGCCCCATCCACTCCGCATCGCGCTGAGCCAGGTAGTCGTTAACGGTAACGATATGAACACCCTTTCCTTCCAGCGCATTCAGATAAGCCGGGAGTGTTTCGACCAGCGTTTTTCCCTCACCGGTTTTCATTTCAGCAATCATGCCGCGGTGCAAAACAATGCCGCCGATGAGCTGAACATCGTAATGGCGCTGGCCGAGCGTGCGTTTGGCCGCTTCGCGGACAACGGCAAAAGCCTCCGGCAGCAGATCGTCAAGCGTTTCACCTTCTTTTAAGCGGGAACGAAACTCTTCCGTCTTGTTTTTTAATTCTTCATCGGAAAGTTTTTCCGCCGCCGGTTCCAGCGAATTTATTTTTTGAACGAGTTTATATTGTCTTTTTACAAATCTGTCATTGGCGCTGCCAAAAATGGTTTTTGCGATTTTTCCCAGCATTATAATTCCTTAATTTTTATTACCTTTTTACATATTATCCTACATTTAGTGTCAATGCCGGATAAAGTCAATACTTTGCACAGATTTATAAACTTCTAAAAAAATTGCTTGGAAAAAAAATCAACTTCTTTTATAAATGAACGTGAGTTAATTTTTATGGAGGTACAGATGCGTAATAAATTATTGGCCGCAGCAGCCCTTTCCCTGCTGGTACTCAACCCGCTTACGGCCCGCGCCGAAGGAAAAGACGGCGTGGCGGCCGTAGTCAACGGCGAAAAAATCACGGTTAAGGAGATGCGTGAAGGCTACAAAGACAATCCGGAAATAAACAGCCGCGTCAACTTTGACGATTTTTACGCCAAGGCTCTGGACGTCTATGTTAACGGCAAGCTGTTGTATCAGGCCGCTGAAGAAGCCGAAGTAACCGACACGCCCGAATATAAAAAGCAGGTGCAAAACGCCAAAGAAGAAATTGCCCGCAAAATTTATCTTGAAAAGAAAGTCGACAAGATGATTACGCAGGATAAAATCGACGACCTGTATAAACAATATGAAAAAGAATTCAAAGGACAAAAAGAAGTCAAAGCCAAGCATATTCTGGTCGATTCAGAAACAAAAGCCAAAGAAGTTATTTCCAAGCTGAAAAAAGGCGAAAAGTTTGACGAGCTGGCACAGACCTATTCCAAAGAACCGGCCGATCTCGGTTATTTCACCAAACAAATGATGGTGCCGGAATTTGGTGAAGCCGCTTTTGCCCTGAAAAAAGGCGAGTATTCTCAAAAACCGGTTAAAACCCAGTTCGGTTATCATGTTATTCTGGTCGAAGACATCAGAGACGCCAAGCCTTTGCCCAAAAAGCAGATGGAGCCTCAGCTGAAGGGTATTCTGACCCAGCAGGCCATCGGGGAAACTTTTGGCGAATTGTATGAAAAAGCCAAAATAGAAAAATATTCTCTGGACGGCAAGGAAATTAAGGATCCGGCGCAAACCGAAGAAAAGAAGTAAGAGCCAGATTTTTTATTGTTATGCCCAACTCCCCCGGAAACGGGGGATTTTTTTGCAAAAAAAAATATATTTGGCACGTTTTTTGCATTTTATTTTTAGAGCAACTTAATTTAAGGATTTTTGCCATGGAAATTAAAGATATAAACAATATTAACAATATGATGGCCGGAAGAACGACCGGTTCACCGTCCCAAAACGGAGAAACTTCAAAAAAATCTTCCGCGGGCGCCGAGTTTATTGATTTAATCAACAGCAAAAATTTTTTCAGTCCTGCCGGAAACGAGATTGCCGCATCGTCAGGAAAACAGGTTTCCTTCCATCAGAATTCCGGGGATAGTTCATCACAATATCCGGTTCAGGACGCCCAAAAGGAAAATACCGCCGAAAAAGCTTCCGACAGGGAAGAAAAGCAAGATATTCCGGCTGAAGACAAGTTTGCCGAAGAATCTTCTTCTGTTAACGAAGACAAGAAAACATCCCCGGCCGAAGACAAGGCTGAAAGTTTGCACGAGGATACTACCGATACTGCCTCAGAACCGGCGGCGGATGAAGACAAAAACACCGGGGACGACATTGCCGACGCCGTTCAGCTCCAGCTTCCGGCAACCGGCGACGAAATATCTCCGGCCGAACTGTCTCAGGCCGGCGCCGTTACCGTTTTCAATGCCGAGACCGGCGAATATTCCGTTATGCAGGGCAAACAGCTGGCTCAGCTTTTGTCCGACGGAAACAGCGGTATGATTCCTTTTCAGAGCCTTGACGGAAAATCGGACATTACACTTGTTGCCGCAGCAAATCTTAAATCATCCGGGCAACAGGACAAAGCTGCCGGAATATTAAATCAGGGAATCAATACCGGCAAAATGCCGTCTCCGGAAGAAAATATTGAAATGTCCGGAATAAGCGGGCTGTCGCCAGTTTCCCGCATTGTCAAAAAAGGACAGGATGCGGCTGCCATGTCTCAAACCAACACTCAGTCCGCCGAAATGCCGCTCCAAACTGCCGCCGAAGAGGCTGTAAAATTGTCCGAGGTTATCGGCGGCAACAAAAAAGCCAGGGTCAATGTTTCCGTTACGGAGGAAAATTTTTCCTATGCAACGGCAAAAGAAGATTTTTCCGCGACGCAGGTTTTGCAATCTGCTTATGAAACCAAAACAGAGCCTGCTCTCAAAAAAAACACCGATATTGTTTCTTCCGCCGTTGAACGTTCTTCCGTTCAAACATCCGAACCTCAGACAGCTCAGCAGCTCAATCTGTTTAATTTCGCCGGGCAGAATCAGATTGATCCGGCAGTTTCCGGCAAGACCGAAACTTTGCAAAATGTTCAATCCGGAAGCGGTCTGCAGCAGGCTTCTTCAGGACATGCTTCGCTGGCCGCTGATTTGTCCGCTTCCGTTAAAACCGAGGGACGAGCCGAAACCGAAAACAAAACCTCTTTCCGAGATGTTTACAAAGGATTGGGGAAAGAAGCCGTCGAGCAAATCAAAGTTAATATTACAAAATCTGCGGTTAAAGGCGTAGATACCATTAATGTGCAGCTGAAGCCGGAAGAACTCGGGCATATTGAAATTAAAATGCAGATAGCCAAAGACGGCAAACTGCAGGCACATATTATTTCCAGTCGTCCGGAAACAATGGATATGCTGCAAAAAGAAATTCCGTCGTTGGAAAAGGCTTTTAACGAGGCCGGTTTTGAAACCGACAACGGAAGTTTCAGCTTCAGTTTCAGGGATGATTCCCAAGCCGGACGCCAAAATGAGGGCAGCAATCTGCGCAGCTTTTTGGGCGATGCCCTCAACCGGGAAGCCGGAAATGAGAACTTTGCCGAAGAATCGGCCAGTTATGATGTATGGGACGGAACATCCGCCCTCAACATAAGAGTATGAAAGGAGAAAAGCCATGTCTGACGTTAATTCGATTAACGGTTATGTTCAAACCGGCGTATCTTCGACAAATTCCGCTTCGCAGACTTTGTCAGCCGATATGGACACTTTTCTGACCCTTCTGACCACCCAGCTGAAATATCAGGATCCGCTGGATCCGATGGATACGGCAGAATTTACCAATCAACTGGTTCAATATTCCAGCGTTGAACAGGCCATTCAAACCAATGAAAAGCTTGACAGCCTGTTGTCGCTAAACATTTCAAATCTCGGTGCACAGGCCGTGTCCTATATCGGAAAAGTGGCTCAGGTTCTGGGAGACGTTATGCCGCTGGAAGGCGGAAAAGCCAAAGCGGCTTATACGCTGGATAAGGATGTTTCTTCCGCTGTTATTACCGTTAAAGATATGTCCGGCAAGATTGTTTATTCGGAAACGGCCGAAACCAGCGCCGGAACTCACGAATTTACATGGGACGGAAAAGATTCCAACGGCAATCAGCTGGAAGACGGCGCTTATCAGATTTCGGTTTCGACAACCGTTCCTTCCGGACAAACAGAAGCCAGCGTCATTACCAGTATTTTCGGAAAAGTTACCGGCGTGGCCAGTGATTCCAACGGCGTGTATGTCGGACTCGGCGATGCGGTGACCGCCAATCTGAGCGATATTCTGACAATCCGCAATGAAGACTATTTTGATAAAGGTGAGTCATCAGCCGGCGACGCCGAAGGCAGCGGCGATTCATCTGCCGAAAGCGGAGAAAATTCCGGAGAAGAAGACTCCGGCATTGCCGAAGCAGCTGCGGCCGTTGCACGAACAGCCGCCGCGGCAGCCACTCTCGGGTTATTATAATTATTAAAACTTTAGGAGAAGAATTATGAGTATTTTTGGTGCTTTACAATCAGGTATTTCGGGACTGGCTGCCCAGTCGAACGCGATGGGGGCTATTTCCGACAATATCGTCAACATCAACACCGTCGGTTATAAAAACACAAACACTTCGTTTCAGACGCTTGTCACAAAACAAACGTCAAGCAGTTATTATTCCCCGGGCGGCGTTCAGCCGGTCAGCAAACAGGGAATTAACGTTCAGGGGCTGCTTGCTTCAAACTCGTCTTCAACGGCGGTTGCCATCAGCGGAAACGGTTATTTTGTCGTCAATCAGGCCGCCAATCCGGGCGAAGGCGATTTGTGGGCTTATACCCGCGCAGGCGATTTTGACATTGACAACAACGGCTATCTGGTAAATACCGGCGGTTTTTATGCTCAAGGCTGGTCTCTGCTTCCCTGGGACGGAAACGCCAACGCCAGCACCGTAAACATCAACGGTATTACTTATATGAAGGCTTATTATGACAGCAACGGAAACACGGTTTATATTAATGACAACATCATTGACAACCGCAATCTGCAGCCTGTTAATCTGGCAACCATCGGCGGAACGGCAACTCCGACGCAGCAAATCAGCTTCGGAGCCAATTTGCCCAGCACGGACGCCATCGGCTCCACGCAGAAGGTTTCGGCTCTGATTTATGACAGTTTGGGAAACGCCAGCAATATGAGCCTTAACTTTACCAAAACAAGCTCCAACGGCTGGAATATGTCGTCCAGCGTTCCCAGCGGCGCCGCCAACAGTATTCTGTACGGCAACAGCAACACCATCGACGCCACGCCGGATGTTTATGCAGCAGCCGGACAGCTTGAATTCAGCTCCATTCCGCAGAACGGCTCAACCATATCCATTACGGATGCCGGGACAGGGACAACTTATACTTTCGAGTTTACAAATACGCCCAATACCGTGCAGCCCGGAAACATTGCCGTAGATCTTTCTTCCGGAATCGTCTCGATTGAAGATTTTACCAATGCTTTTCTGACGGCTATTCAGGAAAATGTTCCTTCCGCCAATCGTTTTTCAGCAAGCGGCGATACCATTTCCATCGTTCAATCAACGGCCGGGGCTGCTTTGACCATTGATGCCAGCAAGACGCTTTCCTGTGTTCAGAGCGCCTGCAATCCGAGACAGGATACCGGCATTCCGACCGGAATTTTCGAAATTCCGGAGATTGACGAAGACATTAAAAATTCCGCCCGTATTGACTTTACATCAAAAAATGCGGCCGATTATGTCGGTAAAAGCATTACCATCGACGGTAAAACTTATACTTTCACAAACGGTACCGTTGCCGGCGGCGATGAGATTACGGTTGATCTTGCCGGCGCCATCAGCGGCGCAACGGTTGACGTGCCGCAAATGCTTTCCCTGCTCAGCAGCGCTCTCAATCTTAATGCCACAGAGCCCGAACGCTTTGTCGCCAGTGGCATGAGCCTTGAAATTTTGCCCTCATCCACCGGTGGGGATATTGTTTTCAGCGTACAGGAGCTCGGCGCCGCCGTCAGCGGAATCGCCCGCGACAAGAATATCGGCTGGAGCACGAATCTGGCCGCCGAAATTACTCTCGGAAGCGAGTTTTCCGTCGGCAACCACGAGGTTGAGCAGGGTTCTCTGGTTCCTGCCGTCCGTTTTAATTCCGACGGTACGCCGAAATATTTTAATGTCGACGAAATGGCCATTCAATGGGCAAACGGCGCTGAAAATATGGACGGCTCTCTCGGAAACGGCACCACAATTCAACTGAAAATGGGAAATATCGGTACCAATGACGGGCTGACCAATCTTTCCGGCGATTTTACCACCAGCTATATTAATCAGGATGGTGCAAAATTCGGAAGCTATTCAGGCGTTCAAATTGATGAAAGCGGTGTTGTTACGGCTTTGTTTGACAACGGTGAAACGCGTCCGATTGCCATTCTGCCGTTGGCAACGTTTTCCAATCCGAACGGCATGGAAGCCCTGACGGGCAACGCCTGGATTGAGACGGACAGTTCCGGACAAGCTTTGCTTAAACGCGCCGGAACCAGCGGTGCCGGTGAAATTTCATCCAATGCTCTTGAAAGTTCGACCGTCGATCTTGCAACCGAATTTTCAAACATGATTGTTACCCAGCGTGCTTATTCCGCGGCAACAAACATTATCACAACGGCGGATGAAATGCTGGATGAATTAACCAGAATGGTTTAAAATCCGTATTTTTGACTTTTTTTCCTAAGGTTATACCCCGGCTTCAACGAATTGTCCGGGGTTTTTTATGACAATCTGTTAATATTTTGCAATTTCCTATTCTTTTCCCCCAAAAAATATTATAAATAAGTTCAGAGGGGAAATTAAAAAAAGTAGATTGGGGAATCTATGAATAATTTTGTGCAAACAATTAAGAATCTATCGCCGGGGAGACTGGCTTCCCTAGCGGCGGTTATATTGTTTTTAATCAGTTTTTTCGTATATCTTGCCTCGCAGATGAATTCCGTCGAGTATGCCGTGTTGTATTCCGATCTTGAACTTGAAGACGCCAAACAGATTGTTACCCAGCTGGAAACTTCAAACGTCAAATACAAACTGGAAAACAACGGTACAGAAATTCTTGTTCCGCAAGAAGACGTAAACCGGATGCGCATTGATACGGCTGATCTGGCTCTGGCCTCCAAAGGCGCCAATGTCGGTTATGAGATTTTTGACCACTCCGACGCGCTCGGTTCGACCAATTTTATTCAGAATGTCAATCTTATCCGGGCGCTGGAAGGAGAGCTTGCCCGTACAATCCGCAGCGTGGAAAACGTCAAGAACGCACGCGTCCATTTGGTTCTGCCCAAAAGAGAAATGTTTTCAAGAGAAGAACAACAGCCTTCGGCTTCCGTCATTATTACAACCGCTGAAGGAAAGCTTAATCCCAAAAGCGTTATCGCCATTCAAAAGCTGATTGCCGCAGCCGTTCCCAAACTTGATGTTAAAAATGTGGCCATTGCCGACAGTTTCGGAAATTTACTGACCGATAATTATGAAGATGAAAACACGTTGACGGCCGCACGCAATGAGCTGAACCGTCAGGAACAGGAATTGAAAATGGCCCGCAATATTCAAAATCTGCTGGAAAAGACCACCGGTCCCGGCAAAGTACGGGCGCAGGTTTATTTGGACATGGATTTTGACCAGGTGGTTACAAATGAAGAAATTTTTGATCCCGACAGCCAGGTTGTCCGTTCGCAAGCCACCATTAACGACGACTCCTCCAGTACAGACCGCGACGGAACGGTAACCGTGGCTCAAAATATTCCCAACGGAGACATGCCTCAACAAAATTCAGGATCATATTCACAGAACTCCCGTTCGGAAGAAACCATAAATTATGAAATTTCCAAAACCGTCCGCAACAAAGTCAAAAATACGGGAACAATCCGCCGGTTGACAGTAGCGGTTGTGGTTGACGGTTCTTATGAAAGAAACAGTGAAGGAAAATATGTTTATCGTCCCCGCTCGGAAGAAGAAATGAAACAATTGTCAGATTTGGTAAAATCCGCCGTCGGATTTGATGCCGAGCGCGGAGATGCCGTTGAAGTCGAAAACATGCGTTTTGCATCACTTGAACCTGAGCCGGACAAAGCTCCGGAACCGTTGATTATGGGTTTTACAAAGGAGGAAATTATGCGTATTGCTGAAGGTATCGGCGTGGCTATTGTGGCAATTCTGGTTATTCTGCTGGTTATCAGGCCCTTAATCAACAATGCCTTTGATATTTCAGGCTCCCAAAACGGGGACACCAAGCTGCTCGGAGACAATCCGGATGAAGACAGCCTGCTGCTTTCCAATTTTCTGAGTGATGAAAACGACGAGGTTGAGGAACTTATCAATATGAATAAAATTGACGGGCGGATTAAGGTTTCCTCGCTTAAGAAAATTAATGATACGGTAGAGAGAAATCCGGATGCCGCCGTAAACATTATCCGCTCATGGCTTTATCAAAACGACAACAACTGAGGCACAGAACAGATGAAACAAAATGTGATAGATGATTATAATCTGGTTTCGGGACAGCAAAAAGCCGCTATTCTGATGATGTCGCTTGATGAAGAAAAGGCATCTATTCTTTTTTCGCTGATGGATGACGAAGAAATCAAAGAATTGTCCGTTATTATGGCCAGTCTGGGCAAAGTAAACTCCAATGTGGTGGAACAGCTTTTTGACGAGTTTAACGAAAAGCTTTCCAGCGCCAGTACGCTGGTCGGAACTTACGAATCGACGGAAAGGCTGCTTTCAAAGGCGTTAGACAAAGAACGCGTTGCCAACATCATGGAAGAAATCAGAGGCCCGGCCGGAAGAACAATGTGGGACAAGCTCGGCAATGTCAACGAACATGTTCTGGCCAATTATCTTAAAAACGAATATCCGCAGACCATTGCCGTTATTCTTTCAAAAATCAGGCCTGAGCATGCCGCCAAGGTCATTGCCCTGCTGCCGGAAAATTTTGCCATGGAAATCGTCATGCGCATGCTCCGGATGGACTCGGTGCAAAAAGAGGTTTTGGACGGCCTGGAAAAAACGCTGCGCAAAGAGTTTATGAGCAACCTGTCGAAATCGACCCGCAGGGATTCCCACGAACTTATTGCCGATATTTTCAACTCGTTGGACAGAGGGACGGAAACCCGTTTTATGGATGCTTTGGAAGACAGGAATCCGGAATCGGCCGAAAGAGTCAAATCGCTTATGTTTACATTCGAAGACCTTGTACGGGTCGACTCTCAGGGAATTCAGATTTTGCTGCGCAATGTTGACAAAGACAAACTTGCCGTGGCTCTGAAAGGCGCTTCCGATACCATTAAGAATCTGTTCTTTAACAATATGTCTTCCCGCGCCGGAAAAATCATCAAAGAAGACATGGAAGCCATGGGGCCGGTTCGGCTGCGCGATGTCGAAGAAGCTCAGCAATATATCGTCAATACCACCAAGGAATTGTCCAATGCCGGAGAAATCGTCATCAGCGAAGGCAAAGACAGCGACGAAATGGTTTATTAAGGATATTATCAGGCAATGGTTCAATATCAGAAATTTTTGTTTGATAATTTTGTTATACAAGACAAGGAGGAAGTTCAGCCTCTTATAGAGATTCCCGAAACGGATACGGCTCTGTCCGTTCCGGAAGAAGCTGACAATGTACCTGTTTCAGAAGAAGAGGAACCGGCCGAAGAAAAAGAAAGCAGGGAAGAAGCTCATGAAAAAGAAGAATCGTATGCTTCTTCGGCGGCGGTTGAGCTTCCTCCCGTTATTCAGGGCTATACGGAAGAAGAAGTTGCCGAAAAAATCAAAGCCGCAGAAGCTGCCGCATTTCAGAAAGGGCTGGATGAAGCGGCGGCTTCGGCTGCGGAAAGCGATAAAAAAATGCTGGAACGGCTGTCCGAATCCATGGAAAAAGCCTTGTCTGATTACAAGTCGCTTCGGGACAGTCTGAATTTGCAATTTAAAGATATGGCCAAGGCTCTGGTCAGTAAGCTGGTGCCGTCGCTTCTTGAGAAAGATGCCGAAAATCTGATTGCCGAATTTTTAGAAGAGAATTTCAAAAATTTTGCAGCAGAACCCAAACTGGCATTTTATTTTAACCCCGCCGTCATCGGCAAGGCGCAGGAAGTTATTGCACGGTTGGCCAGAACAGCCGATTTTGAAGGAAAAATCGCCCTGCATAAAGATGCCAAGCTGCCGCCGCAGGATTGCCGCGTTGAATGGGAAAACGGCGGTGCGGAAAGAAACAGTACGGATATGCTTGATAAAACCATAAAAATATTGGATACTGAGTAGCGCAAACAGAGGAGCAAACATATGAGCGAAGATTTAAAGCTAGACGAGATGAACGAAAACCAAGGCGCCGAAGATGATCCGGTTTTGAGAAAAGAAAGTGATATTGACAACTTTGACATTCCGAGTTCGGCCGCAGATCTGGAACCTGTTTATGATATTCCGGTAAAGGTTTCGGCCATCCTCGGAAAGGCAAAAATGACCGTCAGCCAGCTTTTGTCTCTCAACAAAGGCGCAATTATCGAACTCGACCGCAAAGTGGGCGAAGCTATTGATATTTATGTCAACAATAATCTGGTTGCCCGAGGCGAAGTCGTGGTGGTTGACAACAAGCTCGGCATTACCATGACCGAAGTTGTCAAATCGGTTAACAAATAAGTCGAAACGAGGCTCGTAAATGGAACTGCTTATTGTCGGAACATTGGAAGGTCAGATCGGCGCCGCCAGCAAAATCGCTTTTGCTCAGGGCGGATATGTTTCCGTTGCCGACGATATTGAACCGGCTCTTGAAATTCTGCGTTCAGGAAAAGCTGTCGAACTGGTTATGATTGACGTTAAACTTGATGTTTATCGTTTTATTCAGCAGCTTGAGAGCGAACGCATTACCGTTCCGGTGGTTGCCTGCGGCGTTGCCAACGATACTTCGCTGGCCGTCAGAGCCATCAAGGCCGGCGCAAAAGAATATATTCCCCTTCCCCCGGATCCCGAACTTATCGGCGCCGTGCTGGCTGCCGCCACGCGCGAAAACCACGCCTTGATTTACGGCGATCCGAAAACCGAAAACATCCTTAAACTGGCCAAACAGGTTGCGCCTTCGGAAGCCAATATTCTGCTGACCGGAGAATCCGGAACGGGAAAAGAAATTTTTTCGCGCTTTATTCACGACAATTCTAAAAGAAACAACAAAAAGTTTGTTGCCGTCAACTGTGCCGCAATTCCGGAAACTTTGTTGGAATCAGAGTTGTTTGGTTATGAAAAAGGAGCTTTTACCGGAGCCGTAGCCCGGCGAATCGGAAAATTTGAGGAAGCCAGCGACGGAACGCTGCTGCTGGATGAAATTTCGGAAATGGATATAAAAATACAATCAAAGCTGCTACGCGCCATTCAGGAAAAAGAAATCGACCGTATCGGCGGTAAAGCTCCCGTTAAGGTTAATACGCGCATTATTGCGACCTCTAACCGCAATCTGGCCGAAGCGGTTAAAAACGGAACTTTCCGGCAGGATTTGTATTACAGGCTGAACGTGGTGAATATTGATATTCCACCTCTCAGAGAACGTCCCGGAGATATTCCGGTGCTGGCCGAACATTTTGTTAAGAAATATTCAGAACTGAACGATTTGCCACTCAAAGAGTTATCTGCCGACGCCGAAGCCAAGCTTAAAAATTATCTCTGGCCCGGAAATGTGCGTGAACTGGAAAACACCATTCACCGCGCCGTTTTAATGAACTCCGGCGAAAAGATTATGCCGGAAGCCGTTGTTCTCAATAACCCCGAGGCGGTTATCCGCAAAGAAGCTTCCGAAGAGGCGCCTAACGGCAGTTTTGTCGGAAAAACCGTTGCCAGTATGGAACGCACGCTGATTATCGACACGCTCAAGCATACCCTCGGCAACAGAACAACCGCCGCGAGCATTCTCGGCATTTCCATCCGCACGCTCAGAAACAAACTCAAACAATATGAAGCCGAAGGCTATAACCTTCCCGGCGAAGCTCAGAGGTAACGTTTCATGGCAAAAAAGACACAAAATACAGCTTCTGTTTTTGGCGGAAAGAGTCTTAAAGAAATGCTGCTTTCGTCGACTAAGCGCGGCGATATCTTTTTTGCCCTGTCCATTATTCTGATGCTGGTTATTTTGATTATGCCCCTGCCGGCCTGGCTTTTGGATATTGCTCTGGCTTTTTCCATTACCATCGCCTGCCTGGTGCTGATGACGGCTATTTTTATTGAAAAACCAAATGAGTTTAATGCGTTTCCTCTGGTGTTGCTGATTACAACCATGTACCGTCTGTCCCTCAATCTGGCTTCGACAAGGCTGATTTTATCCGACGGCTATAAGGGGCCGGATGCAGCGGGAGAAGTCATCAAAGCTTTCGGCGGCTTTATTATGGGAAACAATTTTGTTATCGGCGTTATTGTGTTTGCCATTCTGGTTATCGTGAATTTTGTCGTTATTACCAAAGGTTCCGGGCGTATTGCCGAAGTTGCCGCCCGTTTTGCTTTGGATGCCATGCCGGGCAAACAAATGGCCATTGACGCGGATCTTTCATCGGGACTGATTACGGAAGATGAAGCAAGAGCCCGGCGCGAAGACCTTTCCAAAGAAAGTTCTTTTTACGGGGCGATGGACGGTGCTTCAAAATTTGTGCGCGGAGACGCCATTGCCGGTTTAATTATTACCTTTATCAACGTGGTTGCCGGGATTATCATCGGTATGGTTCAAAATGACATGAGTTTTTCGGACGCGGCCGAAACTTATATCAGACTGACGGTCGGCGACGGACTGGTTGCTCAGGTTCCGGCACTGATTATTTCCGTTTCGGCAGGTATTCTGGTTTCCAAAGCCGGAATGACCGATGCTACCGACAAAGTTTTATTTGCCCAAGTTTCAAATTATCCGAAAGCTTTGGGCATGAGTTCTTTTCTGGCTTTGTGTCTCGGCATGCTGCCGGGAACGCCGGCTTTGCCTTTTTTGCTGCTTTCGGTTTTGACGGGCGGTACGGCCTTTTATCTCAATAAACAGCACCAGTTGATCAGGCAGCGGCAGGCCGAACAAAAAGAACAGGAGCTCAAACAGGGCAAACTGGCAAAACCGTCGGACGAGCCTATTGCCAATGCTTTAAAAATAGATCTTATCCGGTTGGAAATCGGATACGGTTTGTTGCCGCTGGTTAATGAAGAAACCAACCGCAAACTGACTGATCAGATAAAGGCTTTGCGGCGTTCTCTGGCAATGGAACTCGGTTTTGTCATGCCGTCCATCCGCATTCAGGATAATATGCAGCTTCAGCCCAACGAATATAATATCTATATTAAAGAAGTCAAATCAGGACAGGGCGAACTCAGGCCTACCCAGTTGTTGGTAATGGATCCGCACGGAGAGCAAATAAACCTGCCCGGAGAAAATACTTTTGAACCGACTTTCGGATTAAAGGCCATGTGGATTGATCCTTCATACCGTGAAGAAGCCATGTTTCGCGGTTATACCGTGGTTGATCCGGCAACCGTCGTTACCACCCATATTACAGAGCTGGTCAAAGATAATATGCCGGAACTTCTGTCTTATGCCGAAACCATGAAACTGCTGGATGAACTCGACAAAGAACAGCAAAAGCTTGTTAAAGAGCTTGTTCCGGGGAAAGTCAGCATCGGCGCCATTCAGCGCGTGTTGCAAAATCTGCTGCAGGAACGTGTTTCCATCCGTGATCTGCCGACAATTCTTGAAGGAATTTCGGAAGCCGTCGCCTCGACCCGAAGTCTGATGATGATTACGGAACATGTTCGTTCACGGCTGGCAAGGCAGCTTTCAAGCGCCAATACCAATGAACTCGGCATTATTCCTTTGGTTACTCTTTCCCCGGAATGGGAGCAGGCTTTTGCCGAATCGATCGTGGGCGAAGGAGACGACCGCCAACTGGCCATGGCTCCGTCCGCGCTGCAAGCTTTTATTTCCAAAGTGCGTCAGACGCTTGAAGAACTGGCCCTCAAAGGCGAGAGCGGCGTTTTGCTCACAAGTCCGGCCATCAGGCCTTTTGTCAGGTCTATTATTGAACGCTTCCGGCCGATGACGGTGGTTATGTCGCAAAATGAAATTTATCCCAAAGCAAAAATCAAAACCGTCGGGCAGATTTAAAAAAGGACAATAAATGCGATTAAAACCTTTTACAGCCCCGAATATGTCAGAAGCCTTCGCTTTGGTACGGCAGGAACTCGGCGCCGACGCCGTCATCGTTTCTACGGAAGAGCTTCCTGACGGAAGAATTTGTCTGACGGCAGCCATCGAAAGCGAAGATGTTTTTTTTGATGAAAAAGAACAATTGCAGACCATACCGCCCCGTAATGCTTTTGACGATACGGCCATTCGCGAAGCTTTGGCGTATCACGGCGTTATCGAAGTGGTTCAAAACAAGGTTTTGTCTCAGGTTCGCAATATTTACAAGGAGCAGAGAAATATCGACAGCGCCGCTTTGCTGCAAGCCTGTTTCAGCCGAATGTTCCGTTTCGGCAGTCTTTATGATTCCGGAAAAAAACTCAAACTGTTTATGGGGGTTCCGGGAAGCGGAAAATCGACCGTCATTGCAAAATTCGCCGCTCAGGGAAAATTCAGAAAGTTTACTTCATGCATTATCAGCGCGGATACGGTCAAGGCCGGCGCTAACAGCCAGCTGAAGGCTTTTGCAGATATTTTGTCCGTTCCCTTCTTTTGTGCCGGAGACGACAGACAGCTTCATGATGCCGCCGAAAAAGCCCGAAAAGACTACGATTATGTTTTGATTGACACTCCCGGTATTAATCCGTTTATCGGACAGGAAGTTGAAAAACTTTCCCGACTGACGGAAGCCGTAAAAGCCGACATGATCTTAACCATGGATGCGGCAAAAAATTCTTATGATGCGGCGGAGACTGCGGATATTTTCTGTTCGACCGGCGCAACATATTTTCTTCCGACCCGAATGGATCTGACCAGAAGAGCCGGTTCATTGCTGACAGTCGCCGGATGTACGGGGATGAGTTTCTGCGCCGCCGGCGTCAGCGCACAAATTGCCGCAGGGCTGGCTGATGTCGACAGCCTTTCTTTAGCCCGGCTTATTTTGACATAATATTATCAAGGCGAGGTTTATAATGAACAATATGAATCAGGACACTCTTCAGGTTATGCCGCGCGGCAGCGGTCTGCACAGTCTCAGAAAAGGCCGGAATATGATTGCCGTAGCTTCGGGCAAAGGGGGCGTCGGAAAGACCTGGTTTTCCATAACACTGGCTCAGGCACTCAGCGCCTTTAAACAAAAGGTTCTTTTGTTTGACGGAGATTTGGGACTGGCCAATATTGATATTCAACTCGGCCTGATGGTTAAATATGATTTGGGAAGCGTCATTAACGGCAGTCTGACGCTGAACCAGGTGGTTTTCCCCTGTGAAAAAGGACATTTTGACGTGATTGCCGGTCGTTCCGGCTCTGCCGGGCTGGCCTCCATGCCGGTGGGGCGTTTGCAGATTTTAGGAGAAGATTTGGCTTTGTTTGCTTCAAATTACAACAAAATTATTCTTGATATGGGCGCCGGGGTAGAAAAATCCGTCAGAATTTTATCCGGCATGGCGGAGAAAATTATTGTTCTTTGTACGGATGAACCGACTTCGTTGACAGACGCTTATGCTTTTATCAAGATTATGACGCTGCAATATCCGAAATGCAACATTGTCATTGTCGTCAATCAGGCCAATTCCATCAGGGAAGGACAACGTACTTATGAAACACTGCTTAAAGCCTGTCAGAATTTTTTGAAAATCAACCCGCCCCTTTTGGGAATTGTCCGGCGTGATACGCGGGTGAGAGACGCCATTCGCAACCAAATGCCTCTTATTAACCGTTTTCCCACTTCGGAAGCTGCCGAAGACGTTATTAATATTGCCCGAAAGCTGGCTGCCGATGAATAGCCCGGTTTTACCCCTCAGCCTCTCAGAACTGGCGCTGCAGTTAAAAAGCAGCCAAATCAGCGGAATAATCGAAAAACTTCCCGCCGATTTGGGCAACGTGAAAGCCAATGATTTTCTGCTGCTTGATTTTATTGATTCAGAAGCCTTGAAAGACGGCATTGTCGGGAAAATTCAGATTTCCCTTTATCCGCAGGGGACCTTTGCTCCTCAGGCTGAAAAATCTCAAACCCCGGCAACGGTTGTTGAAGCTTTTCTTAATATTAAGCTGAATCTTTCCGGAAATCTGCTTTCCGAACAAAAGAATTTGCAACTCGGATTAAAAGTTGTTTCGCCCCCTTCTGAGGGGAAAAGTGTTTCCGTTGTTCTGACTTCCGTCAATAACAAGCGACCTGAAGTTTTTTTTCAGGAATTAGCCGCTTCCCGTCCAGGAGTAATGCAAAATTTTGAGCAGGCCGTAAATATTGAACTTTCTTCCGGCGCCTCAACCTTAAAAAATAACCTGCCGGAACAACAGGGTATTCCTTCTTTTTCTGTTATTACCGGCCAGGCAGTTAAAAATTCCGGCCGTTCCGGAGAAGCATTTCTGCCGCTTGCCCTTCGGGCAGAGAATGTTTTTCCTGAACTTATGTCTGAAGCCGCGGCTTTTTTTTCATCTCTGCCGGAAGAAATTAAACAACAAGTTATGACAGCTATGCTGAATATGCCGTCCGTATCCGGTTTTCAGAACCGTACAGGAGAAAATTTTGAGGAACTTGTCAGAGATTTTGCCGTGCAGTTTATCAGGCTGCTGCAAAATTCCGCCGGTTTTTCGCCTGAAGGCGCCGGACTTGAACAATTTTTTTATTTGTTATCCGTTAAAGGACAGGAAAATGTTCCAACCGCAAAAAATATTCTTCCGCAGCCGGAACTGACTTTGAAAGAACTTTTATCACCGGATGCCGGCTTTGATATTTCCCAAACCGGAAATATCCGGGACAAAAAACTTTCTTTGCCTGAAATTCTGGCTCCTTTGCGCCGGAATGTGGAAAGTTTCAAGCTGTTGCCGCAGCTTATTGAAAAAATTCCAAATCCGGCAAAAAACGATTTTATTTCCACTCTTGTCAATTATGTTAAAGCCGCCAAAGAAAACAATCTTTCCCGCTGGCTGGGCAAAGATATGATTTTGCAACTGTCTTCATCAACGGTTGAAGCAAAAGAAGTTTCCGACAATCTTAATGTTTTTCTGAATATCTCAAACCGGGAAAGCGCCGGTTGGAAGATGATTGAAATTCCGGTTGTTGCCGGCAATTTTATTTCTTATATAAAAATGGCCGTGCGCAAAGAAGACGAGAAAAAAAGCACTTCAGCCCCGCGTAAGGAAAACGGAACGCGCTTTATGGTCGATACGACGCTCAGCGCTCTCGGAAAAATCCAGTTCGACGGAATGTCTTTTGAAAAAAAACGGCACTTTGATCTGATTATCCGTACGGAAAAACTTCTGCCGGCCGATATCAATAATATGATAAAAAATATTTTCAGCCAATCGCTGAATGAAATGAAATATACCGGCACCATCAGCATAAAATTTAAGGAAAATTTCATCAAACCGTGGGATAATCCGGTAGAGAAGAGCTTGTCTAACGGAATATTGGTATGAGTATTGATAAAAAATTTTCTTCCGATCCTCTGGGGTATTATGCCGTTTTGAATTTGTCTCCGGATGCTGACGGGAGAGAAATTAAACTGCATTACAGGGAAATGGCAAAAAAGTGGCATCCCGATCATAATCCGTCGCCCGAAGCCATGGAAATTTTTCAAAAAATTTCTGCCGCTTATGACATATTAAGCGACGAACACAACCGTTTGGTTTATGATTTGGCGGCCCGTTCGCATCCCGCCGAAAATTTTCCGGATATTTTTTCACTTAAAATTCTGACTGATGTTTCCGGGCAAAACAATGTTTTTGTCCGGTGTCTCAGCCTCTTTTCCCTGAGAGGAAAAATATTTAAATATACCCTGAAAAAAAATCAATATATTTGTAATTATAAAGAAGCGGAAAAAATCGTATTTAAAAATTCTTTTTTAAACTGTCTGTTGGGGTGGTGGTCTCCCGGCGCATTGGTCAAAAACTTTTCCGTTTTAAAAAACAATTATGCCGGCACAGGAACCAACCGGCAGGATAATTTCTGCCTTCTTGTTCACAATGCTTTGGCTTATGAACAAGAACACCTCAGCACACAGGCTTCCTTATCTGCCCGTCAGGCCTGGGAATATGCCGACGATGAAGCCAAAATTTTTCTGGAAAAATTTATTAAAGCGCTTCCCGGCACCGCGCAACAACTTCCTGCCGGATGGAATTATGACCGTCTGCGACGTCTGCAGCTGCTGGCGCCAACCGTTCTGGGGGGAATTTTATGTGCGTTTTTTTTATCGATCGGCGCCGGGTATTTTCTTTCCCGTTTGCCCCGCGTTCCCGAAAAAATTGATTATTATCGTGAAGTTCTGCATCTCGGCGGACAGGAAAGCTTTGACGATGTCGTTGTTGCCAAAATCATAGATATCCGGACAGACAGCAACAGCCGTAACATGCTTTATCATGTGAAAGACAGACTACAGGCCAAGGTTATGTACGGGCCTTCCGATCATTTTGACATTTTAACCCGGCTGGAAAGCGGAACAACCGTCCGGGTTACGGGAATCAGCCCGGACAAAACATGGTTCAGAATTACACTGGATAACGGCGACATGGGTTTTGTGCATGCAAATGTTCTGGAAGAAGGCATGGGAATCCCCGTTCCTCCGGGAAGCCAAGTGTATACCGGTGAATAAAAAAAACGGCTTTCAGCCGTTTTTTTTATTCGTTATTATTTTCACCTGCAGTGGCGTTGCGCCCTCTGGAATTTCCCTCGGACAACCCCCGGGCAATGTTCATGTTGATATCTATTAAAATATTCAGTGTACTCGGCTCAGGATGCGTTTCGGCCAAAACATTGTTGGTTTTTTTAAAAATAAAATATGACAAGTTAATTATATTTTTTTTCACCTCTTCCGGCTGGGGACAGTCCGGTTCTCCCATCGCCGAGGCGATAATTGTCCAAAGCCGGCGGTTTTTTTCAAGCGCCTGAGGCAGTTCCGACTTTTTTTCTTCCCAGTTTTCTTTTATCATGTTCAGCGCCGAAGCCGTACGTATCAATGCTCTGACCTCCAATTCCGACTGACTTAGGCCGCTGAGTTCCGTCTCTGAATATTTCTGAGCCAAATCCATTTAATTTATACCTAAAATATTTTCCTGTTTAAAAAGTTTTTTAACGTTGTTATGTTATGTTGTATTTATTAAAATAATATAAAAATTTTAGAGGTTTGTCATGTTAAAAATTGGCAAAATTTTATTTTTTCTGGCTGTCATCGAGGTGTTTTTTATTAAAGAAGGCTTTGCACAGGTTGAGTTTAACACTTCCGTAAACAGAGAAGTCAAGCAGCTTCGGGCAACCGGCTTTTTGGACTATCCCCCTTTTGGTTATATTCCCAACCGTTTTTATCCGGATTCCTATGAAAGTATTTTCAAGCAAATTCTGGATCAATACGGCAAAGAAGCCAATTTTTTGATAGATTATTCCGTTAACTCTCCTTATGAAACTCTTGTCAGAAAAGTGCGCGGCGGCGAAATCGACATTATTTTAGGGATTTATCACGATACAGAAATGTACGACGGACTTGATTATGTTTTTCCGGCGCTTATCAACAATCCCATTGTGGTGGTCATGCCTCCAAACAGAATTAACGAAGTTAAAACAACAGACGATCTGAAAAAGATGAAAGGCGCCATCGGCAGCGGCGAACATCTCAGCGATTTTGTCGTGAAAGAACTGGCCAAGCTTGATGTTGTCAAAATCGACTCTCCTTATGAATTGTATAAAAAGCTTTATCTCAGAGAGGTTGACTATGTTTTGGCATCGGAATATAATGCCCGTGTTGTTCTGGCCGAAATGGGACTGCGCAACCAGCTCAGTTTTTCAAAACAACCGCTATGGAACATTCCTATTTTTCTCGGCGTATCCAAAGTTTCCCGCTACCGCAATCAAATTAAAAACGGTCTGCAGCGGATTGTGGAAAAACCGGAAACCGGCCAAAACATAAAAAAAGCGCTGGCTGACTATATCGGCAGCGTCGAACAAAAATATATCGGCGTGGTGGCGCCTGATTTTACAAAATAAACCTTGCAAGGCGCTTGACCTTTTTGCTCAAGTTGCTAGTATGATTGCAGCAATTAATCCGGGGGATAAAAATGGTTCTTTTAATACATCATCCGATTTCGCCTTATTCCCGCAAAATCCGCATTTTGATGAGCGAAAAGCGGATGCTGTTTGTTTTGAGAGAAGAAGAACCGTGGAATTTGTCTCAGGATTTGTTTAAAATCAATCCGGCCGGAAGTTTGCCCGTGTTTTTGTTTGACGGAAACGTCATTGCCGGAAATTATGCCATTACGGAATTTTTGGAAGAAGCCGGCGCAGATGTTCGTCTGCTGCCGAAAGATGTTAAGCTGCGGGCGGAAATCCGCCGTCTGACAGAATGGTTTGACGACAAGTTTTATCGTGAAGTTTATAAGAATATTGTTTATGAAAAAGTTATCCGCCGTTTTGCTTTGGGAAAGGCTCCGGACTCGCGGATTTTAAAAACAGGATTGAATAATCTTGCTTTTCATATGGAATATGTCGACTGGCTCGCCGAGCGCCGGAATTATCTCGGCGGCGATGAATTTTCGCTGGCCGACATTACTGCCGCAGCGCATTTGTCTGTTATTGATTATCTGGGAGACATTTCCTGGGACGGCTATAAAAATGCCAAACTCTGGTATTCCAAAATAAAATCCAGACCAAGTTTTAAGGATATCCTGAAAGATAATATCAAAGGCATTCTTCCGGCAAAACATTATGCGAATCTGGATTTTTAGCATGAAAAAAAGTCTTTTGTCTCTTTCGTTATCAATGTTGCTTGTCTGTTCCTGTTCATCGTGGATGACACGCGGGCGCGGGCAGGTTATTTTTCATTGGGAAAAAGAAAATACCGGCGCCGAAAAATTTGCAAGAGATCATTCGGAATGTATGCGCGAGGCGGAAGACTTCAGCTTTATTCCCGACATAAAGTCGTGGTTTTATTCCGAAGAAGTTAAAATGGATTTGCGGGCAGACTGGCATTCACAAAAAGGAATTTGGGCATCTTACGTGCCTTATCCCGGCGCTCAGCCGGTTATGGTCAACTCACTGCGCGACGATACAAGAATTAGTCCGGTTGATTATCGCATATGTATGGAAAAACGCGGCTACTGGCACCGGCGTTACAATATTCCGACAACGACAAACATCTTTATTTACCGGCCGCAAAAACGTTTGCAAAACACGCCTTTCAGCAATGAGGAAATTTAATTTTCCTCCAGTTTTCCGGCAAGTTCAAGCCAGATTTCTTCGGCTTGGGCTATTTGTCCGGTTAATATTTTCAGCTCTTTTTGCGCCGCAATAATTTCTTCCGGGGGCAGACTTTTTTGAAAACTTTCTTCAAGTTCATCTTTACGGAAAGATAATATTTCCAATTGTTTTTCAATTTTTTTCAAATCCTTTTTCAACTCTTTTTGCCCGGCTTTGACAGCGGCGGCTTTTTCCCTGTTTTTGACTTTTTCCGCGTTTTTTGTTTCCGGCGGCTTTTTTTCTCCGGAAGAAAGTATCATTTTTTGATAGTCTTTCAAATCGCCGTCATAAGGGCGGCAAGTTCCTTTATCCACCAGCCATAATTCATCCGCCGTCAGACTGATGATGTGCAAATCGTGCGTAATCAGTATGACGGCTCCTTTATAATTATTCAAAGCTTCAACCAATGCTTCCCGCGCCTTCATATCCAAATGATTGGTCGGCTCATCCAAAATCAAAAGCTCAGGACGACTGCGGCACATGGCGGCAAACAATAAACGGGCTTTTTCCCCGCCGGATAAAAGTTCAATCCGGGTCAGGGCTTTTTCTCTTTCCAAACCAAACCTTGCCAGATGTGTACGGACGCCGGTTTCATCTGCTTCAGGCATCAATGTTTTCATATATTCCGCCGCAGTTTGCTCAAGCGGCAATTCCTCTGTCTGATGTTGGGCAAAATAACCGGTTTTTAATTTCGGCGTACGGCTTAGTTTCCCGGACAACGGGGCTATTCTTCCCGACAAGAGCTTTGCCAGCGTTGACTTTCCGTTTCCGTTGGCACCGAGAAGCGCTATGCGGCTGTCATTGCCGATGCTTAAATTCAACCGGCGCAACACAACTTTTTCGCCATAACCGGCAGATACATTTTCCAAATTGAGCAGCGGCGGCGGCAGTTCATCCGGTTCGGGAAAATTAAAATGCGTTTCGGCATCTTCAGGCAAAAGCTCCGTTTCCGGCATTTTTTCGAGCTGCTTCAGCCGGCTTTGCGCCTGTTTGGCTTTGCTGGCCTTATATCTGAACCGTTCAACAAAAGCTTCCAAATGCCGGCGTTTCTGCTCCTGTTTTTTCTGATATCTTTCGCGGGTTTCTTTCTGTTCGGCACGCGTGCGGCAAAAGGTGTCATAATTTCCGCCGTAGACAACCAGTTTTTTGTTTTCAAAACAGACAATATATTCGCACAGCTCATTCAAGATATGACGGTCGTGGCTGATAATCAGCAAAGTTCCCCGATATTTTTTCAGGTAATCTTCAAGCCAGAGCGTGGTTTCCAGATCCAGATGGTTGGTCGGTTCGTCCAGCAGCAATATATCAGAAGGCTGAAACAGCGCCGCCGCCAAAGCCAGACGCATCCGCCAACCTCCGGAAAACTCCCGGACGGGACGCGAAAAATCTTCGTTTCCAAAACCCAGTCCGTTTAAAACAACCGCCGCCCGCGCTTCCGCTGATGACGCCCCGATGACATTCAATCGTTCATGGATTTCACCTAATTCCTCCACACCGGCCGTTTCCAGGCGCTGCAAAAGTTCTGTCCGTTCTTTGTCTCTTGAAAGAATAAATTCCATTACCGGCAGCGAAATGTTGTCAATTTCCTGCTCAACAGAAACCAACCGGGCGGCTGACGGCATTGAGACGCTGCCACTTTCGGTTTCCAGTTCTCCGCGCAGCACTCTGAACAAAGTTGATTTTCCACAGCCGTTCGGACCGACCAAACCGATTTTCCGATGTTCGGGAATGTGAGCCGAGGCCTGTTCCAGAAGCGTTTTGGCGCCGATACGGACGGTGATGTTTTGAAGGTCAATCATTTTCGGGCAATAATTCGCGCAAAGGATTATGTTCCGCCGCAAAATCTTTGACGACAAACGTCGTAACCGGCGCGCGGGACTTTGCGGAAAAAATCAGTCCGTGCCCCAGACACAGCCCGAAATTTATGTTTAAGTCCGTTTGTGCTCCATTCAAATATTCCGCCTGGTGCGCCGGATCGCAGGACGGTCCGGTTCCGCAGCCTTCCATAATGTCGTTGTTTTTTAATCCGCTTTCCTTGCAATGGCTCAGAAAAACCATAAAACCTTCCTGCTCCAATTTTTCTTTCAGCAACAAAGCATATTTATACATACTGAAACAGCTGGCAATGCCGATGCGGCTGTATTCCATCTGCCGCGCATAATTTACGAGCTCCCGCAGGCGGGATTTGTTTAATGCCAAAAAGCTTGCTTTCATCTGTTTTTTATCTTCTTCCGAATAAAGCATCCCGTCAGCCATCATTTTTCCTTTCTTTCGTTTTTCTGGCATGTTATCCTTTCTCCGGGGCAAATGCAAGCTTAAACCGTTTATTAGTTTTTTTATGTTAGCCTTTTGGTTGTTTTCAGGAGAGAATCGATGAAACTTACCGAGCTGGTTAAAAATATTGCTTTGAAAAATGTTCCCGCTGACGATGTCGACATTTCCGGGATTGCTTCGGATTCAAGACAGGTACAAAAAGGCTTTCTTTTTGCTGCTTTGAAGGGAACTTCTTTTGACGGGAATGCTTATATTCCGGAAGCGGCCGCCAAAGGCGCCGCCGCTGTTTTGACCGATGACTTTTCCGTTGCGGACAAATGTCCCGGCGTTGTTTTTTTGCTTTCCGACAATCCACACCGGGATTTTGCCAAAATTGCCGCCGCCTTTTATGCCCGGCAGCCGGAACATATTGCCGCCGTTACCGGAACCAACGGCAAAACCTCAATTGCCGATTTTGTCCGACAGATATTAACATCCGCCGGGCTGAAAGCGGCCAGTCTCGGCACGCTCGGTTTGATAAAAAACAATGAAGAGCCGCAATATGCCATGACGACGCCTGATCCGCTCACCATTCATCGGGATTTGTCTCAACTGGCTTCGGAAGGATATCATTATATGATTATGGAGGCATCCAGCCACGGAATTTGTCAATACCGCATCGGCGGCGTTAAACTTCAGGCGGCCGGATTTACCAACCTTACCCGCGATCATCTGGATTATCATAAAACCATGGAAAATTATTTCGAAGCCAAAAAGCTTCTTTTTACCGACATGCTGATGCCGGGCGGCAGCGCCGTTCTTAACGCCGATATTGATGTTTTTCCGGTTTTGGAAAAAGCCTGTCTTGAAACAGGCAAAAAGCCCGTTACTTATGGGCATAACGGCAGGGAGATTCAACTGTACCGCGCCGTGCCCCTGCCCCACGGGCAAAAGCTTGATCTCCGTTATTACGGCCGGGAAATTTCCCTTAACATTCCTCTGGCCGGAGAGTTTCAGGCCATGAATGTTTTGTGTGCGCTCGGGCTGGCGGCCGAACTGACCGGGCGGCCTTTTGAAATTGTCAAATATGCTGAAAAAATACACGGCGCCAAAGGCCGGCTTGAATTTATCGGCCAGACAGATTCAGGGGCGGCGGTTTATGTCGATTATGCTCATACGCCGGACGCCATTGAAAATGTTTTAAGAGCCATGCGGCCTCATACTTCCGGAAAACTTCAGGTTTTATTCGGCTGCGGCGGCGACCGCGATAAAGGCAAGCGTCCGCAAATGGGCAGGATTGCCGCCGAACTTGCCGATGTGGTTTATGTTACCGATGACAACCCCCGTTCCGAAGACGCCGCCGTCATCCGGGATGAAATTATGGCAGCCTGTCCCGGAGGCATCAACATCGGCAACCGCGCCGAAGCCATTAAGACCGCCATGGCAAAACTTGATTCCGGTGATGTGTTGATTGTGGCCGGCAAAGGGCACGAGCCTGGGCAAATTGTTAAAGGCGTCATGCATCCTTTCAGCGACCACGAAGAAGTTTTGAAAAATCTTCATCCAACCCTATCATGAAACCGGAAGGAATCCGGGGCGGGGACACCTGACGAGGTGAGCGCTAGGTTAGCGGTATCCTGTTCCGGGGCGGATAAGGCGCGATGCTCAGATTGTACCGGCGGAGAGATTGGTTTTATTTCCTCTCTGAGTAATTTTCCGTTTTCTCTCCCCCTGAGTAGGAGTTGGAGAAAAAAGGCGGGGTTAAAAAGCGAGCACCGGGCGAACATAGTAGGCAACTCTCTTAGTGCTGCGGGTACTGCTGTTGATGAACACACCCGAAGACGCGTACCAGTACCACGCGTGGAAATTATTCTCCTCGGACGACGACCACCAATCGTTGATGATATTTTCCTTGTTAATTCTGGTTAAGCTTTGGTCAATAGCCGCTTTGTTCTGATAGATGCTGTTTAATACGCCGCCGGCCGGTAAACACCATTTTCCTTTGGTTTCCGGCATGGTTGACGGGGCATAGTTATATACCTGCCAAAAAGCTGGGTAATACTTATAAGCGCTGTCGCCATATTGCTTGTAACTGTAATCAATAACTGTTTTGGTATTCTCACAGCTGTCAAAATCATTGACTGGTTTGCTGCTGTAATTGAACAAATCCGGGATATCGACATATTCCGTTGACCATTGATAGGTTCTCAGTCCTTCCAGAGCCAAGGCCTGTCCGCAGCCGTCTCCGCCGATATAAACGACGACGGCAATCGGGGTTTTACCGGAGACGACATCGGCGGAACAGGTGCCGTCTGTGTAAAGGATATCGGCAATATTACAGTTTTTGGCATAGCCGGTGCACTGACCGAGAACGGCTCCTTCGGGTTTGGCCGGTTCGGGACAAGCCCAATAATTGCCAAAGAAACATTTTATGCAATTTCCGGAATCGGAAGTTTCGGTATATCCGAGGGTTTGACAGTCCTGCGTATCGAAGAAGCCAGCAGGGTAAAATATACCTTTTTGCCGGCGGAAAGAATCACACGCATTTCATCCTCCACACTTTATCATCACTGATTTTAGTGTAACATGGATTTTATCATTGTTCAATCACTAATTTCATGCAAAGGTGAAAAAAATGAAGAGGATTTTTTTTGTTTAAATCATACCCTCCCTAACCCTCCCTACTCAGGGAGGGAATGAGGGGAGTACTCAGGGGAGGAGAAAAGGGAAAGCCCTACTCAGGGAGGGAATGAGAGGGGAGTACTCAGGGGGAGGAGGAGAGAGAGTTCCATCCCTGAGGGAAAAGGAGTAAAGTATAGCTACTTCAGACTCTGTCATTGAAAAAGATTCAGAGGATTTTGGAAACATTATTCTTTTTTTCGTTGACGGGCGGAAAGGCTTGATATTTAATGCATAAAAAAATTTACGGGAGTTTTAACTGATGAATAATCCGGCTATGATTTTGGTTCATCCGCAGATGGCGGAAAATATCGGCATGTCCGCCCGCGCCATGATGAACTGCGGCCTTTATGAAATGAGAATCGTGGCTCCGCGCGAATTCCACCTTTCCGACAAAGCCGTTGCCGCTTCTTCCGGCGCCGACAAGATTTTACATCATGCCAAATTATATGCTTCCACAGCCGAAGCCGTTGCCGATCTGGAACTGGTTTATGCCACCACCGCCCGCCGACGCAATATGATTAAAATTGTTGAAACCGCGGAGGGCGCCGCCAAAGAAATCGCCCTGAAAAATGCTTCCGGCGTCCGGTGCGGCATTTTGTTCGGTCCGGAGCGTACCGGGCTACACAACGACGACGTTGCTCTGGCAGACAAGATTATTGAAATTCCGCTCAACCCCGAACATTGTTCGCTTAACCTGTCTCAGGCGGTGTTGCTGGCCGGTTACGAAATTTACAAACACCGGCTTGATGTGCCCGAAGTACAACTGGTTACCAACGGCGCTGCAATTGCCGACAAAGAAAAAATCAACCGTTTTTTTGATTTTCTGGATGACAAACTTTCCGGCTGCCGGGCTTTTCAGGATGAAGAGAAACGCCCGCGCATGCTGGTTAATCTGCACAATATTTTTTTGCGCGGTGAAATTACGGAACCGGAACTCAACACTTTGTACGGCATTATCAATTATTTGTCGCAAGGTAAAAATACTTAACCAAATTTTCAGAGAAGGCATGTATGCTTTTGATAATTTTGGATTAATTGCGGAGAAAAAAACATGCATGCCGAAAGTTTGATATCTTCATCACAGGTAATTTTCGGATGGAATCCGATGATTGTGTCGACGGCTATTCTGGTTGTCAGCTATATTATTCTTTTTACCGAAAAACTAAACCGAGCCGTTGTTGCCATTGCCGGGGCGGCGGTTATGATTTTTGCCGGCGTTTTAACCCAAACAACCGCCATTCAGGGCATTGACTTTAATACTCTGGCACTGCTTATCGGCATGATGATTATTGTCGGGATTGCCGAAAAATCGGGAATGTTTCAATATGTGGCCATCTGGTCGGCAAAAAAAGTGCAGGCCAATCCGCGCGGGATTATGATTGTGCTGGCCGTGGTTACGGCTATGTTTTCCGCCCTGCTGGACAATGTTACCACCGTGCTGTTGATTGCTCCGGTCACTTTTCAAATTACCCGCAAACTGAAACTTAATCCCTACCCTTATCTGATTTTGGAAATTTTTGCTTCAAACATCGGCGGAACTGCCACGCTTATCGGAGATCCTCCGAATATTCTCATCGGTTCGGCTTTGAACCTCTCCTTTATGGACTTTGTCAACGAACTGACGCCGGTGGTGGCGGTTACGATGGTTTTGCTGATTATAGCTTTTGACTTTGTTTACGGACGGAAATTCACCGCTTCCGAAAAAGATCGCAAATCCGTGATGAAAATGAACGAAGCGGATGCCATCTCCGATTATCCGCTGCTGTGGAAATCACTGACCGTGCTGGTGCTGGTTATTGCCGGATTTATGGCGGCGGAACATTTGCATATCGCCAACGGGACAATTGCCATGTTCGGCGCCGTGGTGCTTTTGTTTGTTTATACTCTCGGCGCAACGCACGACGTGCGCGACCACAAAGTGGAAGAAGCTTTTAACCTGGTGGACTGGACGACAATCTTTTTCTTTGCGGGGTTGTTTGCCATTGTCTACGGACTGGAACAAGCCGGCGTTTTAACCCTGCTCGGCAACAAGTTTATTGATTATACCGACGGCAGCATTGAAAAAGCAACCATGCTGGTTGTGTGGATTTCGGCTTTTGTATCGACGGCCATTGACAATATTCCGTTTGTCGCCACCATGATTCCAATGATTAAAACCATGGAGGCAGGCATGGGCGGAAGAGAAGTTATGATGCCGGTGTGGTGGGCTTTGTCACTCGGCGCCTGTTTCGGCGGGAACGGTTCGCTAATTGCCGCTTCAGCCAACGTAATCGTTGCCGGTATGGCGCAGCGGGAAGGACACCCCATCCATTTTATGCGTTTTCTCATCTGGTCAATTCCGGTTATGCTGGCAAGCGTCGGTGTTGCGGCCTTGTATCTGCATATCAGGCATTTTATGTAGCCGACATTGCAGGGAGCGAAATCCGCTCCCTTAATTTTTATGTTAAATTTTAAGAGAATCTTAGCATGTATCGGTTATATATCAGATTGTATTTAACCATTATTTATGAGGATATTCCAAAATGAATGCAGTAGAAGCCTTACCAGCGGCAAATTTAATCTGGGGATTCAATCCGCAGATTGTGGCGACAGCCATTGTCGTGGTATGCTACCTTATTTTGTTTGCGGAGAAACTCAATCGTGCCGTCGTCGCCCTGCTGGCCGCGTCTGTCATGATTATCTCCGGCATTTTAACCCAAAGCACCGCCCTTCAGGGAATTGACTTTAACACGCTGGCTCTTTTAACCGGCATGATGATTATTGTCAATATTGCCGAAAAATCGGGCATGTTTCAATATGTGGCCATCTGGGGCGCCAAAAAAGTCCACGCCAATCCACGGGGACTGCTGGCCGTAATGGCTTTTGTTACGGCGTTTTTCTCGGCTTTTCTGGACAATGTTACCACGGTTCTGCTGATTGTGCCGGTTACTTTTCAGATTACGGAAAAATTGAAAGTTAATCCTTATCCATATTTGATTCTGGAAATTTTTGCCGCAAATATCGGCGGAACTGCCACGCTTATCGGCGATCCTCCGAATATTCTCATCGGCTCGGCGCTGAACCTCTCATTTATGGATTTTGTTTATGAGCTGACGCCGATTGTGCTTGTTACCATGCTGGTCATTATTCTTATCTTTGACTTTTTCTGGGGAAAACATTTGGTTACCAATGCCCAGCGGCGTGCCCAGGTGATGAAAATCAATGCGGCGGACGCCATTAGCGACAAATCGCTGCTGATTAAATCGCTGGTGGTTTTAGCCGGGGTTATTGTTTCGTTTATTCTGGCGGAAAAACTGCATCTTGCCAACGGAACAATCGCTTTGTGCGGCGCTTCGGTTCTGCTGCTTTTGTATACTTTCGGAAACAGTCATGAGGAAAGAGACAAGAAAACCGCCGACATTTTTGCCCTGGTCGACTGGACAACGATTTTCTTCTTTACCGGCTTGTTCGTCATTGTTTATGGGTTGGAAGAAACAGGCGTTTTGAAAATGCTCGGCAATTATTTTGTCAATCTGACGGCGGGCAGCATTTCAAAAACCATGATGCTGATTTTGTGGGTATCGGCTATTTTTTCCAGCGCCATCGACAATATTCCGTTTGTCGCCACCATGATTCCGATGTTAAAATCCATGGAACCGGCTTTAGGCGGACGCGAAGCGATGATGCCGGTATGGTGGGCTTTGTCACTCGGCGCTTGTTTCGGCGGAAACGGTACGCTTATCGGCGCTTCTGCCAATGTTATCGTGGCCGGACTGGCTCAACGCAAAGGACAACATATCGGGTTTATTCCGTTCCTGAAATGGTCTATCCCGGTGATGCTCATCAGCGTTATTATTTCCAGCCTGTGGCTGTATATTCAATATTTTGAATAAACTTTCGCATAGCTTATAAGCTCCGCGGACATTTCATCCCGGAGTTTATAACATAAAGGGACAATAAACGAAGTATATTATACAATGTTTATTGTCCCTGATTGTTTGTGATGATGGGGCAACATTTTTACAAGTTCCGGCCACAGCCGACAGTTAAAACTCTTTACTTAAAAAGCGAGCACCGGGCGAACGACGTAGTCGTCGTTATAGTTACCCTTACCGCTGCCGTACACTCCGTAGCCACGATTTGTACAGAAGACCCACGCAGCGTAGCGTGATTCCTCGGACGATGACCAGATGTGCTCATTATCATTTGTTAGTTGTGTTCCGCCCAGTTTGGATATGGTGTTATTGACAGCATTCAGATTGGTGTAAAGACTATCCAAAATCCCTGCTGTCGGCAACATCCACTTACCCTTAGAGGTCGGCGCCGCACTTGGCGCATAGTTCAATGCGGCATAGGCTGCCGGATATGTACTACTGTTGCCGTTACTCACTTGGATTATTTTAGTCATATTGCTGCTGACGTTGAAATCTTTGATTGCTTTCTGACTATTTGACGACTGAAAAACACCGGTATCAACAGCTTCTGTTGACCACCCAATATTTGTTGCTATCGGACTGGCGGTCATAGCGTAGCCGCATTTATCCGTGCCATCGCTGATGTAAACCACAACACCAATCGGCGTTTTGCCGCTGACTTTATCGCTTGTACAAGTTCCATCGCTGTTCAATATATCGGCGATTTTGCAGTTTTTGGCATAACCGTTACACTGACCGAGAACGTCGGCTTCAGGTTCTTCCGGTTCTTCTTCGGTGTTTTTTCCGGGGCAAGCCCAATAATTGCCAAAGAAACATTTTATGCAATTTCCGGAATCGGAAGTTTCGGTATAACCAAG
>CASEQD010000011.1 GCA_949289935.1 uncultured Pseudomonadota bacterium | reverse complement strand
GAACGAACAGTAAAATTCCTGCTCAATCATGCTTTCGCTCATACCGGCTTTGCGCTCGGCCTCAATCACCTCCGGCGGAACGGCTTTGGTGTCTTCCACTGTCAGCTTCTGCACAAACCACCCGGCCGCAATCCCGGCATTATACAAGGTATAGCCGTGGTTTTTGCCGCGCGGCGTATAAATAAACAAAGCCCAGCCGCCGTTTTCCGCCAAAATCGGACGGATATAATCCCATGCCGCCGGGTCGGCCACCGAATATTCCGAAAACACCACCCCAACCGGATTTGAACCGACAAGGGCATTGTAGTTGTCCGAGCCCACACATTGCCAAATACTGCCATTCCACAGCTCAATCTTCATTTCGGTTGCATTGACCGACTTGCGCAAAGGCAGCGGAAAAACCTGATCAATCACCCGCCGTCCCTGTTTGTCGATGGCGTCCCACACCACCTTGCGCGCCTGTGTGTTCAGCGGCAGCATGTGCCAATAAACGCCCACCCGCTCAAGCATCGCCCGCGCCGTCCAGTTCAGGGAAAGACTGTCTTTGCCCGCGCGGCGGTGCCAAACCGCAATCGCCCGCTTAGTCCCGCTTGTCAGCGCCTTCCACAACGGACGTTGATACTCCCGCGGATTCCACGCATTCGGTATGCTGATTTCCCTCAATCCCATCTTCTTCCCAGTTATATTTCTTGATAATGATTTCAAGGTTTGAATTTTCATCTTCTTTTTCCTTTTCTTCGAGACCGGCTAGCTTTACCATGGCCATTACTGCGGAAACGGCAGCGGAAGGCTTGCCGCTGTCTAATGAAATATCAACAATTTCCTGTAGTTTTGACATCGTTTGCCGTCGCAGGATGCCGTCTGTTTTTTCATTTTCGCAGCAGGATTCCTGTTTTGTTTTTTTCAAAGGCTGGTATTTGTTATGAAAATGATTTATCTGTGCGATGATTTTTTTGTCTTTCAAAAGCCTCTGTGCCTGAAAAGCCGCGGTTTTTGTACTGTATCCGGCTTTAATTGCAGCCTGTTCGCCATCCCCGGATAAAGCAAAATTTTTGGCAAATTGATATTTTCGGCCGTTTAATGCCATATAATCTCCTTTCGTAAAACGGTTATGGATAAAACGCAAATTTTATCCGTCATAAAAACAAAACCCGGATGAAAATATCCGGGTTCTGCAAAAGCGTCATTTTAATTTTTTTATAACACAAAATAAAAGAAATGTTGCATTATAAATTGTTGCAACGCGGATTTTTTTGCTGCAACAAACTGTTAAAGCAAATCTTCCGAAGTTCGTCCGCTGAGTATTTTAGCCAGGGCGCGGTCGTATTTGCGCCAAAGCGTAGTTCGGTCTGATTTGAATTCATAAGCCAAAACTTTCCAGGGAACATGGTTGGCTCGTTTCCATACCAATTTGGTTTCAAAAGCCTCCAACGGCTGCAGCCAGTCGAGGATTTTTTCCATTTCGGAAATTTCTTTGCCGTTGGCCGAAAAACAAATCGGATTAGCATCCTGTTCCGCAATCTCATCCGGAGAATGGACGATTTCCGGCCAGCGGTTGTAGTAGCCGCGGGGTTTTTCGCCGGGAAGGCATTTCATAATCTTTGCGGCGAACTCAAGTTTTTGTTTTAGATTTTTTATTTCAGACATAGCTCCGACTTCCTGTACCTTGATGATTGAAATTTATTTTGCCGTTATCCGGTATTTTCTTTATACCAAAACGGTAATATAAAAGTCAATATTTTATACCGTTTTGGATATTGTTTTTTCCTTCCGAATTGATAAAAATAAAAAAAATTTGAAAAAATAATAAATTAACGACAGCGATAAGATGGAAAAATTCCGCATTCAAAACAGAGCCAGAGAGCTGCGCCTTAAATCAGGACTAACGCTTGAAGAAATTGCCGTGAGGGCGGGAACCAGCCAGCCGCAGATTTTTCGTCTGGAAAAAGGCGAGCGCGATATGACGCTGGAATGGATGGACAGGCTTTCCCGGGCGCTGAATTGTCGTCCGTACGAAATTTTGCCGGCAGAATGGCAGCCGGATGCTGCTTTTTCCGCTTCTGAGGTTTCGCTTGATTATGTCGGCGAAATTATTGAAACCGTCGAAACCTGGCTTAAAGAAAACAAAAAGGAACTTTCTCCCCGCAACAAGGCGCTGCTGGTTAAAGCTCTGTATGAAGAAACATTCAGGCTTCCTGAAAGCGAACGGGCAGAACATATCGTTAATTATACCAAATTTCTGATGAAAAACAAAGCTTCCTGACTTTTTGCTTCTCTCAATTTTTATCAACGTTAATAAAATAAGGAACAACAAATATGACTAAGGAAAAAATCCTGGAAATCCTTCGCAGTGCCTCGCCGGCTAATGATGACATCCGGCCGGAACGGCAACCGGAACAAAAACAAATGCCGCCGCGGCAGATTTCAAATATTAAAATAGCGGCGCGAAATATCAAAATCAGCCACAGCCGCATTAATATTTCCAATGGCGGCATTTTCTTTTTTCTTACAATCCTCGCACTTTTAACAGCGTGGATTTTTTTTCGTTCCCCGTTTTAGATAAACCTGTTACGACAGAAAAAGAAAATTCTGCCTCCAAAGATATTTCCTTTTATTCAGACAAACCTACCGCAGATTATAAAGATATAAAAATTTCTTATTTATTTTCGAAGGTGGAAAATGACAAAAGAAAAATTCCGGCGGTTTCAAACGGACGGAAAGGGGAGATTACTTTCCGCGAAGCGGAATATTTCCGTCAAAAGGTTCGGCAGGCGGCCCGGTGTGAGAAAACATCTCCGCAAAAAATTCACATCCATTTGAAAAAGAAATTTAATTATCATTCTTATAAACATCTTGAATACAAACTTTACCGGCATATTTTGCGCTACATGGAGCATTCTTTCTGCCGCAGACAAAAAAATTCAAATTAAATAGAGAGAGCCGGATGACTGGCTCTCTTTTGTTTTATGAATTTAAAATTCAATAACATATTGGGCTGATACGTTTTTATCATCTTTAGACATTGTCTTCAATTTTTCTGTCATTAAAAATCCGTAAACCCAAACCCGGGAAGCGTCAAATTCATCGGATGTCAGATAATAATCTGTACCCAAAGCATCTCCGCCGGCTTGTTGCAAAGCGTTTTTCACAATCTGATAATTATTGTTTATTGATTGCGCAACACCTGCCGACATCAGGCACCATTTTCCGATTGTTTCCGCATGAACCGCAGGTGGGGCATAGGTTGTTGCGCTTAACGCCGCATTGTAATTATACGAAGATTCATGTGCAAGTATTTTGGCTGTATTGCCGCAGCTGTCAAAATCTTTGACAACTTCATCCGCTGAGGCATGGTTCGGCAATGTCGGCACATCTTCATATTTCGTAGACCAATATGTATCTGCATTTACATCCAGTGCCAGAGCCTGGCCGCAGTTGTCGGAGCCGATATAAACCACGACGGCAATCGGGGTTTTGCCGCTGACTTTACCATTTGTACAAGTTCCGTCGTTGTTCAAAATATCCCCGATTTTGCAGTTTTTGGCATAACCTGTGCACTGGCCGAGAACGGCTTTTTCTTCTTCGGGTTCCAGACAAAACCAATAATCTCCAAAAAAACATTTAATGCAATTTCCGGAATTGGAAGTTTCGGTATATCCGAGGGTTTGACAGTCCTGCGTGTCCACGCACTGGGCAAAAGCGGAAATCGGGAACATAAAAGAAGAAGCCAGCAGGGTAAAATATTTACCTCTGGCGGAATAGGAAATCACACACATTTCATTCTCCACACTTTATTACACTGGTTTTAGTGTAGCATGGATTTTCTCATTATTCAATCAATAATTTCATACAGAGATGAAAAAATAATCAACAAAAAAATTTTATAATTAAAGTTACAAAAAAACTTGGACTTCTTTACGGGCCATGGCGTCAACCCGTTCATTTTCGGGATGCCCGGCATGTCCTTTTACCCATATCCACTGAATTTTGTGACGCTCAAGCAGACCGTCCAGTTTTTGCCAGAGATCAATATTTTTTACGGCAGATTTTTTGTTGCTGGTACGCCAGTTGTTTTTTTTCCAGTTTGGCAGCCACTGTGTTACTCCATCCATTACATAACGGCTGTCCGTATAAAGAGTAATGTCGCATTCCTTTTTCAAGGCAAGCAGCGCTTCAATAACCGCTGTCAGTTCCATGCGGTTGTTGGTTGTTTCTTTTTCACCGCCGCTAAGCTCTTTTTCTGTATCTTTATGACGCAGGATAACAGCCCAGCCGCCGGGACCGGGATTGCCCGAACAGGCGCCGTCCGTAAAAATCTCTACCCGGTACATGTCAGGATTCGCTTCTGAAAAAATCGTTGAAAAATTCATTAAGCAGCAGAGTGCGTCCTTCGGCATCGTCTTTTTCCAAACGCAAAGCCTTGGCCACATATGAGCGCAGGGTGTTTTTATTTATATAAATACGAAAATTTTTCGGAGCGGCTTTATCGGCGCCGACAACGCCGTCAAACAAAAAATCATTTTCAGCCAGAGGAGTCAGAATAATTTCAATATTGGCAAATTTCAGACTTCCCCGCGGCGGCAAACGAAGCTCCTGCCTGCTGATGAGATTCAGCTGGCTGGGCAATCCGGCAATGGCATCCATCTGATTATAATTCAAAAAACGCACTTTGTTAAGGTCGCTTCCGGTGCTTTCATTTGAGCAGGAAAGATAGAGTTCACGGGCAATGACGCTGCTGTTATTCTGTGCATGGACGGAAAACCCGATGCGTATTACTTTGGCAAACGACTTGTCCGGATTGTCTTCCGTACCGGTAACGAGATGTTCTTCCTGATTGTCGATAATTTCGATTTTCTTGTCCATAAGCCGCAAATCGATATTAGGCTGCGGTGAGCGGCCGAACATGCCTGCAATCACCGAATACGGCGCAGGAACGTTATTGGAGCCCGAACGAATGTAAATGCTGTTGCCCACGGTTGACATCAATGGAGAAACTTCGGCTTTGGGAATGTAAGTTGCAATATAGCCGTCGCCGTTTTTATCAACGCTGATAATGTGGTTTCTGACCTTGTTGTGACTGGGAATTGTGCAGCCGGAAATGGCATTTTCCAGCCAGCTCAGATAACGATGCACATTGGGCACCTTCACTTTTGCCTTTGCCACATCGCCGATATCCATATCGCGTGAACATTCAACGCCCCAGATGATAACCCCGCCTTCGGAATTGCCGAAACCGGAAATGCATTTTGCCAGATTTTTCCTGTCGTCGCGGGGGAGGGATGTAACGTTTTTTCCAATTCCGGGCGTTGTCTGTTTAAAATCCAGAAACAATTCTTCGGCCTGCCGGTTGATAATAAAATCATCAAGCGCGTCTTCCCCGAAATAAATAAGTTTTTGAAATATGTCTTCGGCGCGGGACATCTTGTTACCTTTGGAGCTTAAAGTTTATCTTTTCTTCTGCCACTATAACCGGATGAATATTAATTTTGTCATAACGTTTTGAAAATTCTTCAATCAGATTTTCCACCAGATGTTCGGGAGCCGAAGCGCCGGCGCTGATGCCGAAGCTGCGGAAAGAAGCAATACTGTCCCAGTCAAGTTCGCCGGCATCATTCAAAAGCAGAGCCTTCCGGGCGCCGTTTTTTAGGGCTGTTTCTTTGAGCTGGTTGGAATTTGATGAATTTTTCGAACCGATAACCAGAATGCATTCCGCTTTTTTACATAAGGCTTTAACGGCGTTTTGCCGGTTGGTTGTGGCATAGCAGATATCTTTGCTGTTCAACCCGGAAATCAACGGAAAGCGGCGTTTTAATACGGAAACAATTTCTTTGGTATCGTCGACGGAAAGAGTTGTTTGGCAAACAAAAGCAATTTCTTCGGGCTTCTGCGGCATCAGGCTTTCGGCTTCTGCGACGCTGTTGATGATGTGCAGAAGCGGATAGCCGGGAATTTGCCCGGACGTTCCGATAACTTCGGGATGCGCGGCTTTCCCGATAATGATTATTTCTTTTCCTTCCGCAGCATATTTTTTTATTTCCCGGTGAATTTTTTCTACCAGCGGACAAGTCGCGTCAATAACGGTTTGGTGCCGTTTTTCTGCCGCTGTCCGAACTTCGATGCCCGTTCCGTGGGCAGATAAAACCAGCGGACGCCGGCTGTCAGCCTCATTAAGTTCTTCAACAAATATAGCGCCTTTTTTCCGCAGATCATCAATCACATGGCGGTTATGCACAATTTCGTGGCGCACATAAACCGGCGCGCCGAATTGTTCCAATGTCTGTTCCACCAGAGCAATGGCGCGTCGCACGCCGGCACAAAACCCGCGGGGAACAGCCAGATAAATATCAATTTCTTTATCCATGGGTTGCCTTCAGAAGTTTTTGGATTTGTTCATAGGAAGGATGTCCGTCAATATCTCCGACCAATACATAGGACGGCCGGCTGTTAAAAATGCGTTTGGCTGCTTTAAGCAGATCATCGGTGCTGACGGCGTCTATTTTGGCCGTCAATTCTTCCGTCGGAATAATACGGTTGTACGCCAGCATCTGCCGGGCATAAAGCTCTGCTGTTGAAGAGGAGCTTTCCAGCCCCATCAGCATACTGGCTTTAAACTGTGTTTTGGCGCGTTTCAATTCTTCCGGCGAAACGGGAAGCGTACGGATTTTATTGATTTCATCGGCAATAACCGGAACGAGTTCTTTCAGTTCCTCTCTTGTCGTACCGGCATAAATACCGAACAGGCCGCTCATGCTGTGTGCGTTGATAAAGCTGTATACCGTATAAACCAGCCCGCGTTTTTCCCTTATCTCCTGAAACAAACGTGAGGTAGAACCGCCGCCGAGAACCGCTGACAAAATGGCGGCAGGATAATAATCCTCGTCGTGATAGCTGACGCCTTCAAAACCCAAAAGCAGATGAGCCTGTTCAATGTCGCGTTTTTCGCTGAAAAAACCGCCGGCGTATTTCTGCGGCGGAACAGAACCGTTATTATCCGCAGGCAGAAAAGCAAAACGCTTGGCGGCCATTTCGGCAAAAGTCTGATGCTCAATATTTCCAACGGCGCAAATACAGATGTTTCCGGCTTTATAAAAACGTTCGCGGTAGCGGCGCAAATCATCTGCCGTATAAGCGGCGACTTTTTCCGCCGGCCCGAGAATTGCCCGGCCGAGAGGCTGTCCGGAAAAAGCCTGAGCCTGAAGATAATCAAAAATAATATCATCGGGAGTATCAGTAGTTTGTTTAATTTCCTGAATCACCACGTCGCGTTCTTTGCGCAGTTCTTCTTCGGGAAAAGAGGCATTCAGGACAATATCGGCAAGAACGTCGAGCGCCCGTTCGGCATCGCCTTTGAGCATTTTGGCATAAAAGGCCGTTACCTCGCGTGAAGTATAAGCATTGCTCTGACCGCCGGCGTCTTCGATTTCAGCATCAATCTGAAAAGATGTGCGGCTTGGCGTTCCCTTAAAAACCATATGTTCCAGCAAATGAGAAAGTCCGTTTATGTTTTCTTCTTCTCTGGCTGCGCCGGTATTAATCCAGACGCCGAGTGAAACGGTTTCCGTTTCGGGGCGCGAAGCGCTAATAATTCTGATGCCGTTGGGCAGGGTTGTTAATTCTGTTTGCATAAATTTGTGTCCTGTTTTATAGTACTGAAGAAAGTTATATTAAGCTATTACGGAAAAGTAAAGAATAAAAATCCGCTCTGCTCAGACAAAAAGGAGGCTTGAAGATAACGGAAACACCGAAAAAATTTGCCGTTGTATTATCCGGTTGCGGTGTATATGACGGAAGCGAAATCCATGAAGCCGTATCGTTGCTGGCTGCCATAGATAAAGCCGGATGCCGGTATCAGTGTTTTGCGCCGGATATGCCGCAGCGCCGCACGGTAAACCATTTAACGCATGAAGAAGAAAATCCCGGCCGCAATGTTTTGCACGAAGCGGCGCGCATTGCCCGCGGGCAGATAAAAAATCTGAAAGAATTTTCCGCGCATGATTATGACGTATTGGTTTTTCCGGGAGGTATGGGAGCGGCGCTTAATTTAAGCAATTTTTCCGAAAAAGGAGCCGCTTGTGAAATCTGTCCGGAAGTGGAACGGGCTCTGAATGAAAGCTTCGCGGCAAAAATAATCATCGGCGCCATGTGTATAGCTCCGGTTGTTTTAGCGCGGGTATTGGGGCGGCATCACATAAAAGTAACGCTTGGCATGGATGACAAAATGGCAGCGGAAATTGCCAAAACCGGAGCCTTGCATGAAAAGCGGGAGGCATCGGGCGTCTGTGTCGATTCTGCAAACCGTATTGTTACCACGCCGGCATATATGGAAGCCCGAAGCATAAAATGAAGTGGTTCAGGGAGCGGAAAATCTGGTCGAAGCTTGTTTGTCCGTATAAAAAAAACAAAAAAAGCCTGTTTCGTTATAACAGGCTTTTTTTGTTTTAAGTCCAGGAATAAATAAGGTTTATACACGGAATGTTTTCTCCGGAAAAACCTGTAACACGTCCGAGATATTTTGCATGTTTTGAAGATGGATGAAAGGATGTCTGGTTGACAATAACCTCATCGTCGCTGTCAACCAGATAAAAACGCTTGTCCAAAGGTTCATAAATAAGCTCTTTTAACTGGCCGACAGTCAAATCGCCGACTTGTTGTTTCTCACCGGCATTCAGCATTTGCCGACAGGAATAATCCATTGTCATGATTTTTGTTGACCCGGCAGAAAATTCTGCAATATCGGCAATTACAAAATTCTTTTCCAAACCGTCGGGAGAATAGGTCGCAGCCAAAACTTCGCTCTCAGGTTCCAGCAATTCAAAAAAAGCATTGTCCGAAACGGATTTGTAAAGATAAACATCTCCTTTTATTTTCAGAGCAACAGCAGTGTTGCTCACGGCAATAACCGAAGCTTTTGTAAGGTTGGGGCGGATATCAAGCCTGAAGAGCTCTTTCTTTGCCGGAACCAGCGAAATAAGCCCGTCCTGGTTAAACCCGATAACTTCAAAATCATACGTTTGCCCGGGAGTAAATTTTTTGTTGTCGTAATTTATGTTGGCGGAATAAACAATACCGTGGCCGCCCTGCTTGAGCGTAACGGAAAGTTTATACCAGTCAACGACGGTAACGCATCCTTCATAAACTTCGCCGGGAAAAAACATTTCCTGATAAAAAGCATACTTTTTCATAACATGATAATTATTAAAATGAATAATATTTTTAACATGACGTTTATACAACGAATTTAAACAAAAATCAAGCGTTTTTGTCTACAAAGACTGCTGAGGCTGACGTTTTTTGCGCTGCAGAGAATTAATACGGCTTTGCAGGTCTTCAAGTTTGAGGCTGAGCGCTCGGGACGGATTATTTTTGAAAGCGGTTTCAATCTGACGTTCCGCCGTATCGGTTTCTCCGCTGCGCAGACTGAATTCGGCGGCGGCATAAGCCGCATAAGCTTTGTCTCCGTTCATGCCGTAAGCTCTGGACAACAGCAGCCACGAGTAGGAGTCTGGACGACTGACCAATGCTTTGTTTAGCAAAGAAATAACATTTTTTATTTCATCGGAAGAAGGCTCTGCTTCCAGCATAATCTGAGCCAGATTTATTTGAAACAGGGCAGAGGCGGGATGCAGGTCAAGAGCCTTTTGATAAGCCTGCCTGGCTTGAAAAATTTTGCCGTTTTCGGCATAAATCTGCCCCTTAAGTTCATAAAAAAACGGATTTTCCGGATAATCGGCAATCAGACTGTCTAAATTTTTCATGGATGCATTAATATCGGGAATTTTAAAATAGGCAATACTGCGGGCATAACGGGCGGGCGCCGATTTATCTGTTTCCGGATAACGGGAAAGCGTCTCCCCGGGTGAATCTAAAAAACCGTGCAGCTTGGCTTGTATCATTTTAAAACGCTTTTCCAAAGCCTGATTCGTCTTGTAAGGGGAAGATGTCGCCGCTTTTTGCAAAAAGGCAATGCGTTCGCTGGTAATCGGGTGTGTACGGAAATAAGGATTTTCTTCAATGCCGTTAAGCATGTTTTGTTGTTGAATCTTTTTCATAAAATCACGCATGCCGGCCGGAGACTGTTTTGTGGCGGCCAAAAGTCTGACAGCGGCTTCGTCGGCGCTGCGTTCTTCCTGAACCTGATAATAATTCATATTATAAAAGGCAGAACTTCCCGTTCCCATCAAAACGGCCATACCGACATCGGCGCGGCCGGTAACCGCTCCCAAAACACCGGCGGCGACCATTGAAGCCAGAGAAGCCTGCCGGATGTCTTGCATCTTAATTTTTTGCCTCAAAATATGTCCGCCCTGAATATGTCCCGTCTCATGGGCTAAAACACCGGCCAGCTGATTGGCGTTATCTGCGCCGGTCAAAGTTCCCGTATGAACAAACATATTATTTCCGTCGCCGACAAAGGCATTTAGGCTGTTGTCCTCTACAATAAAAATATTGCGGCGGTTAAAAGGAATGCCGGCCGCCTGATAAATCGGCCGCAAAACATCCGCCAGAAAAAGTTCTGTTTCCTCGTCGCTGACAAGGCGTATGCTTTCGGCCCGGACGGAAGACAAAAAAAGCGGCAGCAGACAAACTGCCTGTGCCAGCTTTTTAGCATAAAGAAATATTTTTTTTGTTTTTGTCAGCTGATAAGTTTCCGCCACCATGTTGTCTTTTTACCTTCTTTTTCACCGGAAGCATCCTGAACGGACGGAATATCGTCATGACTGCTGTACAGAATAACGGCTTCGTTTTTTTCTTTATATTCTTCATTATCGGAAGCGTCTTCGGAATTGTCTTTTCCAAAATTACGGCGGCCTCGTCTGTCCCGGCGTTCCTTTCTTTCCCGTCCGTAACGGGCATCTCTTTTATCTTTACGCCGTTCTCTGCCGGCAGAACTTTTGACGCTTTCTTCACAATCAGCTTCATCCTGAGAGTTTTCGGAAATCAACATCTCCGCGTCGCTGCCGTCTTCTTCAAGTACCTCGCTGAAAGACGGAACTTTTTCTTCTTTCTGCGGTTTTCTGGACGATTTGCTCCGTTCAATTCTGAATTCTTCCACATTTTTCAGCATATTGTCGGCGCTGATGATAACAGATATGTTGTACCGTTTTTCCAAATCGGCAATAGCTTGACGCTTGCTGTTCAGAAGATACAGAGCCACATCTGCGGGAACAAAAACATTCAGAAGCGAAAAACGGTTTTTAATTCCTTCTTCTTCAATATTTCTCAAAATAAAATTACAGCTGGATTCGATTGTCCTGACCATTCCTTTGCCGTGGCAAAACGGACAAACTTTATAATTGCTTTCCATAAAGGAAGAATGCATGCGCTGCCGGGAAATTTCCATCAGTCCGAAACAGCTCATCTTGGCAATCTGTACTCTGGCCCGATCGTCTTTCATGGCTTCTTTCATGCGTTTTTCAATTGCCTGATTGTTTTTCGGATCTTCCATATCAATAAAATCGACGACAACCAGCCCGGCCAGGTTACGCATCCTGAGTTGGCGTGCAATTTCATCGGCCGCTTCCAGATTCGTTTTGAGTGCGGTTTCTTCCAAATCTTTTTCTTTGGTAGCCCGCCCCGAGTTGACGTCAATGGAAACCAGCGCCTCTGTCGGATTAATAACCAGATAACCGCCGGATTCCAGTTGAACATTGGTGTCATGCAGTTTGTCCAGCTGCCCTTCGACCTGAAAACGTTGAAACAGGGGGATGTCGTTCTTACGGGTGGATTTGATTTTTTTAAGGTTTTGCGGAGCCAGCATCTTTATAAAATTGCGGGCGTCATTAAAAGCGTTTTGTCCGTCAACGATAATTTCCGAAATATCCTTGGTAAACATATCCCGCAAAGCGCGTTTGATAAGGTCTCCTTCTTCGTGAATAAGAGCCGGAGCTTTGCTTTTCAATGCGCTGAGTCTGATATTGTTCCATGTACGGATAAGATAATTGTAGTCCCGGACAATATCGGATTTTGTTTTATCTTCGCCGGCCGTCCGTACAATCATGGACATATCCGGCGTCAGGGGAAGCTCTCTGACAATATTTTTCAAACGCTTGCGGTCTGCCGCATTGGTAATTTTACGGGAAACGCCGCCGCTTTTAATTCTGTTGGGCATCAACACACAATAACGTCCGGCCAGAGAAAGATAAGTCGTCAAAGCCGCGCCTTTGTTTCCTCTTTCTTCTTTGACCACCTGCACCAGAATAATCTGTCCTTCTTTGATGACATCCTGAATTGTGCTGCGGTGATAAAGTTTTCGGACCTTCAGAAGTCTTCTCTGCAGTTCAAAATCATTTTCGATGTCGTCATCATCATCTTCTTCTGCTGTTTCCGACGCGGAGGGGATTTCCTCATCGCCGTTTGTCGAAACAACTTCTTCCCCGGCATATTCTTCGTCCGGTTCTTCACTTATGATTTCTCCGTTGGCGGCGCGTTCAGTCAGAACCTTAAGCTCGTCTCCGGCTTTGTGCTTTTTTCTGCGGAAACGGCGCTTGCCTTTAACCGGAGCTGATTTTTCGTCTGCTGTTTCCCGATTGTCTTCTCCGAAGGCCGCGGAGGTTTCGCCGCTTTTCTCGTCATTCGGGGAAGAGTTTTCAAAGGCGGCGTTTTCGTCAATTGTGCAGCTTTCCGTTCCTGCCGCGGCAGGCTGTTCTCTTTCATTATTTTTTTCATCAGAAAAGTGTTCGTTTTCGGCGCCTGCATTTTTTTCGGCTGTGGCGCTCTCCGTTGTTTCTCCGGATGATTCTTCTGCTGCTTTTGCGGCGGCTTCGGCTTCAGCCATGGCTTTTAAACGTTCTGCCCGGCGCTGGGCTCTTTCTGCGCGAATTCTTTCCCTTTCGGCTTCTCTTTCTTTCAAAGCCTGTTTCTTTGCTTCAATAATTTCATCAACTTCTTTTTCTACTTCGGCAACAATTTCTTCCGAAACATGATAATAATCAGGATGAATTTCGCCGAAAGCCAGAAAACCGTGACGATTCCCGCCATAGTCGACGAAAGCGGCCTGCAGAGAGGGTTCCACCCGCATAACCTTTGCCAGATAAATATTTCCTTTGATTTGTTTTCTGCTTGTCGATTCGAACTCGACATCTTCAATTTTGTTTCCGTTGACGATAACAACTCTTGTCTCTTCCGGCTGAGTATCGTCAATAAGCATTCTTTTGACCATAATAAACTCCTCGGCAATCCGCGGTGCCCCGGGATTAAAAAAATAATTACATTACGTTGCCGGAAAAATTTCATCACATCTTTAAACTCCTCCTCGCAAAGGAAGAATAAAAAAACAATTTTATCTGCAAAAAACCGATAATTAACTGACAATCCCAAGGTTTCGGTTTTGCAAATTATTTTTGCTTTGAACTAAATTATTGATTGCTTGGTTGGTGTTCAAAGCAAGGAAATCATCCCGGAAAAACTTTCATTTCTTACCAGACAAACAAAACCTGCCTCTGCCTCTTTTTTCCTGCCGTCATTCCATTTAATGCGGCTGAAAACAAAGGTCTTAAAAATCTCCTTTTTATTTGCCTGACAAACAACAGCATATACATTTTGATTTAAAACACAATACTAATTTACAACAAAGCATAATTTTTTTATTAAGATATTGGTAAGGAGTTTTAGCTATACTAAAAACATGAATAAAAAAATGCCGAAGCTTGTAAGTAAATTGCTCAAAATCAGTAAAAGCCTTTTTAACATAAAAGGGCTTGCTTTTCTTTGCGCTCTTTTTTTCAGCATTTCTCCGGTTTTTGCCGGGCAGATAAAATCCATGCGCATCGGGCAGGGAATAGGCACGGTGCGTATTGTTTTTGATGCTGACAGTTCTTTTGAATACAAAGCTTTTTTGTTGTCGGCGCCGTCCCGGCTGGTTGTTGATGTTTACGGTATGGATGTAAACCCGAAAATTGAAAGGCAGATTTCAAAAAACAATCTGATAAGTGCAACCAGGCTGGGACAGGTTGACGGCGGCCGCAGAGTGGTTTTTGATCTGGAAAAACCGGTCGTAATAAAAAAAGCATTTATGTTGGCGCCTCAAAGCAGTTTCGGTTGGCGATTCGTTATAGATGTTTCGCTGGCATCGGAGCGTGAATTCAAGTCAAAAGTCGGCACGGGCTATGCTTTTACCAGCAGCGACGAAAGCGGAAAAATCCGGCCGAAGAAAAAAACGGCCGCCGCCGAAAGTAAAAAAAGAACAAATAAAAAACACATTATTGTTCTGGATCCCGGGCATGGTGGAAAAGATCCCGGCGCCATAGGCTATTCCGGAGTTTATGAAAAAACAATTACGCTCTCTATGGGAAAAGAGCTGAAGGAAATTTTGGAAAAAAGCGGAAAATATAAAGTTTATCTGACGCGCAGCACCGATATTTTCATTCCGTTAAGAGACCGGGTCAAAATTGCCCGCAGACATAAAGCGGATTTGTTTATGTCTATTCATGCCGACAGCGCCCGGAACCGCAGCGCCAAAGGCTTGTCTGTTTATACTTTGTCTGAAACGGCTTCCGATAAAGAGGCCGCCGCGTTGGCTGAACGCGAAAATAAGGCTGACGTTATTGCCGGGTTGAACCTGGTTGAACATTCGCGTGAAGTGTCCGACATTCTGATTAATCTGGCACAACGCGAAAGTATGAATCGTTCATCTGAATTTGCCGGTTTTATGGTTCAGGAAATGAAAAATTCGGTTGAGATGGTTTCCAATACGCACCGTTTCGCCGGTTTTGCCGTGCTGAAAGCACCTGATGTTCCTTCGGTTTTACTGGAAATGGGATATCTTTCCAATCGTCAGGAAGAGCGCCTTTTAAAGCAAAAGACTTATCGGCGCAAGTTGGCTCTGGCCACCAAACGGGCAATAGATCGCTATTTTGAAAATATGAAACACGCTTCAGTGTTCTGATTTGTTTTTTATCTGATAAGCCGTAAAAAACTTTTGCAATTTATTGAAATTGTACTAGATTAAAAAATAATTTGCGCAATTTACAATTAGATGTTTGGAACAGATAATGTTTAAAACCTTGTCGTCACTGCTCAGTGCCCTGTTTTTCCTTGCAGTTATCGGTATAATCGCCGTCCTTGTCGGTTATGTGGCCGTCTCGCATGATTTGCCGGATTACCGCCAGCTTGCCGAATATGAACCACCCGTAACCACACGCCTGTATGCCGGCGACGGGCAGTTATTGATGGAATATGCGGCGCAAAAACGCATATTTGTGCCGGAAAGTCAGATTCCCGAAAAAGTCAAACAGGCTTTTATTGCCGCAGAAGACAAAAATTTTTATCATCATGCCGGAATAGATTTTTTCGGAATAGCGCGGGCCATTCTGGTGAATATTAAAAACATCGGTTCGGGACGCCGGCCGTCCGGAGCTTCAACCATAACCCAGCAGGTGGCAAAAAACTTTTTGCTCAGTTCCGAAGTTTCGATTATGCGCAAAATCAAAGAAGCCATTCTGTCAACCAGAATGGAACAGGCTTTTACCAAACAGCATATTTTGGAACTGTACCTGAATGAAATTTATCTGGGCAACCGGGCATATGGCGTGGCAGCTGCGGCTCTGAATTATTTTGGAAAATCTTTGAACGAATTGTCATTGGAAGAAATCGCTTATTTGGCGGCTTTACCGAAAGGACCGAACAATTACAATCCGAAAACCAAATATGCCAATGCCGTCGCCCGACGCAATTGGGTAATTGGCCGCATGTTGGAAGATGGTTATGTCTCGGAAGAAGAAGCCGAAAAAGCCATGGCTGCACCGCTGAAAGTTGTTGACCGCAGTGATGAATTTGTTAAAAACGCCGACTATTTCAGCGAAGAAGTCCGCCGTGAAATTCAACGAAAATTCGGGGAAGATGCGCTTTACGAAGGCGGGTTGATTGTCCGGACGACGCTTGATCCCCGTCTGCAGGAAATAGCCACGCGGGTTTTCAGAAACGAACTGAAAAATTATGATGTCAAACATGGTTACAGGGGGCCGTTGGCGCATGTGGAAGCGCCGGAGGAATATAATGACCGGCTTGTTAAGTTTGAACGTCCCAAAGGTGCGGATAAAACATGGCAGTTGGCTATAGTAACCGGCGTAAAATCTTCTGAAGCGGCCATCCGGACGCAGGAGGGCGCCTTGGGAAGCATTCCTTTGTCTTTATTGAAATGGGCAAAACCGACGCTTCCCGACCAGCGTTTTGGCAATACGCCGAAATCAGCGGCGGATGTCCTTTCCGTCGGAGACATTGTTTTAGTGGAAAAACTTTCGGCCGGTGAAGCAAAAAAACAAAAACTTGCAGTCGATTCCTATAAGCTCAGACAAATTCCCGATGTCAACGGCGGCCTGATAGCTATGGATCCGCATACCGGAAAAGTTTTGGCCGTCGTCGGCGGATATGATTTTGGTGTTTCCCAGTTTAACCGGGCAATTCAGGCACGCCGGCAAACGGGATCCTCTTTTAAGCCGGTTGTCTACCTGGCCGCGCTGGAGGAAGGATATTCTCCGACTGATCTGATTTTGGATGCGCCGTTTGTTTTTGATCAGGGACCTGGATTGCCGAAATGGAAACCCGTCAATTATTCCCGCAATTTTTCGGGTCTGACGACGCTTCGTCAGGGAATTGAAAAATCAAAAAACCTGATGACGGTTCGTCTGGCGCAGGAAATCGGCATGGACAAAGTCGTTGCCGAAGCAAAAAAACTCGGTGTTAACGATCACTTGCCGGCGCTTCTGTCCATGTCGTTGGGCGCAGGGGATACGCGTTTGATAGATCTTTCTTCGGCTTACGCGGTTATTGTCAACGGCGGCAAAAAGGTAACACCTTATTTTATTGAGCGCATTCAGGATCGCAACGGCAAAACAATCTATAAGCACGATACGCGTCTTTGCGAAAAATGCAGCGTCGATAAATGGGAAAATCAACCTGTCCCGGAAATCCCGGATAATAAGGAACAAATTGTCGATAAATATTCGGCTTATCAGATGACCAGCATTTTGGAAGGCGTGGCGGTTAGGGGAACCGGAGCCCGTTTGCGCAGCCTGAGAAGACACCTGGCCGGAAAAACCGGAACGACGAATGACAGCAAAGAAGCATGGTTTATCGGTTTTTCGCCGGACTTGGTCGTCGGCACTTATGTCGGTTTTGACGAGCCCCGGACATTGGGACGTTGGGAAACGGGAACTTCGGCCGCGCTGCCGATATTCTCCGGTTTTATGAAAGAAGCGCTTGCGGAAAAACCGGATATTCCTTTCCGCATTCCCGAAGGCATTCGCTTAATGAGGGTAAATTATAATACGGGAAAACCGGCAATGCCGCAGGACAAATCCGTAATTGTCGAAGCTCTGAAACCTGATTTTGACTTTGAACGCACACGCCAAAAAGTTATCGGCGGAGACGAAAACGAAGACGGAGAAGCGGACAACACGGTATTTTATGGCGGTGATGACGACAGCTTTCAGCTTGGAACACAATATTAAAACAAAAAGGAAAATAAAATGCGTGCCGAATTTGTAGAATTAACTGAAAATATCAGGCAGTCCGTAAAACTGCTGAGGAGGTCTCTTTGACTATGATAATGCCTTGCTCCGGCTTGAAGAATTAAATTCATTGTCTCAGGATGCCGGTTTGTGGAATGATGCCGCCAGAGCCAAAAAGCTGATGAGCGAAAAAAATACGCTGGAAGAAAACATTGCCCGTTATGAGTATCTTGATAAGTCTTTGACGGATTTGACCGAATTAGCGGAGCTTGCCGATGAAGAAAATGATGAAAAACTGACAGCCGAAATACTTGAGCAGCTTTCCTCTTTGCAAAAAGAAGCCCGCCGCGGCGAACTTGAGGCATTGCTTTCGGGAGAGGTTGACGCCAACGATGCTTATCTGGAAGTTCATGCCGGCAGCGGCGGTACGGAAGCGCAGGATTGGGCGGAAATGCTGTTGAGGATGTATACCCGTTGGGCGGAAAATCATAATTACAAAGTCGAATATATAGAAGAAACGGAAGGTGATGTTGCCGGTATAAAATCCGTTACGCTTAAAATTTCCGGGCATAATGCCTACGGATGGCTGAAGTCGGAAACCGGCGTCCATCGTCTGGTGCGCATTTCGCCTTTTGACAGCGCGGGACGGCGTCACACCAGTTTTGCCTCAATAGGCGTTTATCCGGTTATCGACGATGACATTGAAATCAACATCAATGAAGCCGACTGCCGCATAGACACTTACAGATCGTCCGGAGCCGGCGGCCAGCATATCAACAAAACCGATTCTGCCGTAAGAATAACCCATATCCCGACCGGGATTGTCGTCCAGTGCCAGACGCAGCGTTCCCAGTTCCAAAACCGGGAGAGTGCCTGGAAAATGCTCAAGTCGCGTCTTTATGAAATGGAGCTGAAAAAACGTGAGGAAAAAGAACAGAACATGAGAGACGCACAGAGCGATATCGGTTGGGGATATCAGATTCGTTCATATGTTCTCCAGCCTTACAAAATGGTCAAAGATCTGCGTACGGGGGTGGAAACATCGGATTGCAAAGCAGTTCTGGACGGAGATATAGATATGTTTCTGGCCGCCTCTTTGGCCGGAAAAGTGGGGCAGGTATGTACGGAAAGCTGATAAGAATGTTTTCATTCCTGATAGCGTTATATGTTGTTTTTTGCGCTGCGGTTTATTTTTTTCCGCAATATTTTTTCTATAAACCGTCGTCTCTTCCGTCAAATGTTGAAAATGCCCGCATGAACGGTTTTCCCGCAAAAGAAGTGCATTACCGCTCTGCTGACGGAACCGGCGGATTGGCTTGGTATGTTAAGCCTGCGGTTGGTAAAAAAATTATTTTGTTTTTTCACGGCAATTCTCACAATCTCGAAAGCTTTTACTACAAGCTGATTCCTTTTGTTTCTGATGGATACGGAGTCTTTATGCCGGAATATCGCGGCTTTGGCGGACTGAAAGGTAAAATCAGGCAAAGCGCTTTGGAAAAAGATGCTTTGGCCGCGCTGGAATATTTGTATGGTTTGGGATATCAAAATAAAGATATTGTTGTCTATGGACTGTCTTTGGGATCGCATATGGCTATAAACAGCATTTATGCATATCAGAAAAAAGGAGATTTTGCGGCTCTGGTTTTGGAAGTGCCGTTTAACAGCATGGAAGAAGTTGTCAGAGCCATTGTTCCCATACCTTTTCCGCTGAAATGGATTATCCGGGACAAATATGAAAACCGCGAAATGCTGAGCCGGATTAACACGCCGCTTCTTATTACGGCAGGCAGCGAAGACCGGCTGGTTCCGGCAAAGCTGGCGCGGGATTTGTTTAATTATGCCGGTGAGCCCAAAAAAATAATTATTTATCAGGGGGCTTCACATAACAATCTGTATAATTTTAAAAATTATGCGGATATTCTGAAATGGTTGGAAGACAAATAGATGAAAAAAGTTTCCGGAAAAAAATATCGGGCATATAAAATTCTTGATTACATAGGCGTTGTCTTCCTTGGCTTGTTTATGTTGTTCCTGTGGCAGCTTTACAAAGGACCGATAGCCGTTCCCTACCTGAAACCGTACATTATAAAAGCCCTGAACAGCGATGAAACAAATTATGAAGTAACGCTTGATTCCGTAAATATTGAGCTTGTGCGTTCTATCCAGCCCATAAAAATTATTGCCAATAATATTGTTTTCAAAAAAAACGATGAAAGTTTTATCGTCAATGCGCCGCGCACATCCCTTTCTTTCAGCATCAGGGCGCTTTTGCGCGGCATTATTGCGCCAAGTTCTGTTGAAGTCGAAGCGCCGAGTATTTATGTGTTCACGACCTACGGTATAGAAAAAGGAAAAACAAACGATATCAATAAAAAGAAACTGGAATATTATTTTGATTCGGTTGAAAATTTTTTGGAAAAATTCAATTCTGACGACAGGTTTTATGCGGAAAGCTACATAAACAACATCAAAATAAAAAACGCCTCAATGGAATTTCACGAAGTCGATTTGGGACGAAAATGGGTGCTTCCCGATGTTAATTATACTTTTGACCGGGGATTTTCGACAATGGACACGGATATTAGCGCTCTGTTGGAAATTGACGGCAAAATTTCTTCCGTCGGAATGAATATGAATTATCGGAATTATGACGATATCTTGTCCATACGTGCTTTTGTTTCGGATTTAATTCCGTCCGATTTGGTCGGCAGCTTTGTCGGAAACAAAAAAGAAAATGGTTTTTATAAAGTAAACCTGCCGGTCAGCGCCTCTGTGGAAACGGAAGTCGATTTCAAAAAAGTAGCCGAATACCGCAAAAATATAGTCGACAACATTGATAAAGCCGTAAAAAAAATAAATTTTCAGGTCGAGGGCGGAAAGGGAAACATCATGTTTAACGCAGATGAAAAAATGCGTTACGATGTTTCTTCTTTTGTCTTAAACGGAAGCATTGAAGGCGGCATGGATAAAGTGGTTATCAGGGATGCCGGATTCAATTTAAGCGGGCTGGAAACCAAAATAAGCTTTGATATCAGCGGATTCAAAAAATATTTTATGGAAAAGTCCCTGAAAAATCTGAAAATGTCCGTAACCGCCAAAATCAAAGAACTTAAAATTGACGATTTATCCCGTTATTGGCCGCGTTATATTGTGGAAAGCGCTTGGAACTGGTGTAAAACAAGTTTGTTTACCGGAACTTTTCATAACGCCGTGTTTACTTTTGATTTTGCATATGATCGGACGAAGAAAAATTTGGCGTTTAAAGGACTTGACGGAAAGGTTGACGTACGCGATGCCGAAGTCAATTATCTGGCAAAAATGCCTAATATTCGCAGTGCTTACGGCCGGGCAAAGTTTACGAAAGACAGTATTCTTGTAACTCTGGATAAAGCTGTGTCAAACGGTGTTATTCTGACTGGAGGATATGTCAACCTTTATGATTTGAACAAAGACCGGAATTGTGCCGATATTAACCTGATAACGGAATCTTCTGTTGAGGATGCTTTGGAACTGATTGACAATCCGCCGCTCAATTTTGTTAAAGAAATGAACATTCCCGCGGATAAATTGAGCGGACAGGCCGTAACCGATCTGAAGCTCAGGTTTGAATTGAAAGACAATTTGCAGCCGGAAGAAGTTATGGCGGATGTTAAAGTCGCTCTATCAGGCGTAACCATGAAAAATATTCTGCAGGAAAAATCAATAACGGCGGAAAAGCTTGATTTGGAAGTAAATAACCAAAAACTCCGTTTGTGGGGAAATGCCGTGTTTGACGGTATTCCTGTTACCCTTGTATGGAACGAGAATTTTATGAGCGGCGGTGATAAATCCAAATACGAAATTTCTTTCCGTTATGATGAAGAAATCAGGAAAAAACTCGGAATAGACATTAGGGTTCTGAATCCTCCTTATATTGAGGGAAGCGCCGGAATTACGGCTGTCGTAACTGTTTCGCCGGCAGGAAAAACCAAAATCGGTATAAATGCCGATTTGCAGGATACCGGAATAGATTATTCTTTTCTGGGTTTTCGCAAAGCCAAAGGCGTTCCGGGAAGCATAACCACGGAACTCGGCTTTGAAAAAAACAAACTGACGTCCGTTCCGGCATTTGCTTTGCAAAAGCATGATTTTAATTTAAAAGGAAAAATAGATCTGGATGCTGAAGGCAATTTGAAAAACATAGATGTGTACGAAATTTCAGGCCCGAAAACCAATGCCAAAGCAAAAATAGAGTTTTCTGAAAAAGAACAGAAACCATATGTGAAAATTAATGTTTCAGGCATGAGCTATGATTTGACGGATTTTTTTGAACGTCGTGAAAAAGCTAAAAAAGAGCTTTTGAAAAAGCCGTTATCCGAGGTGGAGCAAAACGAGCGTGATGAGCTTGAAAAAGTAACGGACATGGATATTTATATTGCCGTCAACCGTTTATGGACAAATCCTGATGTTCCGATTTCAAATTTTGCTGGAACGGCGGAACTGCGCAACGGCATAGGCGTGTATGAACTTCACCTGATTGGCAACTATGGCAACAGCCGTCAGGTAAAATTAAAGGCCGATTACGTTCCCAGGCCGAACGGGGAATTTTACCTTTCAATAGACAGCAACAACGCCGGAAGTTCACTGAAAGTTTTGCGTATTTATGACGACATGAGCGGAGGAAATTTAAAGATTGAGGCAAAACGCGATGCGCACAAAAACTTCATCGGACACGCTTCTATCCGTGATTTTAATGTGCACAATGTTCCTGTTTTGGCAAAGGTCTTGACGGTGGCGTCTCTTTCCGGAATGGTGGATATGCTGACCGGGGAGGGAATAGCTTTTTCTCATTTTGATGCGCCGTTTGAATATAAAGACAAAGTTTTCTACGTCAGTGAAGGAAAAGCTTTCGGTAATGTTTTAGGCATAACGCTTGACGGTTTTTATGATGTCCGTTCGGAAGAGCTCGTCGGCCGTGGACTGATTGCACCGGCCTACAGCATCAATACTTTTTTGGGAAGGATTCCCGTGGTGGGAAAATTGTTGGCCGGCAAAGACGGAACTGTTTTTGCGGCCAATTATTCAGTTTCGGGCTCCATCTCTGATCCGAAAGTCGACATAAATCCGCTTTCAGCGTTAAGCCCCGGATCGCTCAAAGACATGTTTTCATCTATGTTCGGCGAGGGGAAAAATGGCTGAAAAAATCAAAATTGGTTTGGATTTTCATGGGGTCATCAATAATAATCCCGCTTATTTTCGTGATTTTAACCGGGAGGCTATGACGCAAGGCTGGGAAATTCATATTATTACCGGTGGACCGTATGAAAAAGTGGAAGCTTATTTGAAAAACAAAAAAATTCCGTATACCCGGCTGTTTGCCGTTTTTGATTTTTACAACCGGCAGGGACTGGCTGAAGTTCGCGCCGACGGAGAATTTAAAATCGAAAAAAAATTATGGGATTCGGCCAAAGCGGAATATTGCCTGAAAAACGGCATCAGTCTTCATATTGATGACAGTCTGGAATATGGTAAAAATTTCCTGACGCCTTATTGCACTTACGATGCCGGAAATAAAAACTGTCGACTGGATGAAAACAACCTTCTTGATTTGAAAGCTCCGGTTAAGGAAACATTGAGCAACATCGCGCATTTTCTGAAACAAAAAAACAGAGAGCGTTTTTAATAAACAGCTCTCTGTCGTTGCTTCAAAAAAAATCACATAGGTTGATGTTGAGAACCGCCAAAGGGCATGTAGGTGCCGACACCGCCGAAATAGCGTTCAAAAAAGCCGGAAGTATTGCCGTAAGTTTCAGTTTTGTCGGAGCTGACGACAACATCTTTTCCGTCTTCACGGCTCAGCCTCTGAATTTCTTCTACCTTGTTTTCATTATCAAAACGAATGGTCAGAATATCCCGTTGAATTTCTTCCGGTTTGAAAAAAGCAAAACGCTCAACTTCCGAAGACATATAAATCCAGATGTTTCTGTCAAGGGAAACAACATTGGAAGGAGCGCCCAAATTGGCAAATACTTCTTCCTTGCTTTGTCCGGGAACAACTTTTTCGATTCTTTCATTGGACGGCATGTTGCCGTTATAAGAGACAAACCAGTCTTTTGCGCAGGAAGCGGTCGACAAAACGACGGCGAAACTGAGCAGGCTTATTTTCTTTATTGACATATTGCGGACAACCCCTTAATTAATAACCAGAAAAATATATAGCATAAGGAATTAATTAATGCAAAATTTTTTTTCTTATCAAATTGTTGTGGATAATCTTCCGCAAAGCGAGCAGCGTTATCGGTTGAAAGCTGATGCGGAAGATTGCGCAAAAATAAAGGAAATTCTGAAAATTCCAGGAGTTAAAAGCTTTTCCGGCGACATCAGATTAAAATTAAACAGAAAAGAACACCTTCTTAAAGTGTGGGGAAGCGTCAGAGCGTCTTTGGAGTTGGAAAGCGTTGTCAGCCTTGAAATTTTTTCCAAAGATTATGAGACGGAGTTTGAACTTGTTTACGATACGGAGGCAACGCTGAAAAGCCAACGGGAAGAAGAGGAAGAATTTTCCATTTATGACAATCTTCCCGATGTGATAATTAATGGGCGGATAGATTTGGCCGATATTGCCATTGAGCAGATTGCGCTTATTATGGAAGACTATCCGCGCCGGGAAGGTGAAGTTTTTGAATTTAAGTCGGAGTTTGAGCCTGGCTCCTCCCGCCGCAATCCGTTTGAAGTTCTTAAAAATCTGAAATAATCAGGCTTAGGCATAAAAATAGTACTTGCAAAATTTTGTTTTTTTTTATAAAACACATCTAGTAACAGTCGGAACGTCTATTTAAGGGTTGATTTTTAAAATCAAATCCGTTAATAATGGCGTTTGAAAATAAATTGTTTTAACCAAGAGTATAAGAAAATGGCTACACCGAAGAAGAAAGTATCAAAATCCCGCCGCGACATGCGTCGGTCACACCATGCTTTAGAAGCAAATTCTTACATGGAATGCCCGAACTGCGGCGAGTTGAAGCGTCCGCATCATGTTTGTCCGAAATGCGGTCAGTATGATAAGCGTGAAGTTGTCGCCCAGGCTGCAACCGACGAATAATTTTTATAAAAGACATATTTAATGGAGCAGGTTTTGTCAGATAATCTGGTAATATCCATAGATGCGATGGGGGGAGATAATTCCCCTCGAGTCGTGATTGAGGGGCTGGCAATGGCAGCTCACAAAAACCCTGATGCAAAATTCCTGCTGTTTGGGGACGAGCCAAAAGTCAGGGAGTTGTTGCAAAATTATCCCGCCCTGCAGAAAGTATGCGAAGTCAGACATGCTCCTGAAGTTGTTCGCAATGAAGACAAGCCTTCCGCGGTTATCCGCAATCGCAACACCAGTATGTTCATGGCAATTAATGCCGTCAAACAGGGTGAGGCGCAGGCTGTTGTTTCGGCGGGCAACACGGGAGCTTTGATGGCTATTTCCAAGCTGACGCTCAAAACCATCCAGAAGATTCACCGCCCGGCGATTGTAACAATCATGCCGCATCGTACCGGGCGTTACGTTATGCTTGATTTGGGGGCGAATACGGAATGCGATTCTCTTAACTTGTCCGAGTTTGCGTTGATGGGAAACATTTTTGCCCGCCATGCGCTGGGAATAGAGCGTCCGAGAGTGGCGTTGCTCAATATTGGGGCGGAAGAAATGAAAGGCCGGGAAGAAATTCACGAAGCCGCAAAAATCATCCGCCGGGCTCGTCTGGACATTGATTTTATCGGTTATATAGAACCGCACGAAATTCCGGAAGGAAAAGCCGACGTCATCGTTACCGACGGTTTTACCGGAAACATAGCCTTGAAATCCATTGAAGGAACGGCGAAACTTGTCGTTCGTCTCATGAAAGATGCCGTCAAAAAATCTTTTATTGCCAAACTGGGAATCCCTTTTATGTTTGGTGTCGGGCTGAGCATAAAAAAAGCGATGGATCCGCGTTTGTATAACGGAGCCATGCTTGTCGGGCTGAACGGCCTGACGGTCAAAAGCCACGGAGGTACGGATGCTTTGGGATATTCTGTTGCGGTGGAAAATGCCGTTACGCTTATTCGGCAGAATTTTGTGTCAAGCATCAGGGAAGAACTTGAAAACGTCGATTTGGACGCATTATCTGAGGAAATATTATATGACTCTTATTAGATCTGAAATCATCGGCTGGGGACATTATTTGCCTGAAAAAGTTCTGACAAATGATGATCTTGCTAAAATTGTCGATACCAATGACGAATGGATAAGCACGCGTACGGGCATTAAAACGCGTCATGTTGTTGCAAACGAGTTAACTTCGGATATGGCATATGCCGCATCAAAAATGGCAATCGACAGAGCCGGACTGACGGCGGAAGATATTGAATTGATTGTTGTTGCCTCCGTAACACCGGATAATACGACGCCTTCTGTTGCAACAAAATTGGCAAATCGTTTGGGAGTCAAAGTTGGAACGCCGGCCTATGACATTTTGGCCGCTTGTTCCGGATTCGTCTATGCTCTGACCCAGGCCGACAACATGATCCGTCTCGGACAGATAAAAACGGCTTTGGTTATCGGAGCTGAAAGCCTGTCTAAAATTGTCGACTGGACAGACAGAAATACCTGTGTCTTGTTTGGCGATGGCGCCGGTGCTGTTGTCCTGCGCGCCGGGGAAGGAAAGGGCGATAAAAGCGACAAAGGCATTTTGGCAACAAAATTATATGCGGACGGCAGTCATTATGACCATCTGAAAACATCCGGCGGAGTCTGTTCCACACAAAATGCCGGTTTTGTTTCCATGGATGGAAAAGAAGTTTTCAAATATGCGATTGGTTCTTTGACTCAGGCGGCGGAAACAGTTGTTGAAATGGCTGGTTATACAAATGCCGATATTGATTGGCTGATTCCTCATCAGGCTAATATCCGCATTATTTCAAATGTCGGCGAAAAACTTGGTCTGCCGGCCGAAAAAGTTATTGTCAGTGTTGATCATCATGGCAACACGTCTGCCGCCTCCATTCCGCTGGCTTTTTCAGAAAACATGGAAAGCGGCAAAATCAAAAAAGGCGATCTGGTGGTCTTTTCTGCCATGGGTGCGGGATTTACCTGGGGCGGAGCCGCTGTCCGGCTTTAATCAAATAAAAAATATCTGTTTAATAACCATCATAAGGACTTGTCATTATGATGGTTATGTTATAAAAGCTTCAATATCAAACGAATGTAATTTTAGGAAAGAGAAAGATGAATACAGTTACCCGTGCAGATGTTGCAGAAACGATTTATGAAGAAATTGGGCTTTCCAGAAAGGATTCTGCCGATATTTTGGACATGATTCTTGATGAAATAACCGGCGAGCTGGTTAAAGGCAGAGATGTGAAACTTTCATCTTTCGGAACTTTTTCCCTGAGGGATAAAAAAGCTCGCACCGGGCGCAACCCGAAAACCGGCGTTGCGGCGGAAATTTCTCCGCGCCGGGTTATTTCTTTCAAACCTTCTCAAATTATGAGAAAAACAATTAACGCCTGATTTTTTTGAGGTAAGCCATGGTCGTTAACAAATCGAAATCTGCGTTTCGCACTATTGCGGAAGTGGCTGACGAATTAGATGTTGCGACCCATGTGCTCCGTTTTTGGGAAACAAAATTTCCTCAGATAAAACCAATGAAACGCAGCGGCGGCCGCCGTTATTATCGTCCGGACGATGTTGAGCTGATTCGCAAAATCCGTACGCTGCTGTATGATAAAAGATATACCATTGAAGGTGTGCAGAAGCTTATTCGGGAAAAAGGCATCAAAGCGTTTGTCGGCGAAGAAATTATGCCCGATTTTTTTGAAACGCCGGAAGAATTGGAACTGAATGAGTCTGTGCGGGAATTGCTGAATGCCATTGCCGCCGAGCTGAAGCAAACCTGCGATGATTTGAACAAAGCTCTGAGTTGAAAGCAAACCGGAAATTTCCGGTTTTTTTATGCAATAAATGTTGTTTGCCTCTTTACATGATGCTGTATTTTTTTTACCATTCTCACATAAGATCAAACAGCAGACGAGGAAAAAATGTATATTTTCAACAATACTCCGGATAATGTTAAATTATTCAATGAATTTTTGCAAAAGCATGAACAGCCCGGAAAATTCAGCCTGAGCGCTTTGCTTTTCAATTCCTTTTATTATCTTTACTGGGGCATCGGCTGGAAGCTTTATCTTTTTTATGCCCTGCTGCCTATAGCGCTTTTGTTTTTGTTTGTTTTATTATGCCGCTATGCCGGAATGGAAATGTCCATGGAGCTGATTTTGACCTGTTCGTTTTTGTTTCCTCGTCTGCTGGCGGCTTTTCGGGCGCCGAAAGATTTTTATAAATATGCCCAAAACTATGTGGTCGAATTTAAAAATGCGGCGCCGGAAGCAGATGTCATGTTTTTCTCTGTCAGTTGTAAGCGTTTGTTTTTGTTGAATTTATTGAGCTGCGGCTTATATCATATTTATTGGAGCTATCGCAACTGGAAATGTGTTCGGGCTTCGACTGGAGAAGATATTTCGCCAATTGTAAGATCGTGGTTTTTTGAGGTTTTTTGCTTGTTTCCGCTGCTGAACCGGATGTACAAAAATATTTCCCGATACAAAAAATTGCCGTCATGGTTCCGTCTTTATATTGTTGCTTATGTGGTGATTTATATTGCTTTTGTCATAATTCCGCTGCCGGACAACATCTTTTGTACGGTGCTTTCATTTTTATGGCTGTTTGTTTTGCTGTCGCTGGGGTTGTTCCCGTTGCAAAAGGAAATTAACGAACATAATTTGCGCATCAATCCCGAAAAAGGCGGAATTCAAAAAATCGTCCGGGGGGAAATTATCACCGCTTTGGTCGGATTCTTGCTTGTGGGGCTGGCGTTTTTTGTCGGTTATCATTATGCTTATAAAAATAAAATGATAAACCGGCTCATTGAGAGCGGAATAGGGGAGCCGGCCGGATTATACTACCAGCAGACCACGGGCATACAAAGTTTTTGCCGTCGCAACGGTTATAACATGAAAGTTTTTCCCAGACTTTTCAAAGATAAATTTTCTAAAGAATACAACGAGTTGGAGCAAATCTATAAACTGAAATATAAAGTAAGTTTAGCTGACATTGCCGATACCTATGGTGAAAATTATCAGGTTTTAATGCAGCAGGGGCTGGAAAATCAATTTGCCGTTCTTCGGGAATTTCTGTTGTATGATATGGTGCGTGTCAATGTTGAAGGAACAGACGATTCCGGAACTCCGGGCTGGAAATCGGAATATGACAACATTCTGACTTATGCCGACATTTGCCGTGAGCTTGATAAAAGCACCGGAGATGAGCCGTATTTTCAGATTTTCAAAGACAATCTGAATGTCTTGATTTATGAATTGTCAAAATAACAAAAGAAGAAAGGCGCTTTTCCCGCCTTTCTTTTTTTTGTACTTTATAATAAAAAATACATTTTTTTAACTTTTTGTATACGGCTGTTGAATTAAAATAAAGAAAATTTATCAGAAGAGGGTAAAAGAACATGGAAGAAATGTTTGATATGGATACGGTATTTGAATATATCGGCTACGCAGCGGGGCTGGCGACGGTTATTGCTTTCGCAATTCAGACGGTGCGTATTTTAAAAAGCAAAAGTGTAACGGGCTTGTCCAGCTACATGTATATCATGTACAGCCTGAGCTTGATTTGTTGGTCGGCCTTCGGCGTTTATATTGAATCTTGGGTTTTGGCAGGCTCCATGGCTGTTACATTTTTGTTCACCTTTGTTATTTTGCTGTTGATTCTGTATTACGATGAAGAGGACAAAATCGAACGCTATCGTAAAGACAGCCTGACAGGAATTTATAATAGAAAATATTTTGAAGAAGCGGTTCCTGTAAAAATTGCCGAGTCTGTCGTTGCGAAAAAGCCTTTTTCCATCATTATGGCTTCAATAAGCAATTTGGATAAAATACATAAAGAGATGGGTGGAAAATATCAGGGAAGAGCATTGAAACTGACGGCAAAAGCGCTGGAGAAGGCTTTGCGCGACAGCGACTTTATTGCTCGTTTTGATGATAATAAATTTGCGGTCTTTTTGGATAATGCCGATGAAAAAACGGCAAAATCCGTATTTAAGCGTGTTTTGGACAGCATCAACGGCATAGAAATCAAAAAAGATGATAAACTCGTTGAAAAAATTGGATTATTGGTGGGAATTTGTTCTTCAAAATATGCAACAGATCTTACTGATTTGGAGGATAAGTCTAACAAAGCTTTACAAGGTGCTGTCTATAAAGGACAAAACATGGTAAGGGTTTATGAGGAAGAAAAATCCTCTGAGCCGGAAAAAACAAAGAAAAAAGAACCGGCAAGGAAAAGCAAAAAATAACAAAAAAGAGCGGATTAAATCTCCGCTCTTTTTTATGATTCGAACGTAACACTACCTGCGTGAGCAGGTAGATGTAGACATTCCCGCCCAGCCATAGAGTTGCGTAACTTTGAGGCTGGGATAACTCAGAACGGTTACTACTTCCCTGAGTAAGCTCACCTTTTCTCACCCCTGAGTCCTCCTTATATTCCTCCCCTGAGCAGAGCCCGTCTCATTCCCTCCCTGAGTAGGGCTCCACACTTTCTCCTCCCCTGAGTAGGGCTGGAGGCAGAAAAACAATCCGGTGAATTGTTTTTCAACGACAGAGTCTGAATTGTTAGATTGTAAATAGGCGACAGCCTAAGGAAACAATCGTTACAATTCAGTTGACCGAAGCAGCTTCGCTTTACTCCTTATATTCCTCCCCTGAGTAGGGTTATTGTTTAAAAAAGGAGTATCCAAAGAAATAAAAAAGGATAAGAATAAGTATCGGAGAGGTGCCGTTTAACTCCAGATATCATT
>CASEQD010000010.1 GCA_949289935.1 uncultured Pseudomonadota bacterium | reverse complement strand
ATATGTCCAGGACGGAGAAACCTGCAATCATTGCTCGCTCGGTCTGCGTTACAAAATCAAACCGGCGCCCTGCGACGGATATCTGAAATGCCCAAACGGACCGGAAACAGGCGCATCCTCCTGCCTTTCCGGTAATACAACTCTGTATGACAAATGCAAACCCTGCGACAATAGTTGTCCGAGCGGCACATCAGAAATCAATCCCGGCGGCTGTGGGGGCTCGACAACTAACGAATGCGGAACTAAAACTTGCTACTATCCATACAAATCATGCTGTCAAGAAATACAAACTGGAGAACAGCACTATGGCTCTTGCTTCTGTCATCCCAACGCAACATGGTACGAACAAAACGGATACTCAATTTGTTGTTCTATTTCTTACACAATAGAATATTATGACGGCAGGAGTGAAAGTGGCGAAGAACTAAGAAACTGCGGAGGGGATGAACGTGATCCGAATAGTTGTAATGACATAATCAGAGGAAACTGTTCTTATATGGAAGGACGGGTATATCCTGTTTATGAAACAGTTTGTGAGTAAATAAATTACGCACCCAAAGGCAGCCGCTTATCTCAATACCTCCGTATTCCACAGGCGGCTGCCGGCATATTCGCTCAACTGAAAATACCAGTACTCCGACAGTTCCTTACTGTCTTTCGCGAACTGACGCGCTGCCGAAGTCGGAAGACTGGTCAGAGATATATTTTCCTTCAGCCAGTATTCTCCCCGGCCATAAAACAATATAAAATCAATAATCACTCCGTCAAAAGTCGTAACACGGAATTCTTTGCGCCGGGAAAACAGCTGCTCATCAAAGTTCTGCACCGATTTAACCCCGATAAAATAAACCGATTGCAACTGGTTGAGCAAATCTTCGGCATCAACCCGCCGCACCATTTTACTCCCGTCCATCAGCCAAAACGGATACCCGGGAACATCCCTGCCGACAACCATATCACCTTTTTCCCGTTTAATTAAAATATCCTGAACACCGGCGGAATTAAGCGACAAAAGAGGCTGTTGCAGCCAGCTGTAAACATTTTCCGGAAGCTGCGGCGCATTTCCGGCCATATAAATCTCATCGCTGTCGGGAAAGCGTATATAAATAAACTTATTGTTATAAGTCCGCCGCCCGGCAATCAAACTCATCAATTTTTTGCCGCTCTCGTCATAGAGAACGATCTCCGTTGCATTTTCAGCAAAATTATCGGCAAATTCCGCATCCGAAAGCTCAACATTCCGTTGGATGCGTGCATTTTTGAAAAAATCAAACAAAGACTCAATCTGCCGATATCCGGCATAATACAAATCCGCTTCGGCAACCCGCCATAAATTTTTCTCCCGAATAAGGGTAATCAAAGCCTCCGGCGTAGAGAGCTCTATTTTTTTTATTTTATCCGTCTGCTCCAAAATCGACGCAAAAACAAATTTTCCTTTCATATTCCCGATATTTTTGTAAACAGACGGAAACAAACAAAACAAAGCAAAACAAAAAGAAAAAACAAACAGCCAAATTCCACGGCGCAAATAAACATTATTCATGATTTTCCTCCAACGGATTGCGATATCTTTCTGCCAACCGCCGCCGACGCAGAATAAAAAGCAAAAATACCGATAAAACAATACTTGAAACAAAAACCCCAGCAGCAAACATGACCTTCAACACCCAAACGCCCTGCTCTGTTTTGTAATCATATTCACGGATTTGCTTCTCAAGTTGGGCTGCTTCTTTTCCCGTTTCTTCCAGAAGTCTCATTTTTTCAAGCGTAAATCCTTTATCCTGCTCTTCGTGCAAACTTTCAAGAAGCTCTTCTTTTTCCCTGAGGCGTTGCAGCAGATTAAAATAATCTTCCCGATGGTTTGCCGAAACTTTTTCCCGAAATACACCTTCAAGCGAAACCTCCGGTAAAAAAGCCCTGTGGCTGTTCTGAAGATATTGAACCCCGCCGGTCATATAATCAACCGCACGCAAAATAAAATCTCCGTTATCAGCCCAGGGAACAATACCCCAAACCGGATTATCCCGGACATATTCCGCATCCGACCATACATCGTCATAAATAAAATCCGTATCGCCGATAACCAAAACTTTCCCGGGCTTCAGCGATTCCGGCAAAAACGTAAGCATTTGCTCAGAATATTTTGTCCCGTCCAAAATATTTTTCTTAAACAGAGAACGGAATGTTCCTTCCGTCAAAACCGCCAGATTATAAGCAAGACCGTCATCTTCATACGCCTGCAAAACCGAAAACTTATCCGGCAGCCTGGCCGTCCCGGCCGAAACATGCCCGCCTTCCGCAGACGTTGAAGCCAAAACAGTTGTTTTTAATCCTTCTTTGGGCTCTGTTTTCAAAATTGCCGGAGACTGAAAAATCAAACTATTGGCGCTGCGGGAAATCGGATGGCTTCTATTCAGTTGTTCTGCCGGAAGATTTATCTGAGGATAATAAAGCAAAACTCGGCCGCCCGACAAAATTTCCTCGGCATTTTTTCTATCTCCGGCAACAACGTCCCGTTCAATCTCGATTCCCCAGTTTTTCAACAACTGAGCCACGCCCTCCATATCCGGAATACGATTTGTATGCTCGTTCAGGGCATCCGTCAATAAAATCAGATTTCCGCCGCGCAACACAAACTGGTCAAGCGCATAAACACCTGTCGGCGGCAAACCTTCATCCGGTAAAACAACGATTAACGTATCAATATCCACACCGATCTGCACCGCTTGCGGCGAAATCTGAACCAACACATAATCATTAGTCAGCTGTCTCAAAAAATTCCCGGCATTTTCCGGCAAAATAATCTTCTGAGAGGAAACATCGCTTCTGTAATGAGGAAGCATGACTCCTATTTTAAGAGGTTTTCTGTCGCTGTTCAAATTAAAGAGAATCCGGTTTAAATCGCTTTCCAGATAATTGCGCCGTAAAGGAACAAATGCCGGAATAACATAACCGTCTCCGCGATCTGCCATAACCAACCCGCCGAAATAAAACATATTCCTGCCGTCAGTACCGTAAAAATGCTTAATTCCGAGTCTGTCCGCTTCTTTAGCCGCTGCAGAATAAGGCTCGGTTTTCTGCACCTCGTAACCGACCATTCCGTCTGAAAAAAGCTGATATTTTTTCAAAAATTCAATCAACGCTTTTGAATATTGCCACAGTTGCGGATAATCTTTTTCCATAGCGGGAGAAAGATACAACCTCACCGTAACCGGCGTTTTCATTTCAGCAAGAAATTCTTTCGTTTCCGGCCGCAGACTCAGTCTCTTGTCCGCCGTTGCATCAAAAAACCGGCCGCCGAACAAAATAGAATTTCCGAAATTCAACAACAAAAAAGAAAAAACAAGCAGCAGAAAAAAAAGCCACAAACCGCACATCCTACTTAATTTCATTTTTCCCCCTGACCATTTCTTTCGGAAACAAAAACAACATTCAGCCACAAAGCCATAAAAATCAATAATATAAAATATAAAACATTTTGCACGCCGACCTGTCCGGAAACCATATTGCCGTACATATCCTGAAAACCGAATGCCAGGAAGATTTGTCCGGCAAACAGCCCGGCAACCTCTTTTAATAACGGAGTCGGATCTGTTCCCGTCAAGACCCACAAACAAAAAAACGACCCGATATACGCAAGAACCGGATTACGACACAAAGCCGACACGGCGCTGCCGACAGCCGTAAAAGCCCCCGCGGTCAAAAACACCGTAATCAATGCCCACACGACATTGGAAATATCCAAAACGGCAAAAAAAGTATAAAAGACAACCAATGGGAGCAAACAGACCAACATTAGCAAACAAAAAGTCCACGCGGCAAAAAACTTTGCCAAAACCAGCGTCTTGTATTCAACCGGAAAAGTCAGCAAAAGATCCAATGTACCCCGGCGTTTTTCATCCGACCACAAATGCATTGAAACAGCGGGCAAAAGCAGCATCAAAACCTGCGGCTGATATTTAAACAAAGAATACAGGTTTTGATTGTTTACATTAAAAAAATCACCGGCGTAAACACACACGCCCAAGGACAAAATCAAATAAACGGAAATCAAAAAAAATGCCTGCCAGCCCGAAAACCAGCCATAAAATTCTTTGCGGAACAAACTAATAAAGGGATTCGGCATAACGGCCCTCCTGCGAAGTCAAACGACGGAAAACGGCGGAAAGATCATTTCCCGGCAGCAAATGTTTCAGTCTGGCCGGCGTTGTATCTTTTATCAGTTTTCCTTCATGAAGAAGCAAAATCCGGCTGGAAACAGCCTCGACATCTTCCATAATATGAGTTGAAAGCAAAACAATTCCTTGTTTGGCATAACTTTTAATAAAAGCATTCAAAGCATACTTCTGGTTAGGATCAAGTCCTTCGGCAGGTTCGTCAAGAAGCAGAATTTCCGGGTTATGGATAATTCCGGCGGCAATACCTGCGCGATGGCGAAACCCTTTTGACAACTCGGCAATCTTTTTATTAATAACCGGAGCCAGATCAAAAATACGCATAAGCTCTTCCAGCCGCCGGGAAAAATTCTCGGCGCTGAGACGGTGCATTCCCGCGGCAAATGACAAAAATTCATAAACGGTCATATAATCATACAAAGGAGAATTTTCCTGAACAGAACCGATTTTTTCCAAAACCTGAACCCGGTTAAGCGAAATATCCTCTCCGTCGACAAACACGCACCCGCTGCTTGGGGATAACACACCGCACAAAAGCCTGAGCAATGTTGTTTTTCCGGCGCCGTTAGCCCCAAGCAAAGAAACAGCCTCGCCTTTTCTTAACGTAAAACTCACATTGTCAAGAACGGTACTTTTTCCGAAAATCTTTGACAATCCGCGCACTGTAATCATTTTATGTCCCTAAAAAACGATTCAACCTGTTTCTCAGTTTAACCGATTATTTTTAAATTTTAACATTTATTTTACTTTTTTAAAAAGTTTGATGATAAATTACTTTTTTAATTTATTAATTACAAAAAATATGTTCTTATAAGGAAAACATAAACTCAGATGTTAGGAGTTTTTTATGCCTGAAAAATACACGTTTGAAGAAACAAAAGTTCTGAAAATAGGCTTATACACGGCGGCCGTCATTCTGATGATATTCACGCTGTTTTACACGCAAAGAAGCGGCATCCGCCATCATCAGGACGGAAAATCCTATGAAGTCGAAGCCCGTTTCGGACGGACGGACGGTCTGCTGGTCGGCGACAAAGTACGCATGGCCGGACTGGATATCGGCAAAGTAAGCGGCGCCCGCCTCGACGAACATTTCAAAGCCATTCTGACACTGGATATTAAAGACGGTGTTTTAATTCCGGATGACAGTAGTGCTTCCATTGTCAGCTCCGGCCTCATGGGCAGCAAATATATAGAAATTGAGCCGGGCGGTTCTCCCGATTATCTCATGCCGGGCAGCGAATTTTCCTACACGCAGGATGCCATGGTGCTGGAAGAACTGATTGACCGGATTATCAGCATCGGCAAAGCGAACCGCCAAAAATAAAATTTTGCTATCTTGATTTAAGGAGTTTTCTTATGAATAAAAAGCCAATGGAAACAATTATGGGAGTCGTTGTCCTCATCGTTGCCGCCTTTTTTCTTTACTTTGCCTATAAAGTCTCTGATTTGCAGGTTGTAAAAGGATATGAAGTTACGGCGCGCTTTCTGAAAGTCGGCGGACTAAACGTCGGTTCAGATGTCAGAATCAACGGCATCAAAGTCGGAACCGTCGTTTCGCAAAAACTTGACAACGAAAACTACGATGCGGAAATTGTCATGAGTCTGGCATCAGATGTCCGGCTGCCTGAAGACAGTACGGCAGCTATTGTCGGAGACGGCCTGATCGGAGACAAATTCATAAAACTTGAACCGGGCCAGTCAAAAAAAATGCTCCAAAACGGCGATGTAATAACCAACGTAAAAGATTTCAAAACCATTGAAGACATGGTCGGCGAAATAATTTTCATGGTAACAGACAATGACAAATAAAATCTTATGGACAATGGCCGTATCCTCTTTATTGGCCGCAGCCGGTGCAAAAGCGGCAGAACTTGAAATGAATACGGCAAAACTCCAGGCTATGGATAAAATCACCGGGCGGGTCAGCGTTATCGAAGCGCCGGTCAATACAATCGTCCGTTTCGGCAGTTTTTCCATTGTCGTTCGCTCCTGCAAAACACGCCCGCCGGAAGAAACACCCGACAACTTCGCTTTTGTCGATGTCGTGGATACAAACCAAAAAAATGAAGAACAAAACATTTTCAAAGGATGGATGTTTTCGTCAAGTCCGGCGCTAAATGCCGTAGAACACCCGATTTATGACGTCTGGCTTTTACAATGTATTAACACCGAGATAGACAAATCAAAACTTCTGAGCGAAGAACAACTTAAAGCCAGAGATGAAATTCCTCAGGCTGCAAAAGACAACACCTCTCCCGTTCTACTCAAAGAAACGGAAGATATCTCCCTTTCTCAAACGGATTTACCTGTCCCGGAACCTGTTGAAATAAACGAACCGAAAGAAACAAAATCAATGGAACAAACAGATGTTTCCGCTTCCTTTGAAACGGAAAATAACATTCTGCCGCAAAGTGATGAACCGAAATCATTGATAAACATCCCGGATGAAATTCAAAATACGATATCGGAAACTCAGAATGAAAATTCTGTTCTGCAAAAAGAAAACAAACTTCCTCCGACTGAAATATCTCCGGTTTCTTCAGGTGTTTCCGAAGACGATTTGCCAAATGAAGAAGAACAATATATCATATTTAACGTTGATGAAGAAAAAGAAGCGACTCCCGAATTCAAAAACGACACCCTGTTCTAACCCTTTTTATCAGGACGGAAACAATGAAAAAAAATATTGACGTCAGCTTTGTAATGACCGTTTACAACAAAGAATATTATCTTCCCTCTGTTCTGAAAGCTCTGCTCGGCCAAACCGGCCTGGAAAATCCCGAATTTATTTTCATTGATGACCATTCGTCCGATAAATCTGTTGAAATTATCCGCCGTTTTACTCAGGGCATAAAAAATGTTACGCTCATTGCCAACACTGACAATCGGGGCATCAGTCCCAGAATCAATCAGGGAATTTCCCTCGCCGCGGGAAAATATACCCGTATGTTGGATTCGGACGATATTTTTCCGATAGATTCCACCCAAAAGATGCTGGCTCTGGCAGAAGAACTGAATGCCGATATGGTTTATGGAACTTTTTCAAAAACCGGAAAAGAACCACAACTTCTGGAAAACGAAAGCATGTCGCATGATTTCAGCTATACATATAACGAAAACGCACTCATGGGTGTCTTAAACGGCCGTTTTACCAGAATGGGACAGCTCATAAAAACAGACATCCTGAAAAAAGCCAAAGGCGCTGACGAACGGGTATTCATTCAAGATGAATCCATTCCGCTGCGTGCCGCCATCCATGCCAAAGGACTGATAAAAATAGATGACGATGTCGTTCTGGTTCCTAAAGAAATCGGAAATTTTTCCGGAAACAAAATACAACTGGATAACGACCGTTTTATGGCTTACTACTATACATTGGAAGACAACGCCAAACTTCCTGAAGAAGCCTTGAAGCTGATGTACCAGCGGGCTGTCTCTGCCTACTGGAAATACATAAAAAAAACAAAGCCCATGCCTTTTCTTCACGAAGGATTTTTCAAATATCTTGCAGTAAAGACGCACCCGGAACTTCCTGATTGGGAATATTTGAAAAAAATGCAAAAAGAATTTCTCAGCCTTTCCGGCATACGAAGAATTACAAATCCCCTTTATTCTTTGGAAAAATAACCGCTGTTTTCTCCGAACCTTTAAAGCATATCTCAACTGTTGTTTACCCAGAAAGACTTCGTAAACAAAGCTAAGACTGTCAAAACTTCCAAACGTCCCAGCAACATCGCAAAAGATAAAACATACCTGGCAAAATCAGAAAAAAAAGCATAATTCCCGGCAGGACCGACTTTATCCCCCAACCCCGGCCCCGAATTTGTTACACAGGCAACAACAGCGCTGAAAGCCGTTTCAAAATCATAACCAGCCGCAGCAACTATACAGGAAAGCAGCGCAATACTAAGCATAAAAACCGTAAAAAACAAAAAAACCGAAGAAACAATTTCTTCACTCACCGTCCTTTTCCCCACTTTCACCGGCATAACGCGGTTAGGTTCGGATGCTACAATCAACGAACGTCTGATATAAGCAAATATCACCTGCCAACGGAATATTTTGATAGAACCGGACGTCGATCCGGTACATCCGCCGGTCAAAGCAAAAATAACAAAGAAAACACCAACCCATGCCCCCCATTGAGTATAATCCGTTGACACAAAACCGGTTGATGAAACAACTGAAATAATATTAAAAGAGGCGTGACGCACCGCTGCAAAAAAGTCATATTTTCCGGATATCGCCAAATAACAGGCCGCAAACAAAATATACACAAACAAAATTTTCAAAAAAAACGCAATTTGCGATTCTGCAAAAATATTTTTCTTTTTTCCCTGTAAAACAAGCACATAAAATGTCATCGGCAAAGAACCTAAAATCATAAAAAGAATCAGAACCGCTTCAATCTTAACATTGTCAAAATACCCGATAGACGCATTTTTTGTAGACAACCCGCCGGTTGCAACTGCCGCCCAGGCATGATTGACGGCATCAAACCATCCCATTCCGGCGGCATACAAACACACAATACACAAACACACCAAAAAAACATAAACAAATATTATCCGCTTGGCAATATAACTGAACTTCGGCATAAATTTTTCATTCATATCCGAATTTTCCCGCTGAAACATCTGCATACCGCCGATACCGAGAAACGGAAGCATCGCCGCGGCAAAAATAACAATACCGATTCCGCCCAGACAATTCAGCAAAGACCGCCAGAGCAACACCGAACGCGGCAAAACTTCAACATCGGCAAAAGCCGTTCCCCCGGTTGTACTAAGTCCGGAAGTTGCCTCAAACAAAGCAACGCTGAAATTATCCGTTGCCCCTGAAAACAAAAAAGGCAAAGCGCCCAGCACAATCAGAGACGTCCAGCTCACCACTGTCAGCAAATATCCCTGCTGCAGCGTAATTCGTTTAATTTCTCTGCGATTTGAAAGAAAAAGCGCCAACCCGACAAATAAAGTAAACAAAGCAGAAGACAAAAACGGCGACCATTCATGCCTGTCCGCCCACACATCCATCCCTGCGGGAATCAGCATTGCAATACCCAAAATACTGATAAGAAACCCGTTAATCATCAAAACCGGCTGCCACATTCCCGCTGTCTCCCGAAAATTAATTATAAAGCAACGTCCAAAGAATAACCTTTTATAACCATTTGCTTATTTATATTAACTTTATCAACATAACAAATAGCCGTAGCCACATGCTCCGTTGTATAAGCCACAATCCGGCACTCTGCATTTTTTCCGCCATAAGTCCGACGTAAATACCCGCTTCCGGCGGCTCCGGAAGCCCCTTTGGGATCAGAATAAACGCCAAAAAGAATAATAAGAGTTCCGCCCACATCTATGGTATTGGCATCATAAACCGTTATATTCCCCTGCACCTGCTGCGGATGATCAAGATAAATCAAGCCTTTAATATCACGCCTGTAACTGTCATCCGCTTTTTTTTGCAGCGGCAATTCAGACCCTGCAACAGAAATAGCGGCGCCGGCTTTTGTTCCGTGAGCAAAAGTAACCGTTGCTGATGAAACCGGCTCATCTTCCGAAATATCTTTCTCAAAAACAGGCACAACAACATCATCCGCCTGCACCTGTTGCATAACATCGACGCCTTGAGGCGTTTTTCCGGATTGCCCGAAAGCTTTTCTCAAGCTCCTTCCGGCACGATTATCCGTTGAATCGACCAGCCTGTCCGTTCCTTTTTCATCAAAAGGCATTTTAAAATCAACATTAATATCCGCTTTTTGCCACAAGCTTTCAATTTCACCGATCACAAATGAAACGCCTGTCTTAATCTTATTCCAATACCACAAATGGACTTCCAGAGGCTTCACGCCGGCAAACGTCGGCGCTAAAAACAAAATCACCAGAAGCGGAAAAAAAATCAAAGGCTTACGAACAGGATAACTTAAGATAAGCATCCACTTAAACAAAAAGCTCACCAGTTTATTCCGTTCCCGGTATAAGCTGCTTTGTCTGTTGTTTTGTCTTTTGAATCTCATTTATGCTCCTGGCTTCCGTATTTTAATTTCAATTCTTCAAGCCTTTCCGGTGTAATCCGCTCAAACAACGGATCTCCGGGTTCAAACCCATGTCCGGGCTGCAAAAACTGCAGTTCCTGACAAACGTTAAAACCTTTCAGCCCCGGCATATCCGCAGAAGAAAGTCCCAAACGCGAAAACATGATTTCAGAAATCTTCGGCATAATCGGAGCACTCAAAATGGCAAAAATTCTGATTAAATTTATACAAACCCGCAAAATAGCCGCCGCACGCTCACGATCTTCCTTGATAACCGTCCATGGCTCTGCCGCAGAAATATAATTATTTCCGTCAACCCAAATAGAACGCAGTTCGTTCATTGCTTTTCGGATTTCCATATTTTCCATATATTTCAAATAATTGTTTACTTTTTCCTGCAAATTGACCGCCAGCTCTTTTTCCAAAGGCGTCATTTCTCCGCCCGCCGGAACTTCTTTTCCAAACTTTGAAGCCGTCATTTTCAAAACCCGGGAAACAAAATTTCCGAGCACGCCATTTAAATCCTTATTAACCATTCCGGCAAAAGAATCAAACGTAAAGCTGGAATCAGATGCTTCCGGAGCATTGCTCATCAACCAATAACGCCAATAATCGGCAGGAAATTCTTCCACTGCCTTATCGGCAAAGATTCCCCTGTGTTCCGATTTTGAAAACTTTCCGCCTTCAAAAGTCAGGTAGCTCATACCTTTCAAATAATCGACGAATGTCCAGTTTTCACCAGTTCCCAACAGCATCGCCGGAAAGAAAATTGCATGAAAAGGCACATTGTCCTTTCCCATAAACTCAACATAACGCACATCTTTGGCATCCAGCCACCACTCTTTCCAGTTGCGTTCATCCGGTTTCTGATCTGCCCATTGCTTGGTAATGCCGATATAACCAATAGGCGCATCAAACCACACATAAAAGACCTTATCCTCATAACCGGGCTTGTTAACAGGAAAGCCCCATTTCAAATCGCGGGTAATACATCTCTCCTGCAATCCCTCTTTCAACCACTTTTTGGCTATGGAATAAGCAACATCCGGCCAATAGGGTTCTTTTGAGGCAACCCATTCGGAAAGACGTTTTTCAATTTTCGGCAAATTAAGAAACAAATGTTTGGTTTCCCTCACTTCCAAATTTCCCGACCCCGATATCGTGCTTCTCGGATTTATCAGTTCCGTCGGATCCAAAACCTTGGTACAGTTTTCGCATTGATCGCCGCGCGCCTTGTCATAGCCGCAATAAGGGCAGGTTCCCGTAATATAACGATCTGCCAGAAAACGCCCGTCATCAACCGAATAGACCTGCTTAATCGTGCGTTCTTCAATAAAACCGTTTTCATCCAGTTTTTCAAAAATATGATAGGTTACTTCCTTATTTTCTTCACTGGACGTTCTGCCGAAACAATCAAACGAAAGTTCAAAATCTTCGTAGGTTTTCACATGCCGGGCATAATATTTATCGCAATATTCTTCTACGGAAATTCCTTCTTTCAAAGCGCCGACTTCTGAAGTTGTTCCATGTTCGTCCGTACCGGCAATATACAAAACATCATGTCCCGACATTCGCATAAATCTGGCATAAACATCAGAAGGCAGCAGGCATCCGACCATATGCCCCAGATGAGGAACACCGTTAATATAAGGCAAAGCGGAAGTAATCAAAATTTTAGACATGAAGTTTTTCTCCCAAACTTTTTGGATACAAAGACAGCGCCAGTTTACAACTTTTTTCAAATTTCTCAAGGAAAAATTAACAATAAAGACATTTTCTTTGCTTTTACAAAAAATATTGATTTTCCTTACGTTGGCTTAATTTCAGAGAAAATTTTTCCGCAAAATTTTCATACTCCGCCGTATTCATGTTTTTTGCCCCGACCGGACAAATACGAATACAACGAAAACAGGACAAACAGTCATCATTAATGGAGCGAAAATCGGCGCCTATAGCCTGTACCGGACAAAACTTGGCGCACAAACCGCAGTCAAAACAAGCTTCAGAAGTCAACGGACGAAAATTTCCACCGTTTCCACCGTCGCGATAAGGCCGGTTTCCGGGAATCTTTTCAAGAATACTGTCCTTTTGCAAAACAGCTCTTAAAACAAAATCCTTATCCGCAGCCAGATCTGTTTCATCTGGACGCCCCGTTTGTATTCTTCCGTAAGTGTGACGACCGACCAAAGCCGCAGCGCCGACAACAACAAACCCCTGTTCTTCAACCAAATCAGCCAATTCTAAAAGAGCATCATCAAAAGCGCGGTTGCCGAAAGTCACAACGACGACACAGGGTGTCTTTTTTCCCTTAAAACGACAAAAACGTTCCCGGACAATTTTCGGAATTCTGCCGCAATAGACCGGAGCGCCGAAAAGCACAAAATCCTTTTCATCAAAACAAACCTCTTCCGGATGAAGATTAACGGTAACATCATGCACCGCAAACTTGCTGTCCAGCGCCAGAGCCATTGCTTCAACACTCTTATGTGTATTTCCCGTTGCCGAAAAGAAAACCGAATGAACCGTCATCTGCATCCCCTCCGTTTTTCTGACAATATACAACAAAAAGCTTACCGTAAAGTAAATTTAATCAAATTTCTCCGAACAATAAAAAAGAGGGCTGAGCCCTCTGAAAGTGGCGGAGAGAGAGAGATTCGAACTCTCGGAGGGCGCGAACCCTCGACGGTTTTCAAGACCGCTGCATTAAACCGCTCTGCCATCTCTCCGCAAAATAACAAAAATTCTTTTACTCAAATATTTTTCAAAGGTCAAGATTTTTTTATTTTTTACAACAAAAAAAGCAGGGATAATCCCTGCCCTTTTCAAAATCAACAAACCCGTCTACCACGCATTCAACACATCACCGACAAGTTCGCTCACAATTTCTTCATAATCCAGCGGCCTCTTCTTCAATTCCAGAACACGGTAGCCCAAACTCAAAGTCCGTTTGTAATCTTCATCATCCCAAATTCCGGAACGAACCTTAGCCTGACGACGAAGATTATCACGGTTAAGAGCCACCAGCTGCAAAACCGTAGCTCTCTGACGAGGCGGAACATCCACAACCGAAAACAACTCTGTCCCCAACATATTGTCCCAGTTTTCAGCCTGTCTGACAACCCAGTGGCTGTAAGGAACATCAGGCATATCTCTGATATCCCGGTACAACAAGGTGGAAATGTTTTCCACAAATGTCACGACATGAACATGTTTCCACCCGTTTTCCTTTGCAAGAAAAACTATTTCTCTGTACAAAGAACGCTGCTGTTGCTTATCCAAACCATTTTCCATATTCAGGCGTCTGTCTGGAAAAAGCTTTTTACACTCACTCATTCGGGATACGATTCGCGCAGTTGCCAAAGCTCTGGGATCTTCGGAAGAAAAAATCACATCAGGACATTTGGACTGTTTTTCCAACAACGGATACAAAGCACATGTTTCCGCAACGCCTTCCGGAGAAATCGGAAAAGAAGATGCCGGCTCATTAAGAGCAACGCGGCCGACGGTTAAATAAACTGCCATAATATAAATATTTTAATTAACAAAAAAATAACTTAACATCTGACAGGCTAACAAATTTTGACAAAAAGTCAATTTATTTTTTGCTGATAAAACGACTTCCCTTCTCATAAAAACGCCATGGTTTATCCTTATACTCTTCAGCATAATCGATTCCAACTCTCGGAACGGCATTATAACTGCAATTTCCGCTTCCCGGAGACAGCCAGATCGTTTCACCAGACAAATCCGCACCATTTAAACTGCGGTCGATATTCAATGCCTGACAAAGTTTTCCGGGACCGGTGGTCAGGTTATAAAGATTATCACATTTTCGAAAAATTTTCATACGTTCGATGCCGCAAACAGGTTCCAAACTCCGGATAAGAACGGCGTTTGCCGTTCCGGCGCCGCCAATCACGACATTAAACTGATTATACATGCCATAAACAAAAAAGACATAAGCCGTGCCGCCGATTTCAAACATGGCCGCATTTCGTTTTGTTTTTTTGTTTAAATAAGCATGACAGGCTTTATCTTCCGCGCCGATATAAACTTCAAGCTCCGTAATTTTTCCGGCCAGCACTTCGCCATCATCCAAACGACGGCACAAATAAGCGCCCAGCAACACGTTCGTCGCCGTATCAAAAGGATCGCCAAGATAAGCCTCCCGGTTTATTTTCCGATTAAACATACCGCCTCTTCAAAAAAATATCCTGACTGTCATATCTTTTCTTTGTCAGGATATTTCAAACACATCTGTATCAAAACTCAGAGCAACTTAAGATTCCCGGCCGCAGGCTTTCCCCTTTCTGTAACCAGCTCATAAGAAACACGGGAATTCTCGCTCAGACTTTTCAGCCCTGATTGTTGTACCGCCGTAATATGAACAAAAACATCAGCCCCGCCGTTATCCGGCTGAATAAAGCCATAACCTTTTCTATGGTTAAACCACTTAACCGTCCCTGTTTCCATTTTATAAAATCCTTATATAACAAATTTTAAAACAAACATCTTAACGTGTTGCATTAAGACAAGAACGATTATCGGACTCCAAACAACTTTCTGCCGGACAAAAAACAACCCGTCCGTTCACAAAATCACCTCATCGCAAATTTCTAACCGCTCTGTCTTCATATAGTACGGAAAATAAAACAAATAGCAAGAAAAAATAAAAATTATTTTTTACTCCGGCAACAAACACAACATTACATTCATTATCGTTCAAAAAGTTTGGCTATCTGGCTGAGTTTCATTTCCACATAAGTCGGACGCCCGTGGTTGCATTGTCCTGAATGCTCTGTTTTCTCCATTTCTCTGAGAAGACTGTTCATCTCTTCAATCGTCAAACGCCTCCCTGCTCTGACAGAACCATGGCAGGCAATTGTTGCACAAATCAAATGCAATTTTTCGCTCAGGGAATATTCTTTACCCCATTCTGACATTTCTTCAGCAATATCCTGCACCATTTTTTTTACATTACAATCGCCCAAAAGAGCCGGTATTTCTCTCACAATAACGGCTGACGGCCCAAATTCTTCAATCGTCAGTCCCAATTTTTTCAATTCCTCGGCTGCTTCAAGCAAACGCAATTTATCACCCGTCGGAAGTTCAACAATTTCAGGAATCAACATCATCTGCATGGCAACCCGGCTGGAATTCATCAAACTTTGTTTCAGCTTTTCCATAACAATTCGCTCATGAGCGGCATGCTGATCAACAATTATGATACTGCTTTCCGTTTGTGAAATGATATACGTATCATGAAACTGAGCTTTTGCCAACCCCAGATACCCCACATTCTCGACACTGTCATCCGCTGCCGCCGCCAAAGAAGAAACTTCATTAACTTTTACCGAATAAGCGCGTTCAAGTTCCGGAAGTGCCGCTTGCCGGCGGGATGAACCGTAAGATAGATGCGGCGACAAAGAAGGCCTCAGTGAAGAACTCTTTTCCTCTAAAAAAGTTTGTGTGTTACTTGAAGAAAGATTGCTAATAAGATGATTTTCATGATTAAATTCAGAAATATCGACAACTTCTGCCGAGCGGTTTGCCCCGCTGTTTAAAGCATAACGAACAGCGCTGACTAGCAACCCCCGCACCAGAGCATTATCATAAAAACGCACCTCTGCCTTGGTCGGATGAACATTTACATCCACATACGCCGGATCTATATCAAAAAACAAAGCACACAAAGGATAACGATTTGAAGCCAAAACATCCTGATATGCCCCTTTAATCGCCCCCAACAGCAACTTATCCCTCACCGGGCGGCTGTTAACAAATAAATATTGATTAAGAGAGTTGGCCTTGTTCAGAGTCGGTAGGGAAATAAAACCGCTGATACGCAAATTATCCTTGCTTGCATCAACCGGCAGAGAATTTTCACCAAAATCGCGTCCCATAACTTCGGCCAAACGCTGCAGCCTTGCATCAAAAAGCTCTCCCTGGCAGGCATTCAACGCCATTTTCCGCCTGCCGTCAACTGTAAGATAAAAAGAGACATGAGGATTAGCCATTGCCAAACGGTTCATCATATCAAAACATTGAGCGCTTTCTGATTGAGAACTCTTCAAAAACTTAAGCCGGGCCGGTGTGGCATAAAACAAATCACGCACCTCTATCCTCGTTCCCTGCGGATATGCTGCCGGAACCGGACTGTTTTTCTCACCGCCGTTTACATCAATCTTCCAAGCCGTATCCGCACCTCTGGCTCGGGAAGTAATAGACAGACGAGAAACAGAAGCAATTGATGGCAGGGCTTCTCCTCTGAATCCCAAAAAACTGATGTTAAACAAATCATCATCGGGAAGTTTGGAGGTAGCATGCCTTTCCACCGCCAGAGCGAGCTCATCCGGAGACATGCCTTTTCCGTTGTCGACAACCGTTATCAGACTTTTTCCGCCGTCAGTCAAAGTTACTTCAATAGACGACGCTCCGGCATCTATTGCATTTTCAACAAGTTCCTTCACCACTGACGACGGACGTTCAATCACCTCTCCGGCAGCAATCTGATCAACCAGTGTAGACGGCAGAATTCTGATAGGCATGCGCTTACTTTCTCATCCGGCGGATAAGTTTAATCAACTGATTGGTCGAACTGTCATGTTTCAAATCATAAACATTGTTCTGAAGTTCCGGCAAAATATTCAGCGCCATTTGTTTTCCGAGTTCCACGCCCATCTGATCAAAAGAATCAATATTCCATATAATCCCCTGAACAAAAACCTTGTGTTCATACATGGCAATCAATGCCCCGAGAGAATAAGGATCAATTTTTTTCAGCAGAATAAAATTGGAAGGTCTGTTTCCCGAAAAACTTTTAAACCTTTTCAAAAAGCTGATTTCTTCCTTTGTTTTTCCTGATTTTTTCAATTCTTCGGCAGCTTCTTTTTCCGTTTTGCCGCGCATCAGGGCTTCACCCTGAGCCAAAACATTGGCCAGCAAAATCTCATGATGATCTCCGATTTCATTATGAGATATCGCCGGAATGATAAAATCGCAGGGAACAGCCTCCGTCCCCTGATGAATAAGCTGAAAAAAAGAATGCTGTACGTCTGTTCCGGCACCGCCGAACAATACCGGAGCCGTTGCATAACGGACAAAAGCACCGTTCACGTCAACCGATTTTCCGTTTGATTCCATATCCATCTGCTGCAAATAAGCCGGAAGATATTTCAAATACTGATCATACGGAATAACGGCATATCTGTGTAATCCGGCAAAATTATTATACCAAATGCCGATCATGGCCAAAACAACGGGAATATTGCTTTCCAACGGCATCTCCTGAAAATGCTTATCCATGGCATAAGCGCCGTCCAGCATTTTTTCAAAATTATCCATTCCGACGGCAATGGCCACCGATAATCCGATTACCGACCACACGGAATAGCGTCCGCCGACAAAATCCCAAAATTCAAACATATTTTCCGGATTAATTCCAAACTCCCTGACTTTTTCAACATTGGTCGACAAGGCAACAAAATGTTTGGCCACGGCCGGCTCGCCCAAAGCATCCGCCAGCCACTTGCGACAGGTTCGGGCATTGGTCAGCGTTTCTATTGTCGTAAACGTTTTCGACGCCACAATAAACAGCGTCGTTTCCGGATCAAGTTTGTCCAAAACTTCGGCGCAAGCCGTTCCGTCTATATTTGAAATAAAATAACAGTTAATTCCCTTCATCCAATATTTTTTCAAGGCTTCCGAAACCATCACCGGCCCTAAATCGGAACCGCCGATTCCGATATTGACGATATTGGTAAGTTTTTTGCCCGTATGTCCCTTGAAATTACCATAACGCACATCTTCCGAAAACTTGCGCATTTTGGCAAAAACAGCATTAATCTCCGGCATAACATCCTTTCCGTCAACCATAACCGGTTTGTTTTCCCGATTGCGCAATGCCGTATGCAAAACCGCACGATTTTCGGTAATATTGATTTTATCGCCCCGGAACATGGATTTGATTTTATTTTCCAACCGGCATTCTCTGGCCAAATTCATCAAAAGAGTCATCGTTTTTTCCGAAACCCTGTTTTTGGAAAAATCGACCCAAAGCGCATCATCCAGAGACAATGTAAATTTTGCGGCTCGGTCAGCATCTTTATCAAACAAATCTTTCATTTCCGTTTTTTTGAAATGCTTATAATGGCTTTCCAGCTTTTTCCAGGACTTCAGATTCTTAACGCTTCTTTCAAACATTTCGATTATTCTCCTTTTTTATCACAAACATCTCCGATACTTGCCCAGTTCAGCTTATCTTGAACAAAATAACGGGCGGAAACTTCATTAACGTCATCAAGAGTAACGGCACTGACATATTCATTGCGCTTCTGCAAAAAATCTCTCCCGAGATTTTCCCTCTGCATTGCCGTCAAAATGGCCGAAATATCCGCAAGCGACGCAAATCGCAAATTATACGAAGCCGTCATATAATTCTTCGCCTGTTCAAATTCAGCCTCTGAAACGCCCTGAGCCATATTTTCCCATTCTTTTTCCACAAGTTTTTTAAGCTCCCGATATTTATCCGGCGTCGTTGAAAATCCGCCTTTTATCAAATCAGATTTATCATTAATAACCAGATACGACCCCACACCGTAAGTGAGCCCCTTATCCTCGCGCGCAGCCTTTGAAACACGGGAATTCAACCCCGAACCGCCGAAAATCTGATTGGCAATATATAACGGATAAAAATCGGGATGATTACGGGAAACGCCCTGCGCGGAAAAAAGCGCCACGACCTGAGGAATAGAATCGGGAACATTCTTTTCATGTCCGTCAAAAAACACCCTAGCCGAAGCTATTTCTGCCTGTTTGCCACCTTCAGGCAATCCGCCGAAAACCTTGTCCAACATTTTTTCGGCATCTTGACGGGAAATATCACCGGCAATTCCGACAATCAAATTGTTTTTCACAATTTTTTTCTGCATAAAAGCTTGCAGTTTATCCCGGTTCAAAGCTTCAATATCACTTTTCTTTCCTGCCGGATTGCGCGCATAAGGATGCCCCTGATACAAATCTTCAGCCCAGACCAGTGCCAAACGGCTCTCTGGATATTCCTGCTGCCTTTTCAACACCTGCAGCATTTGCTCTTTAACCCTCTTAATGTCACTCCGGTTAAAACTGGGTTCGACCAAAACCGACCGCAGCATATCAAAAGCCAGACGCTGGTCTTCTTTCAATGTCAGCAGGCTTCCTCTAAAATCGTCTTTATCGGTGCTGAAAGAAATAGTTATGGCATTATCTTCTGACAATTCTTTAAATTTTTTCCTGTCATATTTTTCGGTTCCTTCCGTCAGCAATGCCGCCAGCATATTTGATATGCCGCTTTCACCTTGCGGATCATACGCTGTTCCGGCATGCTTAAACAAAAAACTGACACTGATAATCGGATTGGTGTGATCTTCAAAATAATAAGCCGTAATTCCCTCTCTTGAAGAAATTTCTTCTACCGGAACCGAAAATCCTTCTGCTTTCAAAATCGAATTTTCGACCAGTTTTTCCGGATGAAAAACTCCGATATCGTCAAAAATCTTGTAGCTAAACCAAACAATACCAAAAATAACGGCACACCAAACCACGACTTTAACTTTTCCGGAAGCAGACTTTTTCTTATGATAAATTCTTTTAACCATGATTTTTCCCCTTTTCCGGAGCCAGCACGCCGCGAACATTAGGCGAATGCAGCAAAGCATCTGCAGCAGCCCTGATATCCTGCATCGTTACGTTCATAATACCTCTGTCATAATTTTCAATATCTTCAACACTCATCCCGGCAGCAGCCAATCCGCCGACAATATTCGCGGCATCGCGGGGATCGTCTTTCAGATAGATCAGACCGGCCAGCATACGTTTTTTTGTCTTTTGCAGTTCTTCCGGCGTCAGCTCTGTCAAAGCATCCGACAATGCCTCATCAACTTCCTGACAAAACTCTTCGGAAGAAGCACCTGCCGCAGGAAGCGCCGAAATCGTAAAGAGCCCGTAACTTCGGGAAAACATATCGTAAGAAACAGAAACCGTCAAAGCGTCCTCACTGTCAAGAACCAGTTTTTCATACAGCTTTGAAGTTTCCCCGCCGCCAAGATATTTCGCCAAAACGGCAAAAGCAAAAGCCTTGTTTTTATTTTGTTCAAAAGAAGGAACAATAAAACTTCTGACATATCTCATTGTATTGATGTGCGGCAGTTTCATTTCCGTTGTTGTTTCAAAAAACTTATCCATTTTCGGAAAATCTGCTTTTTCCCCAATCTTTCTGTTTTCAATGCTGCCGTAATATTTTTCGGCCAAATTCCGCGCCGTCGAATAAGAAATATCCCCGGACAGAACCAAAACGGCATTTTCCGGCTGATAAAAATTATCATAAAAAGCCTGAGCGTCGTCAATCGTCAGCGATTGTATTTCTTCTTCCGTTCCCGTTACCGGCCGGGCATAGGGATGTTCCTGCCATAAATCACGGCTGAAACTTTCCCCGAAATAAGCCGTTGGACGATTTTCAACCACTTGCTTGCGCTCCTGATAAACAATATCCCGCTCTTTTTCAAAAGCGTCCGGTGTAATTTTCAAATTGCGCATTCTGTCTGCTTCCAAAAACATGACCAGCTCCAGTCGGCTGATATCGACAAACTCATAATAAGCCGTAAAATCATGCGAGGTAAAAGCATTAAACTCCCCGCCGTTATCCTCAATAATTTTATTGAAGGAATTATCTTTAACCGTATCTGTTCCGCGAAACATCAAATGCTCAAGCAAATGAGCCGAACCGCCTTTTCCCGGCTGTTCATCGGCGCTTCCGGCCTTATACCAGACCATCTGCTGCACAACCGGCGCCTTATTGTTTGGAATTACAATCACCCGCAGCCCGTTATCCAGATAAAACTCATCCATATCAAAAAGCCGCGCCTCTGCAAAAGAAGCAAAAGAGGCATAAGCCAGCAGCCCTGCCCCCAGACTCAAACTTTTCCACAATTTATTCATAAACAGCCTTCATTTCCGTTGTTATCTGTTCGCGGATATTATCATACCGCCCTTGACCGGCGCCGATTTGACGCATAAAAGCCCTTTCGCCCCGCGTCAGTCCGGCAAATGGATCCGTTTTTTTCTGCACGTCATTACTCACAACCTGCGCCTGCATTGCCGGACGAACATCATATTCCGGCGGCAGAGAAAGCGGTGCCCGGGACATAACCATAAACTCATTCGGTGCATCTTTAACCAACCCCAAATCTTTTTTGGTAACGCTGCCGCAACCGGATAATAACGCAACAGCTGCAACCGCCAACCATAAATTCAAGCCTTTCATCTTATTTTTCCTCCGTTTTCAACTGTACTTCGGCCTTCTTACCCCAAAGCCCCTGCGCTACAATTAAAAAAGCGCCGATACAAATAAATGAATCTGCGGCATTAAAAGCCGGCCAATGGCTGCCGTCGATATGAACATCCAAAAAATCAAAAACAGCACCCAGCCTTATTCTGTCCAACACATTTCCGAGAGCGCCGCCGATAATAAAACCCAGCGAAATCTGAATCAACCGGTTCCGTTCATGATAAAGCCAAAACAACAGATAAGCGACAATACCCATGGCAACAAGAGACAAAGCAATCATTCCTGCCGTTCCCTGATTGTCAAACATGGAAAAGCTAACGCCGGTATTCCAGGCACTGACAATATTAAAATAGTCATTCACCATAATAATGCCGCGGCCGTTCAGCAAATTCTCCATAACATAAAGTTTGCTTGCCTGATCCAGAAAAAAGACCAAAGCTGCAGCTATCATCCCCCGAAGCACCTTTTTCTCCTCAATTTCAATATCAAACAAAAATCAAAACCTATTATAAAACAAAATCTCAGGATAAAAAGGAAGATTTTAGAAATATCCCGAAAATTAATCACCCTGTGGATAAAAACACCCCTCAATCAGCCTAAAACAAAAGGAACTTAGCCAATCCGAGAAAAATAAAATATCCGCCGGAATCCGTCAGGGCAATCAGGAAAACACCCGATGAAACAGCCGGATCTACCTTAAATTTATTCAACGTCAGCGGAATAAGTATCCCGGCCAGACTGGCAATACAAAGATTGCATACCATGGCTATGGCTATAATCAGACACATCTGCTGATAGTCCGGAAAAAGCAGCCTCGTAATCAACGCAATCAACCCGGCAAACAACATACCGTTCAACAACCCGACCATAAATTCCTTAAAGATCATTCTGATGGTATTGCGGGAAGTCAGCTCTTTGGTTGCCAGAGCCCGAACCACCACCGCCAAAGTCTGGTTTCCCGTCGTTCCGCCCATAGAGGCCACAATCGGCATCAAAACGGCCAAAATCGAAATCTGGGCAATAATATCCTGAAACTCCCTGACTACCGATGACGCCAGAATGGTCGCCGCCAAATTTGTAAGCAGCCACGGCACGCGCGACTTAAAAATATCCTTGACCGACTTATAAACATCCCCTTCTTCTGCACCGGACAAATGCATGATATCTTCCGACGCTTCCTCATGCACGATATTAACCACATCGTCAATGTTAATCACACCGACCAAACGCCCTTTATTATCCACGACCTCGGCCGACATCCAGCCATACTCACGAAACATATGAGCCACTTCTTCCTGATCGGTATAAGCGCTGACGGGAACGATTTCGCCGTCCATGATGGCGCTCAGGCTTTCGCCCGCTTTTGCCCGCAAAAGTTTGTCAAGTGTAAGCTCTCCCGTCGGATGCATATTTTCATCCGTCAAAAAAACCGTATAAAACTCATCTGGAAGATTCTCGTCCGTCAAAAGAAACTTCTTCGCCTCCTTGACCGTCCAGTTTTCCGGCATATGCACAAAATCACGCGACATAATGCGCCCGGCCGAATCTTCGGGATAATGCAGAGACGATTTAACCTGATATTTTAATTCCGGATCCAAACGGTTGATAATGCTTTTCTGCTCATCATCATCCATATGCTCCAAAATTTCAACGGCTTCATCTGAATCCAGCTCATTGACGATATTGACGATTTGATTTTCATTCAGAGTCTCTATAACCTGCTCTTGAACAACATCGTTCAACTCCGGAAAAACGCCGGGATCAATATGTCCTTCAAGAAAGCCGATCAGCTTTTTGCGTTCGTCAACATCCAGAACTTCTATTAACTTTGCCAAATCATATTCATCAAGTCCCTCGACAATTTTTCTGACATGCGGTTTGTCATTCTCTCGCAAGCCGATAAGAATGGAATTGATGATTTTTGGTCCCAATCCGAGGATTTGTTCTTGAACTTTTGGAAGAATCTGTTTCTTTTTTCCATATTTTCTGGGAGTGGGATTACGTTTTTTTATACCTTTTTTCATATTCCTCCTCCTTGCTTCCAAACCATTCAAAACCTGCTTCTTTTTACATTTTTTATCTGAAAGTCAAAAGCTAAAAATAAAAATATGCACAGAAATGGCAAACACTTTGCAAAAAAAATAACATCCCTGTAAAAAAACACTTGATTTATTCAGGCAAGTAGATTATTAAACTAGTAGTTTTCAGTGCGGCCATGGCGGAATTGGTAGACGCGTAACGTTGAGGTCGTTATGAGCCCTGCTCGTGGAAGTTCAAGTCTTCTTGGCCGCACCATTTTTCAAATTCAAAAAAACATTCTCTCTGTACAGCTTCAAAAATTTGACAGGAATTACCAAACAAGATTCAGCAAAAAAACAATCATAAAAAAACACCGCACATTTCTCTCAAATGCCGCGGTGTCTCTATAACAACTGTTCCTTTTTAATTAATTATCCAAAAATGAACGCAGTTTTTTCGACCGGCTCGGATGCTTCAACTTGCGCAAAGCCTTAGCCTCGATCTGACGGATGCGCTCGCGGGTAACATTAAACTGCTGCCCGACTTCTTCCAACGTATGATCCGTATTCATGCCTATACCGAACCTCATCCGCAAAACACGCTCTTCTCTCGGAGTCAGTGACGATAAAATCCGTGTACAGGTTTCTTTCAAATTTGAATGAATTGCAGAATCCAAAGGCTGTAAAGCGCTGTCATCGGCAATAAAATCTCCCAGAGAAGAATCTTCCTCGTCTCCGACCGGAGCTTCAAGAGAAACAGGCTCTTTGGCAATTTTCATAACCTTGCGCACCTTATCCAGCGGCATAGAAAGCCTTTTAGCCACTTCTTCGGGAGTCGGCTCACGCCCCATTTCCGACAGCATCTGCCGGGATGTCCGAACCAGCTTATTAATTGTTTCAATCATATGAACCGGAATACGAATAGTCCGCGCCTGATCGGCAATGGAACGGGTAATTGCCTGACGTATCCACCAGGTGGCATAAGTCGAAAACTTATAACCGCGGCGATACTCAAACTTATCTACGGCTTTCATCAAACCGATATTTCCTTCCTGAATCAAATCCAAAAACTGCAAACCGCGGTTCGTATATTTTTTGGCAATTGAAATAACCAGACGCAAGTTGGCCTCAATCATTTCCTTTTTGGCACGGTCGGCTTCTCTTTCGCCTTTTTTGATTGTATCAACCATACGGCGGTACTCATTAATTGGCAAGCCGCATTCCGTTGCCATCTGGGCAATGGATTCTCTCAAGTCAACAATTTCGCTGCCATATTTTTCCACAAACGCTTTCCAGTGTTTGTCAGACTTCTTTGAAATTTTTTCCAGCCACTTCGGATCAAGTTCCGAAAGTTGATAAGCTTCAAGAAAATCTTCCCGTTTTATTTTACAAGACAACGCGCTGCGCAGAAGTTTTCCTTCCAATCCCATCAAACGCTTGTTCAACTCGTTTAATTGTTCAACCAGTTGTTCAACCCGGCTGGCATTCAAATGAATGGAACTCATCAATTCAACCAGGTCTTTTTTAACCAGCAGATATTTTTTCTCAACCGAAGAAGAAACCTTTTTACCGGCAATCAGAGCATCAATCCGTTGGCACTGAATCTTTTTCAAATCGTCATAATAGCTTGATATTCTTGTCAAAATTTCAAGAACCGGCTGCATCAGTGCTTCTTCCATCGCCGATATGGAAGCCGAGACGCGTCCGACGCCGTTGTCATCATCTTCTTCAGAATCATGTTCTTCGCCGTTTTCATCCATATCTTCGGCGCCGTCATCTTCGGAAACATCATCTTCGACGGTATCTTCAAGTTCCATATCGTCGTCCAGATCTTCATCCAGTTCATCCAGATTATCTTTATCTTCCAGCTCTTCGGCAACTTTATCCAAATCATCGACCTGAGCGTCAAATTCATCATAATCAAGAGCCTCGGCGTCATCCCCGTACATCATTTCCAAATCAACGATATCCCGGAGCTGCATCCGTCCTTCCAAAAGGTCGTCCCGCCAACCGGCAATAGCTTTCAAAGTCATCGGACTTTCGCACAAACCGTCAATCATAACGGTTTTTCCCGCTTCAATCCGCTTCGCAATGGCAATTTCGCCTTCACGGGACAAAAGCTCGACGCTTCCCATCTCTTTCAAATACATCCGCACCGGATCATCCGGCCGGCCTAATTCTTTTTCGTCAAAATTGCCGCCTTCATCATAATCTTCTTCTTCAATATCGTCATCAGGCTCAATATTGTCAGCATCATTCTCCGACAAAATACTAATTCCCAAATCGGAAATTTCCGTCATAATGTCTTCAATCTGCTCAGATGTTTCCCTTTCCGACGGAATAGCTTTGTTTAACTCTTCCATCGTAATATAGCCGCGCGCTTTTCCTTTATCAATAAGACGTTTGACGGCGCTTCCGAGACTGTCGATCAGCGGCGCATCTGCGCTGCTGCCCTCGTAATAATCCTGATTATCAATATCTGACATGTTTTTCCTTAAAAAATCGATTTTTTAAAACCTCAAAACGGAGTACAAAGACTCCTAAAAAAACAGCTGCAAGCAAGATTTAATAATTTTCCCTCCGTTTGTCAACTCAAACTTCCGTAAAAAACAATTTTTTTTGTTGTTTTTTCAAAAAACTGCATTTATTTCAGATAAATCGCTCTCTTTCAGCAATGCTTCTTTTTCTTTTTTTAAAGTCAAATAATGCTCATATACGTTTTCCGGAAGCGACTCGGATGTTTCTATAACATTAAGACATTCTTTTATTTCATCGTCCAAAGCCCTGACCTGAACTTCAAGTATTTTCGTATCGACATCCCGGCGAAGAGAAAAAACCGAAGGCTTTTGAACAGCAAACATTTTCAACTCCCACAAAGAAGCAATTGTTTTTGCAAAATTTTTTGCCTCAAGCTCTTCTTTCATCTCGGTGCGGCTGATTTCTTCGCCTTCTCTGGCGCCGGAAACAGCGCACATGGCCTGCCACAAATTCTGCCACTCGGGTTTGGGCATGGAAAACATCGAAATTTTTTCTTCATACTCGGCAATCAGCTCCGGAAAATAGAGCATGGCCGACAGCACAAACTTCACCACCAGCTCGTTTAAGCTCGTTTTCGGGCGAACGGTTTCCACTTTCACCCTGCCTTGAGAAAAACTGCGGCCGTCTTTCGGTTTACCGGTGCTGTTTCTGCCGGAATAAGAAAATTTCCAGGCTCCCCGTCCCAGTTCGTTATAAATTCTCTGCCGCATTTCGTTGCGATAATAGCCCTTCACCTGCTCATCGGCAATTTTTCCGATTTCCTCCATAATGTTCTTTTCAATCAGGGCTTTTTGTTCCGGCGTCGCCGAAGGAACATTTTCTGTATTTTTCCGCCACAACAAATCGACCAACGGAACGGTTTCGCCCAGATATTCTTCAAAAGCGTCATGTCCTTTATCTTTCAAAAATTCATCCGGATCTTGTTTATCCGGCAAAAAGACATACTGTAAAGAATAACCGGCTTTCAAAACCGGCAAAGCCCGGTCGACCGAACGAATGGCCGCTTTAATACCGGCTCCGTCGCCGTCAAAGCACAAAGTCGGCACCGGACATATCTTCCAGGCTTCGGCAATCTGATCTTCCGTCAATGCCGTTCCGAGCGGCGCCACGACATATTCAAAGCCATATTTGCTGAGAGCGATAACATCCATATACCCTTCGCAGACAATAATCTTCCGGGCCTCATAAGCCTTATCCCGCGCATTATTCAGATTATACAGCACATGACGTTTATTAAAAATCGGCGTTTCCGGCGAGTTAAGATACTTCGGCTGGCTGCCATCCATCACCCTGCCCCCGAAAGCTATCGGCCGACCGGCTTTGTCAAAAATCGGAATAATCACCCTGTCTCTGAAAAAATCAAACACCCGGCTGTTTTTTTCCGAAAGGGAAGCCAACCCCAGTTCAATCATATCATGTTCGCTCACGCCCTTGCCCGAAAGCCAGGCCTTCAATCCGTTGTTATTCGGCGCATACCCCAAATGAAACTTGGAAATAATATCGTCGTTAAAACCACGGTTATACAAATAATCAAGCGCCGGACGGCCTCCGGTAAGGCGCAGATTCTTTTCAAAATACTTTACCGCCATTTCCATAATTTCATATTGGGTCTTACGCACCTCTGATTTTTCATGATTCTCATGAGAAAGCTGCGGCATTGGCAGCCCGGCCTTATCCGCCAGTTTTTTCAAAGCATCCAGAAACGGAAGTCCGTTGGCTTCCATTTCAAAGCGGACGATATCGCCATGCGCCCCGCAGCCAAAACAATGATAAAACCCCTTAGCTTCATTGACTGTAAAAGACGGCGTTTTTTCATTATGAAACGGACAACAGGCCGTATACTCACGCCCCTTTCGCGTAAGCTTGACCTTGGCCCCCACCACATCAACAATAGACAAACGGGCGCGCAGTTCTTCTATAAACTTTTGTAAATCCGCCATTTATAAAACAAACTATTCTAAAACCCTGCCCGATGTCTGCTCTAAAAGAATCAAAAACATAACAAACATCTGGCAAATCTGTCAGCTCAGAAAAGATTTAACAATCCCGTTAACCTTTCCGAAATCCATCTGTCCGACATATTTTGCTTTCAACGCCCCCATAACTTTTCCCATATCCTTCATTGTCGAAGCGGCAGTTTCTTCAATAACGGCTTTCACGGCAGCCCGGATTTCATCATCACTCATCTGTTTGGGCATAAAAGTTTCAATCACACTGATTTCGGCTTGTTCCTTATCTGCCAGATCCTGACGATTGCCCTTCAGATACATTTCTATGGAATCACGGCGCTGTTTAACCATATTTTGCAGCATAGAAAGCAAATCTGCCTCAGAGGCCTCTTTCTGCCCTTTACCCCGGGCATCGACATCTTTTTCTTTCATACCCGCAATCATCAGACGAATGGCGCCGACTTTCTGTGCGTCATGTGCCAACATGGACTCTTTCAAAGCTTTTTGCAAATTTTCTCTTAACATCTTTGTTCTCCCAAATAAAACGTTTTCTTGAGGATAAACGCATCCCGGCAAAATTGCAACAACAAACAGCAAAAAAAATTATTGTCCATTTTTTTCATATTGCCGACAAAATATTGTTTGAACACTGCCGGAATTTATGTTAACATAAAAAAACGGAGAAAAACAAGGAGAAAAACAATGAGTAATTTGCTGGAAAATCTTTCCCCCGACGAAAAAAAGCTGCTGGATGCTTATGACAAACTTCTAACCAAAGGAGATATTTTCCGTTCGGACGAAGAACAGATTTTCGATAAATTATCCCTTCTGGGAACAGCCAGATTAACCGTCAATTCTTCCCGGAAAAACAAAAAAATCGATTCGGCATACATCGACAAACGATTGGATGAAATGAAAAAAAATCCCCCGGATTATACAAAAGAAGGGAGTTGGTCTCCTCTAAACAATCTGATAAAAAAATTTTACGAAGCAAAAAAAGGCGCCAATTACGATTATAATTCGGACGGTATATTCAGTGAAAATAATTCCAAACACCTGACTCCCAAAGGCCTGGATTTTCTCAACGACATAAACAAAAACGACAACCGGGGCACCATGAATATTATCAACCAAGAAACTTCCGGATGGATTTACCGTGTCCCCAAAAACGACATCGGCGGCTCCATCAACCACCGTTATGCCCTGAATGTCAAACAAGACAAAGAACTGCTCCGCAAACTTGATGAATTCACGGCTCGAAATAATATGTATTACAAAACTTGCCAGATTGCCAATTGGTACCAACGCAAAGATGCTGTTGTCATCTATTGTCGCAACCAGCAAACCGCAAAAGAAATAGAAGAACTGAAAAAAATCGCCGCACCCTATATCCGTCGGGACAAACCGGCTCTTACAAACGATTTGGACGGCAAACTGCTTGCCGATGGCATCGTTACCGCTCAGGAAGTGACAACGCGGCAATGTGCCGAATTATATCATAAACTCAACAATATCAACCCGTTGCTCGCCAAACATTTCAAAACGACCGTCGACGAACAGATTGTCAAAAACCGCCACAATCCGATAAGCCTCGGACAATATCAGAATTATGCCAACCTGCTTGATACTTTTATTGCAGAAAAAAACAAAACACGGCAACAAACTCGTCTGAGAGGACAAGATCTCATTTTTGCAGCCATAGACGATATGGCAGCCAAAGGAAACATCAAAACCGGACAACAAAAAGATTCCAAAACAAAACACTTTGGCTCGTCCGCCCGACAAAAAGCCCAGGAACACATGCTCACGCCTGATCATAAAAAACCGTTCGGAAATAGAAACAACACACAAAGTCCAAAAAACACACCTGCGGCAAATTCCTGGAAAACAAAACTGAAAAAAATGGCGGAAAAATCACTGAAACTGGCTCAAAAAATGATCAAAGAAATAATCTCGGCTCCCTATTCTCTGGCCAAAGATTTATATAAACTGCCAAAAAAATTTACCCGCCCCCAAGCAAAAGCAGTGCAAAAATGGCGTAACGATCCGCAGCGTCTGGCTCAGGTTTCCTTACGTTACAACAAAATGCTCAACCGCAGCCGAAACAAGCCCCTTCCGCGCAAAGACATAAACCGTTTTATACAAGACTTGCGCAACGGCGCCAACACCTCTCTGCAACAGCAAAATCCTCAGCCGGCTCAAAACAACCAAACACAGATTTCCCTGCAGGTGCTGAAACAACGGCTCAACCGGCAAAGATAACGTCTGTCAAAAATACAGACGCAATCCGGCAACCGTCTCATCAACATCATATTTTCCATGGTTTTGTTCATATTTATATTGAAAAGACAAAGCCGTATTGGTCGTCAGTGCATAAGCCGCTTCAAGATTATATTTAATTTTTGAACCATAATTGGTTGTCGCCCAAACCTGTTCAATCTGCGTCAGCAAACGCAAATTTCCCATTTCGGCAAAAACGCCGGCCGCCGCACCCAAACCAAGATATTGGTTGTGAGGAAGAAAACCGCCGTAAGCCGCATGATTGTTTAATAAAGCATAAACCAGTATTCCTTCGGCCGCCTCATAACTGAAACCACCACCGACAACTAGATTGGAAACATAGCCCTCCTCTCCGGTCTGCGGATTAATTTCCCGGTTAATTCCCCAACCGATATTATAGGAATAAGGCATAAACATGGCATTAACCGGAGACAGCGACTTGATGCCGAGAATATCAAAATCCTGCAGCACATACTTGTTGTCATTGTCATAATGACGAATTTTAAAGTTCAAAAAATTAATTTCCGCCCCGTCAAGCAGTCCATACCCGTTATCCGTCAAAGAATGATAAGCCGGCCGAAGCTGAAATTCCTGAAATCCCCGGCCGTTGCGTACCCCCGCCCCGGCAACGGCTCTTTTTGATTCGTGGGAATTTACCGGGTTTTCTCCGTTGGTTAACTCTTTAAAATTATCTTTTTCTTTAACATTATTCCGGGTCAGCAAAAGATTAAAACTCCGGCGGCGATAATCGGCCAGTTCCAAATCTCCGGCCACCTGCTGATATTGCACATACTGATAAGCCGCTTCTGCCGCACCGGCTTTTTCCGCCCCGCTTAATTTTTCAAAAGAATAATCCTGCCGCAAAATTGCTTCAACAAAAGCCTTTCTCTGAACATCGCTCATCTGACGATATTGATAAGATATCTTCGCCTGACGCGACGGACGATAATTCACGCTTTTAACCAACCCCGGCTTTCGGTAAACAGCCTTAACCGTATCCAGAGGAATAACCTGCGCCGGAAATTCATCTGCAAGATGCAGCGAGGGACGAACCGCATCCAGCATTTCCATCAGCATATAAGAGCAGTTTTGCGAAAAAAAATAATAACGCGTCTGCGTTTGTCCTGCTTCCCACAAATGAGCCACAAACATTTCTTTTTCTTCTTCGCTCAAATTGAGGTTCAATTCCCATATATCGCGGTTTTCTATATTGTTGTAGGTATTTATGGTATCATAATAAGGCTTTACCGTAAATCCGCCGTAATACCCTCCGGTCAGTCCCAGCAGCGCATAAAGAGGCCCCGGATCCGGCCCTGTAAATGCCCCGTAATTCATACCGTGAGCCAGCAGCTGTGTTCCCTTCCGGGCTGTATCAACCCGGATAAGCGTATGCCCGAACAACGATGAAGGATTATTCATATAGGCATCGGTAAACAGCAGCGTAATGCCTGAAGGCTGCAAATCTTTGACAAACTGTTCATATTCCGGACAATCGGGAAACGGCGCCCGTATCAGCCCCTGCTTTTTCAGATAACGATATCGAGCCGGAAAAAGACACATTTTTTTCTTATCCTGCCGTGCTTCAAAAAGAGCTGTTGTCGCTCTCAATTCGGCTTCCGGCGAAATACGCCCCTCCGGCGCCAGATAAAAAGTTTCACTGTCAAGCGTTCCTTTATACCCGCCGAACAATTGCGGACGATAATGCACCAGAGCCAGCCATTCCGGAGAATAAGCCGGATTCTGCCCGGCACACAATAAAGAAGGAAAAAAGAAACAAAAAATAAAGCACAGCCCGCATATACCGGTTTTCATACCGCAAACCCCGTTTCTTTCATAAAGAAAGCGGACAATTTCCGCAGCGTACAGCAAAACATGCGCAAAACCGGAAATTATCCGCCGGAAAATTGCCCTTTTATGCTTTCATAACCTCAAAAAGCGCCAAAGTTACATCAACCGCATCAGCATTCTGGGACGGAAAGATAAAAGCAAAATTCTGCTGCGATTTCTCACCGAGAGTCTTGCTGTCCACATTCATAATACCGGCCAGCGTATCAATGGTTTCACCCTCCCCGCGGGCGGCGTCCATGGCATATTGTTCCATATTGTTTTCAATAAAAGCCAAAACCATTTTCTGGGTTCCGCCGGTAATACGTCCGTTCGGATCGCAGCCTGAAGTACCGAAGGTAATGCCGAAAGTCTGCGTACCGAAAGAACCGTTGGTTGTTGCCGCCAAAATCTGCGGAACACGACCGGACTGTCCGCGCCAGGCCATGGAACCAAGCCCGCAGCCGGTACTGTCGATGGCATAAGCGCCGGCGGAAAACATCATGGCGCTGCCGAAAACAGAAGCAAGAATCAGTTTCTTCATGAGAAATTCTCCTTATAAAAGTTTTTAGAACATTAACTAGGATACAGCAAGGACAACTGCCGTACACACAATAATCATGCTTATACACAGACTTTTCATCATAAAAAAAATAAAAAAAGAAAATGCTTGCATATAAACAAAAAAATGATATATTGAGAAAAATACTAAAGAAACAGGCTGTGAGCGGGTGTTCGCTCGCAGTCAAATTTTTCTGACATTTTCAAACAACCAGTCGGCCGAAACTCTCTGAGTTTGGGCTGCATTTTTTGACGAGGTGAAACAATGGATAAATTTCCTTTGACTAAAAGAGGTTTTAACGATCTTGAAGCGGAATTGAAAAAACTGAAAGGAGTCGACCGCCCGAACATCATTGCCGCCATTGCCGAAGCCCGCTCGCACGGTGATTTGTCCGAAAATGCCGAATATTCGGCGGCAAAAGAAAAACAGAGTTTCATTGAGGGACGCATCCAGGAGCTGGAAGCCGTCATCAGCAGAGCTCAGGTTATCGACCCTGCCCAAATTAAAGGAGATGTCATCCGCTTCGGCGCCACCGTTGTTGTTGTTGACGAAGACAATGATGAAGAAAAAAAATATCAGATTGTCGGCGATTACGAAGCTGACATTGAAAAAAACCGCATTTCGCTGTCATCTCCCCTTGCCAAGGCTCTTATCGGCAAAGAAGTCGGTGACATTGCCGAATATACGGCGCCGGGAGGCAAAAAATCTTTTGAAATATTGGAAGTCATTTACCAGTAACAACAAATTTGTGCATATGTTTAAAGCCGGGGTAGAAAAACGCCGGCTTTTCTTTATAAAAAAACATTAAAGAATAACGGATAATTTTTTTGAAAGCAAAAAATCATGGCAGAATACACAACCAGACTCTTAATCATCGGCTCCGGCCCTGCCGGTTATACCGCCGGAATCTATGCCGCCCGCAGCGGCCTGAAACCCATACTTGTCGCCGGTCCTCAGGTCGGCGGACAATTGACCATCACCACCGAAGTCGAAAATTTTCCGGGATTTCCCGTTCCCGTCTACGGCAGCGAACTGATGAACAACATGCGTCAACAGGCCGAAAACGTCGGAGTTATCATACATGAAGACATCATTACCGAACTTGATGTTTCTTCGCGCCCTTTTGCTTTATGCTCGGAAAACGGCAACTGCTATAAAGCCGACGCCGTCATCATTGCCACCGGCGCTTCTGCCCGCTGGCTGGGATTGGAAAGCGAAGCAAAATTCAGAGGTTTCGGTGTTTCCGGCTGCGCGACTTGCGACGGATTCTTTTACCGGAATAAAGAAGTTGCCGTGATCGGCGGCGGAAATACAGCCGTTGATGAAGCCATCTACCTGACAAACTTTGCAGCCAAAGTAACGCTCATTCACCGTCGCGACAGCTTACGCGCCGACCGGGCGCTTCAGGAACGGCTGTTTTCCAACCCCAAAATCAATGTCGTTTGGAATTCTGTTGTAACTGAATTCCTCGGCAGCGAAGAACCCTTGGGGTTAACCGGATTGAAACTGAAAAATATCAAAACCGATGAAATTTCCGAACTTTCCGTATCCGGAGCATTCATTGCCATCGGACATCACCCCAATTCGGATCTGTTCAAAGGCATTCTGGAACTTGACGACGAAGGATATATCAAAACCAGGCCTGACAGCTGTGCAACAAACATAGACGGAATTTTTGCCGCCGGAGATATCAAAGATCCTCAGTTTCGACAGGCTGTCATTGCCGCCGGATCCGGCTGCATGGCAAGCCTTGAAGCCGAAAAATATTTGGCCGGACTGAAAAAATAATCATTATTAAAAATTTACACAACCATCCCCGTTTTGGCAACTCGCCGACAGAGTCTGAATTGTTAGGTTGTGAACAGGCGGCAGCCTGAGGAAACAATCGTTACAATTCAGTTGACCGAAGCAGCTTCGCTGCAAGAAGGTTGGAGGGGATATGAATCAAACAAAAAAATCTTCTTTATTTTTTCACCTCTGCATGAAATTAAACCAGTGATGATAAAGTGTGGAGGATGAAATGCGTGTGATTCTTTCCGCCGGCAAAAGGATATATTTTACCCTGCTGGCTTCTTCTTTTATGTTCCCAGTGTCAGCTTTTGCCCAGTGTGTTGATACTCAGGACTGCAAAACTCTTGGTTATACCGAAATTTCCAATTCCGGAAATTGCCTGAAATGCCCGTTCGGCGAGTATTGGGCGTGCCCGGAAGAAAAATGCGGCACGTCATACAAATACACTTGCACCGGAACCAATCAAAAAAAGCCGTTAACCGGAGCCTGCAATGAAAAATATACTTTCTGCAACTGCGCTGCCGGATATGAATGGAACAACGGAATCTGCAGCAAAACTCTGCCCAAATGTCAAATCGGATACATTTACTACACCGACGATACCTGCTCCCTAAATCTGGATAGCTCAAAAACACCTCAAGGCGTGGTTGTTTATGCAAATCCAAACGGCGGCGGAATCGGAATGGTCATGCCACCCTTCGTCGCCGCCAACAACAACTTGCCGGACTCTGCTTATACAAACCACTTTTACCCCTATCTTTCCTCATCGGAATACGAATACAGTTGTGTTTCCACCAAAGCGGGAAAATTTCCTTCAAAAGCCGTTGCTCAAAGCATAATCAACAATGCCGATCTGATAGCTTCGACATTTCTCCGTCTTGGTTCTTCGTCATATCGCGGCGGCTACTTTTATACCGGAACAAAAGTAACCGGCAGCACAGACCTCGAACCGGTCTGGATATTTCAATTTACCATGTCAACAGATATGGGAGACCTCTTCGTTCAAACAAACGGACCGATGCAAGCAGGATATTCATCCAACTTCGGACATTGGTCCTGCTTCAGTTTCTGATAATAATCTCTTTTCAAAAAAAACACGGCTTGGGCAACAATGTTCCCAAACCGTGTTTCCTGCTCAATCAGAACGTCATCATCACGTTACCGACAGCAATCAAACCGACATAGTTTTCTTTTCCGTCGATATATCCGCAATAATAGTTGCGACAATATATCCACAAAATCGGCGGATATTGGCGATGATAAAGACCTAACAGACTGATTTCATGACTGTAAGGAAAATAGACATAGCACATACCGCTTTCATCAAGAAAAATCCAGGCCGGATTTCTCACTTTCATGCCCTTTTCCCAACACGAAACCAAACCAATCCAGATTCTACGCGGAACTTCTGAACGAATTTGCATCCACAAATTCAACACATCTCTTTTCCTGATGACGTTTAACCGTAAAATGGCACTGTCATCAATCTCAAAAACAGTTTTATACTTATTCATTATGATAAAAATTATAAATTAATAATAAAATTCCTCCTTCAAAATAGCCTTTTAAAAGATTTTTGTCAAAGTTTTTTTGTAAAACATTTTCCGGAAAAATCAGCCGTTTTGTTCCTTATTTCCCCGAAAACCGACAGCCACCAGATATTCTTCCGGAGAACCCTGACGACTGGCATCAGGCTTGGCATGCGACACTTTGGCAAAATTGCGCTTAACATCACTCAACAAAGCCGCTTCCATACCGCCTTTAAACACTTTGGCTATAAATATTCCCCCTGTCTCCAAAACTTCTTTGGCAAATTCATAAGCGGCTTCCACCAGAGCAATCGTCCGTAAATGATCGGTCTGTTGATGTCCGGTCGTATTCGCCGCCATATCGCTCATAACAATATCTGCCTTGCCGTCCAAAAGTTTTTTCAACCGCTCAGCCGCCTCCGGTTCGGTAAAATCCTGCTGAATCAACTCCGCTCCCGGAACAGGTTCCGTCTCCAAAATATCAATTCCGATAACTTTACCCGCCCCCTTGTTGCGCTGTACCGCAACCTGAGTCCAACCGCCGGGAGCACACCCCAAATCGACAATCCTTCTGCCTTTTCCCAAAAAATGAAATTTTTCATCCAGTTGAATCAGTTTAAATGCCGCTCGGGAACGAAAACCTTTTCTGTGAGCTTCCGCAACATAAGGATCATTAAGCTGGCGCGACAACCACTTAACCGAAGATTTGCTGCGCGACTTTGCCGTTTTAACCCTGACGGCCAAAGTTTTTCTGCCGCGTACTTCTTTTGCCGATTTGGTCAGTTTAACCATTTTCTTTTGTCTTTTCCCGTTTATATTTTTCCATCAGTTCTTCAACAATACCGTCTTTGGCGCTTTTCAACGAAGCGACAATGCTATCGGCGCCCAAACCATCAAAAATCTCTTTAAACATTACCGTTGCGGCTATAAACATCGGTGCTCTTTTTGACCCGATACAAGGATTTTCAGCCATTTCTTCAACCGTCTGCTTTTTAATTTTATTCAAAACCGTCGTAACATCCTTAAGCGTAAATTTCAAACCGTCGCACTTTTCCCGATCATAATATTTGTGCCTTTTGATAATGGCAGCCAAACGTAAAGGAGTGCTAGAAGTTGCAACAAAACTGACATCCTCGCGCAAATCATCATAATACGCCGTTCGTTTAAATCCGTTCACCCAGCGTTTAACATCTTCTCTCAGGCGATTAGCTCCGATCTCATTATAAGTTTCAAGCTTAAACGCATCCGATGCCGTCGCCGATCCCCAGGGAATGGAAACGGAAGAAAGCATTTCCAGCTTTTCGGAATTGGCGGCCAGCGTAATTTCCGTCGAACCGCCGCCCAAATCGACAATAACCACATAGGGCTTGCCCTTTCTGACATGAGAAACAGCGCCTTTCAAATTGAGTCTGGCTTCTTCTTTGGGATCGACCACTTCAATAAAAATTTCGGTTTTTTCATATATTTTGCGCAAAAAATCCTGCGCATTTTTCGCCGCTCTGCAGGCTTCCGTCGCAATAGCCCTGGAACTGACGATATTATAATGATCCATTATCTGCTTATATTGCTGAAAACAATCCAACCCCCGGGCAACGGCAGCCGGCGTAAGCTTCATTTCACTCTGCATCCCCTCCCCCAAACGGGTCGGCATTGAATCCTGATAAACAGTCTTGCCTTTTGAATTCACAATCAGCAAACGGCACGAATTTGTTCCGAGATCTATGGCAGAAAAATAAACATCAGTCATATAATCACCTCTGCATTGTTTGTTTTCACACTTTCAAAAGAACGAAATTTTCTTGATTTTCCCCGATTATGAACATAAGGATGGCGGGAATGATATTTTTTTTGCACCTTATTGGGATATTTCTGATTGCGATGCATCAAATCAAGGAGAATGCCCTCCCTGATGCCTCTGTCCGCCACCGTAATTTCAGAAATCGGCCAAAAAGAACACAATGCTTCAATAATGGCGCAACCGGCTAAAGTCAGATCCGCCTTCTGCGCACCGATACAGGGATGTTTGCGGCGGCCTTCGTCCCCCATAACCTTAATCTTGTTAATTGCCCGAAAAATATCCCGCTTGGAAATGGCAATACCGTCAACGGCCGAACGGTTGTAACGGGGCAGATTCAGATGAACGGCGCCCAAGACCGTTACTGTTCCGGAAGTGCCGATAATCTGAATTTCCTGATTTTTTATTGCCTCAAAAATATGATGCTTATCGTCAAATTCCTTTAATATTTTATGCGTCCGTTCAATAATGGTGCTGTAAGCCAGATCCGTCATATCCTTTGCCGGAAATGCTTCGGAAATAGTAACGACGCCGTACGGCAGAGAAACAAATCCCTCAATAAAAGTTTTGCCGGTATTGGTAATCCGCGCCAGCGAAATTTCCGTCGAACCGCCGCCGATATCAAAAACCAACGTTCGTTTAATACACCGGTTAAGCAGCGGAATACAACCAACCACGGCCAGCCGGGCTTCTTCCTTGGAGGAAATAATTTCAATATTAAGCCCGGTTTCACGCTTAACCAGCGCCAGAAAATCGCCGCAGTTTTTCGCCCGGCGGCAGGCTGCCGTTGCCACAAAGCGCATCCGGTAAATCGGAGCATATTCATTAATAACGCCGGCACACACCTTAAGCGCCGTCACTGTACGCCGGACAGCCTGCCGGGAAAGCTCGTTATTATTAATAATCCCCTCTCCCAGCCGGGTAACCTTTGAAAACGTTTCAATAACCTGAAAAGAAGTCGGCGTCGGAGACGCTATAACCAAACGACAAGATGTTGTCCCGAGATCAATGGCCGCATATACCGGACGCGTCTGCTCATCATTGAGACGGGCAAGTCCTGTTCTGCTTTTATCTGCATCTGCCGGCCATATTTTACTCATCGTTTTTGTTTCTTTTATCAATCATCGGGATAAAGTTCCTCCCTGATTTGCTGACGAAGTTCATCAATACAAACCAGCCCCCGTTTTTTATCTTCATAGTGCCAATACACCCAGCCGTTGCAGGCCGGAGCATTTTGAGCCGCAGCGCCGACCTGGTGAATTGAACCTTCCATTTTCTCGCTTTTCACGGTTCCGTCCGAACGCACGGCAGCGCAATGTTTTCTGGATGCATCATACAAAATATCGCCGGGATTCAACAATCCTCTTTCAACGACGGCGCCGAAAGGAATACGTGGCTGACGTTTCTTTGTGCTAAACTCCAGACAAAGTTCGTTCTCAACAACCTCAACCTCATCAATCCGGGTCTGAGCTCCTTCAACATACATTTTGTTTTTCTCAATGCCGATAAAATTTCTCCCGAGTTTTTTTGCCACGGCACCGGTTGTTCCTGTTCCAAAAAAAGGATCAAGCACCACATCCCCGACCTTTGACGAAGACAAAATCACGCGATACAGCAAAGCCTCGGGCTTTTGGGTCGGATGCAGCTTGTTGCCGTCCGCGCCTTTAAGCCTCTCTTTTCCCGTACAAAGAGAAATCTGCCAATCGCTGCGCATTTGCATATCTTCATTCAGAGCCTTCATCGCCTCATAATTAAACGTATATTTTGACTTCGGATTTTTTGCAGCCCAAATCAGTGTTTCGTGAGCATTGGTAAAGCGGGTTCCCTTAAAATTCGGCATCGGATTGGTTTTGTTCCAGATAATATCATTCAAAATCCAGAAGCCCAAATTCTGAAGGATATAGCCGACACGAAAAATATTATGATAAGAGCCGATAACCCAGATGGCGCCGTCTTCTTTCAAAACCCGGCGTGCAGCAGTCATCCAGCGACGGGTATATTCATCATAAGCCTCCAGGCTGTCAAAATTGTCCCACTCTTCATACACACCGTTGACATGCGTATTGTCCGGACGGGTCAAAGCCTCGCCGAGTTGCAGATTATACGGTGGGTCTGCAAAAATCAAATCAACCGAATTTTCTTCCATCTGGTTCATAATTTTAACACAATCATCATTTATAATTGTATTTAATATTTTCTTCATCTGAATACGGCTGCTCATTTTCCGAACCACTTTCTATGATTATAAATTCTCAACGTTCACAGTATGCTAGAATAAGGTTATAATTTTATTAACGCAACAAAAAAAACTGCGAAAGTAAAATTTTCGCAGTTCCTTTTCATACAGACGCCTGATAAAAATACATTTTTACTTTTTCCTCAGACGATTCAGCTCATCCAGATACCGGTTGATGTCATTTTCGGAACTATCTTCCGCCGGCGGCAGATTTTCATGCGGAGCATTGTTATCCGCATCCGGAAAGCTGCAATCTTCACTGATCGGCGCCTGAAAAAGCAGAAGTTCAACGTCTTCACCCCAGACAGAAGCAACAATTTCCACGACATCTTCGGTAATATCGGGATAATCAAAAGCATGCCTGCTGTTAAAAAAAGCGGCAAGCTCGTCAAGCAGCCTGTTTCTGTCAAGCGTATTAAAAGACAATGCCAACAGGGTTCTTTCAAAATTTTTTCTGACGGAAGGCCAGTTTTCGGGAAAATTTTCCAAAGCAGACGCTTCGGCAAAAAATTTCTTTTCCATTCTCAGGCATTCAGACATCATTAAATAAGAAAAATATTCCCAGTCTTCGTTTTTTCCGACCTTTGCCAGCTTTTCCGAAAGACCGGACACAATTTTCATTTGGCGGATAATCCCCAAAAGAAAGAATAAATCCCGTTCGGAATTTTCGCTCAAAACAACCTTAAGCTCGGCCAGACAAGACAAATACATCCGTATTAACAGCATTTGCCCGTTTACTTCCTGCGCAGTCATAACAATAAAATTAATGGTAAAAACATAATATATAGATTCGCTGTTTCACATTTTTACCTATTTTTATTTATTTTTCAAAACAAATTATCAATTATTTAACCGCCAGTTCTTTCACCGGCCGGTAAGAAAACCTGTGAACACCCTTAACGGCGCCATGAGCTTTCAATCCCTGAACATGAAGGGATGTCCCGTAACCGGCATTTTTTTCAAAACCGTAATAAGGATATTTTTCCGCCAGTTTTGCCATATAATGATCCCGATAAACTTTGGCAATAATCGACGCAGCCGCGATGGAATAAGATTTTCCGTCTCCTTTAACAACGGTTTCAGTTTTTACGGGAAAATCGGCAGGAGACCGGTTGCCATCCACAAGAGCCGCCTCCGGTCGGATTTTCAATGAGGAAACAGCCCTTTTCATCGCCAGAAAAGTCGCCTGCAAAATATTCAAACGGTCAATTTCCTCACTGCTCGCCTCCCCGAGGGCGAGACAGACATTTCCACACTTTTCCTGTTCATACAAAAGATTACAGAGTTTTTCTCTTTTAAAAGCTGAAAGTTTTTTTGAGTCATCAAGTCCGTCTAAAAGCTCTTTGGGGAGCTGTCTGTTTAAAATAAGCACGGCGCCGGCCACCACCGGACCGGCCCATGGCCCCCTGCCCGCCTCGTCAATACCGGCAATCAACCCGTTATATTTATTTTCAATTTCAAAATCAGGCATAATCCGCTCCTTTTATTACCCCCTGACCGTTGTGAAACACGATATGTGCGCCGAATAATAAGAAACCAGTGAAAATGTGAGGGAGTGTACATATAAGGTACATGACCGAACATTTTACACGCAGTTTCTGTATTAGTCGGCCGCAGAGCGTTCCCCCGGCAAGCCCATGACCGTTGTGAAACACGATATGTGCGCCGAATAATAAGAAACCAGTGAAAATGTGAGGGAGTACCCCTGACCGTTGTGAAACACGATATGTGCGCCGAATAATAAGAAACCAGTGAAAATGTGAGGGAGTGTACATATAAGGTACATGACCGAACATTTTACGCGCAGTTTCTGTATTAGTCGGCCGCAGAGCGTGTTTCAAGGTTTGCAACCGCAATACCTCTGTTGATACAACTCCATTTCACTGATAAGCTGCCGGCGGCGCTCCTGCATGCCGTGCTTCCGCCCTTCCACTTCCAGATAAGGTACGCCAACTGCCAAAGATGCTTTCGTTGCCGCTTCATTCACCTGAGCCAGATTTTTGTAACGGGAGACGCCGAGAACCGAAGCGACCTGGCTGAATCCGTTTTCTTTCGCATATTCCATCACTCTTTTCAAACGCATGTAGAAACAAACGCTGCAACGTGCGCCTCTTTCCGGTTCATTTTCCAATCCCCGGGTTAAGCTGCACCAACGTTCGTTGTCATATTCCAGCTCAATAAAAGGGACGCCGAATTTTTCACAAACCCGCTTATTTTCATCACAACGCCTGTGATATTCCTCTTCCGGACGAATATTCGGATTATAAAAAACCACGCTGAAAAGCCGTCCCTCCCCGGCCAGTTTTTCGATAACAGCACAGGAACACGGAGCACAGCAAGACAAAAGCAGCAAACCTTTATTCATATTTTCTCCTTTATTTTTGCCAAAGGATACGCCTTTTTCATAAAAAAACAATCACAAAAAGTTCTTCATACAAAAAGATATTATTTTTTTTGAAAAATTTAAAATAAAATTCCCCTTGACTATAAAGCAAGTTTATTTTATGTTTCACATCAGGTCGGCGGGCTCTTAGCTCAGTTGGTTAGAGCGGGCCGCTCATAACGGTCTGGTCGCAAGTTCGAGTCTTGCAGAGCCCACCATAGTTAACAGCTCCTATCGCGGGAGCTGTTTTTTGTTTTATCCTGATAAATTCAGACTTTCCCGAACTGCCATTAAAAAATTACACAATTCACCGGCTTTTGTATTTCCGGGCAAAAAGATTGACTTTTCTTCATTTTATGATACTCTTTAAGCAATAAAATTTATTATTAATTCATAAAATTATGGAAAATAGAAAATCTGAACGCGTTGATGAACAAAAACAAGCAGCGCGTATTTATGGTTACATTATTAAAGGGCTTATCATAGCCGGAATTGCTTTGTTTTTTATCCACTGGGGATATTCACTCTGCCTGGCCGTTATTCTTCTTTGGTCTGCTTATTTCTATGAACGGGGACGCACGGAATGGGTTTGTGATGAATATGAGGTGAACGGTTATCCGTCGCAGGGACTGTACAGAATGTTTAAAAGCTGGATAGTTTTAGGCGTTTTGCTGGCGGTAATTCTGATTATAATTTTTACCGTTAAATTCACTTCATAAATAACCGGCTCTGCTTTATTTCAAAAAATATCTCCTTTGCGGAGATATTTTTTTATGTTTAGTTTATAAAAATAACCTGAGCCGCAAAACATTGTTTGCCGGAGACTTTATTTTCTTATATTACACCTTATTTTAATGCACATTTTTCAAAATTTTGTCTATTGACACTGCTATAAAAATATGATATGTTTTACACTGTAAACTAAATTATTAATCTAAAACTTATAATTATGAAAAGAACTATTATTAATTTTTTCTCACGACTTTTTAACCGAGAAAACAAAGAATCTTCTAATGAGAACCTCCAAGAATCTTCTAATGAGAACCTCCAAGAGTCTTCTAATGAGAACCTCCAAGAGTCTTCTAATGAGAACCTCCAAGAGTCTTCTAATGAGAACCCCCAAGAGTCTTCTGATGAGAACCCCCAAGAGTCTTCTAATGAGAACCCCCAAGAGTCTTCTGATGAGAGTTGGGACTGGGAAAGAGAGCGAATGAACAGATGGGAAGCCCAAACCGATCCGGACATAAAAAAACTCCTGCAAAATGAACTGTCCCCGGAAAGTTGGACAGTAAAAAAAGTCCCGAAGATTGCGATAGCAATTTTCGGGATAATTTTTTATACTCACTACATAGATGAAGGGA
>CASEQD010000009.1 GCA_949289935.1 uncultured Pseudomonadota bacterium | reverse complement strand
TGCGCAGTTTCTTCAGATAACCCATTGCAAAGAACAGAATCATCAAAAAGATAACTGCTCCCGAAATTAAAATAATACTTTTCATAATGATATAAATTTTTAAATTAATAATAAAGTTAACGCATTCATTATAAATAATTTCGAAATTTTGTCAATAGTTTTGTGGAAAATTCCTGACAATTACTCTGAAAGAAAACTAAATAAAACTTTATCAGGCAAACTTGAGTCTGGAAACATTCGCCTAAAGGTCTAAAATCGCGTGGAGGATTGCAACTGATCCATCGTCAATGAGTGAAGAAGAATAACAACTATGTATTGTAAATTATGCAGTGTCTGTTCAATGTCTTTCCTTCGATTGGAACAGGCTAAAGCTGTTTTGTACCTGATTATCTTTTTGATAATTCAAAAAATTGGTATGATGAAGTTCGTTAACTTTTTCCCGACTGATTTTAATCGTACCAAGCCGCGCAATTTTCATCGGATTTTCCGCCTGCAACAATCTTTTGCAAACCTCCGCCGACACAATGCCGCAAACTCCTTTTTCCCGACAAATCGGCTTGTCGTTCTGATAGGCGTTGACGCTCATACCCTGTGTTTCGAAAATTTTCTTCAAATGCGCCAGCGTCAGGTCTATTTCTTTGGAATAATCAAGTTTTCCGCCGTCTCTTAATGCATGCTGCTCCAAAATCATGATGTCGACGTGCTTTTTGTCTTTGTTTGAATCAATACACAGAGCCACGCCATGCGATTCCTTGTTTTCGGAGGCAATCGTCAATGGTGCGACCATCCGCCGCTGACTGACGTCTTCAAGGCTTAACGTCTGTGCCGTGATCTTCATAATGCAGTCCAAAGCCAGAAAATTGTTCTCTGCCGGATTGATTCCGATTTCTCCGGTAATCAATTTCTCATTCATACAGGCATCAATTACAAAGTCGTCAGCCTTGTCGCAGTCTTCCGCGCCCAGAATACAATACCGGGTCGTATCCAAAAAAGAACATCCTCCGGTTTGTTTTGCCGTTTGGGAAGCGACATAGTTTGTTGCACAAAAATTATAGCCGCTTTTCGGAATATCTAAAGTCAGATTGGGTTTGCGGGTAATGATGTCAAGGCTTTCCTTGTCAAGTGTAAAATAATGCATCTTATTTCTCCCGTGTTATTGTATTTCCGTTCATCATCTGTCCCCGCATTCTGTTCAGCAAGGCGGCTTTTCTTTGCTGATTTTGTCGCGGATAGAGCTCTGCCAGCGATCGGCGCATATCTTTTCGCAATAATAAACCAACATGTTTTAAGTATAGATTATTTATACTTAACATTCAATTATTTTTTCGCAAACTTTTTTGTCAAAATATGTTTGAGAAGCGGTTTTGTTGCTTTTGTCCACAACAATAATTTTTTATCCGGTTTAAAAAGACGAAAAAAATCTCCGTATTTCTTACGGAGATTTTTTTGTTGGTGAGCGCGTCGGGATTCGAACCCGAGACCCTTTGATTAAAAGTCAAATGCTCTACCAGCTGAGCTACGCACCCGACAGGAAAACTTCCTACATTTGACAACGAGCTTTTTTATAGAAGATAAATTTATTATAGTCAATATAAAAAAATGCATTTATTGAAAAAATTTTTATTTTTGTAATTTATTTATTAATAATTATGTGTTATTATCACTCATAAATATTGATTAACAACAGCTTGTATAGGTGTAAAATGGTTGATAACAATAATTCAGAAGGCCAATATGACATTCTCCAGAATTCAGCCGGAGAAATTCTTATCATTATCCAATATCGCGACGGCGGCCCGGAAAATCCGCGTTTGGTTTATGACGGCGGCGACCAGGCTCTTTTATACAGAAGCCGGGAGAGCGCTCTTATGCTTGACGCTATCAATGAGCAGGCGCGTAAGCCTTTACGTTCGGTTTCCGAAGTTTTGATGGTTGAGCTTGATAATGATGATGTCGCCCGTGAATACAGGGTTCCGGTCAGAAATGTCAAGAGTATTGAAGCTTTAATGAAATAAGTTCAAAATGCTTTTATTCAGAAAAGCCCCGGGATTCCGGGGCTTTGTCTTTTTATCAACAAGCAGATTATTCTGCGTTTTTGGCTTCTTCACGCGCTTTGGCCGCTGCCGACAAATCATCGGCAATACGGGCAGAACGTCCGCGCAGGGCACGCAGAAAATACAATTTCGCACGGCGCACTTTACCGATACGGGCAACTTCGATTTTTGCCACATTCGGAGAATACAACGGAAATACACGTTCAACACCTTCGCCGAATGAAATTTTTCTGACCGTAAAGGATGAATTCAATCCGTCGTTTTTACGAGCAATGCAAACACCTTCATAAACCTGAATACGCTCTCTGTCGCCTTCCTTTACTTTGGTATGGACTTTCAGCGTGTCTCCCGGTTTGAAAGAAGGGATGTTTTTGCCTTCGATGAGCTTTGAAATTTGCTCTTTTTCAATATTTTCAATAATGTTCATCAGTTTTACCCTTTTTAATTTTTTTAACCTTATACACCTAAACCTTTTTCAAATCAAGATATTTTTGATAAAGATCCGGGCGTCTTTGCTTTGTGATTTCTATGGCTTTTTCCAAACGCCACCTGGCTATGTTTTGATGATGCCCGCTCATGAGAACTTCCGGAACCTTCCGTCCTTCCCAGTCGACAGGCCTCGTATACTGAGGATATTCAAGCAACATGTTTTCGAAACTTTCCTCACTTAGCGACTCCTTATTTCCCAACACTCCGGGAATGAGCCTGATTACGGCATCCAACATAATTAAAGCAGCCTGTTCGCCTCCGGTTAAAATATAATCACCTATGCTTATTTCTTCGACATTATATGCTTCAAGCACCCGTTCATCCATGCCTTCAAAACGGCCGCAGATAACAGAAATGTCTTTTTCATGGCTCAGCTCTCCGGCCATTGCCTGAGTGAGAGGTTTTCCTCTCGGGCTCATGCTGATTATGCGCCCTCCCCGGTAATTGGCTTTGACTGCCGCTCCGAGAACATCCGCCCGCATAACCATTCCGGCGCCGCCGCCGCAGGGGGTATCATCAACAGAACCATGCCGGTCAAAAGCATAATCCCTGATATTAACCGTCTCTATTGACCACAAACCATCATTCAGCGCCTTTCCGGTTAAAGAATATCCCAAAAAGCCGGGAAAAATTTCCGGAAATATGGTAAAAACCTTAACCCTCATTTTCCGACGCCTCACCTTCGTCAATAAAGTTCAGCAAAACAGATTCTACAATAATAAAGCCATCGTTAATATTTACTTCGGAAACATACTGCCGGTTAAAAGGAATCATTTCCAGACGGCCGGTATTTTTGTCTCTGATTTCAAGAACATCTCCGGCTCCAAAATTATAGACCGCGGCAATCCGGCCTGCTTCTGATTTGTCCGACCTCAACAAGACTTTCAATCCGACCAAATCTTCAAGATAGTATTCATCATCTTCAGGTTCAGGCAAAACATTGCGGGAAACATAAAATTCCGTTCCTTTTAAACCTTCCGCCGTGGTGCGATCGTCTATTCCTTTTATTTTTACACGCAGTACTTCCTTGGATCTTCCGGTAACTTTAATTTCAAAATGCCTGGCGCCGTCTTTGGTTTCGACCGGTCCGTATTTGTCAAGATCGGTATCAACCCCGGTGAAGCTTTTGACTTTTACCTCACCCTTGATGCCATGTACGCCGACAATTTTACCCAGGCAGATTTTTTTTGTTTCTGACATTAAAGTTCCCTAATTTGTTGTTTGGAAAAGCCGGAAGCGGATTATTCGGCCGACGTTTCTTCCGAATCGGCAGCAGCAGCCGCGGCGGCAGCTTTTTCTGCCTTTTCCTTCATTCTTTCCTGAGCTTTGGCTTTAGGAGCTGATTTTTTCGGCTGTTCATGAATTTTCGGCGCGGCGCACAGACCAAGAGTCGAAAAAAGTTTTTGCAATCTTTCGGTCGGCTGAGCACCTTTGGAAATCCAAGACTTTACTTTTTCCGCATCGACAATGAGTCTTTCTGCATGATCTTTGGGCAACAGAGGATTAAACGTACCCAATTTTTCAATAAAACGACCATCGCGGGGCGCTCTCTGGTCTGCCGCCACAATACGATAGAACGGACGTTTTTTAGAACCGCCGCGGGATAGTCTGATACGAACTGCCATTTTTTATTTCCTTTCGTTATTAATTAAAAAAAACATATTTCCGCTTTATGGCTTAAAACGGAAATTTTCTTCCGCCCGGCAGCATTCCGCCAAACGGATTTTTAGCCATCATTTGAGAAGCAAGGCCTTTCATTCCGCCCATTTTTCCCATTCTTTTCATCATGACGGACATCTGCTCATAAGATTTGAGCAGCTTATTCACCTCATGAACTTCCACTCCGGCTCCCGTAGCAATTCTTTTTTTGCGGGAGGCTTTGATAATATCCGGATTTTTTCTTTCCTGTATGGTCATGGAAAGAATAATTGCTTCCTGCCGTTTTATCAGATTATCGCCGATACCGGCCTGTTCTATCTGAGATTTGAATTTTGACAAGCCCGGCATCATCCCGATAATGCCGCCAAGACTTCCCAATTTTTGAAGCTGCCGAAGCTGGGACAGCATGTCTTCCAAATCAAAACGGCCTTTAAACATTTTTTGCGCCATTTTTTCAGCTTCATCACGATCTACTTTTTCAATGGCTTTTTCAACCAGGGAAACAACATCTCCCTGCCCTAAAATACGCCCGGCCAGACGATCGGGATGGAACTCTTCAAATTCATCGATTTTTTCACCAGTTCCCAAAAACTTAATCGGCACACCGGTAACCATTTTCATGGACAGCGCCGCTCCGGCTCGGGAAGAACCGTCGACACGGGTCAGCACAATGCCCGTCAGTCCGACTTTTTCATTAAATTCCCGGGCAACATTGCAGGCATCCTGCCCAATCATCGAATCCGCCACCAACAACGTTTCTGTCGGATTGGCAATTTTTTTAACGGCAACGACTTCCGCCATCAGTTCATCATCAATGTGAAGACGTCCGGCCGTATCCAAAATGACGACGTCATAACCGCCTTTTTTTCCTTCCGACAAAGCGCGACGGGCAATTGTTTCCGGCTTTTCACCGGAAACGACAGGCAATGACGCCACTTTTATCTGTTCAGCCAGCTGAGCCAATTGCTCACGGGCGGCCGGGCGGTAAATATCCAAAGAGGCCAGCAAAACTTTTTTTTGTTTTTTGAGTCTGGCGGCAATTTTGGCCGAAGTCGTCGTTTTTCCCGAACCTTGCAAACCAACCATTAAGATGCAAACCGGCGGAACGGCATTCAGCTTAAGAGAGGCGTTATCATCGCCGAGAAGCTTAACCAGCTCGTCATGAACAATTTTAACCACCATTTGCCCCGGCTGAACCGATTTTACAACTTTTTCGCCCAGCGCCTGCTCTTTAACCCGGGCAATAAACTGTTTGACGACCGGCAGCGAGACATCGGCTTCCAGCAAAGCGATGCGGATTTCACGCATTGCCTCGTCAATGTCTTTTTCATTAAGTACGCCGCGTGATGTTATTTTTGCAAAAGCAGCGCCTAATTTATCGGTCAAAGCATCAAACATTTTTTCGTTTTCATTTTCCTACAATCGACATAACACATTGTACGACAGTGGGCGAAAACTCGCTGACTGCCGGCACCCCGCAGAAGTGTATAAAGCTTGACTGTCTGGGATACATTCAATATTTGGAGAATATATACAGGCTTTTTTTTAAGATGTCAATATTTTTTGAAAAATGCTTTATTTTTTATGGACAGGCTTTGTTTTTTATGCTATATATTTTTTTAGAACGATATTATTAATTTATTAAAACAACAAAATTATGGAAACTATTGCTTTACAGCTCTTTTCTTTTTTGAGCTTCGGTTTGCTCTTTTGTCTGCTTTTGCTGGTGGGGTTTGTTAACATTTTCTTTCCGGCTTCGACAAAGAACATAAATTAAATAGAAACAGGATATGCACTTCAAGAAAATAACTTTCAGGTTTCGTTATATTAAAGTGCATATCCTGTTTTTTGCGTTCTATTTCAGAAAATATTCACGCAGGTACCCCGGCAGGTCGTCAACATTAACCCTTGTCTGGGTCATCGTATCACGATCACGCACAGTTACCGAAGCCGGCGCTTTTTCTATGGTTTCAAAATCAACCGTAACACACAGCGGGGTTCCCACTTCATCATGACGGCGGTAGGCTTTGCCGATGTTGCCGGTGTTTTCAAGCGCAACGCGGCCAATTCCGAGTTTCAACAGGCTTTGTTTGATTTCGTGACATTTGGCCATAATCTGTTCGTTATTCTTTTTCAACGGAATAACAGCAACTTTTATCGGCGCCAGATGTTTTTTGAGTTTCAATACAATACGGCTGTTACCACCTCCAAGGTCTTCTTCCTCATAGGCTTCGGTCATTACGGCCAGAACACCGCGGTCAATTCCCATAGACGGTTCAATCACAAAGGGAACTTCCCATTTTTGGGCACTATCATCAAAGACAGCCAGTTTCTGTGTTGAATCCGGATTTTTATGGACATGAGCCGACAGAGAAAATTCATCCTGACCTTTTGTGTGATTGCCCAGGTCATAATCCGTACGACTGGCAATGCCTTCCAGTTCTTCCATACCATGAGGAAACTGATATTCAATGTCATAACAGGCTTTGGCATAATGAGCCAGATCCTCTTCCGGCGTGGTATAAATATTCATATGTTCGCGACACAGCCCCTGCTCTTCCCACCATTTGATTCTTTCGTTTTTCCAATATTCATGCCATTCGGCATCGGTTCCGGGCCTGACAAAATATTCAAGCTCGGCCTGCTCAAATTCCCGAACACGAAAAATAAAATTGCGCGGTGTTATTTCATTGCGGAAAGATTTGCCGATTTGGGCAATACCAAAAGGCAGTTTGCGCGAGGTCGAATCGACAACATTTTTGAACTGGGTAAAAATCGCCTGAGCCGTTTCCGGGCGCAGGTATGCAATATTTTCAGCATTATCGACCGGACCGACCGTGGTTTTGAACATCAGGTTGAACGGCCGGGGATCCGTCAAATCTGCCGAGCCGCAGTTGGGGCATTTGCCATCCGAAATATGATCGGCACGAAAACGGCCTTTGCATTTGCGACAATCAACCATCGGATCGGAAAACGTATCTTCATGTCCGGAATAATGCAACACTTTGCGATTGGTCAGAATCGCCGCATCAAGCCCTTCAATATCATCTCTTTCATAAACCATCGACCGCCACCAGGCTGCTTTCAAGTTGTTTTTCAGCTCCACGCCCAACGGACCGTAATCGTACACGCCCTGCTGTCCGCCGTAAATATCGGCATTTTGAAAGATAAATCCCCGGCGTTTGCATAGCGAAACCAACTGGTCCATTGTTTTTGCAACCATTTTATTTTTCCTCATTCAAAACATTATAATCAAATTTTAACTTCTTCTTTCTTATAATGATTTTTGAGAAAATGCAAGCGGAGATAATAAAAAAATATGCCACAGAAAAAGACAAAAGTTGCTTTAATTTATGACTTTGACGGAACTTTAAGTACAACCGATATGCAGGATTATGCCCTGATTCCGGAGTTGGGGATGAAGCCCCATGATTTTTGGCCGGTTGCAAACAAATGGTCTGCCGACAACGGTGCCGATCAAGTTACCGGTTCAATGTATTTTTTCGTAAAAACAGCTCGGGAAAAAGGAATTAAACTTACCCGGCAAATGTTTAAAAACGCCGGAAAAAACATTGTTTATTTTGCCGGGGTTGAAGATTGGTTCAACCGTATTTCCGCTTATGGCAAGGCGCTCAATCTGAAAATTGAACATTATATTATTTCTGCCGGGTATGAAGAAATCTTGGAAGGAACAAAAATTTACAAATATTTCAACAATGTTTTCGGCTGCTCTTTTGCCTATGGTTCCGACGGAACGCCCGTGTGGCCGGCTCGGGTGATTAATTATTCAACAAAGACTCAATATCTTTCCAAAATCAATAAAGGCTTAGGAAAATTGGAAGACCGTCTGGTGAATGAGTTTATGCCGGATGAAAAGCGTCCTATTCCGTTCCGGCGGATGATTTATTTCGGGGACGGCAGTACAGATATTCCCTCAATGAAACTCACCAAAGAGAGGAATGGAACCGCTATTGCCGTTTATAATCCCAAAGATCACAGTCCGGTTTCTAAAAACAAAGCTCTGAAACTTTTGAAAGACGGACGGGTTAATTTTGCCCTGCCCGCTGATTATCGGGAAGGAAAACAAATTGATAAAGTTATTAAAACAATTCTAGATAAACTAGCCAAAGAACGTGATTTGGAGATTTTGCAAGCAAAAGAAGAAGCCAAAAAGAAAAAAATTCAGGTTATGGCAGAAGCTGTTCGGATGCCGTTTGTCAGCAGTTTTAATTAACTACGGCATCAAGACATAAATAAATTGCAAGGCTTTTATCGGCTAAAGATGGTATTTCTGTTTTTATTAAAAATTGTTACGGCATTTTTACCGAAGGTGTTTGCGTTATTGTATCCAAGTAAAACTTGGTTGTTAAATTTGGACTGTTCTGTTTTTTTTATTTCTTTTTCAAGGTGTTTTTTTGAAGATTTTATTCAAATTTCAACAGGCTTGTATTTAATGCTTTATGTTCATTTCCGAATAATATTTTTATGAAATAAAAAAAGTGCTTGCAAAAATATTTTTTTTAGCATAAGTATTGTTTGTTATGATAGGGAATGTAAAAAAAATCCTTGTCGAAAAAAATTGTTGGGGTGTCGCCAAGTGGTAAGGCATCGGCTTTTGGTGCCGACATTCGTTGGTTCGAATCCAGCCACCCCAGCCATTATCAGTCTAAAGCCTTGTTTTTACAGGGCTTTTTCTTTTTATAAGTCAATAACTGCTAATAACTTCTGCTAATAAATCTCATTGGAATTAGCCTTAAATCATCGGAGGCTTGTTCATGCATTTATACAATCGCGGGAGTTCTTTTTATGTTGTTGTCAATGTTCCTTGCGACCTCATTCCCATATACCGCAAAAAACAAATTTGGGTTTCTTTACGAACCAAAGATAAAAAGATTGCAAATATCAGGTCTGCAATGATAATATCTAAACTAGATCATCAGTTTTTGATTGAAAGGCAGAAAATGAGTGTTTTTAAAAATGCACATATCCGGTTTACCTTAGATTATAATGGTATGCCGCGCCCTCAAGGTACATCGAATTATAACGATGTCCAAATAGAACATTGTGCCTTAGACTTTTGCATTGAAAAAACAGAAAAAGAACTTCCCGACCTTTCAAAAGATTTCTCGACTCTGCAATATTACAAGAACCTTCATGATGAATATGTTTTAGCCTACAGAAACAATGATTTTCACTTAGTGCAAGATGCGGTTGATATTTATATTGCAAGCCACAAAATGTTAACTCCGACCAAAGAATGTCTACCAGTCTTTCTTAAATCATTTATGTTGGCTTATATTCAATACCTTGAAATGGCTATCAACTATTTGCAAGGAGCCGAATTAAAGTGCCCAACGCATTTACGGCCTCAAATGTTTAGCTATGAGCAAACAAGCTCTGTTGCTCCTTATTCCATCAAAATACCAGCGCAAACCGAAGTTTATAAAAAGCCAAATTTAACTTTATCTGAGCTTGTTAAAGTATATAACGGTGAAGCATCCAGACACAACATTTCAGAGGCTCAAAAAGACAAAATCAACAAACGTATTGATACCATTAACTTGCTGTTGAATAACAAAAAAATCCGCGACATTACGGCTGATGACTTGCAAGAATTGGTTTATTTAGTTCAATTTCTCCCTCCGCGACTCAATAAAACTGAGGCTTACAGCAATATTCAAAAAATTATTGAATATGGGAAAAAGCATCCCGAAAATTGCATCTCCGATAAAACTGCGTCTGACTATATTCAAAACCTCAAAACGTTATTCGCATGGGCTTACAAACGCAAATATATAAAAGAAAACCCAATTGATGAAATTGACATTCCGGTATTTGAAACGACTAAGACCACAGCAAAATATCAGTCGTTCACCGTGCAGCAATTACAAACAATCTTTCACAGTGACTTTTATTCCAAACATTGGGATAATAACCGACAACGACGTTCTTTCTTTTGGATTGGGCTATTGGGCTTATATACAGGAGCCAGACTTAATGAAATTTGTCAGCTCCAATTTGATGATATTCAAGAAGAAGACGGAATTAAGTTTATAAGTATCAACGAAAATGACGGTAAACACGTCAAAACTAAAGCTGGTATACGTAAAATTCCTATTCATCAAGAGCTTATCAAATTAGGATTTTTGGAATTTGTAAATTTCATGAAAAAACAAAGCCCTACAAAAAACAAACGCATTTTTATGGATTTAGAGCCAAACACACGCGGAGAGTTGTCTGCTCAACCGTCTAAATGGTTTGGGAAGCTCCTTGATTCTCTCGGTTTGAAGGACAAAGGACTTGTTTTTCACTCATTCCGCCATACTGTTCGAACGATTCTACGCAATAACAACTGTCCGATTGACCGCGTACAAAGACTTTGTGGCTGGGAGGGTTCTAATTCCCTCTCTGAACACTATGGAACAATCAGTATCAAAGTCTTAGCTGATGAGATAAACGGAAAATTAGTATATGAAGGCTTATTTACTTATTAATGAAATTGATTTGTTTCCAGTTTTTATTTTTGAGTACTTTTCTTAAAAACCCATCCACTGTTTGTATCAAACAATCGAAGTATATCTTTGCCTATATATTTTTCATCATTATAAAAATTCATAAATTTTTCTTTTAAAACTCTATCATCCCCTATGTCTACAATATCATCAGAAAGAATAAAGATTGCATCATTTGATTTATTTATATTGGTAGAATAAAAATTATCTATTATACCCAATCTTAAGAGAACTAATTGTTTATAAGGTATTTCGGAACTTACAAGCAACTATTTTATTGCATTTTTACTTTTTTTAAATGATAACTGCTGTTCTTTACTTTCTGAATTCAGTAAAGCATGAGCCTCTTTTGCTAATTCTGAAAAACTTAACATACTTCCTCATCTTGCCATTTTATTTCTACCTTCAATATACTCCATGATAGAATGAATTTATTTACTACAAGTTAAAATAGACATACAAAAAAAACAAATTTTCCTTCATCATCAATGTCATCGCATTTATTTTGCAACGCGTCGTATATAAATCGCGATTTGTGCGTTTTCCTTGTCAGCCAATGCAGGTATGTTTATATCGTCAAGAATCAATTCCTACACTCAAAACGCAGGAAAACGACGGGAAACAGTATTTACTAAAAAATCATTTCATACTTTTCAGCCAGTTTATAAGTCCTAGCTCTTTTTGACTCATTAGCATATTGCAAAAAGCCTTCGGCAATCCACTGACGCAACAAAAATCGGGCTGATGGTGCTGAAAGCCCTAAAATTTCTGTAACTGTTGACTTCCTTAAATTCTGCAAACAGTTCCAAGACTTTCCGCTGTTTAATATCAAGCTCACGCAGTAAAGGGCTTTTATCTGCGGTATAACGGTTTGCGGGAAGAAATGGTTTCATCTACCCATTTGTTAATTTGAATATCTTTTTTTTGAGCAAAAATGTTGATTTCGTGCTTTTGATTTTCAACATGTTGATGGTCGGTACTGACCCGAATATATGCATAATACATAAAAAAATCCTTATAATCGTTAACTTCTGATTATAAGAACTAACAAAACTACTGCTAAAACAGATACATAAAATAAACGATATATACAATCGTCAAATAAATGTTATTGCCTATGAAGTCAAAATGGTTAAGCAACTGGTTTTATAAAAGATCAGATAGTTAAAAGTTTATCTTGCAAAAAATGTAAATATTTACCGTTTTTATGTTGCAATAAATGTAAATAAGCACTATATTTATGTTGTAAAAAATGTCATTTTGCTCATTTGGAGAAGAAATTATGAAAAGAACTGTCTTTAACAGCCTTGTTAAATGGAAGAACAAGACAAACCGTAAACCTTTGATTTTACAAGGCGCAAGACAGGTCGGCAAAACTTGGCTTATGCAGGAATTCGGCAAACAAGAATATAAAAAAACCGCTTATATCAATTTTGATAAAAACGAAAATATGAAAAATTTATTTTCTCAAGATATGGATGTGAAACGGCTTTTAAGAGGTTTGGCGCTGGAATCCGACACACAAATCACTCCAAATGACACATTGATTATTTTTGATGAAATCCAAGAAAATCCTAATGCTCTTAATTCCTTAAAATATTTCTATGAGCAGGTTCCGGAATATCATATCATTGCCGCAGGAAGTTTGTTAGGTGTTGCGTTGACACATCATGGGCAGTCTTTTCCGGTCGGTAAAGTTGAATTTATGAATATTTTTCCGATGTCTTTTTATGAATTTCTGGGAGCTATCGGCGAAGATGATTTTTGTAAGATATTAAAACAAAACGATTTTGAGATTATTAAGAGTTTTAAAAATAAATATGAAGATTTTTTGCGGCAATATCTCTTCGTTGGCGGAATGCCGGAAGCTGTGGCTCATTTTGCACAATATCGTGATTTTAACGAAGTACGCAACATTCAAAACAACCTGTTGCGCGCATACGAAGAAGATTTTAGCAAGCATATTGATAAACCCAATATCGCTAAAGTTAATATGATTTGGAATGCTATTCCTTCGCAAATCGCTAAAGAAAACCAAAAATTCATTTACGGACAACTTAAAGCCGGCGCTCGTGCTGCTGAATTTGAAAATGCCTTAACGTGGTTAAAAGAAACCGGCTTGGTCTATCCTATCACCAAAATATCAAAACCAGATTTGCCATTGTCCGGTTATGAAGACAGAAGTTTTTTCAAACTGTATATGTTAGATGTCGGACTTCTTTGTGCAAAAAGTTTGCTTCCGGCAAAAGCCCTATTGGAAGGCAATCGTATATTTGAAGAATTTAAAGGCGCGCTGACAGAACAATATGTATTGCAACAAATAAAAACTTTAGACAGCACTCCTGTTTATTATTGGACCGGCCGGACTTCTGAGATTGACTTTGTTATTCAGAAAGATGATTTTGTTATACCTGTAGAAGTAAAAGCCGGAATTAATCTGAAAGCACGAAGCCTGGCAACCTATCAAGATAAATATCATCCTTTGAAATCTATTCGCACTTCTCTGGCTGATTTTAAAATAAACAATAATTTATATGATATTCCTCTTTATCTTATTGAAAATCTAAATCAGATTATTGATAAATACTAGCGGTTGTTCCTAACAAGTGTTATTTTTCTCATCTGCTGATGATTACCATTTAGTTGTTACTACACATTTGTAAAATTATAGTCTCCAGAGAGAGAGAAAATACACCTGTCGCAAACATATTTGATACTTTTGAGAATTAATTGCAATAAAAACCGAAACATTTCGACACTTTATCAATTTTTTATTACATATAAACAACATCATATATCTTTTAAGCTGTCGAGTTAAAAATTAAAATATTTTAAGTAAAATCAATAAATTAAACAATAATTTTGACATATAAACCAAATTTATTTTGGGAGCCAAAAAATGAATGAATTAACGACAATTCGCAAAATATTAGAGCGTTTTGCAAAGTACCTTACAAAAAAAGAAGGGCTATATCTGTCAATACTGGGGCATAAAACTTTACAGCCATACGGAGGTAAATGCGCACAATCCAAATCCGGCCACCACCACTACATCGCTGCGGAACATAAAAAAATACCCTGCAACCAATCGGCCACAGGGTATTTTGCGCTACAGACTAAATACTAAAATTTATATTTAGCGTTAATCAAACCAGTATGGTCTTGGTAGTCTTCACGGAATTTGCCTTCATAACCAAGCGCAAATTCAACATTATCGTTGACTTCCGCAGTTACACCGGCGCCAAATTCCATTCCGAAACGGTCAAGAGCCTCACCATCGACCGCATAAGCCGAACCATTGGCCAGAGTTACGACCGAATTAACGTCATCGTTAAACAAATCATAAGTCGCGGCAACACGGGCTTCCGGTTTAATCAGCATACCATTGTCAAGCGCAAAGGTTTTGTTGACTTTCGCACCGATAACACCGGTTAAGATATCGCTGTCATTGGCAGAAACGCTCTGGTCGGCAGAATCTTTATAAGCATCCTGTTTAATGTGAACATAACGCAGTCCGGCTTCCGGTGTAATGCCCAAACCTTTAATCTGCATATCATAACCGGTTATGGCCTGCAAACCAAAGGTTTCAACATCATAGTCAGCATTAATATTCTGGCCACTGACATTTTTATCTTCGGAATAATCAGACCAGCCATAGGTGGCGATACCGTTGATAAACCAATTGCTTGGCTTATATTCTCCGTACAAAATCGCGGTATGGGTATCAACATCCGTGCTTCTCATAAAGCCGTCAATATCCGTATTGGTGTAGGCATAACCGGCACCGACTTTAACATTTTTGTTGATGAATTTCTCAATACCGAGAGCAACACCGGCAGAATCCGCGTCAAATCCCTTGGCTTTGGACGTGTCATCCAGTTCAGAATGATTATACATCCCCTGAACCCATACCGCCGCGTCAGGATTGCTGTCACCGGAAGACATACCTTCAGAACCGGTTGAAATAGAGCCGCCGGTTAGACGGGTTGATACAGCGCTAAACACCTGATTTGCGGTTTCAGTTTGCGTTTTCTGAACCATCGGCGCAACTTCCGGAGCCACGGCAGTTAAAGCGTCTACATAAGCTTTTTGCGAAACGCTGTCCGTACGGTTAGACAATTGTGCCAGTTTTTCAGCAACTGCAGCGGCAACCGGATTGCTGGTTGACGTTCTCACGCTGTCCCAGGCTTCGGCCGTTGATGCATTATTGGCCGTTCCGCCAGCTTCGGCTACAACATCGGAAGCCGTCGTGCCGTTGGCCGTCACCGTGTATGTGCCATCGCCGTTATCGGCAAAATCATAACGGGAATTTGAGGCCAAATTGGCGAATTTTCCTTCAATTTCAACTGGAGTATCTTCATCATTAAACAGTTTGAGCGTCAGAGGATCATCACCCACAGACAAAGCGGCGCTGTTCAGGCTCATATCAAGCGTGGTGCCATTTTCGCTGATGTTGACATAATTGGCATAGATCTTGCCGTAGGTGTCTTTGTCCGTAACGGTAAATTTCAAAGTTGAATTGTCTTTGAAATGAACACCTTCGCCAGCAACTTCTTTTTCACCGCCGGAATGCAATTCATTGGCACCGATGTCAAGCGTAGCTCCTTCACCGACCACAACGCTGGAGGCACCACCGTCAAGTTCCTTATCATAGGTCAGTGTTCCTTTTTGAATTTCAAAAATATCCAAGCCGCCGATGGTTCCGGTCACGGCTTTGCTCAAGATATGGCTGTCTTCAAAAATCAGGCTGGCGCCTTCAACATTACCGTCAATCTGCGCATTTGAGTTCTGAAGATGAATCTTGCCGCGGTCATCGCCGTCAATATTGGCGCTTAAAATACCGCCTATGTTAAATCTTGTATCATTATCTGAAACCCTGAGCGTGGCTTTCTGCGCCTGGCTCATATCTTCGGCTGAAACTTTGGCATATAAGGTTGAACCGGAAGCAATATTAATCTCAGCCCCGTTGGATATATTTATATTTCCGGCAGAAGATATTTCCGCCGAAGAGCCGCTGACATTTATTTTCCCGCCGCTTATGTTTATATCGCCCTCATTTTTATAAGTTGTCGAAATACGGGCGCCGTCTTTCAGGTTAATTTCTCCTCCAGTGATATTTATATTTCCTGTTGAGCCATGATATGGCGTTAAATCCAATTCATCAGGATTTAATCCGGCGTTGATAAAATCTTCACGTGAAGCTTCATCAGGATATTTTCCTACTTTTTTATAGAAATCCTCTTCACTCATAACGCCAATGCCATTTTTTTCATATAACCAAGAGCTATCGTAACCACCGCGTTCGATTTTTGCTACTTCACCGGTCAAATTAATGGTTCCGCCGGAAATGTTTATATCACCGTTTTGACCTTCGTGCAAGATACCGCCATTGTGTATATCTTTTCCCTCATGCCAGATAGCATTTTCCGGAGTTTCTTCATTCTCAGGTTTTATACCGCTATAATCCATTGTAATATTGGCATTTCCGCCAATGTTCATATCGGCGTTACCGGTTAAGGTAATTTCACTACCATTCTCTACCGTAATATTTCCACCGGTAATATCTATATCGGCTGCAGTAGTATTATATTGCTCGTCAACTCCTCCGACCCAGATGCCTGCACCCTGACTAAATGTCAAATCTCCACCGGAAATAGAAAGTTTCTTTTTTGTCCCGTCCGATACTTGAACTAATCCAGCATCTCCGGAAGCAGTTATTTTTCCTCCGGTAACGGTAATGTTGCCAGTTGTTGCATAATTGGCGGCATTGTCTTGGTTGATGGTTACATCTTTACTGATTGTTACATCATCAGTAATATGCTCATCTTCCGCATAGACATTAGTCGCACTCATGACGGCCACCAATGCCGTTGTAATTAAAAGTTTATTTTTCATACGATTTAACATCCTCTTTTAACCTGTTAAAGAAAACCCGCTTTTTTGCAAAGGCGGGCGGATGTTCGAAAACCGTATATACCTGAACGGCTCGGCTTATTTGGCTGAGCCTTATTCGCCGACATCCGTCCATAGAACAAGAAGTCGGCACAATTTTTTAAGTCGTGTGCACACGACTAGGTATATAAAAGGGTTTTCGACGCCCTAAGCAGTAAACTGCTCGGTTATATTGTATAAAGCAACTTTGTTATTATCAAGTTAAAACATCAAAAACCCTCTGGAATTTTTAGAAATAAGCCTTTATAGTGCTTTTATAAGGGGATGAATGCATGATAAAAGTATTAATAACATTGTTGTTTCTGACCGGTTGTACCTCAATCACGGTGCCGGCTGATTTTGTGTATAAAGAAATTGAAACACGGGATTTTACTCTTGCCAGTTGGCAAAAGATTACGAATCCGGCGACTCCTTATAAAATATACATTGAAGGCGACGGTTATGCTTTTAATGTTTACGGCCGCGCCACGCAAGACCCGACACCCCAAGGAACCTTAGTTCGTGAATTGGCTTTTGGCGACAATTCTCCTAATGTCATTTATCTTGCGAGACCGTGCCAATATATCAAAAGCCCGCTTTGTTCCAAACGTCACTGGACAACTGCCCGCTTTGCACCGGAAGTTATTAATGCCGAATATGAAGCAATTAAAAATATTGTCGGCGATAATCCGGTTATTTTGATAGGTTTTTCCGGCGGGGCACAGATTGCCGGACTGGCGGCAACTGCCAAACCGGGACTGAATGTCAAAAAGATTATAACCATTGCCGGCAATCTCGACCACTTAGTATGGACACAATATCACAATCTGCCACCGCTTAATGAATCAATAAATTTGGAAAGCTACCACAAACAGTTCACCCAAATTCCGCAAATCCACTATATCGGCAGCGATGATGAAGTCATACCGCCGGTGTTGGTACGCGAATTTGTCGGAAAGGACGATTTAATCGTTGAAGTTGACGGTGCAACGCACAATTCAGGATGGGAAGAAATTTATCAGAAAGTCTGGAACGAAAAATAAAAAATTTTCTTATTATTAATGTTTATCTTTTTAATTACGCCGGCTATGGCAGTCTATCATATAAACCACATCATCGGCGGTAAACGGACAGCGCTTTTCGGTTACATAATAAAAATCTCCGGCAGCGGAAATAAAGGCATAAACACCGCGCGGATCGGCAATGACATCTTTATAGCGTCTGATGCCTTTGATGACAAAGCTGTCAAAATGGGTTGATTCTTTTTTATAGATTTTGTGATCATCTCCAAAAGCAAACCCGTGTTGGCGCAAAATGCCGTCCTGCTCATCAACGGTTCGGGCTTCATCGGTATCAATGCCCTCTTCCGCGGCAAATGCTACAAAATCGGCATAACGCGCAAGTTTCCAACATCCGTATTGATGGACCGCTTCGTCTGCTACCGGCATAAATCCCTGCGATTTTTCCCGCAATTCTTCCGGCGTGAAATCGGCTGTTTTGGCAACCAGTCGGTAATGCATGATTTTTCTCCTAGCAGGCAAAACGAGCAGCGTTGAGAAGATTTTTTAAGTTTTCGGCCTCTTTTTTGAAACGATATTTTTTCAACAAAGAAGCGATAATGTAAGTTAATATGGGCATTTTGTTTTCCTTTCAGTTTTAATCACGAACATCCGTATTATTTGTTATAAAAAAATAATGTATTTATTTTTTATTAGTGTGTACTTTTTTATCATGTTAATAAATTATCTTTTTTATAAATAAATTCAAGCCCTAATTTTTACTTTACCGCATTTTATATTTGTAAAAAATCGATCCAAGGCACATTACACTCAGTATTAATTTTTTATAATTAATGTGTTATCATAATTCATCAAATCCGTTTTTTTAATAAGTCAGTTGAGACTGGACTTCTAAATCTGATATGTTATAATTGATATGTTATTAATACACACTAAGTTGCGACTAGACATCTAAATCCAATATGTTATGATATATAGAAGATAGATTTAAATACCAAGATTGTTGCGACTAGACATCTAAATCCAATATGTTATGATAAATCAATAAAATAATAAAAGACTTTGCGAGTTGCGACTAGACATCTAAATCCAATATGTTATGATACTATCAATGTGCTCCTGCTGAGCCTTGATGTTGCGACTAGACATCTAAATCCAATATGTTATGATATATATTCCACCAAAACAAAACAAAACGCTGTTGCGACTAGACATCTAAATCCAATATGTTATGATTGATTCGCAGCAACCGTATGCAGGAGGCACGTTGCGACTAGACATCTAAATCCAATATGTTATGATTTTTTTTATATCAAATATTGATGTAAGTTGGTTGCGACTAGACATCTAAATCCAATATGTTATGATATGGCAGGACAAAATTACCGCTGCGGAAAAGTTGCGACTAGACATCTAAATCCAATATGTTATGATAACGTCCGGTACAGGCAGGAAAAAGCGCAGTTGCGACTAGACATCTAAATCCAATATGTTATGATTAGCGGAAGATTTTGTCCTTCTGAATTTGTGTTGCGACTAGACATCTAAATCCAATATGTTATGATCTTGCGCCACAAGATTATATCTTTGTCTCGGTTGCGACTAGACATCTAAATCCAATATGTTATGATGAAGTTTTAAAATGGACAAAATGGGAAGTTGTTGCGACTAGACATCTAAATCCAATATGTTATGATTTTTCAATTGTTTATGGCATTAGATTCTTCGTTGCGACTAGACATCTAAATCCAATATGTTATGATAGATGGGACTGAAACCCTTTTTCAGCAAGGGTTTCAGCTCCATTCATCAAAGAAAAAATGTATTTTTTTCTTATGCTTTTGTCATCAATATTCATTTTTTTACAGTTCTTATTTTTTACATAATCAGAATAATTCAAATTGTGGCGGCTCTTCTTTTAGAACTTTATCCACACGATTCTCTATGTGTATTATATTTGAAAATTGTTTATCCGTGAAAAATAATATATTGATATCCCCATATTGCGGATTGTTTTTCTTTATTGCTTTTACAAATTTTTGCGAACTTTCAAAAGTTCCGGTAAATTGAACATAAACAGAAAACTGTACCATTTCAAATCCTTCATCCAATAAGAATTTTCTGAATTTTGCTGCTGATTTTCTTTGGGCGTGGGTTTCTGTCGGCAAGTCAAACATGACCATCATCCACATAAGTTTTCTCCCGTTTATATATCTTTTATCCATCAGATGAGCCTGTCTTCAAACAAATAATGATTAAAATTAAATTTTACTTCTTTGCTTTTATAGATATTGACTAAATCCCAAACCAATTGCTGCAATATCATATATAATGGAGAGAATCCTTCTCCGTTATAAAACTCTTTAACCAACAGACCTGAAAGTCCGGCTTTATATTCTGAAGACAGTTCCGTCAGATTGGGTTCTTTTTCGAACAGCCGGTAAACATGACAATCAATAACCGGGCGAAAAGGTTCAATTAAATCATCAACCAAACAAAAAGGATTCAGTTTATTATAATGGCCTACACCATAAGAAGGATTGAGTCCTGCCGCCACAACATATCGAGCCAGCGCCGATCGCAGAATCGCGTATCCATAATTCAAGAATGAATTAATTCCAGAATTTTCTTTATCCCTGATAAATTTTTCTCCAAACAGAGCCTTAAAATAAAGTCTTGCCGCATAGGCTTCCCGATTTGAAGTATCTCCTGACAAAACTGTTTTGGGAATTTCTTTTAATTTATTTTCTTTGTGAAACAACTCAAGAACAGCGGACTGGTTTTTGATTTTTTCTTTAATAATGGCCTGCCATATCTTTTTTTCCAGCGGTTTTTTGTTTTCAATTTGCAGATATTGAATTTCTGTCTGCCGGTTTTGACCGATATATGACAACAACATGCCGCTCGGCGCATAATTTTTTCCTAAAATAATCAACGGAATATTTTCTTCGCATAATTTTTGTAAAAGATTATTTGTATATACAATATTAAACGCCGTTATAATTATGGCATGGATAGAATTAAAGGGGATGTCTTTAATGACATCCCCTCCTTCTTCAACCCGCAAAAAACCACGGTAAACACTCAATTTTTTATTGTTAGAAGAAATTTCAATGATATTATTCGGCATGTTGAATTCTCCCGCTAAAAGAAACAAACACTTTTCTGGCCTGACAACGCTGCAAAGCACCCGCTGAAGCAGCCCATGATTTTGTATCACCTTCTTCTCTGGCAATATTATGCGGCGTTAAATAAATTATTCCGTTTGTCATTTTTTTTATTCTGAACAAGATATCTGTTTTATCCAATGCGTTGTTTTGCTTAAATTTATCTCTGAGGTAAATTTGCAGTCCTTTGGGACATTTGTCATCAAAGGCCTGTTCTCTGGTGAATGAGGCCAAAATCATATCATTTCGCCGCAGGGTCATAATTTTTTTAGCATTCGGATATTTATAGTGCCAATAGGCAATATTTTCATTCCTGTCTTTGCGAACTGTTGCATTATAATTGGAAATAATTTCGGTTTTCCATTCTCCCTGATCTTTGGTCGGCAGGCCGTTTATTTTATTCCGGGGATTAATCGCATAAATTTCTGCGCAGAAATTTCCTCCTCCGACAAACCATTTAAATGCTTTTTTGGCGGCTTGTCTCAGATTTTGGATTGCTTCCTGTTCCTGCGCCGTTATTTGCGCCTTCTGTGCTTTTTCTGCTTTTGACGAGGCTATCATCGTCGGTGCTTTTCTATCCAGAACAAACCATTTTTTATAAGCATCATAATAAGCCTTTTTATCTTCTTTGTGGTAAAACATCGGGATATATTCAGTTATGTCTTTATTAATTTCTTTTTTATTGAAACCAAACACCGCCTCAAGACCTGTTTCGTCGACAAATCTTTTCAATCCGTAAGCACTGTCTTCATGAAGTTTTCCAATCGTGGAATTTTCGGCATAAATATTTTTTAAGCTTGGTTTGTGAGATATGTGAATTTCCGCCACCTTATCCAAAATGTTTTTTGCGCTCATATTTTCCGGTATTTTGAAATATTGGTTAATAATTCCTTCTTCTCTGGCTGTTGCAAAATCTTTGATACGCTTTTTCAGGGCTATTTTTTCTTCTTTTGAAACGTTTTCATCTTTAAATTTGTAAAATTCATTTTTAAATTCCGATAAAACCGTTTGAGAAACATTTTTTAACCGTTTGGCCACTTCCGCTATCTGAGCCCGTTCAACAGCGGCCACAATAATCGCATCAACGGCATGATGATTATGCAAACTTCGGTATTCTTCATCTTTTTCTTTGTTTTTGTAAAAATCCAATCCCCAAGATTTGCGAATCATTGATGTCAGGGCTCCAGCCACTGCCTGAACTCTTCGCTTACCGTCTGTTCTGACAATCGGTTGAAGATAATCCTGCAAAAGTCTCGTCATATAACGGGTATCATTCAGAGAACGGGCTATCGGCCCTTCCCTTTCCTCAAATTTTTTCATGGCGTCAGGAGCAAAACGCCACTGTTGTTCTGCGCTCAGGCTTTTAGCCCGATGTAGAATTGCCTGCCAGTCATAGCCATTTTTACTTTTTCCAAAAGCCTCATAAGGCGTGCAGTTTCCTTTGTCTCTGTTTGCCTTGACCGAGGCCAGAACCTTATTATCCAAACTGTCATCCAGACTCCTGGAAAAAGGTATCAGATGCTCAATCTGAAACTTCTGACCGTTCAATAAATCTTCAATGGCAATCGGTTCTCCGGAAAAAGGACATTCTTTTATCAGCGGATTTTTATTGTATGAAGAAAGCCGTTTCCATATTTTATATTTCTGAATATCTCTTTTGTTATAATTTCCCTTGCCTATTTTATCGTTCATTTCTTTTAAAATGCGCTGATTTTCACGTTCGTTTTCATCCCGCCGGTCGGTCATTTTCTGGCGTTCTCTGGTTGAGGCGCTCAAATCTCTGGCATATTCGACCGCAATATCAAAGGGTTTTCCATATCGTTCAATCAGCTCATTAACCAAGTGGCGAACCTGATTTAAGGCAACATGCACCGTTGCATTTTTTATTTTTCCGAATTTTTCTTCATCCGAGGCGGGCGCCGCTTTTTTACCCAGACAATTTTGCCCCAAAAGCTCTCCGTAATATGGCAGACGTTCTAACGTTTCATATTTTTTATCGCTGTGATGATATCCGGCTTCCCGGCAGGCTTCGGCATATTTTTTTCCGGATTTGACAAACGGCAGAATTTTCCGGACGGCTTTTTCAGACAAAGCTCCGAATCCGTCCTCCAAAGAAATATTACAGACAAATTCATGAGCGGCTTCTGTTGAAAGTCCGAAATTAAGGCATAAATACTCTTCTATGATATTATCTTCATCTTCCTGTGAAAGATGTGCTGCCGGAAACTTTATATAATTTCCGGGTCTGGAAATTATATTGATCATTTCTCCTTTCCGTTCATCGGAAAGATTATTCCAATACGGAGCCAAATATTTTGAACCGTTTATGGCATTCTGCGTCGTATTGACCAAAATTCCCTTCTCAAGCCCGGCTTCCGGATTGTTTTTTCGTTCGTAGTTAAAAATTCCTTTCCTGTCTAATTCCAAAGCTTTCTTTATATTGGCATAGACAGCTATTCCCTGTGCATTAGGTTTGATATTTACCGGATTTTGCAACAAGGCTGCCAATGCGGCAATCTGTTCATCTTTCAGAGGCTTATATTCAGAAGAATTTTCCGGGGAAAACTCCAAATTCCTTATATTCTGCCAAATCCGAAATTCCTGAAACAAAGGATGAGCCCTGGGCATACATTTTTCACCCGGCTCAAACCGACACTCTCCTTCTTCCTGTTCTTTCAGAGGGCGCTGAAAAAATATGATGTCTTTTATTTTCTGTTTGTTTTCTTCGGTCAGAATTTCAGGATAAAATTCTTTTTGTTTTTCCCAGATTATATCAAATTCATCCTGATAAATTTCCCGAAACGGAAACAATCCGCCCAAAAACTTTCCGTTTTCATCAAACATATTTGTTAAACGAATTGGTTTTTGCGGGTTATTTTTTCTTCTCTGATATAAAAATTCACCATAGGTTCTGGCATGTTCCTCCTGCATGGCTTCCTGTAATCCGGCAAAGCCTTTTTTCAGTTTTCCTCCTTCTTCCTTATTATCTCTGCGGTTTGATTTGAAGCCTTTTCTTTTGCCCAACTGCATTAAAGCCCTTCCCAGTTCGTAAGGCATCAGTTTTTCATCGAGCGCCCGCTTTCGTAATTCATACGGATTTTGCAGTTTTAGTTTTTCTTTTTCAAGAGCATCTTCAGGAAAAAGCCCGAGAGACGTTAATGCTTTTAACAATGTCCGGCTTTTTATATGTCTCCGGTTGACCAACCGTCTTGCTCCCCGGGCATTTCTTCGGCTTACACACAGGGGGAGCTTGCTTTTATATTCTCTTCCGTCATCAAAAATCCTTACCCCCATATCAACCAGGCAATTACTTTCCATATTAAAGACGGCCCAGCCGATTGACGTTGCTCCCATATCAAGCCCCAACCTGTATTTCATATTTTTATCTCCCGATGAATACCTGCTTGTATTAACTGTATCTGATATTTTTTATAAAAACAAGTTGACATTTTTTATTTTTTCCATTCTAATGAATTTGAATAAATTTCGCAACATATTGGATTTAGATGTTTATCGCTAATAAGAAATTTATTTCGACATTAATCCCGGCAGCTTCGGCTTCCGGGATTTCCTATATCCGGAAAATTACATATCGGGGCGGCTGGTTATTTTTTATCTAATGACAAAGAATTTGCATATCTGCTTGACTTTTTGTAAAATTGCGTTAAAAAGAAGATGAAATTTATTATTCACCCTTAAAAATATTTTTATAATTATGAAACTTTTAAATTATCCTGTATCGGCGCAGACAGTCTGCTATGATACAAAGAAAGTTGACACAGGTTTGTTGCAAAGTTCATCAAAAAGAGGATGCTATTTGTTGAAAAACGGAAAATCCAGCAAAAGCACCGTTTATGATCAGGAATGCGGTATTTTTATTGACGAACATCTGTACATTCCTCTAAAAATTTCAAAACAGCAGCTGACGGCACATGAAGCTGAAATTTACTATCTCAGTCTCGGGCAAAAAATTCCTGATTTGTATCAGGCCGTTCGTTTTAAACTGGCTGTCAGTGATGTTAATCGTTCGCTCGGAAGAATCGGCATGAAAGATTTTTGCTTTCCGTCAAACATCCTTCAAGATGTTTGGTATAAGGAAGCATGCAAAAATGCCCGTCCGGGAGAAAAGCGCCGCTGTGTTGTTATTTTGGAAGATGACGGATATGTCCGGCCGGAATATCAGATTATCGACAACAGCTATCTGCTGTATGAGAGCATAAATCTTTATCATCGTTCGGATGAATGTTTTGATCCCGTCTCTTTGGAACTGGTTTTCAGTTTGAACGGGTTTGATTTTCTGACATTTACGGACGGATATACCGAATATGATTTTTGCCGCGGCAAAGATCTAAAATTGTTTTTTCTGGGGATAAATACTTCTGTCAGTTTTCTTGCCAGCGGTTTTATTGCCGTTGACGATGTTTTATATGAAAACAACGACGGAAAGCTTGTAAAAGTTTGAAAACAATAATCTTTAAAATTTTCTTTTTATGAATGCAAAACAAATTCAGGCATTGTTGTCCTGCATCAGGATAAATGCCATTGATACGGCGGAATTATACGCTTACCTGAATGAAATCCGTCCCGGAGATTTTCATTTTACAAACGGGACGCACTTTCCGGCGCTGCTGCCGGGGTTGACTGCCGACGGCGTGTTTGCTGATAACGAATATTATCTGACTAATCAGGAACGGGTTAAAGGCAAAACAACTCTGGGACGTGCCGAAAATTTCTGCAAATACCGAGGAACCGTATTGCCCAGCAGCTCTGCCCGCGACGCCATGGAGCAAAACCGCTCCGTCATAAACGTTTCACTGGCTGCCATCGGTTTTCCCAAACTTCAAGACGGAGAATATTGGGCAGCAGAAGATCAGGCCGGTTACGGAGAACCTCCGACAATCAGCTTTGACGGTCCCGGGGTCGGCGATTGGAATCTTTACGGCGGCACGGGAGGCAGTTATTCAAAATATGTCCGCGGCTGTAAAAAAGTAAGCAAAAATTCACAGCTTGTCAACTTTACCGAGAAAGAAGAAAAAAATAATCCCGGTATGGTTTTTGACCTTGTACTTAAAAATTTTGGTGTTTCCCGTTATGATTTCCGGCGTTACGGCGATAGCAAAAACAGATATCCGCAGCCGGGAAATTATCTTTTGAAAAACGGAAAGTGTTCGAGATCTACCGTTTACAATCAGGAAGCCGGAATTTTTGTCAACGCCAATTTGTACATTAAGCTTGATATGCCTGAAAATCTCTTTACGGCAGAACAAGCAGGTGTTTATATCAAAGCTTACGAAAACAGGCTGCCTGAGTATTTTGAGCTGCGCCAGATTGCAAAAGCGGCGGAAAGAATCAATCCGGCTTTAAAATCGGTCGGCATGGAAAACTTTATCCTTCCCGAAAACGTTATTGAAGGATGCTGGTATCAGGAAGCTCTGGCCGAAGCAGGACAAAACGAAAGATTCAGCGATGAAAAGCGCCGCATTCTTTTGGTCGGAAATCAGAAAAATGTTTCTGATTCTTTTATTATTCTTGACGATATTCTGGATCGCATTGCACCGGAATAGTTAATCGGAAACTTTGAAAAGACTGCTTGAAAAAAGCAGTCTTTTTTTGGAAAAAAATTATCTGATAAATAAAAAAAATTTTTCAATCCTTTTGTTTTTTCTTGCAAAATTCTTTTTAAAGTGTTACACGAGAGTTAATATTTTATAATTGTATAAACTTATTATTAATAAAAAAACAAACTATTATGAAAACAAATTCCGAAAACAAATGTGTGGCTCAAGGAGCTGCAATTTGGAACGCCAGGGAAGAACACGAGAGAATTATGAAAATGCTGGACGGTGTATACGGACATTGGGCTTATTGCCAATGTGATTACGGACACGGAAGTTACTGGACGGTCAAGCATCTTTCGCTTAAAGAACTGTTTGAGATTATGAAACGCGGACATCATGATGAGATTATACATATGATTAAGCGTTACGGCGATGCAACGCCTCCGGCCAGATACTCGCAAGGCTGTGATCAATGTCACAGATATCCGACTACGGATCACATCCTTCCGGAAGCTATTCAGGAACTGATTGCCTTACGCAATAACCGTGAAGAAATGGATTTGTTTCTTCATTATCAGGGGTTTGATAAATGCGGGCAGGATGTTGTTCTGGATCGGGGCAATCATGACGAGATTATGCATTATCTCCTGAGACACGGACTGCAAGCCGCTCAACAACGTAAACTGAGACAACGAGGCAACCGCGATGAGTTTTTGCTGCATATTGAAAAACACGGTCTGGCTCCGGAACTTCTTGATGAAATGTTTGACCGGATTGAAGCAGGTGGAACTACCGATGAGTATTATGATTTTATTTTCCGGCGCGAACTTCCCGTCGAACAGCAAAAGCGCATGCTGAGAACGGTTAAAAGTCCGGAATTCAGAGCCTATGTCAAACGTTACGGCCTATGGCGGGGAACTCATGCCGATCTGATTGAATACCGTTCCGAAGACGACATTTTTTATTATCTTGAGATTCACCGTTATCTGGATGCTCCCGGTGAAGACAAATTAACCGGAAAAAAATCATCCCGTCTGAATTTGCTCTATGCCTCCGTGCGTCCGGAAAAAGAATTTGATACGATTGATCATTTTCTGGAGAATCTTTTGTCTGTCCGCCCGCTGGATTACGCTGCTCTGTCTGCCTGTTTTTTGAAAAAAGACTATGCTCTGACGCATTCATATTCTTTCCGTTCTGATGAAGAAAAAAAGCAGGAAGAAGCAGACGTGCGACTAATGAAAGAAGGAAGTCATAAAGCTGTTATGGAGCGTATAAAAAAAGCAAGTCTTCAACCTAAAGCTCTGGCTCAGTTGTTTTTCCGCAACAATCCTCAGGAATTTGAGGCTTATCTTGAATTCCGCCAAAAGGGCTTCAAATCCTGATCAAAAAAAACAAAAGAACAGCTCTTGTTTAAAGAGCTGTTCTTTTGTTTTTTGCCGGTTATTCCAACCAGTATTCGACCGTCGATACAACTCTGACGGTTTTTTCTATTTGCTGGGATTCTGAATTTCCGGCAAATTGTTCACGCGGCAAGATGGAAAACACGCCCTGATTGGCCCGGCGGATTTTTCCAACTTTGCTGCCGGAACTTTTGGCAAACTCCTGCGCCGCGGTTTTGGCATTTTTGGTCGCCTCTTCCAGCATTTGAGGTTTGACATCGTTCAGTCCGGTAAAAATGTAGGATACCGGCGAACCATAAGACGAGCCGTCAAAAATAATGCCCTCTGCTATAAGAGAATCCGTTTTGGGCAAGGATTGTTCCACCAGACGGACATTCCTGCTTTTTACCGTTATGGTCTGAGAAAGAATAAAACGCGACATATTGGCTTCACTGCCACGATAGGGATTGGCCATCAGATCGTTGGTTTCAATTCGTCCCAGATTAATATCTTCTTTGTTGAATCCCTGATTCAACAAAAAAACATTAATAGCAGATGCCTGCGCCGTTATATTTTTTTGAGCGGCGGCCAGATCATTTCCGGTCACGGTAAATTTCAGTTTCCAAATTGCCAAATCAGCTTCGACATTAAGCTCTGACAGTCCTTTTACCGTAACAAAATTATTGTTTCTTTGCGTTTGATAATAATAATATCCCGGAAAAAATCCTCCCGCGGCAATTCCCGCTGCCACGAGCAGCGCCGCGGCTATTCTTCCTGTCGTCTGCATTTGTTTCTCCTGATTTGCTTTGCTATTCCGCAAGTTTTATAAAATGTGAATAGCGGTTTTTAAAATCTCCGGCCTGTTTTAAGGCCACTTCGCGCATAATTTTATTAGAGTACCATTCCAGCACAAAAGGTTCTGCTTCCACGGTCAGTATTTCGGCTTTCTCATCATAATCAAGATGGAGTCCGAAAAGCGGCGAATCCAACTCAGAATCCCGCAGCTGCCGATACAAATCTTTTGCAATGGAAAATCGAACCGGACGGGGAACATATTCCCCGCCTGCTTCTTCGGCCTTAATACAGCTGACTACCGTCATCAACCGTATATAACTCTGAATTAAGACCGGAAAAAATTTTTCCAATACCGGTTCTTCACTCATTTTTTTATCCGGCAGAAGAATTTTTCAATTCTTCTGCCCCATTATTTTTATACGTTTCTTTTTTCAAACATTTCTTTGCCGACGCCGCATACCGGACAAGCCCAGTCATCAGGCAATTCTTCAAAGGGAACATCTCCGTCATAGACATATTCGCAAACGGTGCAAACCCATTTTTCTTCTTTATTTTCACTCATTGTTTTTCTCCTTTCTGTTTGTATTCGGTAAAACATTTTATGACATCGTTTTTGAAATAATCCCGATAATCATTATATGTCAGAGGACTCCCTTCATTCCGGCCGGCACTGTCAGACAACTCCGCCAGAAACAAAGTGTTGCTTTCATAAACGATTTTCCGGCGCACCACGGCTTCAAGCCTGGCAAGATTTTCTTTCAGATATGGCAAACCGTTTTTTTCAATATAATCGACATTTTTCCATTTATCAATATTGCGGCTGCTTTGAAAACCAAAATTTGCCACCACAAAAGGCGGTATGTTTTTGCACAAAACAGATAAAGAAAAACGTTTGCTTTTCTCTATACACTGTTTGGTATAGCTACGATTGTGGCAAGAAAGAGCAATGATAAAAGGTTTGTTTGCCACCTGCATGACACCGTCGACGATGCTTCCGACAAAACGCCCGCCGTTTTTTTCATCAACGGCGCCCAATACATACAGCCCGTGCGTGAGTTTAAATAATGCGTTTTCGTCTATCATCTTTTTCCCTTTTGCTTTTAGTAATGCGGCGGCGGCGTTTCTTCCGATAACGGTTTTACGACATCTTCCGTTAAATTTTCAATAATATACATGTTTTGTTTTAACAATTTATCTATCAGACGTCCCTGCTCTATCACCACCTGATTGAGCTCGTCAAAGTTTTTTTCCTGACAGGCCAGCGCCGTTTCAATAGTTATCAGCCGTTGTTCCAATTCTTCTTTATTCATAAAAAATACCTGTTATAATGACTCTTGCATTAAATATATATCAGGAAAATTTGTTTTACAATAAGCAATGACAACTACCCCTGAAATAAACGCCGAATTTGCCCAGGCGCTTGACATCATAAATAATTCCCAGGACCATCTTTTCATTACAGGAAAAGCCGGAACGGGGAAGTCTACTCTTTTGGATTATTGTTATAAACACTGTCCGAAAGATCTGGTTATTCTTGCACCTACGGGCGTCGCCGCCCTGAATGTCAGGGGACAAACAATTCACCGTTTTTTTAATTTTCCGATTAATGTTACGGTTTCCAAAATAGAGAATCTGGAAATCCGCCCCCGAAGCCTTGGCATTTTTCGCAACCTGGAGACTGTTTTTATTGATGAAGTCTCCATGCTGAGAGCCGATTTGCTTGACTGCATCAATGCCTTTCTTAAAATTTACGGCCCCACGCCCGGGGCTGTTTTCGGCGGGGTGCAAATGGTTTTTGTCGGCGACATGTATCAACTTCCTCCGGTTGTTACCAATGATGAGCAGGAAATTTTTGAAACATATTACGCTTCTCCTTATTTTTTTGATGCAAAAGTTTTTAAGGATATCCGCTTGAAATTTGTTGAACTGAAAATCATTTACCGCCAAAACGACTCCGTTTTTATAAATCTGCTCAACCGCATCCGGGCCAATCAGGCCGATGACGGAGACATCACCCTGCTTAACAGTCATATCCGCCGAGAAAATGCCGGTAATGCGGATTTCAGCATTACTTTTACGCCAACCAATCGTCTGGCTGACGACATCAATCGTCAAAAACTGGAAGCTCTGTCTTCGCCACTGCATGTCGCCGTTGCCGAAACGGAAGGTGCCTTCAGCAAAGATTATTATCCGACCGCCGAGCGACTTGAATTTAAGACCGGGGCACAAATTATGTTTTTGAACAATGATGTGAAAAACCGCTGGGTCAACGGTTCCGTCGGTCAAATTGAAGATATTGCCGAAGATGCCGGCGGAAATACTTTTGTTAAAGTCCGTTTGCAGGATACACATAAAATTGTCCGGGTTCTGCCTTATACCTGGGAAATTTTCAAGTATCGGAAAGAAAACGAACATATTGTTTCCGAATCCGTTGGTTCTTTTACGCAATTTCCGTTCCGGCTGGCCTGGGCAATTACCATTCACAAGAGTCAGGGAAAAACCTTTTCCAAAATCACGATAGATATGGGACGCGGCGCCTTTTCCGCCGGACAGCTCTATGTGGCGCTCAGCCGTTGTACTTCCCTTGAAGGAATTTCGCTGACCCGTCCCGTTCATCGCCGCGATATTCTGACTGATTACAGAATTATTGAATTTTTAAACCGGTTGAAAAATCCTTTTGACAAAGGCGTCATTTCCGATGCCGAACGTCTGAAAATTTTAAATGACGCTATTTTCCGGCATCAAAAACTTGAGGTTATCTATCAACGGGCTGACGGGCAAAAAAGCCGGCGGATTATTATTCCCCTGAAAATCAAAGGAGAAAATCTGCTGGCATTTTGCACCGAGCGTCAAGAACAGCGTACCTTTAATATATTACGTTTGCTTTCTTTGCATTCGCATTGAAAAATGTTATCTTTCTCTTTGTCCTTTTTCTTCTGCTTGTAAAAAATATTTTATATCTTGTGTTTTTTATTATCATAAATATTTTATTTTAACAAAACCTTATAAACCGCTTCATAATCCGGATGGCTGCTAACTTCCGGAACATATTCGGCGTAGAGAACAACATTATTTTCATCAACGACAAAAACCGCACGAGCCAAAAGTTCCAGCCCTTCAATTAAAGTTCCTGTTGCCTGGCCGAATTCGCGTTTTTGGTAATCTGACAGGGTTTTGACGTTTTCCACTCCGGCAGATCCGCACCATCTGGCCTGGGCAAACGGCAAATCCATACTCACGGCATAAATATGCGTATTTTTGATTTCCGCGGCTTTTTTATTGAAAGTCCGAACTTCCATATCACAAATACCAGTATCCAGCGACGGAACCGTTAAAAAAACGCGCAGACCTTTTAAATCTTCTGACGAAACTGTTCCCAAATTATTATCTGTCAAGGTAAATGCCGGAAATTTATCGCCCGTTTTCAACATTTTTCCTTTAAGGGTAATCGGATTTCCTTTCATTGTTATCTGCATTTTTCTTCCTTTCATTTAATTTTTCGGTTAGAAATACAATTCCGGCGACAAGCCGTTTTAAAAAAGTTTTTAATTCAATCCGTCCACAATTCTGCTCATATGAACAAGTTTAAGTTTTTTTTGTTCCAATGTCGGCAGCCATTCTTTCAGGGCTTCATAAGTCTGGCTTTTAGGATGTCCGATTGCAACCGCATAACCGTTTTTGCGTGCAATGCGCTCGGTTTGAGCCAACTGGTTCAATATATATTTTTTGTCATTTTTATTATCCAGAAAAACATGGCGGTGGGCATATTCGACGCCATGTTTACGCGCCGTTTTTTCACCAACTGATTTCGGCGTGGTTTTCGAATCGAGAAAAAACAGTTTGTGCGCCGCCAAAACTTCCATAATATCCGACATTTTTTGTTCGTTTTCGGTAAATTTGCTTCCCATGTGATTGTTTACACCTCTCACGCCGGGAAACTTTTTCAGCATAATTTCAAAATTGCGTTTCAGTTCATCGTCTTCCATATTCACTTTCAATCCGTCCGGCGCCGTATATAAATCGCGATGCGGTTCCATCGGCACATGCGCCATAATCTCATGTCCGGCATTTTGTGCTGCGGCAATCTGTCTGGACAGCTGCGGTCCATATGTCAGAAAAGACGATGTTAACGGGGCTTTTAATTTTATGATATCACTGCTGCGCCCGACATTAACCCCCATATCATCAATGACTACCGCAATAAGAGGCGTTTCACCCCAATAAGCGGGTTTGTGCTGTAAAGAAATGTTAATTGATTTTATGTCTTTGTGATTGTAATGAACGTATTTTCCGCTTTTTCCGGCATCGTCTTCAATAATATTTTCAGGCAGATCTTCTTCATAAAGCCGGTAGCTTTCTTCATCGGATATTTCATTCATTGAGAGAGCATCCAGAAGAAAAGCAATGTCATCGCTTGTCGATATGCCGTTTTCCGTACCGATAAAACCTTCCGGGTAGGAATAATTGTAACAATTGCTCAAGTCTTCATTCAGACAGGCTTCCGCCAAGCGAAATTCAGCGGATGTCAAACGATTTTCCTCCGAAAGGGATTTTTTATCTCTGCCGCCGGAAAGCTTTGCTTTTTCTCCGCTAAAATTATTCCCGTCTACAACTTCTTCGTCACCGTCATATCCGATGACCGGCTCCGGAGAAAAAATGAGCGGGTGGCAGGCATAAAAAAGACAAATCAGCAAAAACGAGACAAAAGCGAGACGCCACCCCCACAAATGCTGTTTTTGAGTTCTGGGCAAGTGCTGTCCTGATTTTATTTTTCCGGGATTTTCGGGCATTTTTTCCCCGTGCACATTAAGTTAATCTCTTTTGCGCAAAGTCGGAAAGGCTATAACATCGCGGATAGTTTCGGCTCCGGTCAGCAAAATAGCCAAACGGTCAATGCCCATGCCCATGCCTCCGGTCGGAGGAAAACCGTTTTCAAGCGCGGTAACAAAATCTTCATCCAGCATCTGAGCTTCATCATCGCCGGCTTCACGATCTGCACACTGGGCTTCAAACCTTGCACGCTGTTCCAGAGGATTGGACAATTCGGAATAAGCACATCCCATTTCCATGCCGGCAATATAGGCATCAAAATGTTCAACCAGCCGGGGATTGCTGCGATGCGTTTTGGCAAGGGGCGAAATATCGCGAGGCATGTCCATAACCAACGTGGGCTGAATGAGAGAAGCTTCAACCTTTGCATCAAATACTTCAGATACGACTTTTCCCCAAGAAATACAGTCTGAAGCATCTACTCCGACCGATTTTGCCAGGATTTTTGCTTCTTCGACACCTTCAGCTTCCATAAAATCGACCCCGGTATGCTCTTTTATCAGCTCAAGCATCGATTTTTTTGCCCAAGGCCGAGATAAATCAATTTCGTACTCTCCAACTTTAATAACCGGCGTTTTCAATACCTGTTCCGCCACATAACGGATCAAATCGGGAATCAGAGCAGCCATATCGTTATAATCCGCATAGGCCTGATAAGCTTCCAAAGCCGTAAACTCGGGATTGTGGCTTTTATCAATTCCTTCATTGCGGAAATTGCGCCCGATTTCAAACACCCGGTCAAAACCTCCGACAACCAGCCTTTTAAGATAAAGCTCCGGCGCAATGCGCAAATATAAATCCATATCCAGGGCGTTGTGGTGGGTTATAAACGGTTTGGCATTTGCTCCCCCCATAATCGGATGCAGCATCGGCGTTTCGACTTCAAGAAAACCATGTTCTTCAAAATAGCGGCGGACGGCAGAAGTTATCCGGCAGCGGCGGCTGAAAATTTCCTTAGCCTCATCATTCATGATAAAATCGACATAACGCTGGCGGTAGCGGGCGTCGACATCGGTCAATCCGTGAAATTTTTCAGGCAAAGGCTGCAATGATTTGGCGATAATGTCAAATTTTTCAGCGGCAACCGAAAGTTCGCCACGAGGCGTCCGACGCACGAAACCTGATATACCGACAATATCTCCGACGTCCAGATTTTTCAGCAGAGCCAAACCTTCTTCATCCAAATGTTTTTTATGGCAGAAGACCTGTATTTTTCCGCTGACATCTTTTAAATCGATAAACATGCCGCTGTTTCTTACCGCCATGGCTCGGCCGGCAACCGTTACCCTGTCCTGTGTATCAACACCGGCTTCCAAATCTTTATATTTTTCCTGCAAATCAGCCGCAAAAGAATCTGGTTTAAAACAATAAGGATACGGATTATATCCCCGATCTTCCAAAGCATGCAGTTTTGTCAGACGAGAGTCACGGTGAATGGTACTTTCAGCAGTCATTAAAGGCCTTCCTTAAAAAAATTTTTCAACATTTGGTTCTTTACTATAAACATATCCTGCAAATTTTCAATAAATAATTCGTTTTTTTCTATAAAATGTCTTTATTTTAAATAAAAAAAATACTATAATCTGTTGTAAATATGAGGTAATTTTTAGGGCAGTAAACGAAAGATGACAGAGAAAAAAGAAAAACTATGGAAAAAAATCCGCGACAAACTGAAATTGTATGTTCCGGCAGCTTTAATGTTATCAAGCGGTCTGACGACAAAAGCGGCAGCGGATACGGATACAGGAGGAGCCGGCTTAAACGAAATCAACAAGAAAGAAAACGTCAATTATAAAACCGGTTCCAAAGAAAACATAACTTCCCGGACATTCGTAATGTCGACGGCACCCAAAGCCTATCCCGGAAAATATTATAATGAAATATGCAACGGTTCTCCCTGTTGGCTGGCATCCACCTATGAAACCAGAGGCGCCGGCATCGGCAAAAAAATAAACTCTGCCGGAACATGGAACGATACAGGAAATTACCGCGGCATTAATCAACTCAGTCCGCAACACGCTCAGAAATATCTACGCTGGCTGAAAGGCAAAGAAGAATATAAAAATGTTTACAATATGCTCTCAAAGGGCGGAATTGACAAGGGAAACTGGCAAAAAACATCCCGTTTGTATGAAAATGAAATGACTCTGAGTCAGGAAGATTATCTGACGCAGGAATATAATCCGGATAATTTTAAAGCCGTTCAGGACATCATCAATAAATCCGGTGAAAAAATCAATATTGCCAAACTTCATCCCGCCATTATCTCATGCATGCATCAGCTGCTGATTGAACGCCCGGCCTGGCGCGGTAAAATTGCAAAAAAAATTATTGATTATACACAAAAACATGACGGTGACGAGAAGGTTTTGAATTCGGAAGAATTTATCGGCATTCTGGTTAAAGAAAGAAGCGGCGATCTGGTAAAAAAAGCTTCGGCGCTACTGAAAGATTCAACAATTTCATGGAAAGAAAAACAGTTTTCGGCACTGCTGTCAAAAGTTTCGCCCGCGCATGACGATAATCAAAGCTGGTTTTCGATGCAACAGCACAAGCTGCAAAAAGAAAAAATGCTCCAACTGCGCGAAGATTTGAAAAAACAACTTGCCAACAAAAAAAAGAGCGTAGCCATTGCTTCCGTTGATGCTCTGGAAGTCCGCAAAATCAAAAATGTTTCTTCTGCAAAATTCAAGCAGGAAAATATTTTGCGTTTGATTAAAGAAAAAAAATCAAATGAAAAATGATTGTCCTCTTGACTTTTAAAAAGAACTAAAGTAGAACATTTTGTAAAGTGTTCTACTTTTTTTCGGGGATTTTTTATGCTGACGGAAAAACAATATAAGTTGCTGATGTTTATTAACAAAGTGTTGAAAGAAACAGGCTGCTGCCCTTCTTTTGAAGAAATGAAAGATGCGGTCGGATTAAAATCAAAATCAGGCATTTATTCTTTAATTTCAGCACTGGAAGAACGTGAGTTTATCCGCAAGCTTCCGCATAAAGCCAGAGCTCTTGAGGTGTTGAAAATGCCAAAATTCAAACCCCGGGCAATTATTGAGGAAGAAAAAAAACGGGAAACAGCTTTACAAAACAGCGCAGCACAAATTCCTCTTTACGGCAAAATCGCCGCCGGAACACCGATTGAAGCTATTGCCGATGAATCGGAGAAAGTATCCGTTCCGTTTGAAATGGTCAGCCATGGACAGTTTTATGCCTTGAAAGTCGAAGGAGAATCTATGATTGAAGGCGGTATCTTTGACGGAGATACCGTTATTATTCGACGAACGGAAAGCGCTCAAAACGGTGATATTGTCGTTGCTTTGGTTGATGATGCCGAAGCAACTTTGAAAATTTTAAAGCGCGAAGGCAATGAAATTTTGCTTATCCCCATGAATAAGAATTATGAAACCCGTCGTTTTCATGCCGGCCGCGTAAAAATTCAAGGCATTTTATCCGGCTTGATAAGAACATATCACTAGTTTTAGAAGCATAAAACTTCTCCCTTATCTTGAACCGTCCAAATTCCGGATACTGTTCGTTTTAAGATAAGGGATTTTCTTTGTCATTTTTTTCGTATGCTTATGAAAATAATGCTTTACATCTCGCAGCTTTTGTGTTATCCTCATAAATGTGATGACAAACAGGGAGGATGTGATGAAAAGTATTTCCAGGGTGATACTG
>CASEQD010000008.1 GCA_949289935.1 uncultured Pseudomonadota bacterium | reverse complement strand
TGCGTTGTGAACCAGAACTGCGGAGCGTTGGGTTATGCGCAGAAGTCGTGTGCGGGCAAGGCGTTGAAGTGTCCGTTCGATACGAATTATGTGTTTTGCTTGTGAGGAAGCTGGGGCGGGGACACCTGACGAGGTGAGCGTCAAGTTGGCTGCTGGTTGGTATGGGGCAGAGGCGGGGAGCCCCCGTGGCCGCAAGGAAGCTGAGGCAGATTCACCCCATCCATTAGCGGTATCCTGTTCCGGGGCAGAGGAGGCGCGATGCTCAGATTGTGCCGGCGGAGGAAAATACCCGGGAAAAGTCCGTGGTTATCAAACAAAGGAGGAGAAGATGAGAAAGTTTGAAAAGGAAAATGAGCAGGCCGGAGGCGGATGCTGTGGAGTGACAGGTGGTACGGATTTTTCGGGGACTGCAAAAGCGGCGTTTTTGATGCTGGGTGCGTTGTTTTTGAGCGGTGTTTCGGAAAATGCGCTGGCGCAATGCGTGGCGACAACCGACTGCGCGACATTGGGATATACCGAATCCTCCTGTCCCGACGGCGGCGTCAAATGCCCGTTTGGAGATAAATGGGCGTGCCTGTCCGGATCTTCGGGCGATGGCGGAGATGATGCCGATAAACCCGGCAGTGTGAATAATGATACAGACTGTACCTATGGTTCCATTTATTATAATGACGGGGTTTGTTATTCCGGAGCTCTTCCCGGACGTTCTCCTATAGGCGTTGTGACTTATGTCGATCCGATAAGCGGGGAAAAATGGATTATGAGTTTGGATTCCCGTTCCAGAAATTGGGGAGGAAAAACAGATATTGCAGAATTAAAAAATTATACTAGTGCAAATATAGTTATAAGTGATGTAAAAAGTTGTGAAAATACAGATGCTTTATTGAAAGCCGGATCTAATATTGCAGATTATGTTTATGCCTATGCGCCGGAAGCTGCTCCGGAAACTAAAGGGAAATGGTGTTTGCCTGCAGCAGGTATGTTGCATATTTTTGCCAGTCATCAAACAGAGATAAATAATGGTTTGGCAAAGGTTGGTTACAGCGGCTTTGGAGAAGGAGATTTTTGGACATCGTCGGAATATGGCGCTGAACAGGCATGGATGTACAGAAATGCTTCCAAAGATTTTGTTACTAACTGGAAATATAATTCTAAAACAGCTGTGGCGGTGATGCGGATTAAATGAGGTGGAAAAAGGTTAAAAAAAATCCCTCTTTCAGTTGTCCGATTTCAGGGGACGGTTTGTAAAGAGGGATTTTTTTCAGGTTTGTAAAAAATAATATCCGGGAAGCTTATCTGCGGCGCAGAAAAGAGGGAATTTCCAGATTCATCCGGTCATCGGAATCGTTGTCTCCCGAAAAGGCGGGGGCGACGGGTTCCTGATATTGTTCGCTCTCTTTTTGCTTCCGACGGTTTCTTTTGGCGATGGAAAAACCGGTAACGCGTTCAATCAGCGTCGGGGTATATTCTTCGTCTTCATCGTTAATAATGAGTTTTTCCTGTTCTTCTTCGGCGGGTTTGGCCGTAAAAGGCGCAGGATTGTGGTTCGGGAACAATTCGGGCTCTTCTTCAACAGTTTTGACCGTTGTTTTGGCTACAAATACGTTCTCGTTTGAAGAGAGGATGTTTTCAAGCTGGGCGCTTGCACCCGCGTCTTCGGTTTTGTTGTTAATAATAGCCTTAAACAATGCGGAAGCCTGCGGCATTTCGGTTATGACTTCAGAAGCGTCGAGGTTGGAAAAAGTTTCAACCTTTTTTTCCGGAGCGGGAGTTGCCTCAGCGGCTTTGGCTTCCATATTGACGGCAGTTTCGGAAATGCTCTCTTCTGCAGCAGGAGCGCTTTCCTCATTTTCTTCAACCGGTTTGGTGGCTGAGAATTTTTGTAAATTGGAATCTAATTCGGCATTGGGAACAGCCGGTTTTTCAACTTCGTGCATGTAGCTTTGTTCAATGTAGCTGGCGATTTTTGCAGCCGGAGAAGGCTGCGGGCGTTTTTGCGCCGAAGCGTCGCCGATGCCGGTGGCAACAATGGAAACGCGAATCTTGCCGGCCAGAGATTCGTCAAAGCTGGAGCCGAAAATGATATTGGCTTCTTCGTCGACTTCTTCCTTAATGCGGCTGGCTGCCTCATCAATTTCGAACAAAGTGATGTCGTTGCCGCCGGTGATGTTTATCAGAACGCCTTTGGCGCCGTGCATATTGCAATCATCAAGCAGAGGATTGGAAAGCGCCTGTTCGGCGGCTTTGACGGCGCGGTTTTCGCCGTCGGCTTCGCCGGTTCCCATAATGGCTTTGCCTTTGTCCTGCATGATGGATTTGATGTCGGCAAAATCGAGGTTGATCAGTCCCGGCATCATCATCAGGTCGGTGATGGAGCGGACGCCGGAATACAGCACATTATCCGCCATGATGAAAGCATCGGCCAGCGTGGTTTTTTTGTCTGCGATGCGAAACAGGTTCTGGTTAGGGATGATGATGATGCTGTCGACGGATTTTGTGAATTCTTCAACGGCAGCTTCAGCGGTCTCCATACGTTTGCGGCCTTCAAACTGAAAAGGTTTGGTAACGACGCCGATGGTCAGAATGCCTTTTTCCTTAGCCAGTTTTGCCACAACGGGAGCGGCACCGGAACCGGTTCCGCCGCCCATGCCGGCCGTGATGAAGACCATGTTGGAGCCTTCGATTTCTTTTTCAATTTCGTCTTTGGCTTCTTCTGCTGCCTGGCGTCCGATTTCCGGGCGTGCGCCGGCACCGAGTCCCTGAGTGGTTTTGAGACCGAGCTGGATTTTTCGGCTGGCGGAAGAATGCGCCAGAGCCTGAGAATCAGTATTGGCTACGATGAAGTCAACGCCTTCAAGATTCTGTGCAATCATATTGTTGACCGCATTGCCGCCGCCGCCGCCGACTCCGATAACGGATATGCGCGGTTTCAGATGGGTTATGCTTGTTTCCGGTACGGCTAACTTGATAGACATTTTGCTCCTTACTCCGATAAAATTTTTCCTTAAGCAGAAGTATAGGCAAAATTCATTAAGTAAACGTTACCAGCGGCAATTTATTTTTATTGACAAAGGAATGTTGTGTGATATGAAAAATGTTGTTAATCAATTATTAAATTTATATCATTATGAAAAAAGATTTTTTTGGTATTTTGTTTTTAGGCGGTTCTTTTGTGCTGGGTTTTTTAACGGCCGGGTTGTATCACAGGCGGCGGAAGAAAACGGCGAAAGGCGCTGATTGTTTTGGGAAAATTCCCGAGCCGTATTATGGCAACGGAAAGGTTATTTGCGGCGTACGTCTCGGCCGGGTTGTGTTTGCGTTGGAAGATTCTCCGAGAAAACTTAACCGCAGGGAGGCCGAACTTTATTGTGTTCAGGAGACAATTAACGGTCAACAGTGTTCTTTTCCCCAAATCGGTTTGGAAGAACAGACTGCACCGGTTTTTGATGTGTTAAATGCTTGTCTGGTTAAGTGTGGCGGGGAGGCTTTGAAAGAGGTTAAATACGGCGGTTATCATGCTTCCGACGGGTATAGCAACCGGGCGTGGATTGTTGGTTTTGACAATAATTCTTCTGATTATTATGAGGATAAGGAGGTCGCTTTTGTCCGGCCGGTGATTTATCTTTGAAATGCGAAAACATCTTTTCCCGAAAAGGAAAGGATGTTTTTTTTGCGGCGGAATTAGGAGAAAGTTTGTAAAAAGGTAAAAAAATAAGGTTCCCGGAGGAGCCTTATTTTTTTGTTTCGATGATTTTGAGGGCATCTTCCAATGTCGGTGTTTTGCCTCGGAATTCTTTGGGCAGGGCATAGTTGTTTTTGCCCCATTTGAGATACGGGCCATAACGTCCGTTATTAAGTGTAATATCGGTTTTGTCTTTCGGATGTTGGCCGATAACAACCGCCGCCGGCCGTTCAACCGCTCCGGAAAGAATTGTTTTTGCTCTTTCCAGCGTGATGTTAAAGATGTTGTCCGTTCCAGTTAGTGATTTTGATTTGCTGCCCTGTTTGACATAAGGGCCGAATTTGCCGGTGTTTACCGTGATGCCTTCACCAAGCTCAAAAGGCAGGCTGAGAAGGCGCTGCGCCTGTTCCGGCGTAATTTCTTCCGGAGAGATGTTTTTGGGAAGAGAAGCGCGTTTGGGTTTTTCGGTTGTGGCTGTTGCGTCTTCACCCAGTTGGACATAAAAACCATAAGGTCCTTTTTTGAGATAAATATTTAAGCCGTTCATTTCACCGATTTTTTTGTCTTCGGGCGCCGGGGTTTTTGGTGTGTCGTTTTGTTCTTCATCTTTGACATCGGTCAGCGGTTTGGTGTATTTGCATTCGGGATAATCGGAGCAGCCGATGAAAGCACCGAATTTGCCGAATTTGACGCTTAATTTTCCTTTGCCGCATTCCGGACAGGTGCGCGGATCGGTTCCGTCTTCACGCGGCGGAAAAAGATGATAAGACAAAGCTTCGTCAATGCGGTCGATGACTTCGGTAATTTGCAGCGGTTTGACGGCGTCAACATTTTTGATGAATTTGTTCCAAAATCCGGTCAGCAGTTTTTTCCATTCCATTTTTCCGGCGGAAATGTCATCCAGAAATTCTTCCAGTTGGGCGGTAAAGTCATATTCCACATATTTTTTGAAAAAGTTTTCCAGAAATACGGTAACGATGCGGCCGCGGTCTTCCGGAATGAAGCGCAGTTTTTCTACCCGGACGTATTTTCGTTCCTGAAGGACGGAGATAATTGTTGCGTAAGTTGACGGCCGGCCGATGCCGAGTTCCTCAAGCTTTTTTACCAGACTGGCTTCGGTAAAGCGCGGCGGCGGCGTGGTAAAGTGTTGGTCGGTGCGGATTTCGCCTTTGCTGACAGGTTCTCCTGTTTCAACATTCGGTAAAATGCGGTTTTCTTCATCATCGTCCGAATCGTCCCGGCTTTCCTGATAGAGCTTTAAGAAACCGTCAAAGGCAATTACCTGGCCGGTGGCACGCAAAAGAATCTGCGTATCCTGAGAAAGAAAATCAATGGCGACTTTGTCCATTACGGCCGGATTCATCTGACAGGCAACCGTTCTTTTCCAAATCAGTTCATAAAGTTTGTGTGCGTCAGAATCGAGTTTTGCTTCGAGTTTTTTCGGCGTGTTCATGACATCGGAAGGGCGGATGGCTTCATGCGCTTCCTGAGCATTTTTGCTTTTGGTTTTGTATTCTTTGGCCTGTTTGGGTAGATAGGCCTCTCCGAAATATTTGAGAATGGCGTCGCGGCAGGCGCTTACCGCCTCCTGAGACAGGTTGACTGCATCGGTACGCATGTAGGTGATGAAGCCGCTTTCATAGAGTTTTTGCGCAATCTGCATGGTTTTTTTTGCAGAAAAACGCAATTTGCGCGCTGCTTCCTGTTGGAGAGTGGAAGTGGTGAACGGCGGCGCCGGATAGCGGTTGGCTTTTTTGCGCTCGACGTTTGATACTGTAAATTCCTGCGCTTCGATTTTGTTTTTTGCTTCTTCGGCAGAAGGTTGATTCCTGATGTCAAATTTTTCAAGCTTTTTACCGTCGAGCTGAATGAGGTGGGTGGTGATGAGTGCTTGTTTTGAGGTTAGAACATCAACATCAATGGTCCAGTATTCTTCCGGTTTGAATTTTTCGATTTCGGTTTCGCGGTCGCACACCAGACGCAGAGCAACTGACTGAACGCGTCCGGCCGATTTCGAGCCGGGAAGTTTGCGCCACAGCACGGGCGACAGCGTAAATCCGACCAGATAGTCAAGCGCGCGGCGCGCCATGTAGGCAGAAACGAGATTGTCGTCAATCTGCCGGGGATTCTTTATGGCTTCGGTAACGGCGTGTTTGGTGATTTCGTGAAAAACCACGCGTTCGATTTTTTTATCTTTGATAACTTTTTTGGCACTCAGTTCTTCCAAAATATGCCAGGCAATGGCTTCTCCTTCTCTATCCGGGTCGGAGGCGAGAATGATTGTGTCGCATTCTTTGACGGCTTTGATTATATCTGCCAGACGTTTTTTGCCGCCGGGGCTGAGCTCCCAGGTCATGGCAAAATTTTCATCCGGGTTAACCGAGCCGTCTTTACTCGGCAGGTCGCGTATGTGGCCGAAGCTGGCAAGAACCTTGTAGTCGCTGCCGAGATATTTGTTGATGGTTTTGGCTTTGGCGGGAGATTCTACAATTACGAGCTTCATTGTTGTGGTTTACCTTATCTTTTTTATTAAAGCGACTCTGTTTCCGGGAAGACGTTCGATTTTATTGTCCATTTCCAGCTCAAGAAGTTCGGCCGAAAGTTCTGCGGCGTTCAACCCGGACGAGCGGATGAGTTCGTCAACATAAACACCGTCGAAAGACAACAACTCCAGCAACGGTGTTTTTTCTTTCTGAGGAATATCGGCATTATTTTCCGGTTTGTCAAGGGGATTGTCGAATAAATCCTCTGTTTCCATTCGGGGCGGGCGGGGAAGGGAAATATGTTTTGTCTGGTATTGCAATGTGGCGAGAATGTCTTCGCTGCTTTCGGTTAAAACGGCGCCGTCTTTGATGAGTTTGTTGGTTCCGAGCGAACGTCCGTCAAGCGGAGAACCCGGAACGGCAAAAACTTCCCGTCCCTGTTCCAATGCTAGGCGGGCGGTTATCAACGAACCGGAGTTCAGGTTGGCTTCAACGACGAGCGTGCCGGATGAAAGGCCGGCAACAATCCGGTTGCGCCGGGGAAAATTTTCGGCCTGAGGTTCGGTGCCAAGAGAAAACTCCGAAACGATGGCTCCCTGCGCCGCGATTTGATTGTAAAGTTCTTTGTTTTCCTGCGGGTAAACAATATCAACGCCGCAGCCCAAAACGGCAATGGTCGGGCCGTTTTTGTCTTTTGCGAATAATGCCCCTTTATGTGCCGCCGAATCTATACCGCGCGCCATACCCGAGACAATCAGAACATCGTTTTCGGTCAGGTCGAAAGAAATGCGGGAAGCCAGTTTGCGTCCGTTTACCGAAGCGTTGCGCGCTCCGACGACGGAAAGAGCCGCCGGGTGATTTAATAATTCTTTGCGTCCCAAAACGTAAAGCAGGGGAGGGGCGTCGGTTAATTCTTTCAGTTTGTCCGGGTAATCTTTGTCTGCCGCGGCAATAATACTGACACCCTGTTCTTCCGCCTGCTTCAATTCACGGCGGGCTTCACTTTCCGGAAAAGGGGCGTATTGCTTTGGAAGTTTCCGCAGTGCTTCTTCAACATTTTCAAACCGCCGCAGAAGTTTGTAAAAACTAACGGGACCGATGTTTTCGGTGTTAATCAGGCGAATCCAGTTTATGAGTTCTTTTTTTTCCATGTTTAAGCTTTTTTGCTGAAGCTTATTTTGCTTTCCGTCCCTTTTATCAGGCGGGCGATGTTGGCATGGTGGCGGATTAAAACCAGCAGGGCAACGGCACTGTAAAACAAAGCGTGTACCGGGTCACTTAAAAAGAAGGCAAATACCGGAACCGAAATGCAGGCCAAAATTGCCGACAGGGAAGAATAGCGGGTGATGAACGCCGTTAAAAGCCATACGCAAAGAGCAGTCAGCCCCAATTGCCACTGGGTGGCAACAATAAAACCAAAACCGGAAGCGACGCCTTTCCCTCCTCTGAATTTCAGCCAGACAGGAAAGTTGTGTCCAATGACGCCCATAACACCGGCGATCAGTCCGGCAACGACAGGGACGGTAGATACAAAACCAAAAACGATGCAAGATGTTTGTGGTGCAAAAAAGCCTGCCAAACATGCCGCAATACCCGCTTTTGAAGCGTCACACACGACGGTGAGCAAAGCCAGATCTTTGCGGCCGGTGCGTAAGACATTGGTGGCGCCGATGTTTCCCGATCCGATTTTCCGGATGTCGCCAAGACCGCAGATTCTGGTCAGCACCAAACCAAACGGTATGGAACCGAGAAGGTAGCCGCCCAATGCGGCAAGAACGAAGTATAAAGAAATGTTCATGTTTTTTTCCGCTTAATATTTTTTCTTTGTTTTATTTTTAATCCTGTCGGCTGTTGATTGCAACCGTAATTTATGTGCCTGTGTACGGCGGCGGAATAAAACTGCCGAAAAAATGACGAATTCGGATGACAAAGGCGATTTATTGTTTAATATAAAGACAGTTTAATTTTTTTGTGGGAAAAACAATGAAGCCTGTTTATAAAAGAATTCTGCTTAAAGTTTCCGGCGAGGGGCTGGCGGGAAATGAAAATTTTGGGATTTCAGCCGAGGCGGTGAAAATTTTGTCGCGGGAACTTAAGGAAATTTATGAGGCCGGCGTGGAAATCTGCATTGTTGTCGGCGGCGGCAATATTTTCCGCGGCGTGAAAGAAGCTTCCAAAGGCATCAGCCGTACGGTAGGCGATTATGTCGGTATGATGGCAACGGTGATGAACGCCGTTTATCTGCAGAATATGATGGAAAAAGAAGGTTTGCCGGTACGGGTGATGTCGGGGCTGCAAATTCCGCAGGTGTGCGAAAGCTATTTATATCGCCGGGCTTTGAGGCATCTGGAGAAAAAGCGCATTGTTATTTTTGCCGGCGGAACGGGAAATCCGTTTTTTACTACGGATACGGGTGCCGTGCTGCGTGCTTCGGAAATGAAGTGCGACGTTATTATGAAGTCGACGCAGGTCGACGGTGTTTATGATGATGATCCCGGCAAGAATCCGAATGCAAAGCGTTACGATATGGTTTCGTACGACGAGGTGATTGCCAAGAAACTCGGCGTGATGGACATAACAGCCGTGGCCATGGCCCGGGAAAACAAAATTCCGGTGATGGTTTTTTCCCAGCATGAAAAAGACGCTTTAAAGAAAGCCGTTTGCGGTAAGGGGCGTTTTACGCTGATACAATAAAATTTTTCTTTGGCGGCAAAAACTGCTTGCCAAAGAGCACAAAATAAATAATTATGCTTGTATCTAAGAAAATTTAGCAGGAAAGTAAAATAACATGTCTGATTTTTCAACCATTAAAAATGAAATAAAAACCAAAATGGACAAGACGCTGGACTCTCTGAAAGGAGATTTCGGCGGTTTGCGCGCCGGCCGCGCTCATGCCAGCCTGCTGGACGGCATTATGGTCGAGGCGTACGGCAGTATGACGCCGATAGCCCAGTTGGGAACCATATCCATTCCCGATGCCCGTACGATTTCCATTTCGGTTTGGGACAGAGGAATGGCCAAGGCCGTGGAAAAAGCTATTATGGAATCGGAACTGGGGTTGAATCCTGCTTCGGACGGGCAGCTTATCCGTGTGCCTATTCCGCCGCTCAGCGAAGAAAGACGCAAAGAACTGACCAAAATTGCCGGAAAATATGCCGAGAATAATAAGGTGGCGATCCGTAATCTGCGCAGAGAGGCTTTGGATGAAGTGAAAAAGCTGAAAAAAGACAATGCCATTTCGGAAGATGATGAAAAACGTTATGAAAATGAAATTCAGAAACTGACGGATGATTCCATTAAAAAGATTGAGGAAATGCTGGCTCAGAAGGAAAAAGATATTCTTCAAGTCTGATTTTGTCCGGTGCGCGTCTGCGGGGATTTTTGTTTGCAGGCAAACGACCGGAAGAATGTATTGAACTGATGTTGTTTTCTTTATTTGTCGGAAATGCAGAAAGCTGAGAGTGTAACACATATTGCCATTATTATGGACGGTAACGGGCGGTGGGCTCAGAAACGCCTGCTGCCGCGTTCCGCCGGACATCGGAAAGGCGCCGAAAAGGTTAAGGAAATTGCCAAGGAAGCCGATCGGCTCGGCGTTAAGTTTTTGACGTTGTATGCTTTTTCGACCGAAAACTGGCAACGTCCCAAAGAGGAAGTCGATACACTGATGGGACTTTTGCGCGAGTATTTGAAATCTGATTTAAAAGAATTGCATGAAAATAATGTAAGAATCCGTTTTATCGGTGAAAGAGATATGCTTTCTGCCGATATCCGGCAGAGTATGGCTGCATTGGAGCGTCAAACCGCAAAAAACGGCGGGCTGACGTTGTGTTTTGCCATAAGCTACGGTTCCCGGCAGGAAATTATTCAGGCTGTCCGCAAAGCCGCCGTTCTGGTGAAAAACGGTGATATCTCGGAAAGCGATATTGATATTAAGAGTTTTTCTGCTATGCTTTACACCAAAGATATTCCCGAACCGGATATTTTAATTCGTACCGGCGGCGAAAAAAGAATCAGCAATTATCTGTTGTGGCAGATTGCTTATACGGAGTTGTTCTTTTCAGATACGCCGTGGCCGGATTTTGAGGCAAAGGAATTGGAGGCTGTTATTGCCGGGTTTAATACCAGGGAGAGAAGATATGGAAAAGTCCAAGCTTGATTCTGTTATGAAAAGAAGCGTTGCCGCTGCGGTTATGGCGCCGCTGACGTTGTTGGCCGTTTTTGCCGGAATGCCCTATTTTAATTTATTTGCGTTGTTTGTCGGGTGTCTGCTGGCCTGGGAATGGGCAGAGATGATGCCGACCGAGAAGAAAGGGAGATATACGGCTCTTTATGTTTTTGCGGTTGCTTCGTCTACCTGGCTTTTGCATTTGATTGCCGTTCCTCTGGCTATCGTTTTGGCTACGTTGGCGGCTGTCTATAAGTCGCGCGGGGAAAAATACCGGGGGCTGCTGGTTCTCGGCGTGCCGTATATTTCCATTGGTGTAGGCGCTTTTGCCTGGTTGTACAGCATCGGGGGAATGGAATGTGTGTTGTGGTATATCCTTGTTATTTGGAGCGTCGATGTCGGAGGATATGTGGTCGGTTGCTCTCTGAAGGGGCCGAAACTGGCTCCGAAAATCAGTCCCAATAAAACCTGGGCAGGTTTAGCCGGAGCCATGGTTTTTGCACTGGTTGTATCGTGGGTTTTTGTTTTCGGGTTTAATATTCAGCCGTTTTGGAGGAAAAGCCTGATTATTGCTGCGCCGTTTGTGGCGCTGATTGCCCAGACCGGCGATTTAATCGAATCGGCCATTAAACGGAAATTGGGGTTGAAAGATTCCAGTAATCTTATTCCCGGGCATGGCGGTATTTTTGACCGAATCGACGGGTTGATTTTTGCGGCGCCTTTTGTGTTGATTATGGTTATTGTTCTTTTTAACGTACAAGCAGGTTGAAAGTAATGCAGTGGTTGGTTAATATTGTTTATTATGTTGTTCCTTTTTTAGTTCTTCTCGGCATTTTGGTTTTTGTTCACGAGCTGGGGCATTTTTTTGTGGCCAGACTTTTGGGGGTGCGGGTGGATGAGTTTTCCATCGGTTTCGGCAAAGAGTTGTGCGGCCGGACGGATAAAAAAGGAACGCACTGGAAAATTGCAGCTGTTCCGTTGGGTGGTTATTGTAAGTTTTTTGGCGACGAAGATGCTTCTTCGGCTGGCGAATCCGAAGTTTTGAAAGATTTGAGCGAAGAAGAAAGAAAACATGTTTTTCAGTTTTTGCCACCGTTTAAGAAGATTTTGATTGCCGTTGCCGGGCCGGCCGCAAATTATTTGTTTGCCATTGTGGTTTTTGCGGCGATCTTTTTGTCCCTCGGCAAAATGGATTTTCCGCCGATTGTGGGAGCCGTTATTCCGGGCAGCGCCGCCGAGCAGGGCGGTATCAAGGCTCAAGACAGAATTTTGACGATTAACGGACACGAGATTAAGAATTTTACGGATATTAATTATGAAGTCGCTTTGGCTGCGGACGGCAAAGCAGAAGTTGTTGTGCTGAGAAACGGCGATGAAAAAAAATTGCAACTGAATCTGGTTCCGGTTGAGTTGAAAGGACAAAACGGAAAAGTTACCAGGCAGGTTATGCTGGGCGTTAAGTCTCTGAGCGTTATGGAGGTAGATCATGAGCGGCTGGGTTTTGCCGAGGCCGTTCGCGATGCCGTGGTTGAGACCTGGGATATTACGGCAGCTACGTTGCGCGGGGTCGGGCAGATGGTTACCGGTCAGAGAGGCGGTGAAGATGTCGGCGGTATTATCCGGATTGCCGAACTTTCGGGTGATATTACCAAAGAAAACGGTATTTTGGATTTTGTGGTTTTTATGGCTTTGCTGTCAATTAATCTGGGTTTGATCAACCTGTTTCCCATTCCGCTTCTGGACGGCGGGCATATTGTGATAAATTTTATTGAACTGGTGACAAGACGGGAACTTGGTGCTACGTTTAAAGAAATTTTGTTCAAGGCCGGTTTTGCCTTGATTATGGCTTTGATGGTGTTTGCAACATGGAATGATGTGGTGCGGCTGATTAATCGTTGGTTTGCATAAAATCGGGGAAAGAAAAACGGATGAAAAAGTTATATTTTAGCACTTGTTTGATGAATGCGGCTTTTGCCGCCAATGTTTATGCCGCGGATGTTTATGTGAGGGATATTCAGGTCAACGGTCTGCAGCGGGTGGAAAATGAAACTGTTTTATCGTATCTGGATATTGACAAGAGTAAAGTCGTTTCTGAAGATAAAATGGATGAATCGTTAAAGCAGCTTTATTCTACGGGGTTGTTTGAGGATGTTTCTTTTAATGTAACGCCGGATGGTCTGCTGGTGATTAATGTCGTGGAGAATCCGCTTATCGGCGAACGTGTTTTTGACGGCAATGACAAAGTTGATTCTTCCATGCTGGAGAGTGAGGTTCAATCAGCGCCCCGTACAATGTATAACAAGGCTAAAGTGCAGGAAGACGTGCGGCGTATTTTGGAAGTTTATAAACGAAACGGCCGTTATGCCACGGCGGTTGAACCGAAGATTATCAAAAGAGAGCAGAATCGCGTTGATTTGGTATTTGAAATAGAAGAAGGGCCTGCGGCATCCATTGACAAGGTTAATTTTATCGGAAATACCCATTATTCTGCCGATGACCTTCAGGCGGAAATTATGAGCAAGGAAAGCCGCTGGTACAGGATTTTTTCGAGTTCGGAAAATTATGATGCCGATAAAACAAATTATGATAAGGAGTTGTTGCGCCGTTTTTATTTGAAGCACGGTTATGCCGATTTCCGGGTGGTTTCGGCTGTGGGCGAACTTAGTCCGGACAAGACTTCGTTTGTGTTGACATATGTTTTGGACGAAGGGCCGCGTTATGAAATTGCAGATGTTAAAATTGTTTCAGAGCTTGACGGCGTAAATACGGAGGAGCTGAAGGAAGTTCTTTTGTTTGAGCCGGGCGATGTTTATAATGCGGATCTGGTTGAAAAGTCGGTTTATGAAATTACCGAGGCTCTGGGAAAGAAGGGTTTTGCCTTTGTTGATGTCGAACCCGAGTTTGAGCGTAATGCGGCTGAGGGAAAAATGACGCTTACGTTCAAGGTTAAGGAAGGCGCACGTGTCTTTGTCGACAAGATTAATATTACCGGCAATACGCGGACGGATGATGAAGTTATCCGCCGGGAATTCCGCCTGGATGAGGGAGACGCGTTTAATGCTTCAAAGTTGAGAGCTTCGCGCCGCAATGTTGAAAATCTGGATTATTTCAGCAAGGTTGATATTCAGACCGTGCCGAGCAGTACCGGCAATAAGGCTGACGTTAATGTCAAAGTGGAAGAAAAATCTACGGGCTATTTTAATGTCGGGGTTGGTTATTCCACGGTTAACGGCGCTTTGGTTCGTACCGGCGTTACGGAAAACAATTTTCAGGGGCGGGGGCAGCAGCTTGGTTTTGATATCGGTGTTTCGCAGCGTGCCCAGGATTATAACATCAGCTTTACCGAGCCTTATTTCCTCGGCCGTCGTCTGAGCGCCGGCATTGATTTGTTTCATACCAGTGAGGACTATCAGGACGAAGGTTCTTACGATACCAAGAGCAGCGGCGGAAGGCTTCGTCTGGGGTGGAAATATACGGATGATTTGTCTCAGTATTTTCGTTATACGCTGCGTCAGGATGAAATTGATAATGTTGACAATGATGCTTCTGTTTATATTAAAGCTGAAGAAGGTGAATATACCGGTTCCATTTTCGGACAGACGCTGGTTTATGATAAACGCGACAGCGCCATTAATCCCAAAGACGGATATTATTTGTCTTTCGGGGCGGATGTGGCAGGCGCCGGCGGCGATGAGAAATTTTATAAGTTTGATGCCAAGGCTTATAAATATTTTACGATAGCGGACTATTATACCTTTAAACTGTTTGCCAACGGCGGTTATATTGCCGGGTTTGGCGATAAGGATGTTCGTTTGTCCAACCGTTATTATCTCGGCGGGTATAACATGCGTGGTTTTGAATATGCCGGAATCGGCGCCCGCGACCGCTTTACTGATGATGCTCTGGGCGGAAACTGGATGGTTTATACTGGTGCGGAAATGTCTTTCCCGATCGGGTTGGATGAACTGGGCGTCAAAGGGCGGACATTTGTGGATGTCGGTATGTTGGGCAAACCGGATAATATTGATCCGGCAATTGTGGAATATTCTTCTTCGCCGCGTGTGGCAACCGGCGTCGGTGTGACCTGGCAGTCGCCGATGGGCAATATCGACATAGATCTTGCCTTCCCTGTGGTTAAGGAAGATTATGACGAGACCGAGGTTTTCCGTCTGAATTTTGGTACGCGTCTGTGATGGATGATGGACGGTTTTTATCGGAGGAGTGAGAATGGCTGATAAGAATTTTTTTGAAAACAAAGGACCTTTTTCCCTGCAAAAAATTGCCGAAATCTGTGAGGCAAAACTTGCAGATGTTTCAAAAGCCCAGCTTATGATTCAGGATATGGCAACGATGGAAAAGGCCGGCGCCGGAGAAATTTGTTTTTTCTATGATAAAAAAGCCAAGGAAAAAGGAGCACAAATTAAAGCTTCGGCCTGTGTGACGACGGAGGAGCTGGCGCCGCTTGTGCCTGAAAGCGTGGCGGTGTTGACGGCAAAAAATCCCAAGCTGGCTTTTTTGAAGCTTAATCTTGAGTTTTATCGGGAATATCAGCCTAAGCCGGATATTGCTTCGACGGCCAAGATTCATCCGAGCGCCATTATCGGACAGAATTGTACGATAGGCGAAGGCGTGGTTATCGGAGAAAATGTTAAAATCGGTGAAAACTGTATTATAGAACCGGGAGTGGTGATTGCACGCGGCTGTGTTGTCGGTGCCAATACCAGAATCGGCGCCAATGCTACGATTTCTTATGCGATTATCGGTGAAAACTGCTATATTTATACAGGTGCCCGCATCGGACAGGATGGCTTCGGTTTTATGATGATTGACGGTAAACATAAGCGTATTCCTCAGCTGGGGCGGGTGATTATCGGCAATGACGTGGAAATCGGCGCCAATACCTGTGTGGACAGAGGTGCGCTGGATGATACGGTTATCGGCGACGGCATGCGGGTGGATAATCTGGTGCAGATTGCCCATAATGATAAATTTGGTATGGGCTGTATTCTGGTGGCGCAGGCCGGTGTCGCCGGAAGTTGTACTTTTGGCGATTATGTGGTTTGCGGTGGTCAGACCGGTTTTGCCGATCATTTGAATATCGGCAGCGGGGCGCAGATTGCTTCACAATCGGGGATTATGCGCAATGTTAACCCCGGCGAAGTGGTTATGGGGTATCCGGCTGTGCCGATTAAGGATTTTATGCGGCAGGTGGCTTATTTGCAAAAGGTCGGCAAAAAATAGTTTAATTTTAGCGAGGTGAAATATGTCTGAAAATAAGGTTTATATGATTGAAGAAATTATGGAAATGCTTCCGCATCGTTATCCGTTTTTGTTGGTTGACCGTTTGGAAGTTGAAGAGCCGGGCGTTAAGGGAGTCGGTTTGAAAAACGTGACGATGAATGAGGAATTTTTTCAGGGGCATTTCCCGGGGAATCCGGTGATGCCCGGCGTTTTGCAGATTGAAGCCATGGCGCAGACGGCCGGAGCGGTGGTGATTTCCGGTATGGAAAATTTTAAGGAAGAAAAGGTTGGCGTTTATTTTATGTCGATTGACGGCGTGAAGTTCCGCAAGCCGGTCAAGCCGGGCGATCAATTGCGCATGCATGTGGAAAAAATAAAAGAACGCGGTAAAGTTTATGTATTTAAAGGCCAAACAATGGTTGACGGCAAGGTCGTTTCCGAAGCCGAGTTTACGGCAATGATTGTAAAGTAGTGATATTTTTAATGGTATTGAAAAGCCGTTGTTTGAATCTGCGGTTTTGCGTATAAAAAAACTCCTTTGTTATTATACAAAAGACGGTTTGATGACAGTCTTAATATAGGCAAAACAAAGGAGTTTTTTGTAATCGAATTTTAAATAATTCCATCTTTTTTCGCTTCATGAAAAGCTTTTCTAATGATAGGCACAGCATAATTTAGGATAAGCAGAGCACAGCTTATGAAAAAGAATAAAATACCGCACAATATTCTTTCAGCGGTGGATATTTGCATTCCTATATTACACATTCCGCAGAACATAAGAATATCCAAAGGTAATAAAGTCAGCCATAAAATCAACCGCTGCATTATCCAAAATGCTGTTACTGTTTTTACAATCAGGTTCATAGTTTTGTTGTTTTTTTTACGAGGTTCAGGCCTTGTCCTTAATCCTTCGTGAAACAATGCTTATGGGCAATTATTTCTAAATTTAATAATATTTTTAATAATTATATTCGTGTAAGTGTATGATGATATATTTAGTTTATTTTGTCAATATTGAAATATTTTTTATTTTAAATTTTCAGATACAGCATGAAAGGCTGTATTTTCTTTGTCGAAAAATTTTCGTACGGTCATGTTTACATAAGATATGATACATTAGAGGCGTGATGATAAGTATGGAGGATGTGAATATGTTCCAAATGGATTTTATTATCAAGTTTCTTATGACCATGACTATTTTGTTTGTCAAGGTGCGGACGGATCTTTGGATATTGATTCAACGAGCTGTGAGATGAATGAGTATTCGGGTGCGCCACGCGGAGAAGAGAATCAATTTGAGACGCTTGAAGAATGTGAAGCGGCTTTGAGTTCGTTTCCGGATGTGATAACAGCAAGAATCGGTGATGGTCCCTGCGTTGTTAACGAATCAGAAATTTTGTTTCATCCAGGAAAATATTTTTCCGAATCCGGAAGCGCCGTGTGTCGGGCGGTTGATGACTTTTCCCGGTTTTTTTTCAGTGTAGTTCAAGGCAAACAACAGCAGTCCTACGGCGGTTGAAAATGCGGGATTGTATAAATTATCCGGCAGATTGAGCATGTTGCGGGGACGGCCGAGACGCACCTGCTTGTCCAAAACCATTGAGGCAACGTCCAGAATGCCGGACAGGCTGCTGCCGCCTCCGGTTAAAACGACGCGGTGGCTGGGAATGCCTCGCAAACCTTGTTCGGCCAGCTTTTTGTTGACGAGTTCAAAGGTTTCTTCAATGCGCGGGGTGATGATGCTTATCAGTTCAGCCTTGGGGATTTGTTTTATCAGGCTGTCGTCTTCTTCACCGACAGGGTAGACATTGATGGTTTCTTCTTTGTCTTTGCTGGTCATGAAAGCGCAGCCGTGCAAAGTTTTGAGACGTTCGGCATGGGTGAAGGAGGTGGTCAGTCCCCAGGCAATGTCGTTGGTTACGTTGTTGCCGCCGACGGGCAGGGCGGCAAAATAGGTCGGGTGGCCATGTTTGAAGCTGCAGATGCTGGTGGCGCCGCCGCCGATGTCTATGACTGTGGCGCCGATTTCCATTTCATCGTCTACCAGGCAGGATAAGCCGGAAGCATATGCCGAAAAAGCTTTTTCGGCAATTTCGAGATGAGCGTTTTCAATGACTGTTTCAACATTGCGAAACATGATGTCGGGAATTAGTCCGAGCAGAATGTCAACGGAGAGGCTTTCACCGTAAATGTTGCGCGGGTCTTTTATTTCTTCGCCGTTATCGCAGTGATAGCTCATCGGCAGACAGTGAACCAATTCGTTGCCTTCAACGTTGATTTTGTGAATGCCTTTTTCAATGACTTTGTTGATGTCGGTTTCGTTAATCGGTCGGTTGCGGCTGACGGAGATGGCGGCGCTTTTGACAATGCTTTTGATTTTGTCTCCGGAAACGTTGACAATGACGCGGTCGATGCGTTCATTGGCCATTTGTTCGGCGGTTTCGACGGCATTGCAGATTGAAAGAGTGGCCTGGTTTAAATCTGTAATAATGCCGTTTTTGATGCCTTTGGAGGCATTGTAACCGTATCCGACAACGTTTATTCTTTTGTCCCGGCTGATTTTTGCAATAATGCAGCAGACCTTGGAAGAGCCGATGTCCAAGGCAGCAACGGTGGTCAGCCGATTAAACGAATGAGACAAAGTTTACCCCTTTCATATTTTGCTTTCTTTGGCATTTTTAAGCTTTTTGGGCGCTTGTTTGCCGCTTTTTTCCAATTTTATGATTACTTTTCCTTTTAATCTTAAATCAATGTTGGTTAATTTACGTTTAAGAATGTTTTTGGCGGCGTTTAGTTTTGTTAATTTTTTCCATGCGGCCGCGACGTCTTTTTCCGGAAGTTTTATGGTTATGCCGTGTTCAATGTCGTCAAGAATCAGGTTCCAACGGCGGTTGGAAATGTATGAGGCAACTTTTATTCTTTTGGAAATTTCGTTGTTTTCGCCGATTTCTTTGAACAGGGTATTGATATTTTCCGGAGCTCCGGCGCCGACGATCAACAACAACGGCTTGTCAGGCGTGTAAGGGGCGTTGATGACGTTTCCGTCTTCATCTATCGGGTGAAAGGTTTCATTTATCTGCCAGAGGCTTTTTACTTCGTGTTCTTTCAGGGAAATGTGGATGGTGTGCGGGTAGTAGCTGCGTCTGACAACAGCGCTTTTTATCCAGGGAAGCCGTTCAAGTTGTTTTTTTATTTCAGGCAGATTTAAACGAATAATGTTGCTGTTGCGGGTGATGCCGGTGCTTTGGAGAATGTCTGCCGCCGATGTTTCTTTGCGGCCGTCGACAATGACATCGTCAACGGTGAAGCCAAGTTTGGAAGTGAGCGCATAAAAAGAATCCTGCAGGCTTAGCAGTTTTTTGTTAATCAGGTCGGTTTTCAGGGTGATGGCGACGGAAGCCAGGAAAAGAATGATGCCCAATATCAGAGTATTTCCCAACAGGCGGTAAGGCCATTCGACCGGCAGGCTGATTTTGTTGTTTGGCTGCGGCCGGATGAGCTTTGGTTCCGGCGGAATATCTGGTTTGTTTTCGCTCATTGTTTCAGTTTATTCCCACGCGTTTGATTTCCCATTCCAGCGTGACGGCGGTTTTGCTGCGAACTTCGCGGATGATGTTTTCACCGAGGGTTTCGATGTCGGCGGCCGTGGCATTTCCGTCGTTGATCAGAAAATTGCAATGAACCTCGGAAACTTTTGCGCCGCCGACGGTCATTTTGTCGCAACCGGATTTTTTGATGAGTTCCCAAGCTTTCAGCCCTTCCGGGTTTTTAAAAGTAGAACCGGCGGTTTTGACATTGTGCGGCTGGCTTTTGAGACGTTTGTTTTTTTGTTCGTTGATTGTTTTTATGATGTTTTCGGGGGCGGCCGGACTGATGCGGAAAGTTATGGCCGTGATAATCCAGTCTTCGGGAAAAAAGCTGCTGCGGTAAGAAAGAGACAAGTCGCTGACAGGGATGGTGTTGATGCCGCCTTCGCCGTTCACCACCTGGACGTTGATGATGACGTCTTTGACTTCTTTTCCGTAACAGCCGGCGTTGGTTTTGACGGAGCCGCCGATGGTTCCCGGGATGGATGAAAGAAATTCAAGTCCTCCGATTTTGTTTTTTATCATGATTTTCTGCAGGTCGATATTGTGCATGCCGCAACCGCAGGTCAGCTTATTTTCGTTCAGAGAATATTGTTTGAAAGCCGGGGAATCCAATTTGATAACAATACCGGGAATGCCGCCGTCGCGAACCAGAAGATTTGAACCTCCTCCGAGAATGTAAATCGGAAGATTATGCGGTCGTTTTTCCATAAAACGGCTTAAGTCGTTTAAATCTGCAGGGATGAACATAACTTCAGCCGGACCTCCGACGGCAAACCAGGTATGTTTTTTCATTGGTTCGTTGATTTTGTATTTTCCCCGGACTTCAGGCAGGAGTTCAACAATGTTTCTGGCGAAGTTTTTTTTGAACATCTCGGTATCCTTTTTTATTTTTTATGGAAAATGTTTTTTTCAACGGCGTCGGCAAAAATTTCGGCAGCATTGGTTATGCCGGCTTTCTTTGTTTTTTCAGACATTTTTTTCAGTGTTTCGGGATGAGAGAATAAGTCAGTCAGGGTTTGGCCGAGTTTTTCCGGGGTGAAATCTGTTTGCTGAATGACAATGCTGCCGCCGGTGTTTTCCAATTCGCGGGCGTTGCCGTTTTGATGATTGTCGGCAGCCGTCGGTAAAGGCACCAAAATTGACGGAATGCCGGCAGCGGCGATTTCACAGACCGAAGAAGCACCGGAGCGGGAAATTATTAAATGGGAGGAAGCGTATAATTCCGGCATGTTGTCGAAGAAATGGGATATGACTGTTTTTACGGGGAGGCCGTTGTAGGTTTGTCTGAGCATTTCGACATCATCCCGGCGGCATTGCTGGTGGATTTCCAGCCGGGAGAGAATATCTTTGTTCAGCAGTTTTACGGCTTGAGGAATGACTTCTCCGAAAATTTTGGCTCCCTGGCTGCCGCCAATCACCAGAAGTTTATAACTACCGGTTGTTTCGGGGTAGGGAAGCTTTCCGACAGCGGCGACAGATTGACGCACGGGCATACCGGTCAGAACGGTTTTGACATTTTCCGGGGTATATTTGACGTTGCGAAAACTTTGCGCAACAAGAGAGGCATAACGGCTCAGAAAGCGGTTGGTGCGGCTCATTACGGAATTTTGTTCGTGAATGACGAGATCTTTGCCGAGAAGAATTGCCGCCATGGCGCAGGGAAATGAGGCATAGCCGCCGAAACCGATGATGCAGGACGGCTTCAGCCGAACCAAAATAAAGCAGGCCTGTAAAATGCCAAAACAGGTTTTGCAGAGATTTTTTATTTTGGTGAATTTGTTTTTGCCGACCAGACCTCCTGCCCATACAGCATAATTTGGTATTTCGGCCAGTTTGCCTTTATAATTGTTTTTGCCACGGCTGTCTGTTACCAAAGCCAGCCGGAAGCCTCTTTTTTCGAGTTCTTCCGCCAGGGCATCCGCCGGATAGACGTGTCCGCCGGTTCCTCCGGCCGTTAAAATGATTAAAGGTTTTTTGTTTTTTTCAGCCGATGTCATCTTTGTCCTCCGCGTCTACGTTTTTACGGGTAATGGCCAGCAGCATTCCAATGCCGATTGCCGTGGCGAAAAGCGATGAGCCGCCGTATGAAATGAAAGGAAGCGTCATGCCTTTGGTGGGCATCAGGTGCATGGTGGATGCCATGTTGATGATTGCCTGAAGTCCGAAAGAAGCTGATAATGCCGCCGCCGCGAGAATGATAAACAGGTTGTTGTCTTTCATGGAAATGACCATGGCGCGGATGACGATGGCAGCGTAAATGCCGATGATAATCAAGCATAAAAACATGCCGAATTCTTCTCCGGCAACAGCAAAAATAAAATCGGTATGTGCGTCGGGGATGTTCATTTTGACAACGCCTTCTCCAGGGCCGCGTCCGAAAAAACTGCCGTTGTGGAATGCTTCCAGAGATTTTTTTACCTGATAACTCAATTCGCCGCCGGAAGCGAGAAATTGTTCAATGCGGGCGTGGACGTGTCCGAAAGTGAAATAAGCCAAAACCAAAAGCAATAATCCGCCGATTCCGAGAAGACAAACCAGAACAATTGATAGTCCGCTGAGAAAAAACTGAAAACCCCAGATGACGCTGACGACAATGCTCATACCGACGTCCGGTTGGGCAAGCAGAAGAATTAATGTTAGTAAAAACAACCCGGTGGAGAGGATGTCTCCAGGAAAATCCTGATGACGTTTTTGCCCGTCAAAAAGCCAGGCGGCAACAACGGCAAAAAAAGGTTTGACGAATTCGGAGGGCTGAAGCGAAAATCCGAACAGATTTATCCAACGGGTGGCGCCTTTGGTCGAATTTCCCCATAATAAGGTCAGAACCATCAGAACAATGATGGCGGCATATCCGATGATGGCCGTGCGGCGGATGGTTTTGAGATTTTGCATGGAGATGGCTAGCATGATGATGACTGCCAGCGGAATAAACATCATTTGTTTTTTTATAAAATAAAACGTTTCGGCGCCGATACGGTTGGCAACGGCCGGGCTGGCCGTGAAGTTTAAAAAAATACCGATGAGAATTAAGACTGTTATCAGTCCCAGTAAAACTTTGTCTACGGTCCACCACCAATTGCTGATTATGCTGCGGCTGTTGCGTGAAAAAGAAAACACGGCGTCACTCTCCCGTCATGAAAAGAGACAGCAACCCAACTAACGCTAAAATAAGACCGATAATCCAGAAGCGCAGAACGACGGTTGTTTCTTTCCAGCCAAGTTGTTCAAAATGATGATGAATCGGCGCCATCAGAAACACGCGCCGACCGGTGCGCCGATACCAGAAAACCTGAATGATGTCGGATAAGGCTTCCATGACAAAAATTCCGCCGACCACGGCTAGAATGATTTCCTGACGGATGGTGAGCGCTATTGTTCCGAGCAGTCCGCCGAGCGCAAGAGAGCCCGTATCTCCCATAAAAATTTTGGCCGGCGGCGCGTTAAACCATAAGAAACCGACGCAGCCTCCGACAGCGGCGGCGCAGATAACGGCAATGTCAGCGCCTCCTTTGACGGGAGATATTGAGAAAATTTCCGTTAAAGAACTGTCGCATACTGCCGCAAAAATCATGAAAACTGAAAGAGCAATGACGCATAAGCCTCCGGCAAGTCCGTCCAGTCCGTCGCTCAGGTTGACGGAATTGGCGGTTCCGACCAGGACGAACATGGCAAAAGGTATATAAAACCAACATAAGTTGAAAGCAAGATTTTGAAAATAAGGAATATTGAGGATAAAGCGTTCTGTTTCCGGGGTGTTGAAGGAAATGACGAGGACGGCGGCGAATGCGGTTGAAAACTCAAGCAAAAGGCGCATGGGGCCGGAAACGGCGCTGGAACTTTGTTTTTTGATTTTTACAAAGTCATCGGCAAAACCAATCAATGCGTAAACAATGAATACGGTCAGGGCTGTCCAGACAAAAGGATTATCCAGCCGGCACCATAACAATGTCGAGAGAAGTGTGCTTCCGATAATGAGTAGTCCTCCCATGGTCGGAGTCCCTTGTTTGGTGGCAAGGTGGGACTGTGGGCCGTCTCTGCGTATCGGTTGTCCTTTTCCCTGATGCTTTTTTAGAAAAGAAATCAGTTTTCCGCCGCAGAGCAGGGCTGCCGCAAGAGATGTGAAAAAGGCAAAAAAAGTGCAAAAAACAAAAGAAATGTTTATGTGAAAAAAGTTAAACAGAGACGGAAGCATTGTTATCCTCAAAGTTTTTAATGGTTCTTATGCTTAAGCATATCTTTAATATCTAAAATAATGATTAATTTTCTCAGAAAGGAACGGCGGTTATTTGTTGACAAAGGTGGCAGAGTATGTAATTTAGAAAAATATTTTTTATTATTAATAATATAATCTTATGAGAAAATTATTGTTAATTACCAACAGAAAACCTTGTTTGTCGGATGAAAAGCTGATTGACAATATCAGACAGAGCATTCCCGGAAGCGAGGTTGTTAATGATGATGAAAGCTGCTGCTGGCAATTGTTTGCCGATGACATGAACAGGTATTACGTGAGTTGTCCGTATTTTATTGTCGGTAATTATTTTTGTTCGGGGCAGGGGTTTCTTCCCGTAGGAAAAAGTGTGAGCCGCATCGGTTTTATGTTGTTTGAACCTTTGGCGATGGAGACGAATCTGATTTATAAAGCAGCTCATTTTTCCGGAAGTGTTCAGGTGCGTCCGGAAGATATTGCCGATATTAATCAGCTTAAGCCGATTGACGATAAGATGTATTTGCCCCTTTTGATTTCAGAAGAAGAGGAAAAAGCTTATGTTTTCAGCGACAGAGGGAGAATGCTGGTGTGTAATGCCGAACTTAACGGAGGCAGAAGTCAGGTCGGAGATTTTAATGTCTGCTTCAGAAAAAAAGACGCCGTTCATAAAATACATTACCGGATGGGCGCTTTATGCGGCTTGAGTGATCAGTTTTGAAAAAAGGCAGCTCAGCAGAGCTGCCTTTTTTGTGTGCTTTATGCTTTTGTTTTTTTCCGAGCGGTAAAAGATTCACGCAGATTTTCGAACAAAATATAAAGCAGCGGAATGATGAGCAAACCACCGGCTGTTCCGATGAGCATGCCGTAGAAAACCGGGACGCCGATGGCAATACGGCTGGCTGCTCCGGCACCGGTAGCGACAATCATCGGCCATACGCCGAGAATGAAGGTGAAGGCTGTCATCAGCACGGCGCGGAATCTTTCTTTGGTTCCGGTTACGGCCGCTTTGACGATGTTGGCGCCTTTTTCTCTTTCCTCTTTGGAGAACTCGACAATCAGAATCGCGTTTTTACTGGCGAGGCCGACGAGCAGGATGAGTCCCAGCTGGGCATAGATACTCAATGACAGGCCGTTGATGAACAATCCTCCCAAAGCTCCGAGCATGGCAACCGTAATGGAAGTCAGAACCGGGATGGGAATTGACCAGCTTTCATATTGGGCAACCAGAAACAGATAGCCGAAAGTGATGGCCAGGGCAATCAGGTAGCCGATTTGTCCCTGTGTTTCTTTTTCCTGGAAGCTCATGCCCGACCATTGGTAGCTATATCCTTTGGGCAAAGATGCCGACAGTTTTTCAACTTCAGCCATGGCCTGTCCGGTACTGATGCTTTGGTTTTGGACCGCAGTAATCGTAGCTGCCGGATATTGGTTATAGCGTTCAACTGTTCTTGGCGCCAGAACCTTTGTCAGTTTTATGACTGTTCCCAGCGGAACCATATCGCCGTTTTTGTTTTGGACGTAGAGATTTTTTATGGAATCCATATCTTTGCGGTACGGCCAATCGGACTGGATGATTACTTTGTTGACCTGGGTGCCGAAGTTGACGTCGTTTACGTAAGTCGATCCCAGATAATTTTGCAGGATGTTATAAATATCGCCGATGGAAATGCCCATGCTTTCGGCTTTTTCCTTCTCAATTTCAATGTTGACGTGAGGTGTCTGAGAAGTGTAAGTCGAATAGGCATAGGAAATTGCCGGCGATGAATTCAGATTTCCGAGGAAGCCCTGCATGGTGGTGTACAAGTCGTTCGGGTCGGAATTATCCAAAGCCTGCAGACGATAATCCATGCCGCCGCTGGTTCCCAATCCCGGAATGGCGGGAAACTCAAACATGTTGATTTGTGCTTCGGGGGTGTTTCCTATTTTTGCTTTAATCCGGTTCAAAATGTTTGTGGAATAGAGACTGTCATCTTTGCGTTCTCCCCACGGATCCAAGGTAATAACCGAAAAAGCGACGTTTTCGCCGGCACCGCCAATGAGGCTGTAACCGAGAATGGTCATTACGTTTGAAACACCGGCTTCTTCTTTCATTGACGGATAGAGGTGTTTGATGAGCTGCCGGGTTCTTTCCAGCGAGGCGCCTTCAGGCAGCTGAAAATCGGCAAGAATAACACCCTGGTCTTCATTCGGAATGAAAGATGTCTGACTCATTTTCAGGAAGGAGAAGTTTGCCAGGACGAGCATTCCCAAAATCAAGGCTATGACGCTGATTTTTCGTCCGATAATCGTGACAATGGCAACATAGCGGTTGCGGGCTTTGTTCAGTCCGAGGTTGAACCAATGTAAAGGACCTGATTTTACTTCTTTCAGCGGGCGAAGAAGCGTGGCGCACAATGCCGGAGATAAAGTCAATGCATTAATGCCCGAAAAAGCAACCGAGGTGGAAATGGTGATAGCAAACTGCTGATAGATTTTTCCGGTGATGCCGCCCATGAAACCAACAGGGACGAAAATTGCCAACAACACCAGTGTGGTTGCAATAACGGCACTGGATACCTGTTCCATGGCTTTTATGGTGGCTTCTTTCGGTGAGAGTTTTTCCGTTTCCATTAATGTCAGAACACGTTCCACCACGACAATGGCATCATCAACCACCAGGCCGATGGCCAAAACCAAGCCGAACAGGGTCAGAATGTTGATGCTGTAGCCCAGTGCCAACATGACGGCAAAAGTGGCGAGCAATGATACAGGAATGGTCAGAGACGGTACCAACGTTGCTCTCCAATCCTGTAAAAACAGATAGCAGACGCCGATCACCAGCGCAAAAGTCAAAACCAGAGTGAAAACCACTTCTTCAATTGAAGATTCAATATACAAAGTTGCGTCATAGGTGATGTCTATCTGAAAATCTTCAGGGTACATCTGAGACAATCGCGCCAGTTCCTGTTTAACGGCGTTCATGGTTTCCAGAGCGTTTGCGCCGGAAAGCAGGTTAAGCGCGATGGAAACGGACGGGCTGCCGTCAAGGGTGGATTCAACATTGTATGTTTCGGTTCCGATTTCAACGGTTGCAACATCTTTCAGTTTGACCAAACCTCCGTCTTCGGCGGTTCTGACAATGATGTTTTGAAATTCTTCGGCCTCATTGATTCGTCCCTGAGTCTGCAGGGTGTAAACCATTTGCTGACTGCCGTCGCCGGGCATGGCGCCGATGCTGCCGAGAGAAGGCTGATAGTTTTGTCCTTCAATGGCGGAGATGACGCTGGATACCGGCAGGTTTAAGGCGCTCAGTTTGTTGGCATTCAGCCAGACACGCATGCTCAACGCCGGAGCATGGACGCTGACTTCGCCGACGCCGTTGACGCGGGCCAGATTGTTTTTGATGTTGTTTTGTACATAGTCGCTGATGAATTTTGTGTCATGGGTTCCTTTAGGCGAGCGGGCGCTTAAAAAACCCAGAATGTCTGAAGAACGACGGGTTACACTGATGCCTTGACGCTGGACTTCCTGCGGCAGTTTCGGTGTGGCTTGTTGAACACGGTTTTGAACCTTAACCTGAGCCATGTCAGGATCTGTTCCCACCTTGAAAGAAACGGACAAGGAATAAGAACCGTCGTTTTGAGAAGAAGAATCCATATATAACATGTCTTCTACGCCGTTGACTTCCTGTTCAATCGGAATACCGACCGTTTTTGCAAGAACTTCAGCGCTGGCGCCGGGATAGTTGGCGGAAACGTTTACCATCGGCGGTGTGATTTCCGGATAAAGGGAAATCGGAAGTGAAAAAATAGAAATGATGCCGGCCAGAGCCAACACAATGGAAATGACCATTGCGAAGCGGGGACGTTCAATAAATATGCGTGAAAACATCGGTTATTTATCCTCCGTGGCAGTATTTGTATCAGAGACGGAACCGGATATGTTTTTGGTAACGGCCGGAGAGTTTATGTCAACATCGGAGGCATTGACAGCCGTTGCGACCGGGTGTTCTTCCTCGACCGGCGTATTGTCTTTTTCCGATGTGTTGTTTTTGTTTGCTGTTTCGTCCGTAACGAGCTGGGCTTTGACTTTTGTGCCGTTGGTTACTTTCTGCAATCCCTGAACGATGACTTTGTCCTGTTGAGACAGTCCCGATTTAACAATCTGTTTGGTGCCGATAGTATCACCGAGGGTTACACGCCGTTGTTCGGCAATGTTGTTATTGACAACCATGACATAATTGCCGTGTTCATCCTGAGCAACGGCCGATTGGGGAACAAGCAAAACTTCCTGCGTTTCTTTAGGACCGATTTTGATGTCTACATAGTTTCCCGGAACCAGCAGGTTTTCATCATTTTTATATTCGGCGTAAATGGCAATGGTTGCCGTGTCAGAATTTATTTCGTTATCGGAAAAGCGTGATTGAAAGTGGTTTTCGATGATTTGTCCGTCAGGCAGAACAATTTCGCTGCGGATGGAGCTTTCGCCGTCCTGAGCATTGAATAATTTGCTGTTTAAATATTCTTTGTCGGAAACGGAAAAAGCTATGCGAATCGGATTGGTTTGTACAATCCGCGCCAGATTTTGCGTTGAGGAGCTGACATAGTTTCCTTCTGTTACGAGAGCTTTGCCGATGTAACCGGAAATCGGCGCTTTGATTTCGGTATAGCCGAGGTCGATTTCAGCCAGGTCAAGGTTTGCTTCGGCCTGAGATACCGCGGCTTTGGCCTGAAGATAGGTGCTTTCGGCCGTGTCAAAGGTTGCTTTTGAGGCATAATTTTGTTTTGACAGTTGAGCCTGGCGTTTGAAGTCTCTTTCGGCACGGACGAGGTTGGCTTTGGCACTTTGGAGTTCGGCTTTTCGTAATTCCACATTGGCCAGGTAGCGTTTTTGCTCGATAATGAAGAGGATGTCTCCCTCCCGGACGTAGCTTCCTTCGTTGAACAGGACTTTTTCCACATAACCGCTTACCTGGGGAATGATGTTAACGCTTTTTATGGCTTCAACGTGTCCGATATAGCTTTGTTTGCTGCTGACATCGGCTTTTTCAAGCTCCTGAACAAGGACATAGGTGTCCATTTGCGAGCCGAAACCCATGGAGGCCGACGGGGTGAGTTTTCCTTTGAGGTACCAACCGGCGCCGATGCAGACGAGAACCAGAGCCGTTTGTTTTAATATTCTGCGATTGCTTACTTTTCCTACTTTCATTTATTCAGACCTTTCTTTTTTCAAACCATTTGTAATTATGTTATAACTGTCATTTATTAATTTATCGTAAGAAACGGGGATGTGCGGTTTCACGATGTTTCTGATAATTCCCTGCCAGATAAACAAAATTGTGTAAACGGCAGAATCTATATCCGTATCGGCGCGGATTTCGTCTTTTTCTCTGGCTTTGGTTAAAATTTCGCGCATGAGGCTTTCCGGATATTGAATGACTTCGTAAATTTCTTTGGTGATTTTGTTGAGAATGGCTTCCGACCACTCCATCTGAAAGAGAAGGAAAAACATTAATTGCCGGTAGACCGGGCGGTTTTTGATGATTTTGATTTCGAATTCCATGAAGTCCATCATTGCCGCCAAGCCGTTTTCGGGACGGACGGCCTTTTCCATTCCTTCATGGGTGGAGGAGAATCCTTTGCGGATAATTTCGGTCAGAATGTCGGTTTTGTTGCGGAAATGCCAGTAAATGGCGCCTTTGGTGAGATTGATGCGCCGGGCGATTTCATCAAATGTGGTGCGGGAATAACCTTTTTCGCAAAAAATTTCGAGAGCGGCCGCAAGAATGGATTTGCGGGTTTCTTCAGCTTCTTCTTTTGTTCTTCGAGCCATGTTTTTATCCTAATATACATACATTCACAGATGTATGTATAAGGAGATTTTTTTTATTTGCAAGGATTTTTTTGTATTTGTTTATGAGATTTTTTATCTGTAAATGAAATTCGGTCGGTGATTAAATTTCAGGGGCGGCGCTGCATTTGAAAAAGGACTTCGGTGGCGTCGTATGTTTCACGATAAGGTTCAATTTGACCGAGAATAGTTTTATAATTTTTTTCAAGCGTGGTGATGTCAGGCGCTGTCGGCGGCGCAGCCAAAACGTTTTCCATTTTGGCAAGACGTTCCAAAGCGTGGTCGGACAGAGGAGATGCCGCCCGGCAGACTTCTTCGATTTCTTCTTCTTTTCCGGCGCAGTAACAGACGGCGTCACAACCGGCGTTCAGGGCGGTTGAGGTTTTTTCGCCGAGGCTGCCTCCGAGGGCGTGCATGTCGATAGAATCGGAAATCAGAAATCCCTTAAAACCGATAATGCCGCGGATGAGTTCTTTTATTCCTTTTGAACTTTGAGTTACGGGAAAGTGTTTATCTATGACAGAGACAACAATATGCGCCGTCATTCCGCATGGCGTGTCGTTGAGTTTTTGAAAGGGATAAAAATCTTTTTCCAATTCTTTAAGCGAGGCATCAATTACAGGCAGATTCAGATGAGGATCGACGGCGGCGCGGCCGTGTCCGGGCAGGTGTTTGATACAGGGAATGATGTTGTTTTGCATGTAATTTTTGACGGAAATTTCTCCGAGATTGGCGACGATTTCCGGAATGTCTGAAAAAATGCGGCTGGAAAGAACCGGCGATGTTTCCGGAGCGAGTACATCCAGCACCGGGGCGTAGTTCAGGTTTATTCCGAGTTCTTTGAGATCGGCCGCGATTAACGAGGCGTGGCAGGCAGCGGCTTTTTGTGCGATTTGAGGCGTGGTTTCGTTCCACAGACGGCCAAGAGTTTGTTGTCCGGCATAGGCGCGGAAATATGGTTCTTTTAAGCGTCGAACGCGCCCGCCTTCCTGATCGACGGCGATGAGAATGTTTTTACGGCCAACGGCTTCCCTGATTTCTGAGGTCAGTTTTTTTATTTGTTCCGGCGTTTTGAGGTTGCGTGCAAACAGAGAAATGCCCAGCGGATTGTATTTTTCCAGAAGTTTTTTTTCAGCTGCCGTCATTTTGTCGGTACTGAGGGAAAGCATGGCGGCGAGAATGGGTTTGGACATCGGAAATCCTTTATAAAAGCAACGAAACCGCGGCTTTGGTTATGTTAATCAGATACCAGGCCAGCGGATGGAAGTTTATTCCGAAAAAGCCGAAGAATGCCGGGATGATGAAAGCCAGCGCCACGATGGCGATAAAACCTTCTCTTTCGGCGTTGATATAATTTACAGCCCAGGGGCGCCGGATGCCGCCGAAAAATATTTTTGAGCCGTCCAGCGGCGGAATCGGCAGCAGGTTGAAAGCGGCGAGAATGATGTTGATTGTTATCATATTCAACAGAAACGCTCCGGCAAAAGCCTGAACCGGCAGAGACGGAATAAAGGGCAGCAAATAAAAAAACAGGGCTGACAACAAGGCCAGATACAGGTTGGCGATGATTCCGGCCGAAGAGACGATAAAAATGTCTTTTCCGGGTGTTTTCAGTCTATTGTAATTAACGGGGACGGGTTTTGCCCAGCCGATGACAAAACCCGACCTTGCCAGCAGCAGAAGTCCCGGAATGACAATTGTTCCCAGCAAGTCGATGTGGCGGAGCGGGTTGAACGAAAGCCGTTTTTGTTTTTTTGCCGTGTCGTCGCCCCGCCAGTAAGCCGCCCAGCCATGCGCAACTTCATGGGCGACAATGGCGATGAGCAGAGGCAGAAAATTGACAATGAGGCTGAGAAACGTGTTCATGTGCTATTTTTTCTTTACAATGCAGCTTCCGCCTTGTTTTTTGACGGCATTACAGAGCTTGTCGGCACCGTCGCGGCTGTCGAACGCTCCTGCTTTTAAGCGATAGTAAGTTCCCTTGCTGCCGAGGTCGGCGGTTTCGACTTCATGCGGCTGTCCTTTAAGCGCCGGATGCTTTTTGACCATTCCCGTCCATGCGTTTTCAACGGCTTTTCTGTTAGGCGACGACATCAGCTGAATTTGCCAGTTTCCTTTTGCCACAGCGGGTTTTGCCGCCGGTGTTTTCGGTGCTTCGGTTGCCGGTTTTTCAGTCTTGGGCTGAGGACGTGGTTTTTCGGCATTTTGTTTTTGCGCGGCTTCTTTTATAGTGGGAAGCTTTTCTTCCGGGACTTCGTTAACAACAGCGGCAACCGGTGCAGCAACGGCAACTTTTGCCGTACCGATGTTTCTTTCCGGTTCAATGTTTTGAACAGGAGCAGGCGTCGGTTCAGTCTGGACGATGGGGAGCTTCGGTTGTTCCGGCGGCGGCAGAATGCTTTCTACCGTCGGAGCGGTCTGATTTTCAATGATGTTATAAACGCTTTTGTCCTGATTGAGGATTTCCATACCGCCGGGATCGCCGGGGCGGACTTTTACGGCCGTTTGCGGCCGGCGGACGACCGGTATTTCGCCGATGTTTTCAGCCGTGTAACGCGGCGACAGGGCAAACCAGCCGACAATGCCGGCCAAAGCCATACCGGAAACCGCACCGATAAATACGCTTTTGGAGCGTTTGAGTTCGTTTTTCTTTTCTTCCATGTTCATCATTGACTGTTCGGCAATCTTCTGGCGGCGTTCGCTTAAAAAATTGTCGTTTATGTTGTCATCCGGAAATTCCTGAAACATTATCGTTTACCTCGTTTTTGGTGTTGTTTTAGAGCAGTGTAGCAGATAAAGATTTATAATCTTTTAACATTGTTTTTGAGCGGTTGTTATTTTTTTTTGGCATTTTTTTTATTCAGATATCTAAATACGTAATTGATATTTATTAGTTTATAGCATATAATAAACAAAGTTGTATTATGCGGAGGGCTTGTTATGTGTTGCCGGGGAAAAAAGTATTTTTTTGTTTTAACATTAATTATTGCCTTGTGTTTTGTTGTTTCCGAGGCGTCGGCTGAAGAGAAACTTCCTCCGCTGCATGAGGCTTATTGGATGATTAAGGATTTTCCGGAGAATGAAGAAACTGAAGGGATGAAAAAAGCAATTTCCGAACTTAGACCTATGAGTGATGAGTATACTTCAAGGATGGACAAGCTTACGGAGAATTTTTATTCAGGCACTTTGACTTCAGATGAATGGAAAGAATTTCATTCATGGTATACTGAAGTTTATCTTCCAGCTCAGCAGAACGTATATGATGAGATGATGATAAGTGATTTAATATCTATTGATAAGATTGCGGATTTGGCTTTACGACAATCTGTTGAAGATGATGCTACGGAGAAAGATTTTCAGTTTATGTTAGCGTATCTTGAAAAGAAAGAAAAAAACAATCCGGAGGATGCGGCAAACAAAGCAGATGAAGCGGCGGCTGATGAAAATACACAGGAGGCTGCGGCGCAGGGTGCTTCCGAGATATTGAATGCTTCCGAGGGGGAGGACACGCTTGGTACTTCCGATAATCTGCTTCCATGGCAGAAAAATATGCAGGAAAAGCTGAATTCGCTTACTTCTCAGGATGAGGAAGAGGAAACAAAGCAGAAGGCTGAAGAAGGAGAAGGTTTCCGGGCGGAGGCGCGCGGGGAAAACAGCGGTATGTTCAGCCAGCTGCTGAGCGCCGGTTCGGAAATATTCGAAGGCATGAAGATGATTATTTACGCGGTGGCGGGCTTCGGGATTGTGGCAATTGCCATCGGCGGATTTTTCGGAAACTTTAATTTTAAGTGGCTGTCGGCGATTATCATCGGGCTGATTGTGATTTCGATGATGGCGGGAATCTTGTCTTATATGACCGAATCGGATCTGGACAGTTCGATTTCCATTCAGGACAGCCTGATTAAGGCTATGTGAAAAGGTTGTCAGAAACGGGTTTCCGGGTTGAACAGGCGGCTGTGTTCTTCAATGGCCATGATATCGGTCATATCGGCGATGTAGTCGCAGATGACTTCGGCCGTTTCGGCATCGGTCATTCCGGCATGCAGCAGGCGGCGTTGTTCCATGGGCAGCAGTTTGGGGTTATCCATAAACAGGGTAAAAAGCTCTTCAACCAAGCGCTGTGATTTCATGTCCATGCGGACGATGGGGGTGGCCGTGTAAAAATTTTCTTTGAGAAAAGAGCGCAGTTCTCTGATTTCTTTTTTCATTTTGGCTGAAAAGTCAACCATAAATGTTTTTTGGCGCCGGGCATCGGCCGGATGTTCAATGCGGTGGGCGCGGAAATTGGCGGCGGCGTTTTCCGTGACGTCGAAAACCATGCGGGCGATCATGCCGCGAGTGATGCCGTAAATTATCAGATTGCCGTTGTTTTTGGCTTGAGGGTATTTTTTGAGAAAAGAAGAGACGATTTCGTTAATGAACGGCAGTTCACACAGTTGTCCGATGGTGAAAAATCCGGCACGGAAACCGTCGTCGATATCGTGGTTGTTATAAGCGATGTCATCGGCAACCGCGCCGACCTGTCCTTCAAGCGAGGGAAAATTTTTAAGGTCAAGGTCAAATTTTTTGTTGAATTCTTTTAAATAAGCACTGGCGATTTTTTTGACGGGGCCGTTGTGTTTGACTGTGGCTTCAATTGTTTCCCAAGTGAGGTTAAGCCCCGGAAATTCAGGGTAGCGGGTTTCTAATTTGGTCATGATTTTCAGCGAATTGACGTTGTGGTCGAAACCGCCGAAACGAGCCATGGAATTTTGCAGCGCCCGTTCGCCGGCGTGTCCGAAAGGGGAATGTCCCAGATCGTGCGCCAGAGCAACGGCTTCGCCGAGTTCTTCGTTGAGGCCGAGGCTTTTGCACAGGGTGCGGGTTATTTGGGAAACTTCGATGCTGTGGGTGAGCCGGGTGCGGTAGTTTTTTCCTTCATGGTAGGCAAAAACCTGTGTTTTGCCGTCAAGGCGGCGGAAAGAGGCTGAATGGATAAGCCGGTCGCGGTCGCGCTGAAAAGGCGAACGGTTGATGTTCGGGTAGTCCGGGTAAAGGCGTCCGCGGCTGTCTTCCGGTTTGGTGGCATAAACTGCAAGTTCCATGACTTTTCCTCTTTTATTTCTGATATTTTCTTTATATACTGAGATAAATTTAATAAAGGTTAACATATGAAAATAGCGACTTATAATGTAAATTCCGTCAACGCCCGGCTGCCGAATCTGCTGGCGTGGCTGGACAGGTGCCGTCCGGATGTGGTTTTGCTGCAGGAAATCAAGTGCGAATTTAATGCTTTTCCGTTTTTTGATTTGCAGCTGGCCGGGTATGAGGCTAAAATTTTCGGGCAGAAAAGTTATAACGGCGTGGCGGTTTTGAGCCGGGGAAAAATTGAGGTTGCGGCGGAAGGCCTGCCGGGGTTTGAAGATGAAAACGCACGCTATCTGGAAGTGTTGGTTGATGCCGGCGGCGAAAATATCCGCGTTGCTTCGGTGTATCTGCCCAACGGCAATCCTCCTTACAATGCTCCGGATGACGACAGCAAGTATGCCTATAAACTGGCCTGGATGGATGCTTTTTACGCACATGCGCGGAAACTTTCGGAAAGCGGGGAAAAAGTTGTTTTCGGCGGGGATTTTAATGTTATTCTGACAGAGGCGGATGTTTATAATCCCGATTTGTTCCGCAACAATGCTTTGTTCAGAGAAGAGGTGAAACAAAGGCTTAAGGCCTTTGAATATCTTGGCTTTTATGATGCTTTCCGCTGTCTTCATCCTTATGAGACGGGGTATACGTATTGGGATTATTCCGGGAGCGCCGTTGCTTTGGACAACGGGATGCGGATTGATTATTTCTGGCTTTCTCCGGCAGCGGCAGACGGTTTGAAATCGTGCGGGGTTGACAAGCAGGCCAGACTGGCGGACAAACCTTCCGATCATGCGCCTTTGGTGATGGAATTTTTCTGACAGGTGTTTTTATCCGGTGGATTATTGCGGCCGGGGGGTTGATGACGGCGGAAATGTCGTTTATATTTTAATAAGTTTTTTGCCGGTGTTTTGGGCGCGGATAAAGGGAGAATGGAAGAAAAGGTGTCAAAGTTTGTTTTTTTTGCCGCGGCGGTTTTGTTTTTCGGTGCTGTGTTTCCGGCCCGGGCGGGAAATGTTGAGCTTTTGTCCGCCGCTTATAAAGTTGTTGACGAAGAGTATCTGGGGGGTGTTTCCGCCGGGCAGTTTGCCAAATGGAGTTTGACGGGACTGCAGGACATGGATAAAAATATTCTGGTGGCGGATGACAGTTCCCGTATGACCATTTATTACGGCTCAAATCTGTATAAGAGTTTTTCCGTGCCGGAAGATGAGCATGATGCTGAGGCTTGGGCAAAGTTTTCGGATAAGATTATCCGCGATTTGCGTCGCTTGTCTCCGAAAATCAAGAGTAAAGACATTGAAGCTGCCGACAGAATGCTGCTGGCCGGTGTGAAGCGGTTGGACAAGAGTTCAAAATATTTTTCCAACCTTTTGCAGGAAGAAACAAATAAACCGGTTTTTTCAAGAGAATATGCCGAGCGGCGGATGGAAGGCGGCGTGCTGTATTTGAAAATCGGGGCGTTTAATAAATATACCAAAGGAAATATAAAGCAGTCGCTGGAAACAAACCCGGATACCCGGGCGCTGATTATTGATTTGCGCATGAGTCCGGGGGGCGTTTTGGGCGATGCCATTGATGTTACCGGGCTGTTTCTGGATGAGGGAATTATTGTTTCGACCAAAGGACGCCGGGAAGATTCCGCGGTTTTTTACCGGGCGCAGGGAAAATCTGTTGTAAACGGGCTGCCGATTGTTATTTTGGCAGACGGCGGAACGGCTTCGGCGGCAGAGGTTTTTACGGCGGCTCTGAAAGAACAGGGGCTGGCGCTGGTGGCCGGAACCCAGACGCACGGCAAGGGAACCGTGCAGAATTTTGTTAATCTGCCGGGGGATAATAAAATGCTGCTGACCAATGCTTTTTATTATACGCCTTCAGGGCAGGAAATTGACGGTGTCGGGTTGAAGCCGGATATTTGTCTGTATCGGGCCAAGGCCGGAATGACTGTCGCAGATTTGCTGCAGCGGTCGGAACCGAAAGAATGCCCGAGGGAAGACAGAGAAGAGGCCAAGGTGGATATTGATGCGGCTTATGCGCTGGCTTTGACGATGCTTCAGGCAGAAAAGCCGTAAAGACATTCCGGAACCGGAAAACCACAGTTTGCCGGAAGCTTTGAAAATTGTTGTTGACAACAGCGGAAAAAAATGTATATTACGCCTAAATGTTAATTTTGTAATCTTAGTGAAGAGAATAAAAAAATGGCAAAAGCAGTAAAAGTTAAAGTAAAATTGGAAAGCACCGCCGGTACGGGAACATTTTATCTTGCTGAAAAGAATCCGAGAACCCATCCGGAAAAGCTGACTTTGAAGAAATATGACAAAAAGTCTAAGAAGCATGAAGAGTTTGTTGAGAAAAAGCTGAAGTAATTTTCACTGGTTTTTTTGAAGCATATAAAATTTGAAACCGGCGGGGATATGTTCCGCCGGTTTTTTTGTTTTTGCCGAATTGAAGCAGTAGGAGGCCAGGTTATTTAAAACTCAATCACCGGACGAACGTAGTTGCTGCTGTAGCCATGCTTACCACTATAGTCGTATCCATTGAATTCACCTGAAGACGACTCCCAGCGCCACGCGTCACGATAATCGTGCTCGGACGACGACCACCAAACACTGATGCCAATGTGTTCTTTATCAATTCTGGCTAAGCCTTTATCAATAGCTGTCATATTCTGGTAAATGCTGTTTAACACGCCACCGGATGGCAAACACCATTTCCCTTTTGTTTCCGGCATGATTGAAGGGGCATAGTTATACGCCTGCCAAAAGGCCGGGTAATATTTGTAGGCGCCGTCACCGTATTGCTTGGAGCTGTAATCAATCACAATTTTCGTATTCTCACAGCTGGAAAAATCATTGACTGGTTCACTGCTGTAATTGAACAAATCCGGAATATCGACCAGTTCTGTCGCCCATTGATAGCTTCCCAAATTTTCCAGCGCCAGAGCCTGGCCACAGCCGTCTCCGCCGATATAAACCACCACACCGACCGGCTCAACCCCGCTGACGCGGTAGTCCGAGCAGCTGCCATCATTGTTTAAGATTTGTCCGATTTTGCAGTTTTTGGCATAGCCGGTGCACTGGCCGAAAATTGCTCCGGCTCTCTTTGTGCAGGCACCGTCTTTCCATTCATAGCCGGAAGCGCAGGTGCAGGATGCATATTTGTTATTGCAGGGCGTTCCGCTGCCGGAAGCATAGCCGGTGCCGGAACAGTCATATTTGAAGCCGTATTCGGCGCAGGTTTCTTCCTTGCTGGAGGGACAAGCCCATTTATCGCCGAACGGGCATTTGATGCCTTTGCCGTTCGGGCAAGAAGTTTCGGTGTAGCCCAAAGCCGCACAGTCGGAAGTTGCCACGCACTGGGCGAAAGCGGAAACCGGGAACATAAAAGAAGAAGCCAGCAGGGTAAAATATATCCTTTTGCCGGCGGAAAGAATCACACGCATTTCATCCTCCACACTTTATTACACTGGTTTAAGTGTAACATGGATTTTGCAATTATTCAATAATTATTTTTATGTAGAAGTGAAAAAAATGAGAAGATTTTTTTCCAACTTCTTGCAGCAAAGCTGCTTCGGTCAACTGAATTGTAACGATTGTTTCCTCAGGCTGTCGCCTGTTCACAATCTAACAATTCAGACTCTGTCGTTGAAAAACAATTCACAAGATTGTTTTTCTGCCTCCAGCCCTACTCAGGGAGGGAATGAGAGGGGAGTACTTGGGGAGGAGAAAATGGTGAGGGTTACTCAGGGGAGGAAAAATGGAGAGGATATTCAGGGGAGGAGAGGAAAGGGTGAGGGTTACTCAGGGAGGGAATGAGAGGGGAGGTCTCAGGGGAGGAGAAAAAGCGGAGGACTACTCAGGGGGAGAGGAAGCAGAAAGCTGCTCAGGGGAGGAAAAATGGAGAGGACACTCAGGAGAGGGAATGAGAGGGGCTCTACTCAGGGGGAGGAGAAAAGAGCGGCGTATTTAGGAGAGAAGAGAGTGAGGGCTATTTAGCTGAGGACGAAAGCGTTTTTTTCCTTTGAAACAGGAGAGAGTTGTTTCGGGGAAGGGAAGACGGCTAATTTAGAGGTAATAAAAAAAATCAAATTTTTTTATTTTCCAGCGGGTGGGATTTGTGGTATTCTTTGTTCAGCGTTTCGGTTTGAACGTCAGTATAGCGTTGGGTGGTGGTGAGCGAAGCATGTCCCAAAAGTTCCTGAATGGAACGCAGGTCGGTCCCCTGAGCAAGCAGGTGCGTGGCATAAGAATGACGCAGAGAATGTGGTGTGAGGTTTTCCGGCAGATTCAAATCCGTGCGGATTTTTTGCATCCGACGCTGGATGATGCGCGGGTTGAGGCGTTCACCGCGGGCGCCTAAAAACAGGGCTTCGCCTTTTTTGAGATTGTAAGGGCATTCTTTAATGTAAGCATTAACGGCCTCCGTAACGACCGGAAGCAGGGGAACAATACGCGTTTTGCCGCCTTTGCCGGTGATGCGCAGCAGGCGTTCGTTGTCGAGGTCGCCGAAATTGAGCGACAGGGCTTCGGAAATCCGCAGGCCGCAGCCGTATAGCAAAGTGAAAACAGCTGTGTCACGCAGGTTTTCCCATATTGGGGAGTCAGATTTTTGGGCGGCATCCAACAGGTCGAAAGTTTCGTTAACATCAAGCGCTTTGGGTAAAACTTTGGGCAGGCGAGGAGAAGAAATGACGCTGATGGCGGAGTTTTTTATAATGTCATGCGTATCCAGCCAGTGGTAAAAATTACGTATGGACGAAAGTTCTCTTGCCAGAGAAGTTTTTCCCAGAGGTTTTGCGGCGCGGCTGCTGATGTAAGCCCGAAAGCCGCGTACATCGAGTTTTTGGAGCATTGCCAAAGTTAGCGGTTTGTCAAAAAATTTGGTGAAAAAAGCCAAATCACGCAGGTAAGCGTCCAGTGTGTGCGCCGAATAACGCCTTTCTTCAAAAAGCCATGTTGCCCATTCTCCGATGATTTTTTTGAGTTCCGGGACGGCGTTGAATTTTATTTTTTGCTTCATGAGGACAGTATAGCGCGGCAGGGTTAATAAAAGATTGACAAAAATATGCGGCAGTATATATTGGCAGAGAAGTTTTATTATTAAAAATTTATAATTATGAGCAGAATATCTTTTTATCAGGGTGTTTTATTTAAAAAGAGTGTTCCTTTTTATCAGGAGCTGGGCGGGTGTTTCGACGGCGGCGGTTCTTGCATTACTTTTTTGATGAAAGCCGGCGGCGGAGATCCGTGTCAGTTTTTTGTGAAGACAGACGGCGGTCGCTGTTTGCCAAGAGTTTTTTCGCAGATTTTGTTTGCCGAGGAAGGGGATGAGCTGATCATTCAGTATTACAGAGATTTTCCCTCGGGAATTTCCGGCATCGGGTATGAGGTTAAGGGGATTTCAAATGCTAGCAAGCCTTATCTGAACACGCTTGGTTTTGATATATAAATCTGATTTTGAAAATTCCGGTCTGCAAAAGTCCGGAATTTTTTGTGGGGCAAAAATGCGACGGGACTTGGCGCAATCATATTTTTGATGTATATAGTTTGTTTATAAGGGAAATTAATTGTCAGGAAAAGAGATGATTGTCGGGGTTTTGCTGCCGCTGCCGTTTAATGATGTTTTTGATTATCAGATTGAAGGCGATGTCGTGCCGGGCGAATTGGTGCGGGTTTCGTTCGGACGGGAGGTTTTGGTCGGCGCCGTGTGGAAGCTTGGAAAAAGCTCTGACCTTGACGAACGTAAAATAAAACCGGTGCTCGGGCGGATCGATTTTCCGCCGTTGTCGCCGGAGCTGATGAAATTTGTGAATTTTGTTGCTTCGTATAATATGGCTTTTTTGGGGCTGGTGTTGAAAATGGTGCTGAGTGTGCGCGGCGTGTTTGATGACTTGAAAACAACGACGTTGTACAAACTTTCAGGCAAAACGCTGGCAGAGGCAAAACTGAAAAATTCGGACGCCCGTTGGCGGGTGATGGATTTGTTGAAGTATTATCCGTATACCCGGGCGGAAATAGCCAAAGGCGCCGGCGTGGGGCAGACGGTTATTAAAAATATGATTGATGCGGGTGTGTTGGAACCGGTCGTGGTGCAGACAAAGCGTGATTTCGGCGTGCCGAAGGGAAATTTTGCAGATGTCAGTCTGACGCCGGAGCAACAGGCGGCCGCGGATGTGTTATGTCGTAAAGTCGGACAGGGGTTTTCGGTAACGCTGATTGACGGTGTTACCGGCTCGGGAAAAACGGAAGTGTATTTTGAAGCCGTGGCAAAAGTGTTGGAAGCCGGACGGCAAGTGCTGATTATGGTTCCGGAAATTTCGTTGACAACCCAGTGGCTGAGTCGTTTTGAAAGACGTTTCGGCGTTCGTCCCGCTTGCTGGCATTCGGCTTTGGGAAACAGGGAAAGAATTGATACATGGCAGGGAATTGTTGAAAACCGTGCTAAAGTGGTGGTTGGAGCAAGGTCGGCATTGTTTTTGCCTTATGCCGATTTGGGGTTGATTGTGGTTGATGAAAGCCATGACCACTCTTTTAAGCAAGAAGATGTGGTGAATTATCAGGGGCGGGATATGGCGGTGGTGCGCGCTAAAATAGAGCAGTTTCCCCTTATATTGTCGACGGCGACGCCTGATTTGGAAACGGTTTGCAATGTCGAATCCGGAAAATATGACGCCGTGTATCTGAAAAATCGTTTTGCCGCAGCCGTATTGCCGGAAATTAAAATTATTGATTTGAAAAAAGACAAGCCGCAGAAATTTCCAAATGACAAAGCGCAGTTGAGTACCGGCTGGCTGGCACCGACGCTGGTCGATGCTTTAAAGGAAAATCTGGAAAAAGGCGGGCAATCATTGTTGTTTTTAAATCGCCGCGGCTATGCGCCGTTGACCATCTGCCGCGATTGCGGGCACAGAATTCAATGTCCGAATTGTACGGCCTGGCTGACGGAACATCGGCGGAACAAAGCGCTTATATGTCATCATTGCGGTTATACGACGTCTATTCCGACAAGGTGTCCGTCCTGTGGTTCGGAAGAAGGACTGACAGCCTGCGGACCGGGGGTGGAGCGTGTGGCGGAAGAAGTGTCGCGGCGTTTTCCACTGGCCAGAACAGGCATCCTTTCCAGTGATATTACTTCAACATTGAAAGAGGTTTCGGAAGTGATTCAAAAAATGGAAAATCATGAAATCGACATTCTTATTGGAACGCAGATTTTGGCCAAGGGGCATCATTTTCCGAGCCTGACGCTGGTGGGGATTGTAGATGCCGATTTGGGATTGATGGGCAGCGATCTGCGTGCGGCGGAAACGACATATCAGCTTTTGTCTCAGGTAGCCGGGCGCGCCGGGCGCGGCGATAAAAAAGGTATGGTTTATTTGCAGACTTTATATCCGGAAAACGCAGTTTTGCAGGCGTTGCTGAATAATGATCGTGAGGCTTTTTTGTCTTTGGAAAAGAACAGTCGTCGTTTGTTGAAGCTGCCTCCGTTTGGAAAACTGGCGGCGTTGGTGGTTTCGGGTGAAAATCAGGAAGCGGTTGAAAAAACAGCGGTTTATCTGGGACAAAATGCACCGAATACGGATATGATTACAACATTGGGGCCGGCGCCGGCGCCGATTTTTATGCTGCGGGGAAAATATCGTTACCGCTTGCTGTTGAAAACGGCGCGGTCAATTAATATTCAGGAAGTTATTCGTACCTGGTTGAAACGCGTGCAGCCTCCTTCAAACGTGCGGGTGCAGGTGGATATTGATCCGTATAGTTTTATGTGAGTTTTTATGTTGCCGTGCCGATGTAAAAAATGAAAAATTGGTGTTTTGTCAATGTTTTTTTATTAAAGAAAATTTAATATATTCCGGATAAAAATGTGTATAATTTTAATAAAACGGTTTGACTAATTTTGTCTATTGTGGTATAGTAAAGTAAATAAATGAAAAAACAGCGGGAGAGAAAAAATGAAACTGAACGAGTTGTCGAAAAAGGCTGAAGCCGTGAAAAATGCCGCAACGTCTCATTTGAAAAAAAATATGATTGCTTATGCCTGCGGCGGGGCTGCGGTAGCCTGTCTGGCCGGCGGAAAGTTTGAAACAAAAGAATTTATCGGGGATGACGGCCATCCGGGAGTCGAAATAGTGGGGTGGAAAGACAAGCTGCGTGCAACCGGAGCAATCGCCCTGGGATCCGTTGCTGCCGGGGCTGCTTTTATGAATGTTTTGCGCAAGATGGAGAGTGAACAGAAAAAAGACAAGGCCGTTGAAGCCGTCAAAAGAAAAATGATGGAAGGCGGCAGATAAAATGGCGGGGTATGTTAAGGCAAACAAGTTTGTTGTAGCCGAAGGCGAAGAGGGCGAGCTGTATATTTTTATTGAAGCGCAGAAGGATGTTCCGGATAGTCCGCGGATTGTGTATGACGGACGGGATCATGCCGTTTTTATCCGTTCACCGGAAGAAAAAATCGTGTTGGATTATATTCATCCGGAAGTGCGCGACAAACTTCGTAAAGCTGCCGGGGTGATTATGGTGGAGACTATTCTTGAAAATATTAAGGATAGTTATGTGGCAGAGATGCAAATTGTTGACAATATTCCCGTCGATTGGAAAAAAATCGGTCTGAAAAGCTGGGAAGATGCGATGTTGAAGTAAGAAAGGTTACGGACAGTTTTTAGAAGTTTGGAACTGCCTGGTTTTTAAGGCAGTTTTTTTAGTGGTGTTTTGAGAAAAATAAATTTTAAGTTTTTTGCCGGGATTTTTTTATGGTAAAAAAAGCTTGCAAGTTTGGAAAAATTGTTTTATTAAGTTTTTGTTTCTTGGTCCCATCGTCTAGTGGTCTAGGACATCGCCCTCTCACGGCGGTAACGCGAGTTCGAACCTCGCTGGGATCACCAATTCAAATGGCAGTCGGTAAAACGGCTGCCTTTTCTTTTATTTCCAAAGCTTTCATCAAGTTTGAATGTTTGTTTTTTTTATTTCTTGTTGGTTCGGGGCAAGGAGTAAAAAAGTATCATAATCAGAGCTCCGAAGTTAAAATAAGTTAAGCACATAAAATCCGCACACGCAAGCGGTAGTTTTCAAAATTTCTAAAACCATACAGATTTTCAACATAACCGCTCCATACGCCATGATTTGAATATATTAAACCATGAACCTTAAAATCCCAAGTATCAATATAATACTTTATAATTGATTATTTACCATTTGTCTTTTACAGTATATTTTGATCGTGGACTTTAATGGGAAATAGCTTCATGAACAAACAGGAGATTTATAATTATTTAAAAACCAAAAATATTTGGCATGAAATAACCGAACATCAAGCCGTTTACAATATGGCGGAGTTGTCTCAAATTAACATTCCTTATCTTCAAGCCGATGCAAAAAATCTTTTTGTGCGGGATGATAAAAAGAGAAACTATTATCTTATCACGGTTAAAGGAGATAAAAAAATAGATCTTAAAGAATTTCGCAAAACAAATCAAACTCGCCCGTTAAGCTTTGCGTCTGAAAATGATTTGGTTAATATAATGAATTTGTTTCCTGGTTCCGTAACTCCTTTTGGTATTTTAAATGATAAGCAAAAAAGAGTAACCGTATTTTTGGATAAAGACTTTTGGGAGTCTCCCAATTTGATTGGTATCCATCCAAATGACAATACGGCCACAGTCTGGCTGAAACCCGACGATTTAGTTAAAATTATCCAAGAACACAGCAACGACATCCGAATAATACAAATCTGAACCACAGGAAAAGGATGCAGAAATCTTCCGAAAAATGGCTAATTTGGGCCAAAGAAATTCAAGCAATTGCTCAAAACGGACTGACATATACCAAAGACGTTTTTGACAAAGAGCGTTTTGAAAGATTAAGAGAAATATCCGCAGAAATCATGAGCTGTTACAGTGGACTTCCCATTAAGACCGTTAAAAATTTATTTTGTAACGAGGTTGGTTTTCAAACCCCTAAACTGGATACAAGAGCCGTTATTTTTGAAGATAATAAAATTCTTCTTGTGAAAGAAAATGACGGACATTGGTCTCTGCCCGGCGGATGGGTGGATTTTGATCAGACAATCAAGACCAATACGGAAAAAGAAGTCAAAGAAGAAGCCGGTCTGGATGCTAAAGCAATCAGGATTTTAGCCGTTCACGACCGAAATCAGCACAACAAACCGCCCTACGCTTACAATGTCTGCAAATTTTTTATTCTATGTGAAGGACAAGGTGGTTGTTTCCAAAAAAATATGGAAACGATAGAGAGTAAATTCTTTTCATTTGAAGAACTTCCAGACCTTGCCGAAGAAAAAAATACCAAAGAACAAATTGAAATGTGTTTTAAAGCTAGCCGCAATCCATATTGGATACCCGAATTTGATTAATTCCGCTCTATAAACGTGTGAATATTTTATTTTTGTTATAAATAAAGATAAAATAACAAATATTGTCTGAAATATATTCTCATTATATATTGTCATCCCGATAGAATTATGATACACTTAAACTAGTTTACATTCTTATGGAAAAACTTTAATGATGAATATAAAAGAAGCAAATGAAGATATCAAAATGATAGCTTCACGCAATAATACCGCAATATTTATTGTCGGAGACCTATTCAACGACAAGGTAAAAAATCATTTTCATTATGATTACCAGAAATTTATTGATGAAGTGTCCCGAATAAACGGCAGAGATATGACGGAAGAACTCATAGAAAATGATTTTTTACACCCCTTGCCATATGGCGAATATGAAATAGATTTTGGATATGACAAAGATACGGCCGGACAAACAATACATCGGAATAACTTCTCCATAATATCCTCTTTAGATGATAATATATACATTTTATACCATGAAGCAGGACATCTTTTACAAAAAGAATGTAATCTCTTTGATGATAATGAATTAAACCGCAAATATGGCCAATCACTCAACAGTAAAGAAATATTCGAATATAAACGCTTTTTAGAAGAACAACATTCCGAAAGTTTTGCATATGCAGCTATGATGCTTCGTTCTGAAAACGCATTTGAATTAGCTAAATCGGCCATCAAAGCTTGGAAAAGAGGTGTAAAAAAGTCTTCTTCAGCATTTACGACAGTTTCCGATTCTTACACAGGAAACAATAATGTAGCTTTTTATGCAACATTTCCGGTTATGATCCAAACAATTAAAGAATGTTTAAAAATTAAACATCAAGGACGAACCAAACAATTTTTTTTAACAGATGGACGTTTAGATGACAAGAAACTAGCATTTTTGTGCCAAAATATTGTCTATGAAACAGCCTATTCCCCTCAAAGATTCAATAGTTTTTTTGTTGAAAAACTAAAAGATAAAACCAATAAAATCAATTATATATACAAAAAAGAAAAAATGAAGTTTCTTAACCATCTGGCTTTTTTTATTCCCAATAATAAAGGATGGGATAGAGTTAAACAAATGCAACAAAAGCTTTTTGAAACGAATAAAAAGAAAATTGAAAATTTGTTTGGAATCAGTTATGAAAATTTTATTTCTTCCAGAAATACGTTTAAGCTTTTGTCACAAATGGAACACCTTACTCCATTTTATAAAAACAAAATTATATTAAATGCTTCAAATGCAGAAGAAACAAAGCTTGCACTTGATGCCGGTGCTGATGTCAACGCTAAAGACAATTTCGGAAATACTGCTTTAATGAATGCAGATACATTAGAAAAAGCAAAATTATTGATAGATGCCGGT
>CASEQD010000007.1 GCA_949289935.1 uncultured Pseudomonadota bacterium | reverse complement strand
TCTTCAGATAACCCATTGCAAAGAACAGAATCATCAAAAAGATAACTGCTCCCGAAATTAAAATAATACTTTTCATAATGATATAAATTTAAATTAATAATAATGTTAACATACCCCATTATAAATAATTTCGAAAATTTGTCAATAGTTTCGTGGAAAACAAAAATTGACTTTTTTTCAATCAGGCGTAAGATGTTATATGCAGATTGTTTTAAGCGGTTAAAATCATGAGAAAAGAAGCTTCATTATCCATTATCGAGGATGTAAAAAATCACAAGTTTTTAATGATCCGGCACCACCGGGGCATCAATAACGGGTGCATTAATTTTCCCGGAGGCAAACAGGAAGAAGGCGAAACCATGGAGGAATGCGTCCGCAGAGAAACTCTGGAAGAAACCGGTTTGACAATTTTAAATCCGGTAAAAATCGGATATGTGGAGTTTCCGCGTTTTGATTTTTATGTTCATATTTACAAAAGCACGGCTTTTTCGGGAACACTCCGCGAAAAAAAAGATGAAGTTGAAGCTTTTTGGCAAGATATTGACAATATCCCCTATGCGGAAATGAGAGAAGCCGACCGTGATTTTCTGCCGGATATTCTGGCCGGAAAAACCGTCAACCGCCGCTATATTTATGATGAAAACTTCAAACTCCTGGACGTGGTTGAATTGTAACCCGCGCTTTTATGCGTTTCCGAATCCGAAAAAACAGGCGTATTTTTCTTAAACATTCTAAAAAATAAAAAAATTTTTGGTTTTCTGTGGGTTTGAGAGGAAAACACTCTTGACTTTTCCGGAGCGCCGACATTAGCATATTCAGTGTTTTGTGAAAGGAATTGCTGAACCAAAATGGAAAGCCATACAAAAAAAACGTTATACATCGGCATTGACGTCGGCTCAACGACGGTAAAAGCCGTTGTTTTGGACAATAATGAAAAGGTTTTGTTTTCGACCTACCAACGCCATATGTCTGAAGTCAGGCAAAAAATTGTTTCTATTCTGGGTGATGTTTCCCGCCAGTTTCCCGACTGCAAATTTGTACTCAGCCTGACAGGTTCCGGCGCTTTGTCGTTATGCAGCCGGCTGAATCTGCCTTTTGTGCAGGAAGTTATTGCCTCAAGCCTGAGCATAAAAAAAATCATTCCCGATGCCGACGTTATTATTGAACTGGGCGGAGAAGACGCCAAACTCACGTTTTTGACCAGCGGCACCGATCTGCGTATGAACGAAACCTGCGCCGGCGGCACCGGCGCTTTCATTGACCAGATGGCTTCTTTCCTTAATCTGGAAGTCAGCGACATGGATAAACTGGCGTTGAAATATAAAAATATTTATCCCATAGCTTCCCGCTGCGGCGTTTTTGCCAAAACAGACATCGTTCCTCTCATCAATGAAGGCTGCGCCAAAAGCGATATCGCCATGTCTGTTATGCAGGCCGTCGTCAATCAGTTTATCGGCGGACTGGCCAGAGGACGGGAAATCAGCGGCAAAGTCGTGTTTCTCGGCGGACCGCTGGCTTTTTTGAAATCGCTCCGGCAATGCTTCCGCGAAACCCTGAAACTTGATGACAAACATGCCGTGCTGCCGGAAAAAGCAGAGTTGTTTGTTGCTATGGGCGCCGCTTTACATGCCCTCTCCTGTTCCGGAGAAAGTCATGATTTGCGCAAAATTATCAATACTCTGGAAAATCTCGGTGAAGAAAATGACATTCAGAAACTGCCGCCGCTTTTCCGAAACAAGGAAGAAAAAGCGGAATTTGATGCGCGCCACAGCAAAACCAACATTAAAACTTTTCCGCTGGAAGAATATGAAGGGGATGTCTGGTTTGGCATCGACAGCGGTTCAACAACCATTAAAGCCGTTTTGATTGACGGACAAAACCGCCTGCTCTACTCTTATTACGGTTCAAACAACGGCGACCCGTTTCATCTGGCGCTGAAAATTCTGGAAGAAATATATTCCCGAAAAAAAACCGGACTGAAAATCAAGGCCGCGGCTGCGACCGGCTATGGCAGCGCCATGCTCAAAGCCGGCTTGAAACTTGATATTGACGAAGTTGAAACCGTAGCGCACTGCGAAGCTGCCGTGTTTTTTGCGCCACAAGCCAGTTTTGTGCTGGATATCGGCGGGCAGGATATTAAATGCATGAAACTCAGAAACGGCATTATTGAAAGAATCGGCTTAAACGAAGCCTGCTCTTCCGGTTGCGGATCGTTTATCGAAAACTTTGCAAAATCTCTGGATATGGATATGCCGGCTTTCGTTAACGCGGCAATCCGCGCAAAACATCCGGCCGACCTGGGCACGCGCTGCACCGTCTTTATGAACTCCAAAGTCAAACAGGCGCAAAAAGAAGGCGTTTCCGTCGGAGACATTGCCGCCGGATTGTCTTATTCTGTTATTAAAAACGCATGTTATAAAGTCATAAAAATAAGCGATGTTTCAGAACTCGGCGACTGCATCGTCGCCCAAGGCGGTTCGTTTTTAAATGATGCTTTGCTGAGAGCTTTGGAAATTCAGGTGGGCAAAAATGTTATCCGTCCCGGCCTTTCCGGTCTGATGGGTGCTTTCGGCGCAGCTCTGCTGGCAAAAAAAAGAGGACCGGAAAATGGTTTGCAGACCGAACTTATCACGGCTGAAGAAATCAAAAATCTGCAAATAAAAACCACAAACACCCGGTGTCAGGGATGCGCCAACCATTGTATGCTGACCATTACCGATTTTGGCGGAAAAAAGAAATTTATTTCAGGCAACAAGTGCGAAAAAGGCGCCGGACTCGCAAAAAATACCAAAATTAATCTTTGTGCTTATAAGTATAGGCGTTTGTTTGAACATTATGTTCCCCTGCCGAAGGAGAAGGCTCCGCACGGCACGGTCGGCATTCCGCGCGCCCTGAACATGTATGAAGATTATCCGTTATGGTTTACGTTGCTTACCCACCTCGGTTTCCGGGTGGAATTGTCTTCACCATCTTCAAAAAAGCTGTTTTTCAGCGGATATGGTTCCATTCCGTCGCAAACAGTCTGTTATCCCGCCAAGATGGCACACGGGCATATTATGGATCTGCTGGCAAAAAACGTCGATTATATTTTCTTTCCATGCATTCCCAGAGAACAAAAAGAATTTTCCTCACAAGCCGACTGTTATAATTGTCCGGTGGTTACCGGATATCCCGAATTGCTGGCAAAAAACATTCCGGAACTGGAAAAAACAGGCACTCCTTTCTTTGCACCTTTTCTGCCGCTTGACGAAAAAGTTTTAGCCAAAAGGCTGAAATTTGTTCCGTTATTTTCCGGTTTTTCATCCTTACAATTGCGCATGGCGGTTAAACGGGCTTTTGTGGAACTGCGGCGGTTTAAAAAAGATATCCGAAACGCCGGAACGGAAGCCGTTGAAAAACTAAAAAAAGACGGTGAATACGGTATTGTTCTGGCCGGGCATCCCTATCATATCGATCCGGCTATCAACCACGGAATCCCGGAACTCATCAATTCGTGCGGCTTGTCGGTGCTGACAGAAGATTCTGTTGCTCATCTGCGCCCGAATCCCGAAGCCCTGCGGGTGCGCGATCAATGGACTTATCATTCACGCTTGTATCGCGCCGGAACGTTTGCCGCCGATACAGACAATCTGGCCATTCTCCAATTGGTGTCGTTCGGCTGCGGCGTGGATGCCATTACTTCCGACCAGCTGGAAGAAATCGTTACATCAAAAGACCGCCTGTATGCTCAAATCAAAATTGACGAAGGCGGCAACCTCGGACCGGCAAAAATCAGAATTCGCTCTCTGCTGGCCGCTTTGAAAGACATGCAATTGCATAAAAAAAACTCTCAGCCGCAGCCGCCGCGTCAGTTTCCTGTTTTTACGGAAGAAATGAAAAAAACACATACGATTTTGATTCCGCAGCTGTCGCCAATACATTTTCAGTTTTTGGAAACCGTTTTTGCCAGCGAAGGTTATAAAGTCGCCCAACTTCCAAAAGTCAGCAAAGCAGCTATCGAACTTGGATTGAAGCATGTTAACAATGATGCCTGTTTTCCGGCGATTGTCGTTATCGGACAATTGCTTCAGGCCATCCGGGACGGAGATTATGATACCGATAAAATCGCGCTGCTGATTTCGCAAACCGGCGGCGGCTGCCGGGCTTCCAATTATGCCGGATTGCTGCGGCGGGCTTTGCTTCAGTGCAATATGGGACATATTCCGGTCATCACCATGAATGTCAGCGGCAATGTCAACAGTCCCGGCTTTATTCCCGGACGCAAAATTTTGCTGCGTTCGATTATGGCCGGCTGTTACGGCGATGCTTTGATGCGGATAACCAACCGTGTTTCTCCTTATGAAAAAGTTAAAGGAAGCACGCAAAAACTGGTTAATAAATGGGTTGAAATAATTAAGAAAAACCTGAAAAGCGGCAATATTATAAAATTCGACCTGAACATGTTCCGCATGATAAAAGAATTTGACAAGCTGCCGCTGAAAGATATCAAGCGCAAACCGCGCGTGGGACTGGTCGGGGAAATTTTGCTGAAATATCATCCCGATGCAAACAACCAGGCCGCACGGATTGTTGAGCAGGAAGGCGGCGAAGCGGTTATTCCGGATTTGATGGACTTTATGTTGTACAGCTTTTATGATCATATTTTCAATTATAAATATCTGCAAGGGTCGTGGAAGAATTGTGCCATCAGCATTTTCAGCATTGCTTTTCTGGAATTCTGCCGCGGATCCATGAGACTCGGTTTTAAGCTTTCCAAACGTTTTGAACCGCCGGTTTTTTTCAAGAATTTGCGCAAAAAAATCCGCGGACTGGTTTCGCTCGGACATCAGACCGGCGAAGGATGGCTCTTAACCGCCGAAATTATCGAACTGCTGGAAGGCGGCGTTAATAATGTTTTATGTATGCAGCCCTTTGGTTGTCTTCCTAATCACATTACAGGCAAAGGCTTTATCAGAGAAATAAAAAAACGTTTTCCCAACGCCAATATCATTGCCGTCGATTATGATCCGGGCGCCAGCGAAACCAATCAAATTAACAGGATTAAGCTGATGATGTCCATTTCCAAGCAGGAACAATGAGCTTTTTCATAAAAAACAGGCCTGACTTGCATCAGACCTGTTTTTTATATCAAATCGGAAAATATGTGAAATACAGACTTGCCGCCAAAAGAAAAATCAACGGCAAAACAACTTTTTCAAAAGGAAAGTGTGCATGGCCGTTATTGCGACGTTTCATCCAGCCGTAAAACTTTTGCGAAAAAACAAACAATAACATTCCCAAAACCGCACTGAACAAAATCGGGTCAAGATAAAAAACATGCCATATAACCTCCGGCGTATATTGTACTTCATTTATATAAATAAAACCTATCATTCCGACGGACATCAGCATCAATAAAAAATCACGTCCGACAAAACGCCAATTTCGCCGTTCAAAAAAAACCACCGCCCAATAACCGAGCAATGTCAACAGAGCTCCCGCCCAAAGCCCGACAACGGTATCTTCCACGCCCAATTCACGCGCAACGCCCAGCGACGCCCCGATAGCGATTGTACAAACGGGACAGGCCGGATTGGCGGAGGCTTTCACGGGAAAGAAAAAAAGTACAGATAAAAACAACAGCAGTATTTTCATATCATCCTCTCTTATATATTTATTTATATATGTATTATAAATTATATATATTATATTTGTCAATAATAATTATTCCATCAAAATTCACAGAAAATTATTATTGACTTCGTTCCAAACCGAAAATAGGATGTTTTTATTGTTAAAGATTCAGGAGAAAAAAAATTACTAAAGGATGGTTATATGTTGTTCTGACCTGTGTGTTTGAATTGCTTTGGGTTTATGGATTCAATATTGCAGAAAAACCACTGCATTTTATTGTTATCGCCACCATCGTCATTATTGATTTTTATTTTTTGGAAAAAGCTTGCGAATCCATACAAACCGGAACGGTTTATGCTATATTTTCCGCTATCGGCACTCTTTGTACGGCTTTGATGGATACATTTATGTTTGATGTCGAATTCTCCGCCGCCAAGGGCTTTTTCATTACGGTGCTGATTGTCGGCGTTATCTGTTTGAAACTTGCTGAAAACGAAACATCAGAGGAGAATTGACAATGGGATGGTTTTATGTGCTTATTGCCGCTGTTTTTGAAATTTTCGGCGTTGTCGGGTTGAAAATGTTCAGCCGGAGAAAAAACTTCCTGAACCTGCTGTTTTTTTCCGGCGGTTTTGCTCTTTCGTATTTATTTTTGTATTTTTCTTTAACGGATTTGAATATGAGTATTGCCTATGCCGTATGGATGGGATTGGGAACGGCAGGCGCCGTGCTTGTTAATATGGTGTTTTTCGGAGAAAGCCGGAAGTTTTCCCGAATTATCGGCGTGGGGCTGATTATTTTCGGCGTGGTTGGTTTAAAGATAGTTTCATAATTTATTTTCAAAAAATTATTTTTCCTTAAGCGTTCCTTAAGTTTGCGATGGTGAAGTGAGACTGTAAGCAAGATGATAACTCAAATTAAACTTTTAAGGAGAAAACAAATGAAAAAATTTATGACAGCTTCCGTTTTTGCTTTTGCTCTGACTTTGTCCGCCGGTTCGGTTTTGGCCGCCGGATTTAACGGTCCGAACAATGCTCCGGCCGCCGGCGGTTTTCGCGGTCCCGGCATTGGTTCTTCAACCGTGGCTCAGGCTTTGGAACTCAGCGACGATACGCCGGTTGTTTTGACCGGACAAATTGAAAGAAGCCTCGGCGGCGAAAAATATGTCTTCAAAGATGCCACCGGAAGCGTTACGGTAGATATTGACAACGAAGATTGGCGCGGCATGACGGTTACACCTCAGGATACAGTCATCATTCAGGGCGAAATTGACAAGGACTTTTTCAAAACCGAAATTGATGTTGACGCTATTTCAATAAAAAAATAAGTTTTGGGACTTTATTACATGCGCATACTGCTTATCGAGGATGACTATCTTATCGGAGACGGCCTGAAGACAGGTTTGGAGAAGCTCGGTTTTTCGACAGACTGGTTCGATGACGGCGGTGACGGGGAAGAAGCCCTGTATCAGGCTCCGTACGATGCAGTTGTCCTCGATTTGGGGTTGCCCGGAAAAGACGGACTGGAAATTTTGAAAGAATGGCGCCGGAAAGGGCGCAAAGAGCCGGTTTTGATTCTAACCGCCCGCGGCGACGTTGATCAACGTATTCTGGGATTGAACAGCGGCGCCGACGATTATCTCGGCAAGCCCTTTTCGCTGAAGGAAGTACAAGCCAGGCTTAACGCTCTTATCCGCCGCAACAATGGTCATACGACCCCGGATGTGACATACAGGGATGTTTGCTTTAATCCCCATACCCGGAAAGTTACCCAAAACGGACGGGAAATTGTCCTCTCACCCAAAGAGCTCATTGTTCTGGAACTTTTGATGATGAACAAAAACAAAGTGTTGTCCAAAGAAACCATTGAAAGTAAAATTTATTCCTGGGACGAAGAAGTGCAAAGCAACGCCGTGGAGGTGCACATTCATCATCTGCGCAAAAAGCTCGGCAAAAATATTGTGAAAACCATTAATAAAATCGGCTATATTATGGAGGATGCATGAAAAAAAACAGCCTCAGGCTCAGGCTTATCATTCTGTTTGTTTTGATTTCCGGCATTGCTTTCGCAACGGCGGCGTTTTTGTCCTGGAAGGAAACAAACGAAAAAACAGATGAGTTTTTTGACACTTATCAAATGGCTCTTGCCCGACAATTGTCTTCTGCCGACTGGAGCAGCCTTACACCGGCCGCACAAAATATTACGGATAAGCTCATAAAACACGTCGATAATGCCGATGATGAAGACGAGGCTATCGGTTTTGCCGTTTTTAACCATGCGGGAAAAATGGTTTTTCATGACAATGAAAACGGAAAATATTTTGCCTATGCCCCCGCTGTCGGAACTTTTGCCGAACAGTTTGTTGACGGAGAGGACTGGCGTATTGTCTGGATTGCTTCTGCCGACGGAAAATATGACATTGCCGTGGGACAGGAGATGGAATACCGCCGCGACGTGGCCTGGGAAATGCTTGAGGAATTTACGTTTCCATGGGGAATCGGCGCCTGCTGTCTGCTGCTGGCAATGATTTTTATCATCTCTTTGGAGTTTATGCCCATCAACCGTTTGGCGGCAAAACTTTCCCGCCGTTCTTCAGACGATTTGTCTCCGCTTGACGGGAAAGGACTTCCGACAGAAATTATTCCGCTGACCGATGCCATGAACGGGCTGCTTTATAAAGTCCAGAAAATGCTTGAACAGGAAAGAAGTTTTATTGCCGATTCCGCTCACGAACTGCGCACACCCCTGACGGCTCTGAAAGTGCAGCTTGAAGTTTTGGAAATGTCTCAGGACGATGCCCAAGCACGCAACGATGCTCTGGAAAAACTTAAAAACGGTATTGAACGATCCTCCCGTCTGGTTGAACAATTGCTTGCCCTTTCCAAAGCAGAAACCGTTCAACAGGATTCAATCAACGAACCAATTTTCTGGCAAGAAACAATTCAACAAATTATTGATGATTATGCGGAAGATATCAGAACCAAAAGATTGAAGACAGAAACTATTTTTGAAGGTAACGGTCCTTTTCAGCAAGGTAATCCGGTGCTGGCTTCCCTGATTGTCAGAAACTTAACGGACAATGCCGTAAAGTATAGTCCCGAAGGTGCAAAAATCATTCTCGCCATCAAGTCAAACACATTGAGTGTTTTCAATAATTCTGCCAAAATTGATATGGTTCATTTGAAAAAACTGGGCAGTCGTTTTTACCGTCCGGCGGGGCAAAAACAAAGCGGGAGCGGCCTGGGACTGGCTATTGTAACCCGTATTGCCGAAATTTACGGATGTTCGGTGTCTTTCAAAAACGTTTCCGGCGGTTTCAAGGTTGAAATTTCCGGACATTAAAACTCATATTGCCAACCGACGCTGATTTCCCAAGGAATATCCACCTGATCTCCCAGCCAGGAGGATGTTTCCAGATAAGCCGAACCATTGCCCCAGGAAACATTGACACCGGCTCCAAGTTCATAACGCAGTGAAGAAATATCTTCTTCAAACGTATAATCAGCGACCTGTACTCTGCTTTTTCCGTCCCAATCATAAATCAGGCCGAAACGTCCGTAAGCATCCAAAGAAGCCCCGTTATCAAAATTAAACGCCCTTCCCCCCGAAAATCCGACATTTCCGCTGAAAAAGCCGGCATCGGAAGCTTGAACCAATGTATTGAAGTTTGTTCGATAGCTGATGCCGTCAATGTGCATATAACTAAAACCGGCCGAAGGTTCGACAAACCATTTTCCGGCAAAATCCCAACGTTTGCCCGCCGAGGCTGAGGCCTGCCAGCTTTCGGTTTTATATTTGCCGTCAACATCATATCCAGCCGGCGTATAACTTTTTATTTTCTGATCATGCCAGAAATATGTTCCGACAACATCCACAAACCATTTGTTTTCGTTTATTAAAGCCGTATACAAACCCAGGCTCTGCGTTTCACCGTCACCCCGGCCGGCCCGGTCATATTTTTGCCGGGAATCGGTGTAACCGGTATAAGCGCCAAGCTTTAAACGATACAACCCGTTCTTCAAAATATTATGATCAAAACCAACCGCACCGCCATAAACGTTGATGCTGCTACGCGTATCGTCTTTGTAATGGAATTTTATTTTGCGTCCCAGGCTTTTTACCCACAAACCGTTGTCGTTTTCCGTATTTTTGCGGCTAAGACGCAGACGGTTATATACAGGGCTCAGGTGGGTATAAAACAACGACGACAGAGAGCTGTAAGTGTTTTTGGCAATATATGAACTGTCGGACAATTGTCCGGTTTTTACAAGAAACCAGTCACCGTTTTCCTGTCGGAGGTCATAACGAAAAGCACCAACATCCATTCCGCCTCCGACAAGATAAAAACTGTCATGAGCCGCATTGTTTTCATCTATTATCTTGTATTTGGACGGCGCCGACATCATGCTGTAATCATGAACGATCAATCCGAAGCTTCCGTCTCCGGCGGCAATAGACAATGTATCCGATTTTTCCGCCGCCAGATTGCTGCTCATATTGAAAACACCGCTGCCGTTCAAATTGTCGATATGAAGCGTTGTATACTGCGGACGCCAACCTATATTGACCAGTGTTTTGTTCAGTTCAATATCCGGAATTTTATTATCGCCGTATATGCTGACAATTCCCCCGTCAACTTTTGTCCGTCCGGATAAATTTCCGCCCGAATGCAGAATCAACCAGCCTTTTTTGACATCTGCACCGACAGCCTCGCCGCTGTCATAAACCGTTAATATTCCGGAATTTATTTTTGTCGCAACAGCTTTTCCACCGGTTCCGACATTTTGACGGCCGCCGTTGACTATGGCGCCGACAGCTTCTCCATAAACATTTTGAACCCCGCCGAAATTAATTTGACTGTCTTCGGCTATGCCTCCTTTTTCAACATTTTGTTTTCCCCAAAAATTGATTTGTGCATTTTGGGACAAACCGCCGTTTTTGACATTTTGCGTGCCAAAAATGCCGATATTTGTTCTCAGGCTGTTTCCCGATACGGCTTCCGTTCCTCCGTATCTCACTGATCCGTCCAAAGCTTCCGCACCTTTTTCGACATTTAAAACACCGCCGGAAACCATTGTTTCAGCAGCTTTTGAGCCATCTTTCAAAAGGACTGTTCCACCGCCTGCGATTTTTGTTTGGGTAATTTTGCCATAAACAATTTGCCGTCCGCCGTCTGCAACCGTTATTTCAGAAGTTTCTCCGCCCTGTTCCACCTGTTGGACGCCATTGTTCGAGATGTGCGTACCGAAAGCCGTTCCGCCGTTTTTTATTGTTTGAATCCCTCCGGATAACGCGGAATTTTCATCACGTCCATAAATATTTTGCGTTCCCGAAACAATATTTGTTTTTTGCGACAGGGCTCCGGTCTTCACCTCCATGACGCCGCCGTTTAATTTGGTATTGACAGCCGTACCGCCGCTTTCAACCGACATACTTCCCCCGGAAGCCACCTCGCCGTTTTCGGAAGTTCCCGCAACCGTCAGCTTTCCGCCGGACAGAATCTGCGCGTCCAATATATTGCCGCCGGTTCTGACATCAACCGTACCTCCGCCGGAAACTTTTGTTCCCCAGGCAAAACCATTTTTATATATCCTCTGAATACCGCTTCCGTCAACCTCGGCATTTTCTGCCGTACCGCCGCTTTGCACCCGTTGAACGCCGCCGTGGATACTGCCGCTGATATCCGTACCAAATACATCCTGTTCTCCCGAATTTATGACGGTGTTTTGAGCAAAGGCACTGCCGCTGACATCCATCGTTCCCCCGTCAAGCAATGTATTTTCGGCATAACCTCCGCCCATTATGAGCAGGGTTCCGTCCGGCTGTACCACCGTTTGCAAAGCATCTCCCAAGACTTCAACACTACCGGATTCAACTTTGGTATTTTCTGCCGTACCACCGGATTCAATACGTTGTTTTCCTCCTGAAACAACGGCATTTTCTGCTCGTCCGCCATATTTTATCTGCTGAGTTCCACCGTTAATTTGCGCATTTTTATCCATACCGGAAACATATTCCGTTCCCGAATTCACGATTGTATCCAGAGCCGTTCCGCCTTTTTGTACGGAAAGAGTGCCGCCGACCGACGCCCCGTTTGATACACCGCCGTTGTAGACATTCATGCTTCCCCTGTTATCAATCGTCGTATTCCATGCCGTTCCTTTTACATTCTGAATGCCGGAATATTGGATTTTGGCATTATAAGCTTCGCCGCCGCGTTCGACATTTTGCTGGCCGTAAGGATAAACATTGCTGTTATGCGCCACACCGCCCTTCATAATCTGCTGATTTCCCGAGACAGTGAAATTATTAGCCTCTCCATAGACCTGCTGGGTTACCACCGAATGAACATCTCCACCGTCAACGACTTCTCCGGCTTCAACATAAGTCGTAATTGCCCGAGCAGGATAAGGTAAAATACTTAAAGATAACAATACGGCCGCTTTTTTCATATTTTCCTCCCGGATTGATGATGAGTTGTTATTAGTTATAAAACTCAAAAGTTAAAATAAAACTTCTTCTTATAATTTTTTTCAAAAAATAAAAAATGCTACCAAGTTATACACATACCGGCGCAAAAATTTTTTTCATGAAGAAGTCGAAAAAACAGATAGTTGTCTTTATTCACCAGAAGCAAAAACACAACCGGTTTTTTTTCGTTATCCGACGGATTTGACTTAATCTGCCGGCAAAGTTATATTTGGTTTATTATTTTTTTAACTTTAAATACTTAAGGATTTTGTTATGGTTCTGGATGATCAAATACGCCAACTTGCGCGGTTGTTCGGAATAGAAGCCGAGGCTTCGACAGATAATCAGATTTTCCTGCTGCAATCCATGGGCGTGCTGCCGGGAGAGTTTAATGCCCGCGACAAAGACAGTGTTTTTCACAATTCCCAAATTATAAAAAATATTATCAAGGAGCAGAAAGACGCCGAATATACCAATGTCGTCCATCAGGTTTCCGTTATGAGAAAAAAGCGGGTGGAAGAACTGGTTATTGCGCTTCCCGACGGTGTGGACGAGCTTTTTTGGGAACTACGGGAGGAAGATTGTCCTTTTCCTTATCGCAATTCCGTTAAAGTTTCCGATCTCTCATTATTCAAAGATGAGGAAGGTAATGAATTTTCCCGGGAGATAGACGGAACTCTTTACCGCAAATATAAATTTTCTTTTCCTTTCGATATCAGCCTCGGTTATCACAATGTCAACTTTTCTTTCCGCCATCCGAAATCGGGAAAAACGATAGAGCATATTTCACGCATTATTTCGGCTCCCGAAAAATGTTATGACCGTCTGGGCATTAACGAAGGAAAAAAGACCTGGGGCGTTCCGGTACAACTTTATGAGCAGGTTTCAGAAAATAATCTGGGCATCGGCAATTTCAGCGATCTGGCGCAAATCGGGCATGTTCTGGGAAAAAACGGCGCCGGCATTATGGGCGTTAATCCTCTGCATGCCATGCGCGACGACCAGCCGGAAAATGCCAGCCCCTATGAACCTGACAGCCGGATGTTTTTTAATTATATTTATCTTGATGTTACCGCAATTAAGGAATTTCAAACCAGTCCGGAAATTCAGGCTTATTACCACAGCAAAGAATTTCAAAACAAAGCCGCCCGCAACCGGCGCAAGGCTTATGTCGATTATGCCACGACCCAGGAACTGGTTGACGATATTGTGTGGAAATGTTTTCAGAAATTTTGCGACAATAAAAAAAGCGAAGATTATAAGCGATTTTGCGTTTTTTGCGACAAGTACGGAACAGATCTTGAAGAATATGCCGTGTACCGTGCGCTGAGCCGGTTTATGGCTCAACAGAATCCGGCGCCCGTAGATTGGCGGCAATGGCCGGAAGCTTATAAAAACCCGCGTTCGGATGAAGTGCGGCGCTTTCAGCAAACCAACCGGGATATGATTAATTTTTACAAATATGCTCAATGGCAGTGCCACGATCAGCTACAGAAAGTTCAGGATGCCTGTCTGAATTCCGGCATGAAAATCGGTTTGTATACGGATAATGCCGTCGGCAGTTCCCGCAAAGGTTTTGAAGCCTGGTATTATCAGGGAATTTTTATGAAAGCCGCTGCCGGCGCTCCGCCCGATGTTTTAAGCCAGGGCGGGCAGAACTGGGGCGTTCAGGGGTTTAACCCCATTGAGCTGCGGGCAAACGGATATGAAATTTACCGGAAAATTCTGGAAGCAAACATGAAATACGCCGGTTGTACGCGTATTGACCATGTGTTGCAGCTGCAGCGCCTGTATATGATTCCCGAAGGGAAATCACCGAAAGAAGGTGCTTTTATTTATTATAATTCAAGCGAACTGATGGCAATCGTCGCCCTTGAAAGTCATCGCAACAAAACAATGGTTATCGGTGAAGATCTGGGAAAAATTCCGGAAGGCTTCCGTCCCAAACTGGAAGATTTCGGCATTCTGTCATACAGGGTTCTGCCGTTTGAACGCGACTGGGCCTTTCAATGCGGATACGGAACCAATGCCATGCGCCACCCCGAAGAGTATCCGGTTGCTTCCGTTTGTGCGACGTCGACACATGACACGCCGCCGCTTGCCGGACAATGGAATGTACAGGATATTTATCAAAAACTGCATCTGGGACTAACCACGCAGGAAGAAGCTAATGTTAAATTTGAGCAATATGCCACCCAACGGGAATCTTTAAATTATGCTTTGCAGGAAAAAGGATGCTGGGGGCGTGTCGGCGGAAATCCCTGCCCCAATCCGAGGCAGGATGCCGCTCATGTTCCGGAGCGTTTTGTTCCCGCCGTATCCGATTATCTCGGGCAAAGCCGCTCCGCCATTATGCTGATTCCGTTTTCAGATATTTTCGGAACAAACGAAATGGGCAATATTCCCGGCGTCAAGGAACTTCCATATTCCGACAAACAGGTTTTGCTGGAGATTAATGAAGATAAAGCTTATCCAAACTGGCGAAAAAAAATGCATATTCCGGTAGAACATATTGATAAAGTGCCGATGTTTAAGGAAGTCTCCGGGATTTTGAACGGATATCGGCCGGACGGCAACAACGGGCGCGGGCATTATTATCAATTTCAACGAATGGGAGAACAAAAAGAAACCGTTATTGATTTTGAACGGCTGCATCAACTGTACGGCAAAATCAAAAACAAAGGTATTTTTGAACAAGAAAACATCATTCGTTCGCGTTACCGTCCGCAATATAAAGAACACATGGAAAATATAACCCGGCAGGTTAAAGAATATTATACCCAACAAAAAAAGCAGTATGATCAATATAAGCTGGAAATGATGCAAAAACGAGCCGTCGCAGCCAGATAACCTCGGTTGTCGTTTCCTGTGTTTTATCAAAGAAGAGAGCAAATCCTCTCTTTTTTGGTTTTATACCAATTCGTCTATTTCTTCAGGCGGTTCGTTGTTTTCGTACAAATGCTTAACATAATGCTCGTTGTAAAACTTTTCCTGCTCCTGTTCGGCTTCGTCTTTTACCATGGTCTGATTGGCGTCATATACGCCGATCTGCCGGCCGCGGTTGGTATTGCGGGTCGGCGGTTCATCATACACACCGCTGGCGCTAACCGCCTCCACCGCACCGGCGACATAAGTCCGGTCAGAAGAAATCAGGCCTTCCTTTTCTTCGTGTGTTTGCGAAGTATATTTTTCTTTGTTGCGGCTTTCATCACGAGCATCAGCATTGACTGAAACCTGGTTTGAGGTATCAATCCGCTCAACAAACTGTTCATGCGCACCGGCTGCATAACGTGCTTTTCCCGTAGAATTAACACCTGCGCCGCCGCCCGATGAACCCGTTACTCTTCTAGTAGAGGATATATTCATCGCCTCCTCCTTTTCTGGTGTCTGTATATATGTTAACACAAAATTTCTTAATTTTCCATATATATTTATTTTTGTAAGAAAAAGGAGGTGTTTTTTTCTAAAACTCAATCACCGGACGAACATCAAATGTACTGTTTTTTTCTCTCCCCGGAATACTGATGTTCGTTGCTGAAAAATATATGGCATTAAAGGCATCAACTTCCGATGACGACCACATATGTAAAGTTTCTCCCGGAAATTGCGCACCGCCCATCTCGCTTATTCCTTTGTTTACGGTATTAATGTTATCCGCCAGATTTTGTAAAACACCGGCAGCCGGCAAGCACCATTTTCCTCTGGTCGAGGCCAAATTCTGAGGTGAATAGTTTACGGCTCCCACTGCTGCCGAATAGGATCCGGCAGCAGTGTTTCCGATAGTTTGAACTATTTTTTGAGTATTGCCGCAACTGTCAAAATCTTCTGTCTTTGTATATGCGTCCACGTTGGGTAAATCCGGAATATCCACATCGTATCCTCCCCATACATATTTTCCTATCGGATTGGCAGTCATTGCCTGGCCGCATCCTTCTTCACTGATATATACGACCACACCTATCTGTGTTTTGGTGTTATCCTTATAAGAAGAGCAAGTTCCGTCAGAGTTCAATATATCCCCGATTTTGCAGTTTTTGGCATAACCGGTGCACTCGCCGAGAACGGCGCCTTCAGGTTCTTTGGGCTGGCAGGCGCCGTCTTTCCATTCGTATCCGTCTTCACAGTCTTTCAGGCAATAATAATATTCTCCGAACGGGCATTTTAATCCCGGCGTTTTGCAGGAAGTTTTATTATAGCCCAAACTCACACAATCTTCATTGTCCACGCACTGGGCAAAAGCTTGTATCGGGAACATAAAAGAAGAAGCCAGCAGGGTAAAATAAATCCTTTTGCCGGCGGAACGGAACACACGCATTTCATCCTCCACACTTTATCATCACTGGTTTTAGTGTAGCACGGATTTTGTTGTTATTCAATAATTATTTTCATGCAAGAATGAAAATAATGAAAGGATTTTTATTTGATTCATACCCCCTCTTCAATTCCGACTAATTCTTTTGTTCGGTTCGTGTTACTCCCTCCAAAAGAAAAGTCTCATTGATTCATACCCCTCCTAGCCTCCCCTACTCAGGGGAGGAAAAATGGAGAGGATACTCAGGGGAGGAGAAAAGGAGAGTTTTGTTTGACTCATACCCTCCCTACCTCAGGGAGGGTATGAGAGGGATGTACTCAGGGGGAGAGAAAGTGGAGAGCTACTCAAGGATGGAGAAAATAGAGTTGCTTTCCTGAGGTTACCCTCTTGTTTAATTCCCTCCCTGAGGTAGGGAGGGGCAGGGTGGGTATGACGAGCGTAGCGAGCTTTGTCATATTTGAAAATTTGTTATTTATGAGATTCACACTTCCTTTCAATTCCAATATATCCTTTTGGAGGAAGTAACGCGAACCGAATAAAAAAATCCTCTTCATTTTTTCACTTCTGCATGAAATTAGTTATTGAACAATCGGAAAACTTATGTTACACTAAAACCAGTGATGATAAAGTGTGGAGGATGAAATGTGTGTGTTCCGTTCCGCCGGCAAAAAGGTATATTTTACCCTGCTGGCTTCTTCTTTTATGTTCCCGATTTCCGTTTTTGCCCAGTGCGTGGACAATGAAGATTGTGTAAGTTTGGGGTATAAAGAAACAACCAACAACGAAAATTGCCTGAAATGCCCTTTCGGTGAATACTGGTTTTGCCCAGGAAAAACAACAGAAGAAGAACCGACAGAACCGGAAACAGCCGTTCTCGGCCAGTGCACAGGTTACGCCAAAAACTGCAAAATCGCCGATATTCTTTATTCCGACGGCAGTTGTTCCGCGGATGTCATCTCCGGCAAAACCCCGATTGGAGTGGTCGTTTATATCGGCGGGGACGGCTGCGGCCAGGCTCTGGCTTTGGAAGGACTGGGAGAGTATCAATGGTTAACAAAATATGGGATATTGCTTGATATTCCTGATTTGCCGAATTACAACAGTTATCCTATAAATGATTTTGACAGTTGTGAAAATACCAAAACTGTTATTGATTACAGTTACAAACAATGCAGTAACAGTGCATCTGAATGTTACCCTGCCTTTTGGGAGGTATATAATTATACCCCGTCAAGTATGCCGGAAACGAAAGGGAAATGGTGTCTGCCTTCCGGTGGTGTATTAGAGAGCATTTCTCAGAACAAAGCGGCTATAGATCAAAGCCTGACTAGAATAAACAAGCCAAACATCGGCAGCAGCAGTTGGTGGTGGTCGTCGTCCGAGAGCAACAGTAACAAAGCGTGGTACTGGGACGCGTCTTTTGGTAACTTTTCCGATGGCTACACAAGTGCCAGTAAGAACTACTCTTTCTTTGTCCGTCCGGTGATTGAGTTTTAATCCGGATATCCTCTTTATCTCTCTCCACTAAAGGGAAGGAGATAAAGAGGGGCTGCCCGGCTCCGAAAAAAGAAAACAAGAGTTTTGTTTTCAGCCGATTATCCGATGACTTTGAGTAAAAAACCGGTTACTTCTTCGTCCATTTTTTTCAGAGCTTCCGTGGTCATGCAGGCAATATGCGGGGTCATAATGACATTATCGTATGTTTTCAATTCATCGACAATATCGCGTTCCGTATAGTCTATATCCAGTCCCAAACCGGCAATTTTTTGATTTTTCACAACGTCAATCAGCGCCTTTTTATCGGTAACACCCATACGCGATGCATTAACCAAAAAAGCCGACGTTTTCATCAACGTAAGATTTTTATCATTCAGCAAATTTCTAGTGCTTTCCGTCAAAGGCGTATGGATGCTGACAATATCGCTTTCCGACAAAAGTTCTTCCAAAGAAACAAATTTTACATCAAGATTTTTATGATTTTCCGGGTGTGCCGTATTGCAGAGAATATTCATACCGAAGCTTTGTCCCATTTTCATAACAATAGATCCGATTTTTCCGGCACCGATTACGCCCAGCGTTTTGCCACTCAGTTCAACCGGATGAAAAATTTTCCGTTCATCGGCGGCCATGGCTTTCCTAGACGGGATCAAAAGTTTGCTCAAAGCAAAAATCAGCGCCATGGTATGTTCGGCCGTCGACACGGCATTTGCCCGCTCGCCCCGGACAACGGTCATGCGGGAATCTTCAAAAAATTCTTTGGCAATGTGGTCTGTTCCCAGCGAAAGAGTAGCAATGATTTTGTTTCCGCCTTCCGCAGCTTTGTATACGGCTTGGGTTATTTTCATTTTCAGCGTCACGACTAAAACATCATATTCTTTTATTAATGAGCACAACTCGTTTTCCGACGGCAGGTCTTTATTCTGCCGTACCGTTACCTGATGTTTTGTTTTCAAAAGATTTAAGGCTTCCGGTGAAAAATCCGGCGTACAGACATAAACTTTCATATTTTTCTCCTGTTGTTTTTTTATTTTTTCAATATATGTGTATTTTGTTAAAATTTTTTCAATAAATTAATGAAATTTAAAATAAAATATGTTATATGTGAAAATTATTTAATTTAATAAGGTTTTTTATCTGACTATGACACCCGTATATATGTATGTTATTAATTTGTTATTTGTTTTTTTACTCGTATTTGCCAATGCTTTTTTTGTGGTTTCGGAATTTTCCATTGTAAAAATGCGGCGCACCAAACTGGAAGAACTGGCGCACACCGGAAACAAACGGGCTCAGATTGCCCTTAAAATTCATCAGAAAATGGATACTTATCTCAGCGCCATTCAGCTCGGTATTACGCTTGCCTCTCTGGGACTGGGCTGGATCGGCGAACCGGCGGTTTCGAAACTGCTGGAAAATATATTCGGCACTTTTTTTGAGGGAAACCCCATTTTGCTGCATTCCATCAGTTTCGGCGTTGCTTTCGGACTGATTACGCTGATGCATGTGGTGATGGGCGAACTTATCCCCAAGTCGCTGGCTATTCAAAAAACCGAAACTTTCGCCCTGATTGTCGCTTATCCGCTTTATTTGTTTAAACGAACTTTTTATCCTTTTATCTGGGTTTTTGACAGGCTGACAATTTTCTTTTTGAAGTTGATGGGGGTTACGCCCAGCACGGAAAATGATATGGCGCACTCCGAAGAAGAAATAAAACTGATTGTCAATGCGTCAAAGCAAGGCGGCGTTATTGACGACACCGAAAGTGAAATCATTCAAAACGCCATTGATTTTTCAGAGATTTTTGCTCACGAAATTATGGTGCCGCGGCAAGATATGAAATGTTTGTATTTGAACGACAGTTATGAAAAAGTGATGGATTTTGTCCGACATACAAAGCATACGCGCTATCCGTTGTGCGACAAAGACAAAGATAACATCATCGGCATGATACATATTCGGGATCTGTTGGAAAATACAATTGAAAATCCCGGCAAGGAACTGCTCGGCAAAATTAAAAGACAGATTTTGTTTGTTCCCGAAAACAAATCCATTTCAGAAGTTTTGCATTTGATGATGTCCAGGCATATTCATGTGGCGATTGTGGTGGATGAATACGGCGGAACGGCCGGGCTGCTCTCCATGGAAGATATTCTGGAAGAACTCGTCGGTGATATTCAGGATGAACACGACACCGTTACGGAAGAACAAATTAAAAAAATTGATGACAAAACCTATGAATTTGACGGCGTGGTTTTGATTGAGGATGCTTTTGAATGCTTCAAGCTTCCGCTATGCGAACACGAAGAAAGCACTATCGGCGGTTATGTCTTCGGTCTGCTCGGTCGAGTTCCCAAAGCGGGAGACAAAGTCGAAGACGAATTTTGCCAATATGAAATTATTGCGACGGAAAGAATGCGCATTAAAAGAATCAAAGCCCGGATAAGGGATGATGTCAACAGAGACAGTCTCTTTAATTAGGAGAAAAAAATGGTAAAAATAAAAAATTATATTTTGAACGGACGAGGATTGGGCGTCAAAGTTTTGGCTTTGTTTTCGTTGTTCCTGTCCCTGCTCTATTTGATTACGTTTAACTTTTTTTACAACAATGTTATGATAGATGCCGGCGGCCTGTTGGAAAGGCTGGCTCCGATTGAGATTGAAAACGGAACCATTGTCGCGCCGTATAATCAGATTATTAAAGAAAAAGCCAGCTATTTTGACAATAAGGTTTCTTATCCGGTTGTTCTGGATACAACGGCCGACGAAATCGACCTCAAAGGCCTGCCGGACGGTGTCTATATTTCCCGACGCTATACTTATTTGCATTTTGCAAATAATACTCAAATTTATGCACATCCGGAAAAAATGACAATTGAAAAAAACGATTATGCCGGATGGTTGAAAAATGAAAGCTTTTCAATAAAGAGCTTTTTTGGAGCGGCAATACTGGTATTTTGTTTTGCTTTTTCTTTTGTTTTTTGCCTGCTTTTGGCTTATCTGTCTTATCTGGTTTCGTTTATTGTTCAAAAAAATTATGTTTTTTCGCAACGGATGAGATTGTCAACTTTGTTATATATTTTCGTTTCCGTGTTGCAAATGTTTTTGTCTTTTGCAACCATATCCGTGTCCTTGCCGGCTTTTGTGGCGGTTATATGCCTGCTTCAGGGTGTTTTTATGGCAAAATCAGGAGACGGCAGTTCAGGCGCATCATCCGAAAACGTTTAGAAAAAAGCCGGAAATTTCCGGCTTTTTTCTTTGATTTTTCATATCGACAGCATCGGAGAACAAAAAACTTTCACTCCTAAAAGATAACAGTTCAAACTTTGCTTTTTTCTTTTCCATTTTAACTTTACGAGCGGGATTCCCAGCAAAGACAGGATTACTTTGTTTTTCGGCTTAAGACTTAATTTTAAAAAACTTATTCCGCCCAAACGCCGTCTGTAAACGCCGCCACAAAACAACAAAGACGGATAAAAGCGTTTTTCAAACAGCAATCTGATAAAATATTTTTCATCCCCGGAAAAATATTTATATGTTAAATTTTCTTTTTTCATATTTTCGGCAAAAGCACACATCTGTCGGAAATATTCTCTTTTGTATCTATAATCAATCATAAAATAAAAATGCAAACAGGTACGGACGGCATGAAGATAAAATATTTCAGCCAGTCGGCTAAGTCTGTTTTCCCGACGCAAAAAATCCTGCGCCACACAACAATGGTAAACAATCATCAGCAGACGCCCGTCAGTCTTCATTGTGGAAGAATTGTCTCCTGCCTCTTTGCGATAGTGCAGCAAACGTTTGTGCACAGAACTAATGCGCTCAGCCCGGATTAAAGCTTTCACGGCATAGGAAAGATCCTGATATGAGGCGCTTCCGCTTTCTTCAAACAGCAGGGATTTTGCCAGTTCCGCTTTATAAAGAGCTGCCCAGACAGACGGATGAACCGCTATAATTTCCGGACAGTCCGAAAGAGTAAAACTTTTATTTTCCGGGGTGCAATTTTCCAAATCGAAGCGGCTGTCGCTGCTCTTATACGGCAAATCTGCCGGAGACCTCTGCGAATCATAACGCCAAAACATGCATTTAACCAAATCCGAATGATGTTTTTCGGCACTGCGGTATAATTCTTCATACATATCAGGCTCAATCCAATCGTCGGATTCAACAAACCCGATATATTTTCCCCGGGCGGCGGCAATACCGACATTATATGCTTTTCCCAAGCCTCCGTTGGGCTGGTGGATGACACGGACACGGGAATCGGCGGCAGCATATTCATCACAAATCCGCGGACATTTATCAGGAGAACCGTCATCCACCAAAATAACTTCCAAATTATTGAAAGTCTGAGACAGAATGCTGTCGACACACTGCCGAAGATATTTTTCAACATTATAGACAGGAACAATAACTGATATTTCGGGTTTTGCACTCATTCACCCTGCCCTTACCACTTTATTTTATCTTTTGATTATTTTTTGCGCAAAATCCAATGCCCGAGCCACGGTCTGATCCATGTTATAGTATTTATAATCTCCGAGACGGCCGATAAACCACACGTTTTTCAAACTTTCCGCTTCCCGCAGATATTGTTCATATAACTTTTGATTTTTTTCATCCGGAACCGGATAATAGCGTTCATTTTTACCTTTTTCGAAAGGACGGGAAAATTCATAAGACAAAATTGTTTTATCCGATTTTTCATTCAGATAATATTTATATTCGACTGAACGGGTATAATCGTAATTTTCGGGAAAATTAATTTGCGGGCCGGACTGCAGATACTCGCAATTATATGTTTTGAAGACAATATCCAGGCTGCGATAAGGCAGAGCGCCCAGTTTGCAATCAAAATATTCATCAATTGCGCCGCTGAAAAACAGTTTTTCATATTCGACAGTTTCACGGATGTCTTTAAAATCCGTATTCAGTTCTACCTTAATCAGCGGATTTTTCAACATGTTGTTAACCATGGCGGTATAACCGTCAGCCGGAATTCCCTGATATTTATCCTGAAAATAGCGGTCATCACGGCTGACATAAACAGGTACCCGGCCGCTCACCGAAGCATCCAGATCTTCAGGCCGGACTCCCCATTGTTTGACCGTATAGCCGAGAAAAACTTTTTCATAAACATATTGCGCCAAAAACTCCAAATCGGCATCCTGTGTTTCGCGCAACCGGAGAATGGGAATTTTAACATTAAAGCCAAAGCGGCTTATCAGTTTTTCTTCAAGTCTTTCAGCCATTTTTCGCGGAAAAACCTTATGCAGACTGTCCAGATTGAACGGAATATTAACCTCAATACCGTCAATTACGGCTTTTACCCGATACATAAAACGATGCCATTCGGTAAAACGGCTTAAATATTTCCAAACATTTTCATCATTTGTATGAAAGACATGGGGGCCATACTGATGGACGGTAACTCCAGTTTCCCGGTCTTTATAATCATAGATATTGCCGCCGATGTGTCCTCGCCGGTCAATAATCAAAACCTCTTCCTGCCGTTGGGAAGCAATCCTTTCAGCCAAGACAACGCCGGACAAGCCGCAACCGACAATAAGGTTTTTTACTTTTTTCATTTTAATATTTCCTGTTTATTTCCCAGTTCCATGCCGTTTTGACAATATCACGAATATCGGTGTATGCCGGCGTCCAACCCAGAATTTCTTTGGCACGCCGGTTGTCGGCAAAAAGTTTTGCCGGATCGCCTGCCCGGCGCGGCGCATATTCTACCGGACATTTTTTGCCGCTGACTTCTTCCGCTGCCGAAATAATTTCTTTTACCGAAGTTCCGATGCCGGTTCCCAGATTTATACAGCCGTTATAAACGCCGGCCTTTTCCACAGCCAGACGATGAGCCTGAGCCAGATCTTCAACATGAATATAGTCACGGATGCAGGTTCCGTCCGGCGTATCATAATCCGTTCCGAAAATTTTGATATTTTTGCGCTCTCCGGTTATGGCCTTTAACACCAACGGGATGAGATGTGTTTCCGGCGAATGGCTCTCGCCGAGTTTTCCGTCTGACGAACAACCGGCGGCATTAAAATAACGCAGAGCAATGTGCTGCAGTCCGTATGCACGCTCATAATCGGCAAAAATCTGCTCAATCATCAATTTTGTCCGGCCGTAAGGATTTATCGGACACTGCGGATGGCTTTCATCAATCGGCGTATACTGCGGCTCGCCGTAAGTTGCACAAGTGCTGGAAAAAACAATTTTCCCGACCTTATGCATTTGCATGACATTGAGCAAATTTATGGTTCCGACAACATTGTTGAAATAATACTTCTCCGGTTCAGAAACACTTTCTCCGACGTAGGCAAAAGCCGCAAAATGAATGACGGCATCAATGTGATTGTTTTGAAAAAGTTTTTCAAGGGAATATTTATCCAGCAAATCGGCATGAACAAATTCCGCTCTTTCGTCAACCGCTTCACGATGTCCGTAAATCAGATTATCGGCAACGACAACCCCGTATCCCCTGTCAAGCAGGTGTCTGACAGTATGGGAGCCGATGTAGCCGGCTCCGCCCATAACCAGAATATTCGTCATCGGCCTATTCCTCTGTAAACAAAGCCGTTTTGTTTTGCCTCTTCCGCATCCAACAGGTTGCGACAGTCAACAATGTTTTTATGACGCATGATTTCCGCGGTTTTTTTCAAATCCAGCGTGCGGAATTCCTGCCATTCGGTAAGGACGGCCAAGACATCGGCGCCTTTCAATGCCGAATACATATCATCGGCATAATTGATTTTATCGCCAAGGAGAAAACAGGCCGTGCCCATTGCTTTGGGATCATATGCCGTAACGTCTGCTTTGTTGTTAATCAACTCTCCGACGATTTCCATCGCCGGGCTTTCGCGGCAATCATCCGTCCCATCTTTGAACGCCAGCCCCAAAACGGCAATTTTCGGATTTTCGATTTCCTTAACCGCATCAAGAATCCGTTCCGCCATTTGTTTTTTGCGGCGCAAATTTCCTTCTATCGCCGCATTAATCAGAGTCATTTCAACATTATTCTGGCGCGCCATGTAGGCCATAGCCATCGTATCTTTCGGAAAACAGCTGCCACCGTAGCCCGGCCCCGGGTTTAAAAAACGCGGACCGATACGGGTGTCAAGCCCCATGCCTTTAGCCACTTCGGTAATATCCGCGCCGGTTTTTTCACAAAAATCGGCCATTTCGTTAATGTAGTGAATTTTTATTGCCAGAAAAGCATTTGAGGCATATTTAATGGTTTCGCTTGAACGGCGTTTGACAAACAGCATGTTGGTCTTGCCCTCAAACGGCTTATACAATTCTTTGATAACATTGCGGGCTTTTTCCGTGTTGGCACCGACAACAATTCTGTCCGGATGGAAAAAGTCGTGCACAGCGAATCCTTCACGCAGAAATTCCGGCAGCGAAACAACGTCAAAATCGGCAAAAGGATTTTTTTTGCTGATTAAGGCTTCAACATCGTCACCCGTTCCGACGGGAACCGTGGATTTTGTTGCAATAACCGTATAGCCGTTTAAATATTCGGCCAATTCGGTTGCCGCGGCATGAATGTATTTCATGTCGGCTTCTTTGGTTACCGGGTGCGGCGGCGTACCTACGGCAATGATGACCAAATCCGCATTGCCGACTCCTTCTTTCATCGAAGTGGTAAACCGGATGCGGCCGGCCTTGACATTCTTGTGGAAAAGCTCTTCAAGCCCGTCTTCATAAAGCGTGAGTTTTCCGGCTTTTAACGCCTCTATTTTTTTGGGTTCGCGGTCAATGCACGTCACTTCGTTGCCAAGCTCTGCCAATCCGACGCCGGTCGGCAAACCGACATATCCTGTTCCGATTATTCCTACTTTCATTTTATTCAGCCTTCTTAAAAAGATTAATTTGCGTTTTGAAATATTCGATTGTTTTATCTAAACCTTCATCCAGATTGATTTTCGGCTCCCATCCCAGCTTTGTTTTTGCCAGCGTGATATCCGGACGGCGCTGCGTCGGATCATCCGAAGGCAGATCTTTGTATATGATTTTAGAACTTCCTCCGATTTTGGCAACTACTTTTTCAGCCAGTTCTTTAATCGTAAATTCTCCGGGATTTCCCGTATTGACCGGTCCGGTAAATCCCCGCGGCGAATTCATCATTCTGATGATGACTTCTATCAAATCATCGACATAACAAAACGAACGGGTCTGACTTCCGTCGCCGTAAACGGTAATATCCCTGCCGCTCAGAGCCTGGCAGATGAAATTGCTGACGACGCGGCCGTCGTTCGGATCCATATTCGGACCGTAGGTATTGAAAATGCGGATAACTTTGATGTCAACGCCTTCATGCCGGTAATAGTCAAAAAACAAACTTTCGGCACAACGTTTTCCTTCATCATAGCAGGCGCGGATGCCTATCGGATTAACATTGCCCCGGTAAGTTTCCACCTGCGGATGGACAAGCGGTTCGCCATAGACTTCTGAGGTCGAGGTCTGCAAAATCGTCGCACCGTGTTTTTTTGCCAGTTCCAACATGTTTATGGCGCCAAAGACGCAGGTCTTTGTCGTTTTAATCGAATAGCTTCCCTGGTAAGCCGGCGGTGACGCCGGACAAGCCATGTTATAAATCTGGTCGATTTTTTCATTATTAATTTCCAACGGATTGCAAATGTCATGCTCAATAAAGCGAAAACCAGGATGAGAAATGATTTCCAAAACATTTCCGATCCGTCCGGTATAATTGTTGTCTACACAAATAACCCTGTTTCCTTCTTTAATTAAACGTATGCACAAATTGGAACCAAGAAAACCGGTTCCTCCCGTAACTAAAATTGTTTTCATAATACACCTCTGGTAACAAAACAAAAGATTCTAAAAATCAACGGAATTTCCAGCAGACGGTTTAACGGCGAGCGCATCAGCTTCAGCTGTCCGGCCACGTTCCGCGTATGGTAATATTGTTTTTTGAACTTTTTCCGGAAAAGTTTTTTGGCGTTTTTGACCGGATATCCCTTCCGCTCAAAATCAACAATCAGCTGCGCCAGCTTTTCGCCTATGGAATTTTCACTTTCCCGCAAAATAAAAACGCAGCCGTTCAGAAACGAGGAAATATCCAAAAAAGGATTATTTCCCCCTTCCAATGCTGCAATTATTCCATCCAGTTCATTTTTTATTTTTTCTTCTTTTTGCGTATTAAGCGATGAATAATTAAAAAAATCCGTCCAAACTTCAACGCTCAGCTGCCTGACTTTATAGTGTTTTTGCAAGGTCTCAAGACGCGCCCGGACAGAATTAGTACCCTGTTTTTTATTTTCCCGGTGAGAAATGTTGTCGGTGTGGGAACGGTACAAAACAAGTTTTTCCTCCAGCACGGCAAATTTTGTTTTTCCAATTAAATCCAGCCATAAGGCATAATCTTCCGCCGGGACATAACAGCTTTGATAACGGATGTTGTTTTTATCAAGCACTTCTTTTTTTAAGACAACGCTTGACTGACAAAAAACGCATCCCATAAAAATAAGGTAATGTTCAATTTCCTCATGGACAACGGGCTTTTGAATTTCTTTCCGCCCGGCAACATCATTGCCGATGTAACCGACTTTTGTTCCCAGACATCCGATTTCCGGATGCCGTTTCAAAAAGCCGATTTGTTTTTCAAACCGTTCCGGCAGGGAAACATCATCCGAATCCATAAAGGCTATGTATTTTCCTCTGGCGCGGTCTATGGCAAAATTGCGCGCCGCCGCCGCTCCTTCATTCTTTTCCCGGCGGTAATAAAAAATGCGTTTATCTTTGTATGATTCGATTACTTCAGAAACATCCGCCTCTGAGGCATCGTCGACAATAATAAGCTCAAAGTCCGGATATGTTTGATTAACAATACTTTCCACTGCCTCTCTGAGGTAGTCTTCCCGGGTGTTGTAGACCGGCATGATAACAGATATTTCCGGCGATGCTTTCGTCATTTCAAAAAATTTCCTTTTTTATGAAAAGCTGAGGATTTTATTGAAAAAAAATAATTTTATTTTACCGTTATTTTTTTCGTAAAACGTTGTTTTATATTTTACATTATGGTTAGTGCTTCTCTTTTCCTTAAACTTAATATAATTTAAGGATAATTTATATTATTTTTTTTCAACAAAAACCTTCTATTTATTTATACGGCGGATGTTATTATAAATTACTTTAATTTGCAACTTCTTTTTATTCTAATTCAACTATAAAATGTAACATCATGTAATGACTTGTTTTTTTTCATACCTCCGCCTTATTACTTGTTTCATCTGCTCTGTTTTTTGACAGAATCCCTTTGAGGTTTTAATTATTTTTCAACAAACTATTATTATATTGAGGTGTGGAAGCCATAAACAGGGTAATAAATTATGAACGATCTGATTAACGGACGCTGCGGCTGGTGCGGAACGGAGGAGCTTTATGTCAGGTATCACGACGAAGAGTGGGGACAACCAACCTTTGATGATAAAAAATTGTTTGAATTTTTGCTGCTTGAAAGCGCCCAAGCAGGATTGTCCTGGATTACAATCCTAAGGAAACGGGAGCAATACAGGAAAGCTTTTTGTCAATTTGACGTTAAAAAAACGGCACAAATGAAACCGGATGATATTGACCGTCTGATGCGGTTTGACGGTATTGTCAAAAACCGTTTGAAGATTGAAGCTGCAATCGGCAATGCCCGTCAATTTATGAAAATACAAGATGAATTCGGCAGTTTTTATCAATATATTTTATCTTTTTTTCCCGGCAGACGGCCGATTGTCAACAATTTTAACTCATTGAAACAAATTCCGGCTTTTTCTCCGGAAGCCGAAGCCATCAGTAAAGATATGAAAAAACGCGGCTTTAAATTTTTCGGCCCGACAATTTGTTATGCCTTTCTGCAGGCAACCGGCTTTGTCAACGACCATCTGGCAAACTGCCGCTGCAAAAACTCCATCCGAAGCAATGTCTGAAATATTTTATATTGTTAACCGTTTCGGTTATGAAAAACTTAACGCCGTAAAAAAATATGTTTTATTTTGAATTTTAATATGATATAGAAGTTTTATGCAACAGATGTTTTGGGGCGCCTTAACAGCCTGTGAACAGAAAGGGATAAATATGGAAATAATTTTTGATGAAAATGAAGGCAATGCTTTTTGCGGAAAAAACTACCCTGTTTATTTTCTTAAGACTCCGGATAAAATAGATTTCAAAAGTGTTTTGAGGGACGTCCGGAAGCTGGTTGACGAAAACCGTCAAAACAAGCTTATTTTGATTGAACCGGAAAAAGAAAACAAATATTTTTTGCTGTTTGCCGCACTGACGGGAATTATGGGAAGCGACGACAACTCTTATCCGCTGCAGGCTGTTTTCAAGGTCAAAAACTTTAAGCAGGCCGCGGCTTCTTATCGGCCGTATTTTTTCTTCGGTACGGCGGCAATTTATGTTTTGCGCCTGCTGCAAATGGACAGCGATGCCGTATACCGCGATATCCGCACTTTGGGTTATCTGGGGCTGGATATTAAAACGGATTATATTAACAACACCATTGCGCTGCATCTGCCCAATCCCGGCAAGAAATATCAGTTTATCGTTTCCAGCAGGCACAATACAATCCTTCTTGCCAGCTTTATTAAAATGCTGTCTTTGCTAAAATCCGACGTCAACATTGATATTTCCATTGTTCTGAAAATGAGGGCATTTGACGCAAAAGGACTGACAGATAAAGACAATCTTTTGGAAAAATTATATTGGTGCGCTTCGTTTTTTTTAGACAAACAGTCCTAAAACAAGGAATAGAATGGTAAAAAAACGTGAAAAATCACAGGTTGTTGCTTTTGCGTTTGATACTGCCGATACAGGATATCGCAATCAGTTAATCGGCGCTATTCGGGCTTTGCATCAAAAAGCCGGTGTAATCTGCTCTGCCGAACGATGTTTGTTGCTATCTCCTGAGGCCGCCGAAGCAAGGGATTTGCCAAAATCTTTGTGTTATACGAATTTCGGCGGATACAAAAAATTCCGCGCGGAAGTTTTTTCCATTCTGGATGCCTGGTTTGAAACCGAATCTTCCGTTCCCCGCGTTTTTCTGACACCCTATAATCTTACCGAAAGCTCTCCCGATGTTAATGCCGATTCCGTTTGTCGTGCCGTTAAAGAATATTACCGGCAGCACGGACTCGGTGAAATCTTAACCGTCGTTTTAAGCAGTAAACTGCATCATTACAAATATGTTGACTTTATCAATGTTCCAAAGCATTTGCTGACTTTTTCGGCGCGCATCCGCCTGCTGCAAAATAAAAAATTACGCAAAAAAGTTTTGATTACCGTCGGCATCATCCACTCTTTCAACAAAGAAAACATCATCCGAAAAAAAGCCGAGCTTGAGGCTTTGCTCCGTCAACCGTCAAAGAAAGATTATATTGCGGTTCATATGGATAAATTACAACGCATTTTAAATAAAAATAAAAAAATTGTCATTTGTCTGGGCGGCCGCACGGAAGGAAGCGAAATTATTTTTGACGTCAATTACGCCCAGGCTTTGTTTGAAAAATGCATATCGCTGACCCGGCACCAATACGGCGTTATTATTGTCAACGGGACTCGCACGCCGAATGATGTCACGGATTATTTGTATGAAAGAACTAAACAGCACCCGGATATTGTATTTCATAATTGTAAACATATTGCCCGGACAGCCGGCGAAAGAACTCGGTGGCGTTTGTATTCCGGTAAATTTGAAGCCGAGTTTTCCGGACATGAAATTATCGGAAATATTTATCCGGCAGTTCTGGGATTTGACAACACGCTGGCCGTTTATACGGTTGACAGCTTTTCCTGCTGCGAAACCATAAACGCCGGCATTCCGACGGCAATCAGCGCCGAAGGCATCCACATCAACAAGTCTATCCGTCCTGACACCTTCAATATGTATCAACTGATGGTTCCAAAGTATGCTCTTGATTTTGAAGAATTTGTAAAACTCGCCTGCCATATGGAACTTGAACCTGAAAATTTTAAGCCGGTCATATTGTCAAATCCGCTGAAAGTTTTTGCCGAATCCGTCATGAACCGGGTAAAATTGTAAAGTAATGACATTTTTGATGCCTGTCGTTTAAAACGGCAATTGCGACAGGATTTGTTTTCTATCGTGCATCGAATTATATAGTTTCCGAATGTTATGTTTTGCCCTGCCCTCTCCAAGGATTTATAAAAGAAAATAAAATCCGATATTTTACATATCGGATTTTATGGGGTAATTTCAGCGTTTCAGAACAAGCTGCGCCCACACGTTTCTAAAACCGGATATATCCTTATATGCGAGGTTTTGGGCGCTGTACACAACCAACAATCCCTGATGTGTTCCAAAAAACTCTGTTTTATTCAGAGAACTGTCTCCGGCTTGTTTTCGAAGTTTGGAAATTTTATCCCAGTTTTTCAATAAAGCCGGCATATCTTCCGCTTCTATGAGCTTTCCGCCCAGGCGTTCCATGTAACTGCCGACGGATGGTGCATGAATGTTGGTCATGACACGGGAATGAATAACCAGCCCCGGAGATATCCGATAACCGATAACCCGTCCGTTTTCCGGAAGATAATTTGTGCTTTCTGTCAGATTCTCATACACATAACGCGGCTCGGTATAGTCATCAACTTTCTCGGGAAGTTTTCCGTCCCATTGCGGTTCACCTGCCGGCCCGGTATAAACTCCGGCTTCGTATGACAGCTCTTTTCGGGCTTTTCGTCGCAGCTGCGCGATATTAAAAAGCATAAACAAAAACAACAAAACAAAAACGCTGGCCGCTGCAATAATAAGTACAATTCTCCAATCCATAATAATGCCGGAATATTTAACGAGGCTTATATGACCGGATCCTCAAATGTTAGACAAAATAATTTGATGATTTTAATAATATTAAACACACCGGAAATATACAAAACAAGAGGCAAAAGTCAATTCTTTTTCTGCGCCTCCGCTTCCGCCCAGAATAAACTTGACATTTTGCGGTCTTAACTAACATAACAACAGTTATTTATTTTTATGTACTTAAATTATGTTATATTATGAAACAACAAGACAAAGAAAAATTTTTAGCCCGGTTCCGTCAAAAGAGATACCCTCAACCGGGGAAAGTGTGACGTGTTTCTCTGAGATGTATGATTGGTTTGTTCGTCTTTTTTTATCTCTTATGGAAGAGAAAGATGCAAACCTCCGGCAAAAAATGAAACTCAACGCGTTTTTCTACCTTCGGGAGACAAAAAAAACATGTTGATTTGATTAAAAAGCACCTGTAATCAGCCTGATTACAGATGCTTTTTCATGGATACTTAATTATTTCTCTTCGGGAAGTATCGGGCGGCTGTCGGCTTCCAACTGTTTTGTTTTTTTGTTAAAAACCATGCTGCCGGTGCGGGGAAAATCTTCCGGATGCTTCCGGGCACGTCTCGCCGCCGTAAATTTATACCAGCTCCACAGCAACTTGTTAAAGCACCAGCAGGCCAGCACTCCCAAAATGATCATTAAAAAAATTTGAATAACAGCTTCCATAACATAAAAATATTTAACGGTTTCACATAATAATCATAAAACAACTTTCAAGCTAACAAACCTCAAAAACCTTGTCAAGCTGTTGCGTTTTATTGACTCATGCTTGCCCCTGAATTCTATTTTGCAAAAATCAAAATCGCCTAGCGGGAAATAGCCTTGTCCGCATTTGTTCCTGTAAGCGTAAAGTTTTTACGCAGCCGGTTATAACATCAACGACCGAGCCTGCAAGGAAGACGGTTGCACTCAAACCGGCTCCTGCGGCGCAGCTGTCGGAACAATTTCCTGTATCGTCAACGGCGTACCCCGTTATTCTTCCTGTAAAAACTGCTGCTCTGATACCTGCCCTTCAGGTTCAAAATCTGTTTTCTGCTCTTCCGGATATGACAAAGTTCAAGTTGCCACCACCGAATGCGGAAATCCTTGTTAAGAAAGTAACTTTTCTCATAAAATTTAACTTTTTTTTATTTTTTGAGTATTTTAATATTAAGATAAAGTTGTTTTTCCAAGAGGAACCGGCGACATGAAATTATCTCCCATTATTTTATGCAGTATCACTTTGTTATGGAGTTCAAACACAATAGCTCAAGACTGCGATTTCATACAATATAATCAATGTTATTCCTGCGATGATCCATTGGCTTTTGAGGTCGGATCTTCTGAAAGTTGTACATATTTATGCCCAAATCGTACCGTTAATATTGAAGGCAGCGGCTCTGCCTGGACTGCTTATAATTGCGCATTAAAAGAATGTCCAAAAGATCGTCCCTTCGCGGCACAAAATGGCAGTTGTTTTGCTTCACCCGAGGAAGCAGAAAATAATTCTTTCGCATATAATACAGATAATACTTATGTCCCGGACTTCCCAGACAATAATTTTGACCATGTTATGGCCAACAATGGCAAATGTCCGGATGACAAGCCCTTGAAAAATTGGGATGATGGATGTTATTCCTGTAATGAAAAACTTATTGTACGACTGGATACGGATTGTAATTTTGAAAAAAATTGTGAAGATATCTGTCCCAATCGTACGGTTCTGTATGCTATGGGAGGAAACATTCCAAGTATTCCCAATTGTCCTCCGGATAAACCTTTAATGGACAGAGAAGGAATATGTTATCCCTGTGATGCTCCGATTGCCATCGGCCTTAGGCTCAATGAACGGTTGTGCGAACAAGCCTGTCCAAATCAAAGAGTGATGGCTGGCGTTTATTGCCACCTTTTGACAGAATAAAGCTTATGTAAAGGAACGTTTAATGCCCCTTTATTTTAATTTAAACAAGGGGCCGAAGCATTTAAAAACGGCTTAAATGCCGTCAGTCAAAATCCCGGATTTAAAGGCTTTCCGACTAAACCCACCTTTTAAAACTTAGACGAAACCTAGACTTTAAAATCTATGCAAAACCATTTTACCAACTTTTGCAAAACCATTTTGCCCGCTACAACAAACACTCAAACCCGGTTAAGTGCTTGATTTATAAAAGAAAAACGGCAGTTTTTGTACCTGCCGCTTGAATTGGTGAGCTAGACTCTCACAAAATCGCACTGAAAAAGGACATCAATCTCAACTTTTTCTTGGTTTACCGTGAAGAAGTATTGGCAACGAAAGAACAAGTCCAAATGATAAAAGGTCTGCTGGTGGCTTAAAATAATCTTCGGCTTTAATTATGAGGAAAAAAGCAAAATCTATAATAAATTCCCAATTAAATGCTGCCTAATGTTAAAATTGTGTATCTTTATTTCTTTCTTTTGTTTTTTCTTTGCTAATGTATATTATAAAATTAAACATTAAGTAGGAGAATAAATGGAAATATTAAAAACATACGACAAAGTGCTACCATATATAGATATGGTATCCAATGAAGCAGATAAAAATAATATAAATTTAGGGTTCCTACCTAAATGTGTGTATCATCAGTTAGGAATGAAAGATTGTTTATGGGTATTAGTTGATGACAAAACGCAATACATAGGACATATTTTATTCAGTCATGCAATTAGTAAATCTAAGATTACTGTGCAACAAACATATGTTTTGCCTCAATTTAGAGGATTAGGCTGCGCAAAACAATTAGTTGAAGAACTTAAAGTATATGGAGAGCGACAGCAAGTAACAGAGCTAATAGCCAATGTTGCCGATGATTTGCGAGAAGCAAATGAATTTTATAATTGTGTGGGATTTATTGCCGTAATGCAAAAAGATGGTGGGCAAACCACAAAAAGAAAGATTAATGTTAGAATAGCTTATTTAGATACGCCAACTTTATTCAGCTTAAAAAGACATAATATAGGTAACTTTACATACGAGCAACCTATTAATACCTTTCACAAATATGTTATGGATTTGAATATTTTATTAGATTTGATAAAAAAAAGGCAAAATTATAAAGATGTTGCTGGAATTATTAAGTGTAGCTTTAATGGTAATTTTAAGCTATTTATTACTCCAGAAGCAAAACAGGAAATAGATAGAAACGCTATGACACCAGACCCACTCGCGGAACTCGTAAAAAATATTCCAATGTTGCCATCATATGTAGAAATTGAAAAGACAGAAGAATATAATGCATTAAAACAAAAAATATTTGGAATAATAGACCTGTCTAGTAAATCAAGCATTCATAAAATCTCCGACTTAAAACATGTGACTTATTGTCTATTGAATAAATGTTCAGGTTTTATTACAAGGGATGAAAATTTACTAAAAAAATCACCCGAAATATTTAATCTTTATGGGGTAGAAATTCTTTCCCCTGAAGAATTTGCTATAAATGAAGATTGCATTACAGGTTCAAATACTGTAATAAACTTTGATAATTCAAAATATATGTTTAAAAATATATCAGACAATACCGCATTATTAAATGATTATTTGCAAAATTTTAATATTACGCGTCAAAACGTGCCGTTGCCAACATTTAGTGGAGTATTGATAGAAGCTGATAGAAATTATTATCCTGCCTGTGCAGTTTGGACAAAACTTATTAAAAGTAATTGCAAGGCATTTTATGGAAACAGGAAGATTTGATCCTTTTTCAGCAAAAATGCCAGATACTTCTGTTAACTTCAAAGAAATTCAAGGAAAATTAGACGATAATGAGGTTATTTATAGATTTTTTCCATATAAATATTTTGAGCAATTACTAGATGAAAAGAAAATAGCGTTTATTTCTCCTTTAGTTTATGATGACGATGAAAAAGAAGCCGAGTGCTTTGATGAATACAAAAACGAAATCTATAAAAAACTTGTTCAAATGTATGATAATAATCAAATTAATTTTGATGAAGCCGGAATAAAAAAAACAGGAGATAAAAATATTGATATAATGAATGTAAGTGCTCGCTGGCAAAAAATTTATGAATATTGTCGTCGAAATGTTTTTGTGAGTTGTTGGACTTTTAATGATTATTCAAATGCTTATATGTGGGAACAATATACAAAAAATGCGCCTGATGCGGTAGCAATTAAAACTACTATTGGTCATTTAAAAAAATCTATCGAGAAAACCGGACATGGGAGGCACGCTATTGGTAAGGTAAAGTACATAGATTGGCAAAATGAAAAGATATCTTTTTTATCTCCTAATAACGTTAGTACTTTAAATAGCTTAGTTTATTCTTTGATGCATAAACAAAAACGTTTTGAAAATGATAATGAATTTCGCCTAATTATAGATAATTTAACTTGCAATACCACCTCATGGGTTCAACGTAGTGTTAATACAATAATAGGCGATAAAGATTTTGATTATGACCAATATTTTTCAGAAGATAATAAGCCAACAATATTTTTGAAAGAAACTATTATTCCAGATCTGTTGATAGATGAAATTTACCTTTCACCGTTTGCTGATGAAAAAAGTATTCAAAAAATAAGAAGTAAATTATCTATTCAAATATTTGGGCCTAAAAATATAAAAAAGGCAAACTTGCTAAATGCAGGAGAAATAAATGGTTAAGTGGGAAAAAGTTAAGTTAGGTAACGTGTTAGAAGTTCAAAAAAAATCTAAAATAAAGGCTGGTAGTGGCTTAAAAGTTGGGATGTATCCATTTTTTACTAGTAGTAGTTCTCTATCTAAGTATGTAAATGAGGCTGAATATTATAAGCCTGCTATAATATTTGGAACAGGAGGTATGGCAAATATACATTTTTGTGAAACTCCATTTTCAGTATCAACAGATTGCTTAGTCTTTTATGCAAAAGGTTCCAATGTAAATGTAAATGTAAATGTAAATGTAAATTTAAATTTAAATTATATATATAAGTTTTTTATCGGGCATATGTATAAATTAGAAGAAGGTTTTAAAGGGGCAGGATTAAAACATATATCTAAAACGTTTCTTTCTGGAAAATATAATAATTCCTCTTCCTCCACTAGAAGAGCAGAAAAAAATAGCGGAGAGATTAGATGCAGTATCTGATTTATTAGAAAAACAGAAACAATTGCTTGCAGAACAAGATAATCTTATTAAGTCCATCTTTTATGATATGTTTGGAGATCCTGCAATAAATGATAAAAAATGGAACTCTCAAATAATGAAAAATTTAGGAAATTTTAAAAACGGAGTTAATTTTTCTAAAGCTTCTGGAAAAATAAAAATGCGTTGTCTTGGTGTTAGTGATTTTAAAAATTTAGCAACTATTAAAAATCCAGAAAAGTGTTCTGAAATTTTGTTGGAAACGCACCCAAATGATGAATATATGTTGAAGGATGATGATATTATTTTTGTTAGGTCTAATGGAAATAAAGATTTAGTTGGAAGATGTGTTTCGGTAAAAACAAAAGGCTTGCCAATAGTATATAGTGGTTTTTGTATTAGATTTCGGCGAAATACACACTTACTAAATACAAAGTTTTTGCTATATTTTTTAAAATATGAAACTATTAAAAAACAATATAGAGGAAGAGGCGCTAATATTCAAAATTTAAATCAACAAATATTGTCAGCAATAAATATATTACTTCCGCCAATAGAATTACAGCAGAAATTTGCTACTATTGTAGAAGGAATAGAAGCTCAGAAAGAAAAAATAAAATCATCTATTGCTGAAACGCAAACGCTCTTTGCTTCCTTGATGGCAAAATATTTTGATGAGGAATAAGATATGGTGGATGCATATATATTTGTTCCTTTGTATAATGTCAAAATCAATAGTAATATTTTAGATAAATCAATCAATGGATTTAAAATTATTGATGCTAATACATATTATAAAGAATATCGCACATTGTTAAATACCCAAAACAATAATTCATGCACATATGAATTAGATAAAGTATTAAATAAAAGCAATATCGCATCTCTTTCTCCAAAGCCCGTATGTAATTATCTTATTGTTAAAAAAATCTCGCATCCAAGAATTGTAAGTCAAACTACCGTAGATTTTACAAATTTTTTAATAGGAAAAAACTTGAATAAAATAGATTGTTTTATAAGAGCAAGTAGATTTTTATATCAAGGTAACATACAAATAAATCAGTATTTTGTTCTGTCTAAAATAAGTAAGGAAATTTATACATTACCGGTATCTTCAGACAATAAATGTATATTAGGAGACTATTGGAGTGAAAATTATCACTATTTGTTACCTGAATATAAATTAGACGTAAATATTATATCAGAGATAATTAAATTTACTAAAAAATTAATCAGATGCAAGAAACAGATGTTAATTCCGGTTTCGTTTTTTACAGATTATTATATGACAACAGGTTTAATAGAAAGAATGATTAAATTAGCTATAGTATGGGAAACAAGTATTTTGAATGATTGCAAATCGGAACTCAAATATAGGTTGCAAACAAGAACATCAGCATTGTTAAATCAGAATTTATCTACAGTATTATCACTCGCATATGACATTAGAAGCAGCTTGGTTCATTCAGGTACCATTACCAAATCAGAGTTGAAAAATATGAGAAAATTAATTTCAATTGCTCCCGATGAAACAGATAATATGGCTTGTTTATTTATTTTTATGAGAGATTTTTTAGAAAATATTACCCGTAAGATATTGCAAATTTTTGTTGATGATATATGCAAAACAAGAAAAACAATAGAACAAGTTGCAAAAGAAATTGATGATAGCATTTTTTGTTCTTTTGAAAAAATAAATACCGATACCCAAAGAGATTAAAATGAAAAGTAATAATAAAAATATTTTAAATGAAATTAAATATATGGCAACTAGTGAAGATTTTGCTTCACAAGAAAAAAATATTTTTATAGACGGTTCTTGGGGAATTGGAAAAACTTATTTTTTTAATAACGATCTAAAGGATTTATTTGAAAGAAACGATTATGGAATCATTTATATTTCTTTGTTTGGAAAAAAAGATGCTGATTCCATAAAAAATGCTTTTTTAACAAAAATAACCGACAGTATGTTTAAAGATAAAAGTATTGGTATTAAAAATTTATTAGATGGAGCTTGTAGTGTATTTAAAAACTCTTCAAATGATTTATTGACTAACCTTTCTAAGTTTAAAAATACTATACTTGATTTGAATGTTTCTAATATATTGGATATTTATGGAGATAATTTAGATGCTTTTTTAACAAAGAAATATATTATTTGCTTTGATGATTGCGAAAGGGTTGCTTCACAAGGATTGTTATCTGAATTTTTAGGGCTTTTAGATTTATTAAAAAGAAATAAAAAAATTTTTTTAATTTCGATAGGAAATATGGCAAAAATTTCTGATAAAAATTTTACTACATACAAAGAAAAGAGTTTTACTAGATTTTTTACGTTATAAAGCTCTGAAGATGTTTTAAAAATTATTTTGGATAAATATAAATTTTCTGAAACTTTTATGGAAAGTTACAAAAAAATTTTAACACGTATTTTTAATTATAAAGATATGTATATAGAGAAGTTACGTTGATTTATTCCGACGATGCCGGCCGGTTAGTCATGACGAACAAATGCCGGGACAAATACACCGCTTCGGCGCTGATTACCGGTGAAAACATCATTGATATTTACAAGAACGACAATGTTTACAAAGCTTATGAAACCGTTACCCTGCACAGCCAGCTGCCGCTGGCGGACGCTTACAGCCTGGACAACATTGTCAGCAGCCCGATATCCGGAAAGTCCCAGGGCAGCGGCAACAAAGACCCCTACGATCCGTAGATTATTCACATAATACTGATATTTAAGTATTGACAATAAAGGCTATAATTTTTAAGGTATAAGAAAGATCTATGATAAGAGGAGAAAAGGTATGCA
>CASEQD010000006.1 GCA_949289935.1 uncultured Pseudomonadota bacterium | reverse complement strand
TTTCAACGACAGAGTCTGAATTGTTAGATTGTGAACAGGCGGCAGCCTGAGGAAACAATCGTTACAATTCAGTTGACCGAAGCAGCTTTGCTTTACTCCTTATATTCCTCCTCTGAATATACTCTCCTTTTCCCTCCCCTGAGTAGGGGAGGTTAGGAGGGGTATGAGTCAAAACCAATCAACTAAATAATACTTTCCTTTTGTTCGGTTCGTACTACTCCCTCCAAAAGAATTAGTCGGAATTGAAGAGGGGTATGAATCAAACAAAAAAAATCCTCTCATTTTTTTCACTTCTGCATAAAATTAATGATTTACACATAACAAAATCCATGTTACACTAAAACCAGTGATGATAAAGTGTGGAGGATGAAATGCGTGTGTTCCATTCCGCCGGCAAAAAGGTATATTTTACCTTGCTGGCTTCTTCTTTTATGTTCCCAATTTCCGCTTTCGCCCAATGCGTGGAAACAGATTGCAATACGTTAGGCTACGATTCGCCAACATCATGTGACAACGGGATAAAATGTCCGTTCGGTGAATACTGGGCTTGTCCCGAACCGGCAAAACCGGAAGAACCTGAAGCAGCCGTCCTCGGTCAGTGTACCGGTTATGCCAAAAGCTGCAAAATCGGGGATATATTAAACTCTGATGGTACCTGTACAAGCGATAAAATCAGCGGTAAAAAACCGATTGCCGTCGTCGGTTATATTGACCCAAACGGCTGCGGTCAAGCTTTAGCCCTGGAAGATTCAGATTATGCTTGGTGGTGTGATAGTGAGGATTGGATCGATGTTCCGGGGTTGGACAATCTTACAAAAGAACAGGCCGAAAACGATTTTAACAGTTGCGAAAATACAAAAAAAATATTGGCTGTTAATTATGTACACCGCGCAGCTGAAAGCGCTTCAAAATATGCTCCGTCCGGAGCTGTCGAAACACTGGGAAAATGGTGTCTGCCGGCAGCCGGTGTTTTTAATGCAATGCGCAAATATGCTTATGAAATAAATGTGGGAATGGCAAAAGCAATGGGGTGTGAGGTATCTTATTATGGATATTGGACTTCGTCTGAAGTTTCTGAGTGTATGGCTTGGGAAGGATCTTTACGGGGTGAAATAGACTATACACAGGGAAATTGTAATAAAGCTCGTAATAGTTATGTTCGTCCGGTGATTGAATTTTAACGCTTGGAAGAAGGCCGGACAAAGCAAAAAAATTTAACTGTTTTTTCAGATGCTGGAAACAAACACAACCCGGAAATTTTTCCGGGCTGTGTTTTTAGACATGTCAAAATCAGTCTTGTTTTACTTAACCGGCTTAACATGCCAGATGTTGTCGGCATATTCCATAATTGCCCGGTCGGATGAAAATTTACCGATTCGCGCAATGTTAAGCAGAGCCTTTTTGGCCCATTCCTCTTTGTTCTGAAAGTCTTTGGCCGCTTTTTTGATGGTATTGTCAAAATCGGCCAGATCCGCCAGAACAAAATAATAATCACGGTTTGTCAGTTCTTCAAAAATCGGCTTAAACAACAGCACATAGTCTTTTTCGCAGAACATGGTTGAGTTTACCGCATTCAGAATACGTTTGATATAATCGTTGTTTTCATACAAATCGCGGGGATTGTATGAAGCGCGTTTCTGGTTGATTTCTGCTTCCGTCAGCCCGAACAGATAAAAATTCTCTTCGCCTACTTCTTCCCGGATTTCAATATTGGCGCCGTCAAGCGTACCGATTGTCAGCGCGCCGTTCAGAGCCAGTTTCATACATCCGGTTCCCGAGGCTTCAAATCCGGCGGTTGAAATCTGCAGGCTGACGTCGGCGGCGGGGAACATTGTTTCCGCCAGCGAAACTTTGTAATCCGGAATAAACACCACCTTAATCAGGTCGTTCACCCTCGGATCATTGTTGACCACTTCGGCAACGTTGTTGATCAGTTTGATGATAAGCTTGGCAAAGCTGTAAGACGGAGCGGCTTTACCGGCAAAAATATAGGTTTTGGGCGTCGTCGGTTTCTGGTTGTCCTTGATAATTGACAAATATTCTCCGATAACCTGCAAAATAGTCATCAGCTGGCGTTTATATTCGTGAATGCGCTTGGCATGAACGATAAACTGGCTCCGGGGATTGACCATAACGCCGGTTGCTTTGAAAATCACATTTGTCAGCCGGTCTTTGTTTTGGATTTTAACGTCAATAAATTCCTTGATGAATTTTTTGTCGTTGACAAACTTTTCAAGCTTTTTCAGCTCGTCCAGATTGGTAACCCAGCTGTTGCCGATTTTATCCGAAATCAGGTCGGAAAGTTTGTTGTTGGCATGCAGCAGCCAGCGGCGCGGTGTAATACCGTTGGTAACATTGATGAACTTTTCCGGCCAGAGTTCATAAAACTCGGGAACCAGACGGGTCTTTATCAATTCGGAGTGAAGCCTGGCCACGCCGTTGACCGAAAACGAGCCGACGATAGACAGATTGGCCATGCGGATAACCTGTCCGTCGCCGTCTCCGCTGACAATTGAAAGTTTGTTGAGCTTTTCGGAATCATTGCCGAATTTTGATTTGGCAAATTCAATAAAGCGACGGTTGATTTCATAAATAATCTGCAAATGTCTTGGCAGCACATGGCCTAAAATGCGGGAAGGCCATGTTTCCAGAGCTTCCGGCAGCAGAGTGTGGTTTGTATAGGCAAAAACTTTGGTAACAACATTCCAGGCATCGTCCCATTCCTGTCCGTAAACATCAACCAGCAGACGCATCATTTCCACAATCGCCAGAGCCGGATGCGTGTCATTCAGCTGAATGCCGACATAATCGGGAAGCCTGTGAAAGTCGTTGCTCTTTTCCAAAAAGCGCCGGATGATATCCTGAATAGCGCACGAAACAAAGAAATACTGCTGAACCAGTCTTAATGCTTTTCCGGATTCGACGGCATCGGAAGGATATAAAACCTTGGAAATTGTTTCCGTGCCGATTTTATCTTTCACGGCCTCCATATAGCCGCCTTCGTTAAAGATGTTTATATCCAGTTCATCGTCTGTTTTGGCCGAGAACAGACGCAGATAGTTAACTGCTTTGCCGTTATATCCGACCACCGGAAAATCATAGGGAACGCCATAAAAATGTTTGGTGTTCATCCAGATATAAGTATCCTGTCCGTTGGCATTTTTGATAACCTCGACATCGCCGTAAATGGGGATGGTTACGCTGCGGTCGTGGCGGACAACCAGCCAGGGGGAATTTTCGCACAGCCATGTGTCGGCTTGTTCAACCTGATAACCGTTTTCAAATTTCTGCTTAAACAAACCGAACTGATAGTTTATGCCGTAACCGAAACCGGGCAGGCCGAGCGAAGCCATTGAATCCAGATAACAGGCCGCCAACCGTCCCAAACCGCCGTTGCCGAGAGCGGGGTCATATTCCGCATCAAAAATTTCTTTCAGGTCAATGTCCGGAAAACCGTCGATTTTAATGCTTTTGATAATGTCATAAAGCCCGAGGTTGTGCAAATTGTTTTCAAGCGAACGGCCGATGAGATATTCAATAGAAAGATAATAGATTCTTTTGGTGTTGGCTTTATTATACCGGGCAATGGTCTCATACATTTTGTCCATGGCAAATTCCCGCACGGCGAGTGCAATTGCCTGTAACGCCTCTTCTTTGTTGATTTCGCAGGTTCTTTTGCCGATAAAATATTTAATATAATGTTCAATTGAAAGCTTCAGCCGGGCTTTGTCAATCTCATTAATGATATTTTGTGTTGCATCTTTTTTTTTCACGAAATCTCTCCTGAAGGTTACATACAAAATTATCCCAAACATAAAATGAATTGTTTGAAATATCGTTAATGGAGGCTATTTTTGATAAAAAACAATTTTGTTATCATTTTTTTTAGAAATTTCATTGCATAATCGCAATAAGCTTAATATGATACATCAGATTTTAATAAAAAAATAGGTGAGTTGAATGAAAAGAAAGTTTTTGTCGGCTTTGATGGTTGCGACGGCTTTAACGGCAATGGCGCCCGCAGCGCGTGCGGAAGATATTTTTACGGCAATGGGGTCGGCGTATAAAACTAATCCGACATTGCAGGCACAGCGGGCAAATTTGCGTTCCGTCGATGAAAATGTTGCTTTAGCCAAATCCGGCTACCGTCCGACAATTTCCCTGACCGGCGGATATACCGATTCTGATCTGGATGACGATATGAATGCCCAAAATGACGGAGGCTCGAGCACCTCCGTAGCCGCCGTTGTCAGTCAGCCATTGTTCAGCGGTTTTCAGACGGTCAATTCCGTAAAATCGGCCGACAGCATGGTTCGGTCCGAACAAAGCAATCTGATGAATGTTGAGCAGAATGTTTTGCTCCAGGCTTCCACGGCCTACTTGGATGTATTGAGGGATGAGGCTATCGTCGAACTGCAGAAAAATAATGAAAAACTGCTGAAAAAACGTCTGGATGAAACGGTAGAGCGCTTTAATGTCGGCGAAGTAACCCGGACGGATGTGTCTCAGGCTCGTGCGCGCTATTCCAGCGCTCAGGCCGAACGCATCAGCTCGGAAGGCGATTTGGAAGCCTCGAAAGCCGTCTATGCGAGAGTTATCGGTAATGCGCCGGAAAATCTTTCCGAACCGGGAAATTTGAATGATATGTTGCCGAAAACGTTTCAGGAAGCATATGAATATGCCAAAGAACATAACTATACCATTTTACAGGCTAAACACCTCTTGGATTCGCGTACCTATGATGTGGCCTCTAAAACTGGAGCCCTGCTGCCTCAGATTACTTTGGACGGTCAGGCGTCGCATACCGAAAATGACGGCAGCAGTTATGATTTGAATAACAATACGGTCGACAATCTCGAATGGGGCGTCAATATGACTATTCCTCTTTATGAAGGCGGTGCGACGCGGGCGCAGATTCGTCAGAGCAAATATCAGAAATGGGAGGCTCAGGAACTCGTCCTCCAGGCTGAACGTCAGACTCATTCGGATGTAAAAAGCGCCTGGGAATATAAAAACGCCAATGAAGCGCAGCTGAAGTCGATTAAAGATCAGATTACTTCCAACGAAGTTGCTCTGGATGGCGTTCAAAAGGAAGAAGCTCTGGGCAACCGTACGATTCTTGATGTGTTAAATGCTTATCAGGAATTGCTGAACTCCAAGGTCGATGAAGTCAGAGCCAAGCGTGACTATTATGTTGCGTCAATGAACTTGCTGCTGGCAATGGGAAAACTGACGGCAAAAGACCTGAAATTAAAGGTTGACTTGTATGATGCCGAAAAATATTATAAAGAAACCCGAGGCAAATGGTTGTCAATATCAATAGATGAATAACTGAAAACGGAAAAACGCCATGGCAGATGAAAACAATCCGGAACGGGAAGAACTTTCAATGGAAGAAATTCTTTCCTCCATTAAAGGAATTTTATCGGAAGATGAAAAACAAGCGGAGCAAACGGAAAAAACACCCGAAAGCGAAACTTCCGAAGATGATGTTTATGATTTGTCTGCATCCATGATTGTTGAAGAAAAACCGGCGGAAAAGCAGGCGCCGGCATCAAATGATGAACCGGAAACATCAGAAAAAACAATAGAAAGCCAGTCCTGGCCGGAGCCCCATGATTCAGAGGAAGATAATGCTTCTCATATTGAGGATAAAGTTCAGCCAGATACCGTAAAAATGCAGGCAGAACCGGAAAGCATCCCTGTGCCGGAAAAAGAGGAAGATCCGGTGTTTGAAATTTCTCTTCCCGGCGGAGATGAAAGCTCGGATATCGACATCAGTTCCTTGCCCGATTTTGAAATATCTTCTTTTGAGCGGGATAAAACGGAAGAAGCGGAAGCTCAGGCGGATATCTCCGAAAATGATGATGAAAATGAAACTGGATCCGGAGCCGGAACGCTTTCCGAAGAAAATCATATTTTGGAATTAAATCCGGAAAGAGTGGAACTCCCGGAAGAAAACATTGATATTGATTCCGAACCGATTTATATGGAAGACGATATTCTGCCGGAAGAGGAAAATCCGGATGAGGAAATTGCCGCCGGTCGGGAAGAGGCAATAAACAGTCCTGAAGCGGAAGAAGACAGTATTCAGCAGCCGCCGGAAGAAGAAAAAGTTGAAGAAATAAGGACGGATGAACCGGAAGAAACGGAAGTTGAAAAAATCAATCTTTCGAAAACAGAGGAAGCAAAAGAAGAAAAAGTCCGGGATGTTTCCGATGATATTATTGATAACTTTGCCCGGATGTTTTCGGCGGAAAAAAATACGGCGCCGGAAATAGCGCCTGCCAGTGCCGAAACCAAAGTCGGCAGTCCGTCGCTGACAATTGAAGATATGATAAAAGAAGTTATTGCCGAAAGTCTGAAACCGGTTATTGAAAAGGCCGTGTCCGGCGTGGAAGGTGATATCTTATCCTATGCCCGGGAAGAAGTTTCCGCTGCGGCTAAGAAATGGGTGGATGAAAATTTGGAAAAAGTAATTGAAAATATTGTCCGCGAAGAAGTTAAACGAGTTATGGCAAAGGTTGGTTCTTAAGACATTTTTGTTGAACCGGCCTCCTGAAAACAATGCTCTCAAACGAAAGTTTTGAGAGCATTTTGCGGTTTACATCTGCCGATTTTAATGTTAATAATCATTCAACGGTTAAAATAAAATGGAAAAAACAATGCTCGAAAAAAATTATACGCCAAAGGATTTTGAAGAAAAAATTTATGCCGACTGGGAAAACAGCGGTGATTTTAAGCCGGATATGCGCTCGGACAAAGATGCTTTTGCCATCGTCATCCCGCCGCCGAACGTAACCGGTGTGCTCCATATGGGACATGCGCTGGACGAAACGTTGCAGGATATTTTAATCAGATATAATCGCATGTTGGGCAAAAAAGTTTTGTGGCAGCCGGGGATGGATCATGCCGGAATTGCCACTCAGATGGTGGTTGAACGCAATCTGGCCAAAGAAGGAAAAACCCGCCACGATTTGGGGCGTGAAAAATTTATTGAAACCGTCTGGAAATGGAAGGAACAGTCCGGTGGAACCATTTGCAAACAGCTGCGCCGTCTCGGAGCATCCTGCGATTGGTCGCGCGCCCGCTTTACCATGGATGAAGGTTTGAGCCGCGCCGTCCGCAAAATTTTTGTAAAATTATATAAAGACGGGCTGATTTACAAAGCGAAAAAACTGGTTAACTGGGATTCAAAATTTATGACGGCTGTTTCTGATTTGGAAGTTGTCCAAAAAGAAACCGTCGGAAAAATGTATTATTACAAATATCCGATTGAAGGAACGGACAATGAATTTGTCCACATCGCCACCACCCGTCCTGAAACCATGTTTGGCGATACGGCGGTTGCCGTTTCCAAAGACAATGAAAAGTTAAAACACCTGATTGGCAAAAACTGCATTATTCCGATAATCAACAAAGTTATTCCGATTATTGCCGATGACCATGCCGATCCGGAAAAAGGAACGGGTGCGGTCAAAATAACGCCTGCGCACGATTTTAATGACTTTGAAGTCGGCAAACGTCACAATCTGCCGTTGGTAAATATCTTAAATCCGGATGCGACCCTTAACGAAAATACGCCGTTTGAAGGAATGTCCACACAGGAAGCTCGGGCTAAAACCATCGAAAAACTGACAGAACTCGGTTATATGGAAAAAATTGAAGATCACCCGATGGTTATTCCTTACGGCGACCGTTCCGGCGTTGTGATTGAACCGTTGATGACGGATCAGTGGTTTGTGGATGCGCCGGTTTTGGCCAAAGAAGCGATTCGCGTTGTTGAAGAAGGCGAAATGCAGTTTGTTCCGAAGTCTTATGAAAAAACATATTTTGAATGGATGCGCAACATTCAGCCGTGGTGCATTTCCCGTCAGCTGTGGTGGGGGCACCGGATGCCCATCTGGTATGGCCCGGATGACGAAATTTTCTGCGAAGAAACGGAAGAAGAAGCGCAGGCTGCCGCCGACAAACATTACGGCCGTTCTGTCGAACTCCGTCGCGAAACAGATGTTCTTGATACTTGGTTTTCTTCCGGATTATGGGCTTTTTCAACGTTGGGCTGGCCGGACGAAACGGAATATCTGGATACGTTTTACCCGACCTCTGTTTTGGTAACGGGTTTTGACATCATCTTTTTCTGGGTTGCCCGCATGATGATGATGAGCATGTATGCCATGAAAAAAGTGCCGTTCAAAAAAGCTTATATTCATGGCCTGGTGCGTGATGAGCATGGGCAGAAAATGTCAAAGTCCAAAGGAAACACGGTTGACCCGATGGAAACGATTGAAAAATACGGCGCCGATGCTTTGCGTTTTTTCATGGCGGCCATGGAAACCCAGGGGCGAGACATCAACATGTCGGAAGCCCGCATAGCCGGTTACCGCAATTTTGCCACCAAGTTATGGAATGCCGCGCGTTTTGGTGAGATGAACGAATGCCGGGCCGTACAGGGTTTTGATGAAAAATCGGTTAAACTTGAAATTAACCGCTGGATTGTCGCCAAGGCCGAAGAAGCTTCCCGCGAAGTTACCGCCGATCTGAACAGCTTCCGTTTTTCCGAAGCGGCCAATGCGGTTTATCAGTTTGTCTGGGGAACTTTCTGCGACTGGTATATAGAAATGATTAAGCCGGTTTTGTATGGAGAAAATGAATCGGACAAAGCCGAAACCCGCGCCTGCTTTGCCTGGACGCTGGATAGGATTCTCATTATTCTGCATCCGTTCATGCCGTTCATTACCACTCAGCTGTGGAACAACACCGCCGAACGCGATGTCAAGTTAATACACGCCGCCTGGCCGCAAAACGTTCAGCCTGATGAAAATGCCGTGCGCCGTGTCGACTGGGCAATCGAACTGATTTCGCAAATCCGTTCGTTGCGGGCGGAAATGAATTTGCCGGCAGGAGCAAAACTGACTGTTTATCTGAAAGATGTCAATGAGACTTCAGCTGAAAATTTAGCTGAATTCAAACCGGTTGTTTGCTCTTTGGCACGGTTGGAAAAACTGGAAATTTTCCACGGCGAAGTAACACCGGATATGGTTCAGGGTGTTTTCAGGGAAGGAGCGGTGCTGCTTCCGCTGAAAGGCGTGGTGGATTTTGCGGCCGAAAAAGAACGCCTGCGCAAAGAGCTGGACGGATTGAACAAACGTCTGGACGGTTATGCCCGCAAACTGGGCAATCCCTCGTTTGTCGAAAAAGCGCCGGCAGCGGTGGTCGATGAAGAAAAACGCCGCCAGTCTGAGGCGATGGAAAGCAAAGCCAAAGTCGAAGCCGCTTTGCAGCGTATCGTCAATTTGTAAAAACAAAAGGCTGAGGAAAACTCAGCCTTTTTTGTTGCCGATTGATTTTAATGCGGAAACATGATAAAATACCCCCAGTTTGGGAGATAAATAAATGGAAAAAGAATTTCGCGTATCGGAACTCAAACGGCAGGTTATTTTAGAAGAATATCTGCAAAAAATCCGCCGCGGCAAAAAACTGTTGCCAAACAAACATCTGACGATTATTACCGGTTTGCCCGGCAGCGGAAAATCCACCGTCGCCGCTAAAATCGCCAAAGAGAACAAAAATGCAGTGTGTATCGGCAGCGACGATTTTTATGCTTTGTTTCCCGATATTTTTGAACTGTATAAAAAATATCCCTCCAGTCTGAACACCAAAGAACAAAGCGCGCAGGAACATTCGGCCGTAGAAAGCTTTATAAACAAAAATTTTGAAGAAGCCGTCGCGCAAATTCTGGTCGGCGGGGAAAATATCATTTTGGACACCCAGCCGAATGCCTCATTGCCGGTATATATTGAAACGGCGCAGGATTTGGGCTATAAAGTGGATGTCAAATTTATTGCGGCACCCAAACGTCAGATAGAAACCAATATTGTAGCCCGCCACATGGACGGCGTCTACCGGTTTGAACAGGCGTTGGCAGGGAAACGCCCGCGGACCGGCGAAAATATCCCGCACCATTTTTCACAACTGCGAGTTCCTGAAAGTTATATCCGGGAAATAAAAAGCCTGTTGAGGAATATCAATGACAGCGGCGCCGATTTGGAAATTATCAACGCCTTAAACAACGAAGTTTTATATTCCCGGGAGCAGGGCGGCCGTCCGGAAAAAGCATTTGAGCAGGAATTGTCTCGTCCGTTGACGGAAAAGGAAAAGCTGCGGCAAAAAGCCGCATTGAACCGCATCCGTCTGATTGCCCGGAGAATAACTTTGCGCCGCGGCAAATGGAAAACGACGGAGCGCCCGGAAGCGTTAAATTATGAAGCTCAAACCGGTCATGAAAAATATTACAATCATGTTATCGGCAATCTGGAGCGCTGAAAAAATAATTTGTTTACAGAATGAAAATCCTATTTCTATTTTCCGGTAAATATCTTAATTTAAGAACAAAGGAGAAAGAAACATGGAAGAATACGAACAGCAGGTGCTGGAATGCCACAAGGCAATGGAAGTTGCGGTCAACGAGCCTTACAGCGCCGGCTTGCTGAAATTGCGCCAAAAACTTCTGCAGGAAGAAATGGGTGAGTTGAATGTGGAAATAAATGCGTTGCTGAACGAGTTGAACGCCAAAGGAACAACCAGTCATGATACCCGGGTGCGCATGCTGAAAGAACTGGCCGACTTGCAATATGTCTTAAGCGGTATGGTCGTCGCGCTCGGACTGCCGATGCAGGAGGCGTTCCGCCGGGTGCATCAAAGCAATATGTCCAAACTGGTTAACGGCAAACCATTGAAACGGGAAGACGGCAAATTTCTCAAAGGCCCGAATTATAAACCGCCGTTTTTGGAAGATTTGGTTTAAGTTTTTTATGCGGCCATAACTTCCCCTCCCGAAGCAGGGAGAAAGAAGCGGCGGGTTAAAAAGCGAGCACCGAATGAAAGCCGCCATAGCCGTAAGTGGTATGCTTACTGGTATGAATTATGCCTCCGGTTTTAACACCTATGCTGTAATCGTAGGCCCAGGCGTCGGTACTTGAATACTCAGTTGAAGCCCATATATGTTCACTTATTTTTCCTCCTATTTTTAACATTGTGTTGGTAACTATATTCAAGTTATTGTATAAACTATTTAAAATACCTGCTGTTGGCAACATCCACTTACCTTTTGTCTCAGGCGCTGCATCCGGTGCATAATTTAATGCAATATAAGCTGCTTCATATTCACTACTGCTGCCAGCCTGACTAATCTTTACCATATTTCCACTAACGTCAAAATCTTTGATTGCATCTTGCCAATTTGTATAGTTTGGTAAAGAAGGGATGTCTATACCATAGCTTCCCCAATAAACACTCGTCTCTAAATTAATCGAATTTGACATTGCATAGCCACAACCATCTCCACCAATATAGACCACAACGCCGATTGGCGTCTTACTGCTGACTTTATCACTTGTGCATGTTCCGTCAGAATTTAAAATATCTCCGATTTTGCAATTTTTGGCATAGCCGGTGCACTGGCCGAGAACAGCGGCTTCGGGTTCTTCCGGTTCGGGACAAAACCAGTATTCACCGAAGGGACATTTCAGGCAATTTTCTTTGTTGGTTGTTTCTTTATAACCCAAAGCAGAACAATCTTTATTTTCCACGCACTGGGCAAAAGCCTGTATCGGGAACATAAAAGAAGAAGCCAGCAGGGTAAAATATACCTTTTTGCTGGCGGAAAGAATCACACGCATTTCATCCTCCACACTTTATCATCACTGGTTTTAGTGTAGCATAAGTTTTCTGAGTATTCAATCACTATTTTCATGCAGAAGTGAAAAAAATGAAGAGGATTTTTTTTGAATCATACCCCACCCGCTTCTGGCCGGGATAATAAGCTGTGGCTTTTTGGTGAAATCAAGTTGAAATTATTCTTAAAATCACTAAGTTAAAAACAAATAATAAAATCGGGGATTAAATAAATGAATTCATATTTGCTGCGCCGTCTGTTTCCATTTTATATTGTTGCCGTTGCCGCGGAGTTTATTTTCACGCTTTACAGCATTTGTGCGACCGAAGCGGTATTGGATGAAAGCTTTTTCGGTTTGGTAAAAACTTTCGGCATTTTGCTGCTGACGACGACTTCGGCTTTTTTGGCAGTGATGGTGCCTTATGTTGTTTACCTGATGCTTTTGCCGCAAAAATGGCAGAACGGCAGAGGGGATAAATATATTTCATATTTCTTTTATTTTGTGTTTGCTTTGTGCACAATCGGCGAAGAATTTATATCGGCTTATTTTTGGCAAAAGTCTGGTTTCCCGGCAAGCCTGGCCGTATTCAGACATTCATACAGCAATTTTGATATGCTTGCGGCTGAGTTCTTTTCTTCTGATTTTGTGGAATTTATGAGTTTCGGTTGTTTGATTATTTTAGGATTATTGATGTATTTTACCGCCCGCTATACTTTGACGGCAATTCCTGCGCCAAAATTTATCAACCGGGTGTTTCAAACGGCGGTATATGCGGTTGTCTGTGTAATGACCTATGCCAACATAAATGCCGAAACGCTGGCGGTCAGTGCGGTGCCTGCCAATAATGAGCTTTCGAAAGAAGGAACATATACATTGATAAAGGAAACCGTTAAGAATTATCAGGGAACGGATTTTCCCGAAGAATAAGATGAAACCTGCTGCTTTGGCTAAAGGATTGATTGCCTGTATTTTGCTGTTGGGCGCGATTTTGGCCGCAGAATATTACACAAAGATTGATATCCGCCTGCAGAATCTCTTCTACCGGCCGGATGTAAAAATGTGGATGATTGATCCTTTTTGGCATAAAAAATTAACATGGTTCTTTTACAAGGGGCCGAAAATAGTTTATGCGGCTGTCTGTGCAGGGCTTTTGGGATGTTTGTGTTTGTCGTGGAAAAATAAAAAACGACGCGGCCGGAATTGTCGTATGATGATTCTTCTGCTCAGTCTGATTTTTGTACCGGCCTTGGTTGCGGGAGCCAAATATTATACAAATGTTTATTGTCCTTATCAGCTGAATATTTATAACGGCATATATCCTTTTGTCCGGATTCTTGAAGCTTATCCTGAAAACTTTTCACCGTTGAAAGCGGGACGCTGCTTTCCGGCCGGCCACGCTACGGTCGGATTTGCTTTTATGGCGTTGTATTTTTGTTTTGAGCGCCGTCGGAATCAGATTGCGGGATTGGTTTTCGGAGTTCTTTTGGGGATGGTTGCTTCCGTTTATCAAATGCTGCGCGGCCAGCATTTTTTGTCGCACAGCTTGTTTAGCATGGTTGCATCTTTCATGGTTATTTTAATCATAAATTATGCCGTACGCCGTTTTTTCTGCCTAAAAAAACAAGATAAAGGTTTACAGAAGCGGAAAAAAATGGTAGGAAAAAGCAGTTCATAAAAAAACAACGGCCGGGAATGGTAAAATGACCATAATGTTGAGTTTGAAAAACAGGGAAAACTTTTTCTGTAAACTAAAAGAAAAACTGAATTTCCGCCATATGCAGGTTAAAAAATCTTTCCGTAACGAATTATACCGCAAATCAATTCATTTAAGTTCGCTGTGGATTCCGGCGGTGGTTTATTTTTTGCATCCGGGGATTTCAATTGCATTATTTGCTTTTTTGCTTTTTGCCGACGGAATGATTGAATACGGAAATTTTCGCAAATGGCGTTGGGCGCGGCGAACTTTCGGCGTAATGTTTTACAAAACCCTGCGGAGCAAAGAACTGAAAAAAGATAAATTTCAGGTTTCGGGAAGCATGTATGTTCTGGCAGCGGCGATTATCTGTACCATGCTGTTCAGTAAGCCGGTTGCGGCAATTGCTTTAACCATCATGCTGACCTCGGATGCCTGTGCCGCATTGTTTGGCAAAGCTTTCGGCACCCGGAAGTTATATAAAAGCAAATCGCTGGAAGGAACAACGGCTTTCTTTCTGAGTGCGTTGATTATTATGATGGTGTTTAATCCGCTCTACCCGGTAACTTATGCATCCGTTTTGGCTGCGGCAGCCGCCACCTTTGCCGAAATGTTTGAAGATAAAATAGAAATTGATGACAATCTTTCCGTGCCGTTGTTTGTCGGCATTGTCCTGACGTTGTTGAATTAGATAAAATTTTTTACGGCAGGAAATCAGGATACAAAAATTTTTTTTCACCTCTGCACAAAATTAATGATTTACACAAGGCAGAATTCATGCTACACTAAAACCAGTGATGATAAAGTGTGGAGGATGAAATGCGTGTGTTTTTTTCCGCCGGCAAAAAGGTATATTTTACCCTGCTGGCTTCTTCTTTTATGTTCCCAATTTCAACAACCAACAAAGAAAATTGTCTGAAATGTCCCTTCGGCGAATACTGGTTTTGTCCGGAACCAGAAGAAGAAAAGGCTGTTCTCGGCCAGTGCACCGGCTATGCCAAAAACTGCAAAATCGGAGATATTTTAAATTCTGACGGAACTTGTACAAGCGATAAAGTCAGCGGCAAAACGCCGATTGCCGTAGTTATTTATATCAGTGATGACGGATATTGCGGACAGGCCTTAGCCGCTTTTGATGTCGGAGCCTATTATTGGTCAACAGAAAATATTAATACAGGAGTAACACAATCCAAAGATTGCAGCATCATCATTAACGATTATGCATCTTGTGAAAATACGCAAAAAATAATTTCCAAAGGAAATAAAGAAAAATATCCGGCGGCCTGGGCTGCTTATGAATATGCACCGGAAGCCGTTCCCGAAACAAAAGGCAAATGGTGTTTGCCGGCTGCCGGTGTGGCGTCTAATTTGGCAACAGCTCAGAGAGATGATTATTCAGGTAATTTTATTCTTCAGGCTTTTCAGCAAATCGGAGGAGATTTTCAAGGGAATAGAGATCCTTTATGGACGTCATCTGAAGTTACTGCTAGTGCAGCATGGCATTTCGAACATTATAATGACGGGGGATGTTCTCTTAAGTATGGCCTTGTTATGTTGGGAAAAGGAAGTTATGCTGAAAATCGCATATCTGTCCGTCCGGTGATTGAGTTTTAACAGGAACGTTCCCGAGACAGAGAAAACGACAGCCGAAGCCAAAAGCATCCAACCTTCTGTTATCTTCTGATGCCGCGCGGTTCAATATGAACAACAACCCGGCGGTTTTTGGATTGATTTTGCGGAATAGGTTCGCCAAAAGGATCAAGATTGGGAAATTTTGGAATATTATCATAATACCCCGTTACTTTAATTCTGGTTCGGGCAATTCCCCGTGCTTCCAAAAAGCGGGCAACGGCAGAAGCTCTGGCAGAAGAAAGTTCCCAGTTGGAAGGATATTGGGCGTTTGAAAATTTCTTGTTGCTGGTATGCCCCTCAATGCTGAGATCAAACATATCATAACGTTCTGATTGAAGTGTTGCCGCAATTCTTTTTAGAATGGGAATTGCTTCCGGATTTAACTCCGCCGACCCCGGGCTGAAAAAAGAGCCGCCGCCAAACTCCAGAACGACGCCTCTGCTGTCGGTGCCGAGCGCGACCTTGTCTTCCATGTTCAGCGCCTGAATATCATCCCCCAAATCAATCATCATCATTTCAATCGGGCGGGAGACGTCTGCTTTTCCGACGCCTTCCTGCATTCCGGCCTGAATTATTTCATATTTGGCAACATCAACGCTTGACATGGCAACCATCAAAACGAAAAAACACAACAACAGCGTAACCATGTCGCCGTAAGTATCCATCCAGGATGAATCAATAGCCGCTTCTTCTCTTTTTTTCATGGAAACCTCTGTTTGTTGCTTTTAGGCCTGATTGCCGTTTCCTTCACGGTTCATGTCCCGGTCTATCAGGAACTGATCTTTCAGTTCGACGAACGAATTCAGCTTATCTTGAATATAACGCGGACTCTTTCTTTCGGCCAGAAGAACCAGCCCGTCAACCTGCAGATTGTTTTTAAAGTCGGTCAGATCGTAGCGGGCATTCATTTTGGTAGCCAGAGGAATGCACACCAGACGGGCGAGAATAACGCCGTAAAAAGTTGTAACCAAAGCCACGGCCATGGCCGGACCGATAGATGCCGGATCGCCGCTCATGTTGCTGAGCATGATAATCAGGCCGATAAGCGTTCCGAGCATGCCGTAAGCAGGCGCGTCTCCGCCCATTTTCATAATAGCCGATGTTCCGACTCTTTCGCGAGACGATTGCGATTCCATCATATGTTCCAAAATCTGGCGGATCTCGGCGCCGGTATAACCGGTAACCACCAAATCGGCGCCGTAAGCCAGAAACGGACTATCCGCTCTCAACTCGTCTGTAATTTCGTTTTCCAGTCCCTGAAGTCCGTTTTTCTGAACAATATATCCCCAACGGACAATCCGGCCGACTTCCTCTTTGAGGGGCACATCCAGATCTTTGTATTTCCTGAAAGAAGCCAGCATTGTTTTAAAAGCGCTGATGGCATCTTTGGGTTCATAAGAGATAAAACAGGTAACGATTGTTCCCCCGATAACGATAATGACACTGGGAATGTCAACAAAGGCAAGAGGTCTGTCCGTTGCGGTTATGATAGAACCGATAACCGTTGCGCATCCGGCGATAAAGGCCAGTAAACTCCCCAAAGACATAAATTAAAGCTCCAAAAATAAATTCCAAAACAAAATAACACAATAAATGCTATAAGCAAAAGGTTAAACAAAGGTTATTTTCTGCCGTTGGGTTTGACATAGGCAAGAGCGGCGTGCTCGTCGCAATAAGTCTGTCCCAGCCGCACTCTTTTGCCGCAAAAATGAAAATTTTCATCTTTGGGATCACCGATCGGCCAGCGGCAGGTGTGATTGTCCAGATTGGTCAGAAGCACTTTCCCGTCTTTGCGGGGCAGGGGCTTACTCTCGATTTTTGTTGATATAAAACGGTTGTTGTCGGAAGTTTCGTTTTTATTGTTTTCCGGAACGGGTGTTTCTTTTTTTGTTGCAGATTGAAAAAACGATTCTTTCTTTATCGGCTTTTTTTCCGTTGTCTCGGCCGGTTTCGGAGTATCGCTTTTTTTCTTGATTGGCGAGGGCCTGCCGGAAAGACCGAGACGATGAACTTTCCCGACGATGGAATTTTTTGAAACACCGAGTCTTCTGCCGATCTCACCCGTTGTCAGACCTTCTTTCCACATCTTTTTCAGGTCTTCGACCATTTGATCTGTCCAAGCCATCTTAAAATCTCCTGCAAGTTACTTAACAAAAACTGCTTTCATAATAAGTTAATATTTTTTACGAGTCCATAACATATTTGCAAAAAAAGAAAATTATTTTTATTGTTTTTTTTAGAATATACTGAGAATATATAAAAAAACAAACGAAAAAGCACTTTGATGGAGAATAAAATGTTTTTGAAAAAAACAATGGCTTTGCTGACGGCCGGCATGTTGGGAACTGTTTCCGTCTGCCGCGCATCTGATGTCGTCGAAAAAAAAGCAGATACGGACAAAACCGCCGAAATGGAAATAAGTATTTACAACAACAACCTGGCGTTTGTGAGAGACACGCGTAACATAGAACTGCAGCAGGGAGAAAATAAAGTGGCTTTTGTCGGTGTTTCTTCCCGGATCCGTCCGGAAACAGCCATATTGTTCGGCCGGGGAATAGAAGTTGTTGAACAAAATTACAACTATAATGTGTTAAATCCTTCCAATTTGTTGGAAGCTTTCGTCGGAAAGAATGTTAAAACGGCTCTTTACAATGAACAAACGGGAAAAACATCTTATGACGATGCCGTCATTCTTGACGCCGGATACGGGAAACCGGTGTTAAAATTTTCTTACGGCATTGAAACCGATTTTCCCGGACGCATCATTTATCCGGAAATCCCGGCGGATTTAAGAACAAAACCGACGTTGGTCGTCGATTTGAAAAATAAAACGGCGGCAGGTTCCAAAGCTCTGGAGCTGGCTTATCTGACCTCGGGACTGAGCTGGAAGGCCGATTATGTGGCGGAACTGCAAAAAGACAATGAACTGAACCTGAATGGCTGGATTACGCTGAACAACGAGTCCGGAACGGATTATGATAACGCATCTGTCCGGCTGATTGCGGGTTCTGTCAATCAGGTAAATGATTTTGTCCGTCCGCTGGCGGTGAATGCTCGCAGCCTGAAAGCCGATGCGGCTGTGATGGAAAGCGGCGCGGCTTATGGTGCGGCGCGTCCGGCCTCCGAAGCCGTAGCGGATTATTATTTGTACAGCCTGCCCGAAAAAACAAGCATTAAGGATAAACAGGCCAAGCAGGTCAGCCTGATGATGAAAAATCATGTGAAATACCAAAAAGAATATAGATTGTCGATACCTCTCTACCTGAACTATAACAGCGGTGAAAATGAATTTTTGAAAGCCAATCCCCGGGTTGTGTATAAAATTGAAAACACAAAGAAAAATGGTTTGGGAGAAGCTTTGCCCCAAGGAACGGTACGCTTTTTTGAAACGGACAGCCGGGGCGGGCTGCAGTTTATCGGCGAAGCCGGTTTGCCTCAGCTGGCCTTGGGAGAAAAAGCAGAACTTGACTTGGGAAAAGCTTTTGACATTTATGCTTCCGGAAAAATAAGTTCGGTCAAAAAAATTTCAGATAAAATGACAGAGGCGGCGCTGGAAGTTACCGTCAACAATGCCAAAAACGAAGAAGCGGAAGTCTTTCTGACGCAAAGTTATGCCGGAACCTGGAAAATTGTTTCCGAAAGCGTAAAAAGCGAAAAGAAAAATGCTTATGAGTCTCTTTGGAAAATAAAAATTCCGGCGCAGGGAAAAACAACCATGAAATATACGGTTCGTTTGGGACAAAAAAATTGATATGAAAAAAACGGCGGCGGTCATAATCCTTGGTGGGGTGTTGTTTGCGGAGCCTCTCTGGGGACAGAAAACAGACAAAGGCTTTTTTGAGGTTGATTTAAATGCGCCTTTGCCTTCTTATGAAGAGTTGTTGAGAGATTATGCGCCGGAGCCGGTTTATGACCGCCGTTATGACTTTTCCTGGAACATCGGCGGCAGTTTCGATAATATCTTTGCCCGGACAATCGGCGCATATGGTTCAAGCGACAAACGTCTGAAGAAAAAAAATGAAGATATTTTGCTGGAAATGATTTTGTCGGCGCCGCCCGAAATCTATCCCTATATTGGCCCTTATCTTCATACGGTGCCCGATATGTCTCCGAAAATATTAAATTTGCCCGGGATTAAAGAAACCAAGGGAAAATTTCCCGAGCGTATTGCGCCGCAGATGAAAGATATTCCCAATCTTGAATTTTTGTCTCCGCACCTTTATTTTTTGCTTATGCCGGAGGTTTGGCCTGAAAACATAAAGGCTGTCGAATGGCAGAGAGAGAAAAAAGAAAATCCCCGCACGATTTACAATGCAAAACTGCATGAACGGGTAAAAGAACTGGTTCCGGTTGAAAATTTTTATCCCGGCAATAAAGAAAAAAGCAAAATCACTTCTGCGGATTTGCGGACAATCTTTCCGGACGAAAATTCACGTCTGACCTCGGCGGATATAAAGGCCTTTGCAAAAACGCTCGACGCCGTAAACGATTTTTCCGCCCGCCCGGGAATGGCGTTGAAGCTTTTGCAGGCCGGCCAGCTGCTTGATGCTTATGAAAACGGAATGAATGGCTTCTCGGGAATGAATATGCTTAAAGATATGGTTAATCCTTGTGCCCGCCTGGTTCAGAAAATCAGAATACTCGGAATGGAGACGGAATTCAAATCCATCGTCGGAACGGAAGCTTTTGATGTTAACGAATGGGCATATACCTGCGATAAAACCGTTAAGGCATACCGAAAATCAATAATGAGCGCGGCAACGGCGGCGGCATTGCGAAAGATACGCCGAAAAGAGCGCCGCGGTATTTTGCCTTTTCCTGATAAAATAAAAAAAGCGCAGACCCTTACGGAAGAAGCCGTCATAAAAATGTATGCCGCACCGGCGGAAGACGTTGCCGAAGTTATAAAAAACCGTTCGCTTCTGAATGAAAAATTTGCCGGAGGAAAATACATGCTGGGGGGGCAGCCCTTGTCTCTTAGTCAATAAAAAAATGACAAAAAAAACATTGTCGCCCCATTTTGTTATTGCATTTTATATAAAAATAAGTATAAAGTCTGAATCAGGTTTATAAATTTTTGAACAGGGTATTGAAATGGCACGTGTTACAGTTGAAGATTGTATTGATAAAATTCCCAATCGTTACGAATTGTTGATGGTGGCGGCTCAGCGGGCGAAAGATTTAAGCGCGGGGGCGCCGCTGACGGTTGCCCGGGATAATGATAAAAACCCGGTCGTCGCATTGCGTGAAATTGCGGATGGAACCGTCAATATTGAAGAACTTCAGAAATCTCTGGTTATGGGATTGCAAAAATATGTTGAAGTCGAAGAGCCTGAAGAGGAAGAACTGGAAATCATGGCTGCTGAAAAAGAACTGTCCGAACTGGATGATCAGTTCTCGGGCGTAACGCTTGATGCGGCGGATATGTCTGATAATATGCAGATTCGCGATGGCGGAGATGATGATATTGATCTTGATGCGGATGAAGCGGATATCAGTTTGGATGATGATGAAGGCGAAGGAGACATCGAACTGGGTGAAGATTTTGATGCCGGGTTCGATGAAGAAGAATAAACCGGGATTCAGCATTTTTTAATTATATTCTGTTTACAATAACAACGCCTGTATCCGCCCGGGGTGCAGGCGTTGTCAGGGTTTAAGAATTGTTGCCCGGTGCGGTTGTTTCTTTATTATGGCGGTTGAAGCTCAATGTTAAGGCAGTATGAATTAGTTGAATTAGTAAAATCTTATGATCCCGATGCTGATGAAGATGCTCTGAACCGCGCATATGTTTTTGCCATGAAAAAACACGGGGCGCAGCTCCGTGAATCGGGAGATCCGTACTATTCTCATCCGATTGAAGTGGCCGGCATCCTTACAAAATTCAAGCTCGATTCGTCGTCTATTATCGCCGCGCTGCTGCATGATACGGTTGAAGATACCGATACGACGGTAGAAGAAGTAAGACAGCTTTTTGGCGAACCGGTTGCCACTATTGTCGACGGATTGACAAAATTGGCAATGATAGAACAAAAATCAGCCAACAATAAACAGGCGGAAAATTTTCGCAAGCTGTTGCTGGCGATGTCGGAAGATATTCGGGTTTTGCTGATTAAACTGGCCGACCGTCTTCACAATATGCGCACTCTCCATTTCTGCAAGCCGGAAAAACGTCTGCGCATAGCCAAGGAGACCCTGGATATTTATGCGCCTCTGGCCGAACGCATCGGCATGCAGGAAGTCAAAAGCGAGTTGGAAGAAATTGCTTTTTCCGAGCTGCATAAGGAAGCTCACGATTCTATCGTTGCCCGTCTGAACTTTTTGCGCGAGCAGGGCAGCAATATTGTGCCGAAAATTATTAAACAGCTTGAACAGGATATGAAAGAAAACGGCATTAAGGCGGCAGTCAGCGGACGGGAAAAAACGCCGTATTCAATCTGGCGTAAAATGCAGCAGAAAAATGCCTCTTTTGAGCAGCTTTCCGATATCATGGCCTTTCGCATCATTGTTGATGACATAGCCTCCTGTTATCAGGCACTGGGTGTTGTGCACAGCAAATACCACATGATTCCCCGTCGCTTTAAAGACTATATTTCCACACCGAAACCAAATGGTTATAAGTCGATTCACACCGGCGTGATAGGACCTGAAAATACCCGCATCGAAATCCAGATACGCACGGTGGAAATGCACGAAGTGGCCGAAAAGGGCGTGGCGGCGCATTGGGCTTATAAGCAGGGGCAAAAAGTCGAAGGAAAAAATTTCCGCTGGATAAGAGAATTGCTTGAAATTCTGGAACAGGCGCAAAATCCGGAAGAATTTCTCGAAAATACAAAACTGGAAATGTATAACGACCAGGTTTTTTGCTTTACGCCGAAAGGAGATTTAATCGGGCTTCCGATTAATTCAACGCCGGTTGACTTTGCCTATGCCATTCATTCATCTGTGGGAGACAGCTGCGTCGGCGCTAAAATCAACGGGGAAATTCGTCCGTTGCGGACGATTTTGCAAAACGGCGATCAGGTGGAAGTGCTGACATCCAAAGCGCAGCATCCTTCAACCGAATGGGAGCGTTTTGTTGTCACCGGAAAGGCCAAAGCGGCCATTCGCCGCTATGTCAGAGCGCATAAGCGCGACCAGTTTATCACTTTGGGACAGGAAATTCTTGAACGTTTGTTTAAGTCCGAAAACCTTGAGTTTTCCGAAAAAGGATTAATTAATGTTTTGCAGAATTTTGAAGCGGATTCTATTGATGACATTTATGCCAAAGTCGGCGAGGGGCTGATAACCGGCTGGGATGTCTTAAAAGCGGTTTATCCGGCTTATAAGCAGTCAAAACTCGAAAAAGTTGTCAAAGCCATCAAAGTACCGACATTTAAACGGACGTTAAAAAAAGAAAAAAGCAAATCGGAACCTCTGAAAATAAAAGGACTGATTCCGGGAATGGCCGTCCATTATGCCGGGTGTTGCCATCCGCTTCCCGGAGACAGGATTGTTGGTATTGTAACGACCGGAAAAGGTGTGGCCGTTCACACCATAGATTGTAAAGTTTTGGAAAAATTTGCCAATGAACCGGAACGCTGGCTGGATATAGCCTGGGGCGATGATGCCTATGGCGAAACATATGTCGGCCGTCTGAAAATTATGTTGAGCAATGAACCCGGAGCTCTGGGCGATTTGTCAAATCTGATAGCGCGTTGCAACGGCAACATTTCCAATCTGAACATTGTCTATCGGACGGTAAGTTATTTTGAACTGTTGGTTGATGTGGAAGTAAAAGATACAAAACAGCTCAATGAAATAATAGATGTGTTAAAAGCAAGCAAAGTGGTTAGTTATGTCGCCCGGGCGGCACAGTAAGGAGAAAAAAATGATTGTGGGAATAGGTTCGGATATCACGAGCATTTCACGTTTTGAACGTTCAATTGCAGCTTATGGCGAACGCCTCATAAATCGTGCGTTGGGAGAAAAAGAACAGGCTGAAATAGCAGCAAAAGAGTTTGTTTCTCCGCGGGAATATGCTGCATCCGTTGCCAAGCGTTTTGCGGCTAAGGAGGCTTGCTCCAAAGCTTTGGGAACAGGTTTCCGCAACGGAATATACCTGAAGGATATTCAGACTGTGCACAATGCTTCCGGAAAACCGGAATTAATCTTGAGCGAAGGAGCTTTGCGCCGTTTGCAGGAAATGGCTGCCGGGCGGACGGTAAACCTGCAGCTTTCTGTCAGCGATGACTATCCGCTTGCTCAGGCCTTTGTTGTCATAGAGGTCTGCTGATATTATTGTAAAAATAGTAAACGCAAGGTTTGCTTTAGATAAGCTCATTTATACCGATGATGTTATCTAAAGTAAAAGCAGGCTTGGGGAAAGATAATGGAAAAAGAAGAAAGTTTTGCCGATACCATAAAAACAATTATCTATGCGGTTTTGATAGCGGTCTTTATCAGAACGTTTATGTTTGAACCGTTCAAAATCCCGTCAGGATCAATGTATCCGACTTTATATGTCGGTGATTTTTTGTTTGTTTCAAAATATACATACGGCTATTCCAAACATTCTCTGCCGTTCAGCATGCCTTTGTTTGACGGACGCATTTGGACGGATGCGCCCGAACGCGGCGATGTCGTCGTATTTAAAGAACCTCAGTACAATCGCACAGACTATATCAAACGGGTTATCGGGCTGCCGGGCGACAAAATCAAACTGGAAAAAGGGCGTTTGTATATTAACGGAAAACTGGTGGAAAGAGAACAGATTGAAGATTTTGTCCTGCATGACAAATACGGCAATGTCGAGCGTTATCGTCAATATGTCGAAACGCTTCCCAACGGCGTAAAACACAATATTATTGAAGTCTCGGACGAGGAGGCTTTTGATAATGTACCGGAATTAAAAGTTCCCGAAGGGCATTATTTTATGATGGGTGATAACAGAGATCGTTCCGATGACAGCCGTGTAAATGTCGGTTTTGTTCCGTTTGAAAATCTGGTAGGCAAGGCGCGCGTTTTGTTCTTCTCTCTGGAGCCGGACGGCGTCTGGTATAAGATTTGGAATCTGCCGCGTCAGATTCGCTGGTCTCGTTTATTTGATGCAATCAGGTAGGTGTTTATGACTGATTTTAAACAGCTGGAACAAAAACTGGGATATGCTTTTAACAATGAAAAGCTTTTGCGCCAGGCCGTAACACACAGCAGTTACAGTACTTCGGTCAGTGAAAACTACGAGCGGTTGGAATTTTTGGGTGATCGGGTGTTGGGCGTTGCCGTCGCCAGCCTTTTATATCGCATGTTTCCCCGTGAACCTGAAGGCAATCTGTCGCAGCGGCATACGGCGCTGGTGTGTAAAGAAACTGTTGCGGAAGTAGCCAGACATCTGGAGCTGGATAAATACATCATCTGTACGGGAGATGATATCCGGGAAAATGAAAATGTTTTGTGCGATGTTTGCGAAGCGGTTATCGGTGCGATATTTATTGACAGTCATTGTGAACGGGCCGTGGATTTTGTAAATGAGCACTGGCGCGAATTGATAGATAAAAATGTAGCGCCGCCCAAAGACGGAAAAACACTCCTTCAGGAAGTAGCGCATGTTTTAAAACATGATTTTCCGGTTTATAAAACGGAAGAAAGAACCGGTGCCGAACATGAACCGACATTTCATGTGTCCGTCAGTATAGAAGGTGTGGGGAAAGAGTTCGGAGAAGGTCGGAATAAAAAACTTGCCGAGCAGGATGCGGCCTGGAAAATGCTTGAACGTTTGGGATACAAACATGGATAAAGTCCAAACATCAAAAACACGATGTGGTTTTGTAGCGCTGATCGGTGCGCCGAATGCCGGAAAATCGACCATTACCAATAATTTTGCGGGCGCCAAAGTATCCATTGTGTCGCCGAAAGTCCAAACCACCCGGACAATGGTCAAGGGAATTGGCATTTACGAAAACACCCAGATAATTTTTTTGGATACGCCGGGAATTTTTAAACCGAAACGCAGACTTGACCGGGCGATGGTTGCGTCGGCGTGGGGTGGTGTCGGCGAGGCGGATATAACGGTTTTGGTGATAGATTCCCGTAAAGGTATTGATGATGATGTTAAGGCAATTGTCAATCGTTTGAAAGAAGATCAATGTCAGGTCGTGCTGGTTTTAAATAAAATTGATTTGGTTAAAGAAGAAAAACTTTTACGGTTGGCGGCAGAATTAAATCAGGAAAAAATTTTTACCGAAACTTTTTTCATTTCGGCTTCCACCGGAAAAAATACGGAAGAATTTTATAAGTATTTGGCCGATAATCTTCCGGAAAGCCCTTGGTATTATCCCGAAGAACAAATGTCTGACATGCCTTTGAAACTTCTGGCGGCGGAAATTGTCCGGGAAAAACTTTTTTTATACTTACAGCAGGAATTGCCCTATGCCTTAACGGTTGAGCCGGAGCTTTGGCAGCGCCGGGAAGATAACTCCGTTCGGGCTGAAATGTCTGTTTATGTTCAAAGGGAAGGGCAAAAAACAATTGTTTTGGGTAAAGGCGGCGGTATGATAAAAAAAATCGGCCGGGCTGCCCGCTTGGAACTGGAAGAAATGTTGGAAACAAGAGTCCATCTGTTCCTTTATGTAAAAGTTCGGGAAAACTGGATTGACGACCCGGCGCGTTATGCGGACTGGGGACTCGATTTTAACGCCTGAACCGGATTTAATAAAAAGTTATTAAAAAATAATTCCGTTTTATTCGGAATTATTTTTTTTGGCACGTATTTTGCATTATCTTTTACATGAATGAAATTATCCTTTATTAATTGGGGAAAAGAATATGGATAATACAAATTACATTGCCTTGTCGCGTCAGATGGCGTTGTGGAAACAGATGGATGTCATCTCTAACAACATGGCGAATATGAATACGTCGGGTTACAAGGGGGATGAGGCTGTATTTACGACCTATCTGGCGAAAACTGAAAATCCGGCCAGGGGAATAGTGGGCAACCCGCTTCGTTTCACACAGGATTACGGAACTTACAAAAATTTTTCCGAAGGTATGATTTCTCACACCGGAAATACATTGGACGCCGCTGTTAAGGGTGATGCTTTTTTTGCGGTGGAAACCCCGGCCGGTGAAAAATACACCCGCAAAGGACAGTTCAAGCTTGATGCGGACGGAGCAATCGTAACCGCCGAAGGTTATCCTGTTTTGTCTGAAAACGGCGAACCGTTTTTTATTGCGCCGAACGAAAAAGAAATAACCATAACGGCATCGGGCGAGATATTGACCGAAAACGGTTCGTTGGGGCGCATGCGTCTGGCTTCTTTTGAAGACAATCAGAAACTTTTGAAAATTGCCGATACCCTGTTTGAGAACACGGAAGGTAATAAGATGGAATATAACAACGGCAATTATCAGATTGTTCAACATTCTATTGAAAAGTCAAACATTGAGCCGGTAGTCGAAATGACAAAAATGATAAATCTGCATCGTTCATATGAATATATTCAACAGATGATAGACACGGAACATGAACGTTTGTCCAACACAATCAATGCTTTTTCGCAGCAGGCATAATTTTTTAGAAGGGGAATAAAACATGAGATCTTTAAATATTGGCGCAACCGGAATGCTGGCTCAGCAAACAAACGTGGATGTCATTTCCAACAATATTGCCAACATGAATACGACCGCTTACAGCAAACGTCGGGCAGAATTTAACGACCTTTTATATCAGAATATTGTCCGTCCCGGAGCCGCGTCAACAGCGGGAGAAACAATTGTTCCTGCCGGCATTCAGTTGGGAACGGGTGTAAAAACTGCCGCCATTTACCGCATTACGGACGGCAATGCCCTGACCAACACCGGCAACAGTTTGGATCTGGCCATCAAAGGACGCGGTTATTTTCAGATAGAGCTTCCGGAAGGAAAAGGAACGGCCTATACCCGGGACGGTGCTTTTCAGCGCAACGGTGACGGCGTCATCGTAACGCATGACGGTTATGTCGTTCAGCCGGAAATTACCATTCCCGATGATGCCGTGGAAGTTTATGTTAATGCCGCCGGTGAAGTATGGGTTAAGCAGGACGGTGAAACGGATGAACTTAATGTCGGCCAGCTCGAAATTGCCACTTTTGTAAATGAAGCGGGACTTGAAGCCATGGGACAGAATTTATTTTTGGAAACGGAAGCATCCGGAGCGCCGGTTGTCGACAATCCGGATAATGAAGGTTTTGGTTCCATCCAGTCCGGTTATCTGGAAACATCAAATGTCAATCCTGTTTCCGAAATTACCGAGCTCGTTTCGGCTCAACGTGCTTATGAAATGAACTCAAAAATTATTTCCACGTCAGATCAAATGCTTTCAACCATTAACCAGATGAGATAGGACGGTTTAAGAATATGAAAAGGCAGGTAAAGCAAATTTTGGCGTTAATGCTGGGTGTCTGGTTGTTTCCGGCAGCAGCGGCGGCAGCGGTTAATGCCGGCGAAAGTGATTTTTCGAATGCCGTGAAAGAAGCTTTTGCCGATGCCGGAGAAAGCGAAGAAATCGAACTGGAATTTTTCGGCGGGCAAACGTCTTTTTCCATGCCGGAAGCCTCTGCCTTCAAAATTATGATAACCGACCTGAAAATTAACAAACAAATGGATAGGTTTTCTTGTCATGCTGAGCTTTATGCCGACGGAAAATTATTCGCCGCCACGGATTTAAGCGGCAAATTTTACCGGTTGGAAAATGTTTATGTTCCTTCCCGCAGCATTAGGAAAGGCGAAATTATCAGGGAAGAAGACCTGAAACAGATAACCGTTCGCCGCGGCCGGATTAAAAGCGTTAATGTTACGGACAAAGAAAAAATACTCGGCAAGGAAGCCAAAAGAATGCTTAAAGAAGAAAAGCTCATTGTTGAGAATGATATCGGCGAACAAATAATCATTCGCAAGGGCGAGGCCGTAACCGCGCTTTATGCCACGCCTCATATGCAGATAACCGCAAAAGTCGAGGCGTTGGAAGACGGTGCCAAAGGAGATAAAATCGAACTGCTGAACATCAAAAGCAAAAAAACATTATATGGCGAAGTTTTGAATGCCGATACGGTCAAGATAGATGTTCAATAGAAAGGAAAAACAAATGGCTGTGAATAAAACATATCAGAAAATAGCGCTGATGCTGTTAATGGGAAGCATGCTCGGCGGGTGTAACACTTGGTCGCGTCTGAGCACCATCGGCAAAGAGCCGGATCTGACGCCGATTGAAAATCCGGTTGCTCAGACGGATTACCGGCCTGTCAGCCTGCCTATGCCGCAGCAGCCCGATCAAAGTACCGGAGCCAATTCGCTTTGGGCAAAAGGGGCTTCCGGATTTTTTAAAGACCAGCGGGCATCAAAAGTCGGCGATATCATTACCGTAAACATTTCGGCCAAAGATACGGCCACGCTGAAAAACAAAACGGAGCAAACCCGCGATACCAACTCCGATACGGTAAATGTGGCAAATTTCTTCGGCTTTGAAGACTATGCCAAAGACTATCTGCCGGATGCTGTGGATCCGGCTAATCTGGTTAACGTCGATTCTGATCATGACATCACCGGTGAAGGAAAAATTGACCGTTCCGAAACCATTGATATGACAATGGCCGGCATTGTTACCCAGGTTTTGCCCAACGGCAATTTGGTTATAGAAGGTTCTCAGGAAATCAGGGTTAATTACGAACTGCGCCAGCTGACAGTCAAAGGCGTCATCCGCCGGGCAGACATAACTTCGGACAATTCCATCGATTCGAGCAAAATCGCCGAATTAAGAGTTTCTTATGGCGGAAGAGGAACAATTTCGGATGTGCAGGAACCGCGCTACGGCCGTCAGTTAATAGACATTTTATCTCCGTTCTGAACAGGTTTCCCCATATTATTATGTTCTCTGCAAGAAAAAATCTCCCCATTTTTTCTTAAGAATAAAAAAAGCCTGCTTACTTTTCCCCTAAATCTTCAAAGCAGGCTTTTTTTGTTAATAACAACAATTTTTTTCTTAAGTTTACAATTTAAAAAGCTATTTGTAAGAATATATCTTCTTACCAAACAGAGATATAAATCAAAATTTTATAAGGAAGCGAAAATATGAAAACAAAAACAAACCAGGTTAAAAATGCTGAAAAAGAAGCCTCTATTTTGCTCAACCATGCCGTTGAACTTTCTCATGCGGCGGCCGGCAACAGCGACAAAGAAAAGATTCTGGCGCTTGACAGCAATTTGAAACTTTGGGTCGAGATAGAAACAACTTTAAAGAATGCAAAGAATTTGCTTCCCGATGAAATAAAATCCAACCTGCTGAAACTTTCAAAATTTGTCGAACGGCTGACATTGACCAAAGGCGTAAAAATGACCAAGAGCGATTTTGACACGTTGGTGAACATCAATATGCAGATTTCCGGCGGCCTGATGGATTCGGTCAAAAACAGCCTGGCCCGCGAAGAGGCTTTTCAGCTTTTGAAATGTGCCATCGACTTGTCTTCGGCAAAAGAAAAAAACGATGCCGGCGATATGGTTAATGCGCTGGAAAACAATATGAAACTTTGGGTATATATCAAAACGTTGGCGTCATCCGAGCAAAATCCGCTGCCCAAAGAAACCAAACAAAATCTGATTAAGCTGGCAGATTATGTAACCGGTAAAACCATGGAAGTCGGCAAAAATGTCAACAACCTGAATGAAAAAGCGATTGATTCCATGATTATGACCAACCTGCAGATTTCCGAAGGTCTGATGACCAAGCGCGCCAGTGCTTAATTAATAAAATTTCATATAAAAAAAGCCGGAGTATTTCTCCGGTTTTTTTATATGAAATTTTTACTTCTCTCCGTCTTATTTCAGAAACGCCATGCTTTATTATCTCTATTCCAATTTCAAAAAAAAACGCCTGACATAAATCAAAGCCAGGCGCTTTTTTTCAAAAATATTCAGGAAAACTATTTTTTCAAAATGGATTTTCCGGCATATTCGGCCATATCGCCAAGTTCTTCTTCAATACGGATAAGCTGGTTATATTTAGCCATACGATCCGTACGGGACATGGAACCGGTTTTGATTTGGCCGCAGTTTGTAGCAACGGCAATATCGGCAATGGTTGTGTCTTCCGTTTCTCCCGAACGGTGGGACAAAACAGCCGTATAGCCGTGACGATGAGCCAGATCAACGGCACGCATGGTTTCGGTCAGGGTGCCGATTTGGTTAACTTTAACCAAAATAGAATTGGCAACGCCTTTTTCAATTCCCATTGCCAGACGTTTCGGATTGGTAACAAACAAATCATCTCCGACCAGCTGAATTTTTTTGCCCAGCGCTTCGGTCAGCATAGACCAGCCTTCCCAATCATCTTCGGCCATTCCGTCTTCAATGGAGAAAATCGGGAATTTATCGCACAGGCCTTTGTAAAATTCAACCATTTCTTTATTGGTGTAAGATTTGCCTTCGCCTTTCATTTCATACTTACCGTTTTCATAAAATTCGGAAGAAGCGGCGTCCATAGCCAAAACAACGTCTTCACCCGGCTTGTATCCGGCACCTTTAATGGCATCGACAATAAAAGTCAGAGCTTCTTCGGCTGATTTCAGATTCGGAGCAAACCCGCCTTCATCGCCGACATTGGTATTATGTCCGGCGGCTTTCAGATTTTTCTGCAGAGTGTGAAAAATTTCGGCGCCCATACGAATGGCTTCTTTAACAGAGGAAGCGCCGACCGGCATAATCATGAATTCCTGAATATCAATCGGGTTGTCGGCGTGCTTTCCGCCGTTCAGAATATTCATCATCGGAACCGGCAAAACATGAGCCATGGTGCCACCGAGATAACGATACAACGGCAGTTCGCATTCTTCGGCCTGAGCCTTGGCAACAGCCATGGAAACGGCCAAAATGGCGTTGGCGCCGAGCTTTCCTTTGTTTTCTGTTCCGTCAAGCTCAATCATGGCTTTGTCAATGGCAATCTGATCATCGGCTTCCAGACCGGCCAGTGTATCATAAATAACATCATTGACGTTTTTAACAGCTTTTTCAACGCCTTTGCCGCCGAAACGGCTTTTATCGCCGTCGCGAAGCTCTACCGCCTCATGCACGCCTGTGGATGCGCCGGAAGGAACCGCCGCCCGTCCGAAAGCGCCGGACTGCAAAACGACATCGGCTTCGACAGTCGGATTGCCGCGGGAGTCAATAATTTCTCTGGCATGAATATCTACAATAGCACTCATTTTTTTCTCCTAACATTATTGTAAATGAACTGCGTATAACTTCGTGCATTTTATAGTGATTGTCAAGCAAAAGAAAATTATTTTTTTACTTTTCAAAATTTGTTAATTAATTCTGTTTTATTTTTTATAAAATTATATTTTCATAGGATGGACAGAAAAAATGACATTATGGGGACTGAAAACAGAAGCGGCTTTTGATGTTTGGTCTATAGAACACATTGCCATGGGCGTTTCCGTCGGTTGGATTGCAAAAATCATAGTTGAAACGATGACCGGCAGAGAAAATATTTCACATCAATTATTTATGAAAATAAGCTTCCTTACGGCATTACTGCTGGCTTATGTCTGGGAATGCGTTGAACATTATCTCGAAACCGGATTGGCCGGCAGCACGGTAGCAGATTGGCTGCAAGGAGTTGAACATTGGAGCAACCGGTTGATATTTGATAATCTGATGGTCGTTTTGGGATGGTACATTTATAACAACAAGCATAAAGTGTTAAATTTTGCCAGAATTTTTTCTTGTTTTTGGTTGTTTATACATATTTTTATTTTTCCTCACAGTATGTATCTGCATCAGTGCTTTTCGGAATTTGGATTGTTTAATGAAGCTGCGGCGCAAAATGTTTACACCGCAGATTAAAATTAATTCGGATTTTTAAGCATTGATAAGATTGTTGTCGATAGACGGTATTTTTTGTAATGAAAAATTGAGATTTTTTTGCGGAGTTTTTTATTGCAAATTTTATGGAAATCCGATAATCTGAAAAAAATATATCAAGGATTATCTGTATGTTTTCAGAAAAATGGCATAAAAGATTTATGGAAGTGGCGGAGCTGGTGGCCACCTGGTCAAAAGATCCGAGCACGAAAACCGGAGCGATAGTCGTCGGTCCGGACAGGGAAATACGGGCAACCGGATATAACGGATTGGTTCGCGGCGTGGATGATAATAAGCCGGAACGAATGGAGCGCCCGACGAAATATGATTTTTTTGAGCATGCCGAAAGAAACGCTATTTATAATGCCTGCCTGACGGGAACTTCATTAAAAGGCTGTGTGATGTATGCGACTCATGCACCGTGTACGGATTGTGCCCGGGCAATCATTCAGTCAGGGATAAAAATGGTGGTAACCCATGAAGTAAAAAAAGACAAAAATACGCCGCAGAACACTTGGCGCGACAAGCTTGATTTCTCCCGCCAGATGTTTGAAGAAGCGGGTGTGGAATATATAATTCTCCCTCAAAATGAAAAATAGTTTGAAATTCGGCGGGATTTTTTTGAGTCGGATGAATAAGCCGGCTAAATTTAAGAAGTAATCAAACGGAGAGATAATAATGAAAGTTCTGGTGGCGGAAAATCAGAATTCTTTACGCGAAAAATTGTCAGGTTTGCTAAACCGGATTGATGAGAACATCAGCATTACGGATGTTTCAAAATATCGGGAGGCTTTTAATGCTCTTGACTGCAGGTTTTTTGATTTGATTATCTTGGATATTGATTTGCCGGACAGAAATTGGGAGGACGGATTAAACCGGCTGAGAGAAAAAAGCGATGGTAGCCGGATTGTTGTTATAAGCTCAAATGAAGATAGCAGAGATATGCGAAAAGCCGTTTATGCCGGAGCGATAGGATACATTCCCAAAAGCGTTAGTCCGGAAGTTATGGCCGGAGCCATAAAAATAATCATCGACGGCGGAACCTATATGCCGATACAGGCAGTTGTCGGCCCCTTGGAAGGAAACAGCGGCGATGCTTTGCCTGTAACGCCGGGCAGAGGTGCTGCTTTGGCTAAAAAAATGCTGACAACCAGACAGATGGAAGTGATGCGGCGCATCGGAGAAGGAAAATCAAATAAGCAGATAGCATTTGAAATGGAAGTATCGGAAGCAACGGTAAAACTTCATATAAATACTCTGTTGCGGGTATTTAATGCAAAAAACCGTACACAGGCGCTGATAACGGCGCAAAAACTCGGAATATTATGATGTGATGCCGTCCGGACTTAAATAAAAAAATATTTTTTTTGATTTTTTTACTTGACTGAAATAAAATTTACCTGTATACATTCACACAGTTCTGACAGTGGTCCCATCGTCTAAAGGTTAGGACACCACCCTTTCACGGTGGGAATATGGGTTCGAATCCCGTTGGGATCACCAATTCAAACAGCAGTCATGAAAATGGCTGCTTTTTCTTTTATTTTCAAGGCTTTCAGCAAGTTCGGATGTTTAATTTTCAAAAATCATCATTTTTTCAATTTGTCCGAACTTTTGTAATCTAGTTTATTTGTTTTTCAATGTGTTAGTTAAATTATCATCTCGTTAGGTATTGGGATTATTAGTTATCATAAACTTACGCACAGGTTGCGTTTTTACCGCTCCGATTTGATGAATAACACGCCAATATAAATTTGGAGTTCGAAAACTGTATAGCGCAGACACATAGAGAGGCAAGGATTTAACTATCTTTGTCTCTTTATTTTGTGTTATACATAGGGATGCTATAACCGGTATCGGATACCTAAGGCACCATACATAATACGGGAGCGATAGTCTGGCCACATACCGTACCGGATACTATCCAGCCGTATATGGCAGGTATCCCCATCTATAGGCGGGTAAAAAGCCTTTACGTATAGTGAATTTTTAAGCATTGCGTTTTCAGTAACCAAAAAAGGCAAGGATAAAAACTCCTTGCCTTATTAATCACCAACATTTACCTAGGCATGTTTAGCAAAATATTTTTTACTAAAAGCGGTGCGAAAGCCTCCCCTAAAACATCTCTCAGTAAGTTTTCATCATCACTAGCCCAAGCAGGAAAAGGGAAATCTTCCGGTAAGGCATAACTTCTTAACAACTCTAAAATTGTGTAGGCCCGTGCATCGCTATAGGTTCCATCAGGCAATTCTCTTCCGGGATGGCAAGTTACCATACCTCCCATACCATCTGAACCTTGAAGAACGCACGGGAAAGCATCACTCCACTTTGGTCTTCTGTAAGCTGAGCGATAAAATTCCTTCGGTTCGCCATTTTTCTTTGTTGGTCTATATGGAGGCTGATTGTCAAAAGCGGAACAGCCCGTTGCTGTATGCTGCATTACCTCAACATCCTTTTCCTTCCAGTAGGGAGCATTATGATACTTAAGAGTGTCTATGTAATGCTTCTTGCTCTTCTTGATTCATTATTCTTCTCAAACCGTATCAATTTTCAATACTCATAAGAAATTTTAGTATTAAAGTGTTAATTTATTAATAAAATAAAAAAAAACATCATAATGGAAATTTAACCGTTTACAAATCCCAAAATTCACGACAATACATTTACATCAGATTCTTTGAATTGTTATAACACATTGTAAATAGGTATTATTGTGTTAAAACTATGTAAATTTTAGCAGAGGTTTAACTTTTAACATAGCTAGTTTAAAAGTTGCTAGTACGAATAATGTATAAAAAATCTTGTAAAAACATCCATATAACTCAATAAACACCCCATAAACAAGTGGTTTTAGTTGTCAATGATTTAAATTTTATTTGTTTTAGCATATAGCCTGTAATTTTAATACTCCTCGTAAGTTCGTTTTCGGCAATCATTAAAAGTTGACAAAAAAACAAAAATATTATAATCATTAATCGTAGGATAATCATGAATAATACATTTGAAATATTACAAAATCTAATTAAAAAAGCTGTTGTTTTTCCTAAAAACAATCAAGAGATTGTTGAGTATATTGCTCAACAATTTAATTCAGAGTCTTTTTCTGTTCAATATGTCCAAAATCCAGTCCATTCTCACTCTTATGGAGTGATTATAAGAACAATTGTGCCTAATAAACCATATCTGCTATATGCTGGTCATATAGATGTTGTTCCTGACGATTGTAATGGCGATCATGCTGGAAGATGGTGTTATACAAAAAATCCAGTAATTTCAGGTAAATCTTTACAATGGGATGAATCTGCAAAAAATATGATTGAAAAAGATGATAAAATATATGGTAGAGGTTCATGTGATATGCTTGGTAGTGTTGCCTCATTGATATCCTCATTAAAACAAGTCGATGTTAATAAGTTACCTCATAATATTGCAATTATTCTAGCGGATGATGAAGAATCACAAATGATGTCTTCTAAAAAAATGCTTGATATATTATATCCGCAAATTATAGATAACGGAATTATCGGATGTATTGTCGGAGAACCTACAGAAATGAATGTACTTATCGGACAGAGAGGATCTTGCCGTGGCAATATAGTAATTCAAGGTGCAACATCACATGTTTCCAGACCAGACCTAGGTTTAGATGCATTCCAGGAAGCCAATAAAGTATATAACTACTTATCTTCGCAATGCAAAAAAGAACAACACAATCATCCAGCAGATGCAAGATTTATTCCTGATGATTTGTATTGCCGAATTTTAGATATAAAAACAGATTCTGCTTTCAAAAGAACTATTGGAGCGGTATCTCTAAAATTTATGATAAACCATCTACCTACACAAAATATTGAAAAAATATTGGAAAATACTGATAAATATGTACGTATTCTTGATAATAAATTAAAGCAATTGAATAGGCAGTATAGGGCAAGTTTTGAAATTCAAAAAAAATATCCATCATTCATTTGTGAACAATCCAATTCTTTTGTTAGTGGTTTAGGACGTTTTTTAAAACAGTCCAATTTTTCAGGTGCAGGTTTTAGTTCGGATGCTCCTGTTTTTGCTCAAAAAGGTATTCCAACTGTATTATTGGGTCCAGGCTCAATATTACAGGCTCATGAACCAAATGAATTTATTCATAAAACTCAGTTAGAAAAAGCAGAAGAATTTTGGAATAAGTTGCTAAATCAGGAAAGTAGACCAGTAAAAAGCAATATATTGTTTGATTTGTATAAAAAACAAAACTTACGCTAAATCTATCCAGTAAAAACGTTCTCCAGAATGTATTCTGTCTAACTTTCCTCCGTTTTTTTCAATTGTTTTGTAGCTTCCAACATTGTTTTCATTGCACGTCAGAAGCACTTTGCTTAAATTTAACATTTTTGCCTGTTCAAGTAAAGATTTGAGCAATATTGTTGCATAACATTGACCACGAAATTCAGGGGCAATAGCAAACGAAATGTGTCCAGCATGATTTAACAATTCTTCAGTTAAATAATGTCGAACACGACCAATACCTACGGGAATATTGTTTATATACAAAATGAATTCTGTAGAAGGAACTCTATTTGGTTTTAGATTTATACCTTGTGAAGAATCATATTTTTTTTGTAAGTATTTTACAAATTCGTCTTTTGATATATTATAAGCATCATTTTTAAATCCACATTCGTTAGCAGGAATTTTTTGATAAAAATCATAAAGAAGAATACTATCTTTAGGATTAACTGCTTTCAATAAAGTATTCATTATTATTCTCCTATATAATTTATATTGTTATATATGTTTTCAATAATTTGTAAATTAACGATTTCTTCTTCTAATGTGCATAAATGACTATTTTTATCTGTTTCTATATTTTTACGAAATTCTTCATATATAGGTGTTTGAGAATCAGTATACTCTTTAATTTTATGCCCTTTAATAACCTTTAACCCATTACGTGTCAGAATAATTGTATTTGTATGGGTTTGTATAAATATTGAGCTTTCAAAAATTTCTGGAAAACACTCTGCCTGAAAATTAAAACTTATATTAAGCGGAACACAATCATTGAGCAGTATGTTTATTTGGCCATACTTATCTCGATTTTGTTTTTTATAAATTGATGAATTGCAAATATGCCAATTGGGATAGCCAAATATTTGATTTATTGCATCAATATAATGACAGCCAATATTGAGAAATAACTTATTTGTCTGGGTTAAACTATCAAAAATATTATTTACAATAAAGCAATTAATATTAACGATATCTTTCAACTTAAGTTGCATATCTTTAACTTGCAAATAAATTGGACATATTCTATAATTATATCCAACATAAATCGGAGTCTTATATTTATTAGCTGCATCAGATAATGTTTTTACCAAAATAGAAGATATAGCAGCTGGTTTTTCTATCAACACAGGAATTCTACGCTTAATTAAAGTAATAGCCTGATCAAAATGTTGTATATCTGCAGAAGTTATGATGGCTATATCTGGTTTTTGATTAATAAAAATAGACATGTCAGAATATACTACAAATTCTGAACTCTGCTGTTTTTCTAAATGTTGTGAAAATAAAATAACATCATCCTTTTGCTTTATTGCGTGTTCAATAAAGTAGTTAGCTCTACGTCCATAGCCTACAATACCAACCTTCATGCTAAAAGTAAGTCCCTATATGCTTTTTTATGTAATTTTTGCAATTCCGAGGCAGACATAGTTTTATTACCACAGACTTGATTGTACATAAATTCTTCTTTTTCAAACCACAATAAATCATTTTGATTTATCTGCAAACCATATTTTTCTGGCTGATCACCATAAGGAGTACCTGGCATAGGGATAAGAGCATTAATAGAGGTCATATCTGCATTTATAAGTTTGGCATACTTAACTGTTTCTGTAATTTTTTGTGGAGTGTCATTAGGTAGCCCAATTAAAAATGATGCATGCATTTTTATACCAATTTCATCAAGAATTTGCTTAAGTTTTATGCCATAATCTTGGGAAATTCCTTTATTTACATCCTGTAAAATGTCATTGCTAGAAGATTCTAATCCAACAAATACTCTGTAACATCCTGCCTTTTTCATAAGCTTCAATAAATCGATTCCATGTTTTTCATCTATAATATCAGCACGCATATTACAAGCCCATTTAAGAGGTAATTTAGCTTGTAAAATAGCTGTAGATATTTGTTTCGCTTGCTCAATATCTCTTACAAAATCAAGATCTGTAAAAAATACAGATTTGAAACCATGTTCAACACAATTTTTCAAATCAGCAACAATATTGGACAGTGATTTTGTTACATTATAACGATGGTAACGGCTGCGTTGACAGAATAAGCAACGATGGTTACAGCCTCGACTGCATTCTACAACTGTTTCTGTATCTTTCTGTAAATATTTTTTGATAGGAAAGATTGTTCTATCAGGTATTCCTAATTCATCTAGGGATTTTAAACGATAATACCACTGCAAATCATTGAGTTTTTCTGTTATGTTTTTTGGAGTAATAACGCCTTTAATATTATCAATAGATTTATTGTTTTTTAGGGCATCGCATAGCATAACAGCCGGAATTTCTGGAGTGTAACGGACAATTGAATCAATGTATGGATAACTTAAGCATCTTTCAGGGCGGAAAGTCGCTTGCTCTCCAACAGCACAAATATGAGTGTTAGGAAGAGATATTTTTAAATTTTCAAGAAAATCAAGAGATGATTTTAAGCATCTAACACCATCAAACAAAACACGAGAAAAACACGTAATAATAACACTCGGAGCAAAGTTCTTTATTTTTGTTACTCCATTTTCAATATCTCTTTCTATTGCCAAGTCAAATCCCTGAACAGTAAATCCTATATCTTTTAGCATTGTACCAATATAAATTAAATCAAGTGGCATATGCGTAATTGCATTTTCATAAGGAATTGGACCATTAACTAGAGCAATATTCATATTTATTCCTCAATTTTAATTATATTCAGCTTAATAAGCTCGGAGAGATAGTTTATCACATCATCTTGTATTTGTTTTTCATCTGCATCATATTCGTTCGCTAATTCTAAAATAATTTCTTTTATTGTTTTTCTACCATCTATTAAATTTAATACAGATGTAGCTTCTTCGTTAAATTCGTGAAGCATATCTGTTTCAGAATTAAATGCCTTGCCAGCGATATTTTCACTTTCCATATTCAAGCGAAAAGCTATTTCAGGATTTAATGAGTACACTTTGTTTAGCATTTTTATCTCCAATTAAAAATTAATATTACAACGTACATCACGATTTTGAGATTGACTAAAAGCAGAACATCCTCCTCTGCATTTTTCAAATAATGAACAATTTCCACAATTTTTGTTTTGTTTCATCTGTAAATTATTTACAAATACACTGCTATTTTTTATTATTTCAGCCATATTTTGTTGGTATATATTACCCAAACTTATGTTTAGAAAGTTGCACGGAAAAACTTCTCCATCAGCATGAATGGATAAAAAATCGCTTCCAGCTCCACATATATCCATAGGTAAATCATATCCCTTTTGGCGCAATATAGATGTAAACAAAGGGTCGTGAATTGAAACGATACACTTTCTATTTTTTGAATAGTCCAACAACTCACAAAATTTTTCTATTAAGAGATGATAATTATTTCCTTGAAAATAAATAGTATCATTGTGGAGTGGTAAAAATCTTATTTCAGGAACATTCCAGCTTACAGCAACATCAACCATTTCTTTTAATTCATTAATAGTCCAAGAACTTAAAACGGAATTAAGAGAAAGTTGAGTTTCAGTATATTTTTGTAAATATTCTATTCCTCGTAGCAATCCTTCCCAAGCATGATGGTTGTTGCGATTTTTATTATGAAAATCCTGCCTTGCACTATCTAAACTTAAAATAACTTTTTTAACTTTATTTTTTTCTATTTGCTCACAAATTGCAGGGGTAATTAAAGAGCCATTAGTTAATATGTTTTGTATTAAATGTTTTCTGTGAGCATAGGCAAGAACATCTCGCCACTTAGGATGTAAAAACATTTCACCATGTGTATAAACAACTTTAAATATACCTTCCTCACAGCATTCATCTAAAAAAGAAAAAATACGTTCGGAAGGCATATCTCTATTTTTTTGATCGGGAGTTAAATAACAATGTTTACAATGAAAATTACATTTCGAAGTAATTCCTAAATAAACAATACTAGCCATTTAACTTTCCTTTTATTAGCAAGCCATTTTCAAGCTTCTTGAACGAATAACTGGCTTTGTCCACGCTTTTTTTGTATTTTTCTTCATCTGAAACCCTTTCGTTTGAAGTTAATATACCATTCAAGTGTATAACATTTAAATAAAATTGCAATAATTTTTTATATTTTGCGTTAAAATATTGGAAGAGTGGGGAAGAAGGAATGATGATGGTAATATTTTTTTTATTTTATAATATGATAACGTAGTCACTATAATTCCTAAAGAATGGTATTCATGCTTATTGCGTATATTAATTCTTTTGACAATTTTTTTATATTCATCATATGGTAAACGAAGAATAAAAAAACAACTATTTTCGCTTATTGTTTTAATTTTCATACAATCATTCCAAAAATTAAGTTCTTTACCGGCTATGTAAAAAATATTTTTATTGTCTATAGTTATGGAAAATTTTTTCATAACGGTTTGATATACACCATTTAATGCGCTTATTTGTTCTTTACTTAAAATTGTAAATTTTTCTTTAGGAAATAATGTTGATTTTTTTTGACACATATAAAAATAAGGGGTTATTCCTAAAGCCATAGAAATACTTAGTCTATGAGAACCATCAATAATATGATAATTTGTATCAACAGGTATAGGATAATTACTATCAAATCCATGTTTTTGAATTGATTGTATCAGAGCATCAAATGTTTCTATAGAGTTATTCAAATTATAATATTTCTGAATATTTAAATAAATGTTGCGCCAAAAATCTAAGTTTTTATCATTTTTAATAAAAGCATTAGCATACGCATATTCTGCAAAAATATGAAAAGTTTGTTTAGATAGAAAAGGTAATACACTACTTAAATGACCAGGAATTACAGCGTCCCATTCTTGTGAATAAAATAAGTCCATCAATTTTTGTTTATTTTCTTGCATCTTATAATCCAATATTATACACTTTTTGCAAAACTAACCATATTATATTAAGAGATTGAAACAATGCAAATATATTTTATAAGGCACGCACAAGACGATGATAATTATATTGGAGGTTGGTCAGATATAGATCTTACAAACGAAGGAAAAAATCAAGCGGATATTTTGGCTCAATATTTTGAAAAAAATAGCCCATTATTGAAAATCAAGACTATTATAACAAGTGATTTACGTCGAGCAGTAAATACAATTCAACCAACAGCCAACATTCTTAATGTTCCTCTAATAAAAGATTCCGCATGGCGTGGACTTAATAATGGTATCATAAGTGGCATGTTAAGCTCAGAAGCTAAACAAACATATCCTAACACATATTTATACGATATGGAAATGGATCAACATTATCCCGGAGGAGAAAGTCCTCGAGAGTTTTATAATAGAGTTAAAAGTTCTTTTTCAAAATTATTGAAGCAAGTAGTAGATACAAAAGAAAATATCATTGTTTTGACACATGGTAGCAACATCAATATATTGTATTCTTTATTAAAAGGTGAAGTTTGGGATAATAAAAAAAAGACTCGTAGCATTTTAGCTACTTCAATAATAGAGATAGATGTTGATGATAATAGACAGGCAAAATTAAAGCGTACATTTTTTTGTTGAGGCAAAATCCGTGGAATTTGTTGATATATACAATGAGGAAAAACAAAATACAGGTAAAATAATTGACAAATATGGTCCTTTTAATGGAGGAGAGTATTATTTAACTACGCATATTTGGATAAGATTTAAAAAATTATGGTTAATTCAAAAACGTTCGTGTAATCGTACAAATAATCCAAATAAATGGTCTGTAACAGGAGGCGCTGTTAAAAGTGGAGAAACAAGCTTACAGGCAGCCAGAAGAGAATTATTTGAAGAACTTAGGATTAGACTTCCTTTTAAACAATTTAAATTTATTGGATATTATAAACAAAAATACTCCTTTGTTGATGTATATCTTGTTGATGCGAACAATTTATATTCAGACGTAGATTTTAATAAAGAAGAAGTTGCAGATATTAAATGGTGTACCGAAGAAGAAATAATCAGTAAATATAATACAACAGAATTGGTGCAAAGTATTTATCCTGGATTTCAAATGGTTAATAATAATTGGGATAAAATACAAAATATATTATAATAACCACTCTCTAAGTTATATGCTTACTATCAACCTATGTAAATTTTAGCAGGGGTTAATAGCTACAAAAACAACCTTATTTACAATTTTAACCGGGTTAATCTTTTGAGTTTACATAAATATATTATTAAACATATTCCATTGCTCCATAAACAACCCAGAAACAAGCAGATTTAAGAAAAGAAGAAAAACATAAACCCGACCTGAAACCAATTACATCGGGCTAAATTATTTTAATATTCTTCTGCTAGAATAGAATATTGATTTTCTTTAGGGACGATAGCAATTTCACCGGTTATCATTTTACGACCGTTGCAACACTCATCTATCAAATAATCATCAGCTTTATTGCCATCTTCTGAACATAAGAGCGCATATTTTCCTGTGTCTAAAAAGGAACAATCTTCTTGAGATTGAGCTATTTTGGAAGCGATGTAATTTGTTGCTTGCCAATTATAACCCTCTTTCGGAATATCTAAGGTAATGTTAGGTTTCCGTGTAAGATTTTCATGGGCATTTTTATCTAACGTCAAATAAGGTTTATGTGCCATGTACCTTCCTCAATATTCTAAAAATTACTTCTTTACTAAGGTTAAATACTTAGGCGGAATTATACCACCTTTAACAACGACTAAATAATAGGGGACAACGGAAAAACGTAATCCTAGTTTTTCATCGCAGACAGTCCAATCCACTGGGGATGTATCAATATCATTGACGGAATCTAATTTTATCAACTGCTCATCCACATCTTTAAGCATCTCTTTATCAAGATTAGGTCTGAGAGCCGGAGATACATAAACGGCTTCAACTAAGCCGTCTGCATCTAAAGCAGAAACATCAATGGCAAACAAATCCGCTCCTTCTATAAAATCTTTAAACATTTTTTCGCTTTTTTCAGTCCATTGAATAGGTTCAGAGAAACCTCTGATTGCACGACTTCTTCCTTTGAAACAACTTTCCATCCATTTTACAACGCCTTCATGAGTTGTTTCTCCTCCGGTCCGTTTGTAATAATAACTTAAATCAGCCTTTGGATTTGCAGCTAAAGATAAAATTCCCTCACTAAGGGCTGTATTCCCTTTGGTAATATAATGGTACAATATCATAATACTCTTCCTTTCATATTTGCTAACATATTTAGTTTGTTAAGATTTTTCCTATTTTCACTTTGTTGGTAAATTTTTCTGTATGCTTCAATATTTGGCACAATTTGCTCGGATGCTGTTTCAAGCATTCTTTTTCTTTCACTTTCAACACCTAAGCGATGATAAAAATGATGCAAATTTTTTGAATTATCAAAAGTAAAATCTCGTTGAGCATCAACAAATTGTGTGCATATTTTATTATGAGGATGAGATAAATGTGTTGCCTCAGACAAAACAGCTGATAAAAATTTCTCTTTGTTTGTTGGATGTTCGGATTTTATTTTCTTTAATATCTTAGCCGTTTCTAAGGAAGCATACATATCATCTTTGCTATATCCCATTTCATCAACTTTTTCTTTGGTATATTTATAAAGAGCTTTCCAATCTAATAAACCTTTGTTATTAAGCAAATTAGAACATTTTCCTTGCTTTATTTCTTCAATTATCTTTTTTGTTGCCGGATATTCAAAATATGCCAGCCCTAAATTTTCATTCATCAAAGCCTCTGACATTGAGGCTGATTCATTTAGTAAGCGTTTTTCTACCATGGAGATTATATTTTCATCACAGGTTCTAATGGCTTGTAACATCATATAACAGGTTGCCGCTGAATTAGCTTGCATTTCCATAAAACATCTGTCGCAATATAATTCTTTTTTTAAATCCTGATGTTTGGCTTTTTGAATATCATTTGCTTCGTCTCTTGATTTTCCTTGATACAAAAGCTCATAATGCTCTTGACTATATACTTCTTTTTCTTTGGAAGTAGGATAATATTTTCCTTGAACACCATGCATAAGCTCGTGGATTTCGGTATAAACACTATAAAAAGCATCTACCGTCAGTCCAAATGGAGTGATTATAACTTTCTTACTGCCATTTTGCAAAATAGAAATTGGCGGGGCTTTTTGGCGTCCATGTTTGGGATGAACATAATAGTCAAACCAAAATTGTCGTTTATCTGCGGAATAATCGAGCCAATCCAAAATCGGCGTAATTTCTTCAGGGGTTCGGGTTAAGGCATCTTCACTCATAGAGCCTTGCAAATGCACTTCTAAAAGATGATTTTTATCTTCAAGCGTATGTTTGCAATTTGCTATTTCCGGAATTAAAAAGTTTCTTACAATATCTGTGTAAGCCGGCTTAAATTCTCCCGTTTTCAAAAGATGTCTTATATCTTTATCAACTTCGACAGTGTCATATTTGAAATTAATAACATCAGAAAAATTTGACCAAACACCATTCACTAGTATTCTCCAACCAGTATTTGTTTATAAAAACTATTTTTACTCTATCATCTATCAAAGGATAATACAACAATCTTAATAGGTTATTTAAATTAGCTATAAATAACTAAATTCGATAAAAACAGATGCCCCCACACCAAACAAAAATTAGAATCCACGGGGCAAAATATGAGTTTCTTAAATTTAGTATTCGCTTGCCAACATAACGGTTAAGACTCTGTTTGTTATATCTGGATTGCTTGGATTTTCAGATAAATAGCGATAATCCTTGTCATAGTAATCAATTTTTCAAAAGATTTTTTCACCGTTATAATCAAAGCTGCCAAATTGCGCCGCTACGAAAGCTGTCGCTTTCTACTTGCGCGAACAACTAACCTTTGCAGTGGTCGTTCCTCCCTCGCAAAGCTAAGAGAAGTTTCATGCTCATTATACGGATCGTTGGCTTTGGTAAAATTGTTAAAATTCCTAACTTTTGCTAAAATCCTTGCAATATCTCTTGGAGTTTTGACGTTAATACCTTGGGTTAAGATAACTCTGCCGCCAATAAAACTCTTTCTAAGATTGTCATTTAATGTTTTGATATCTGTCATAATACCCACCTTATACTAACTTTTCAGCCGATAAAAACATTTTAAATCTTCTTAAGGCTTGTCTGACAGATGTATGACTTCTCTTGCCATAGCTTGATTTTTCACCGGTAATTTCATATTTACGTTGTCCGCATAGAAAAGGTAATTGCACTCAGGATTTGGTAGATGTAAATGTTGCTCTCAAACAATTGGATGATGAAATTTTCAGTAAAATTAGTTTAAATAGTAAAATATTGGAACCATTAAAAAAGTGCGTACAAAAGAAATTATTGGAAGAAACTGAAGCAAATGCAGTTATGAAACGCCAAATTACAAATGAATTAAATCGTCTTGAAGATAGAGAAACTGTTGTTAAAGAAGCTTTTTATAATAGAGATATAACAAGAGATGAATGGTTACAAGAAAAGGCAAATATTGCAACCAAACGAGAAGAGTTACAAAAAATGGCTGAAAAATATTCTGATATTAGTAAAGAAATACAATCAACTGTAAATGACGTTTTGGATATAGCGACTAGTGCGTCTCAAATTATGAAAACAGCTAATCCAATACAACAAAATAAATTATTAAGTTTAGTTCTTGAGGAATGTTATTTAGACGGACCGCGTTTGATATATAAGCTACAAAAACCATTTGATAAACTTGTTAACCTTAAATCCGCTAGTTCATGGTTTGATTTTCAAAAAGAAGATATTAAAGAATATGAAAACCTAGCTGAAAAAGTACAGATGTATAAGATTGAAAAATAAGATATAGCAGAAAATGAAATTTGTAATTTAGTTTTTTAACTTGTTTTTGATGGGCATTATAGTTAAATTGTGATGTATAGTAATCATAGTTTTTTGTACTGGATAAGAAATGGATATGTATAAAGCAGTTGAATTTGAAAAAATGGTTTTGGAAATTTTATCGGTTGTTGGTTATGAAATTATAAATTGTACAAATGGTCAAAAATATGACATTGAAGCTAAAAAAATAATAAAACGTATTATATTGAGTGTAAAATTTCAACTCAAGGAGTGTTAAATCATCTTAAAAAGAATTTAGAAAAAGGTGAAATAATTTATATTTTACCATTTAAAGAAGATATAGAAAAGATTTTAATAGGTGCTTGGTACAGCGGGGTAAGTCTTCCGAAATATAAAATATGGGATATTCATGATCTACAGAAAATGCTTGAAAGTTTCTATAGTCAATCCTTGGATAAAAGTAAAATTACAAATGCTTTTCAAAAATTAAACAATTTTTCTAATAAATATTATAGCCTGAATCTTGCAAGTGGAAATAGGGAACTTGTTCAAAAATTGTATGATGAATATCAGAATAGTCGTGCTAACGTGAAATGGAGAAATTTTGAGGCATTCGTAACAAAATTCATAGAATTTTATTTCAATGGTTATATTGGAGAGATTGTTACTCAAAAAGTAGTAGATGGAGGATTGCATAGATTTGATGCTGTAGCACCTATTTCTATTAAAAATATAAATAGCCATTTTTTAGATATTGTTAAAAATTGCTTTAATTGTCGTTATCTTGTATTTGAGGCTAAAAGTTACTCTCAAAAAATTTCACAAAGTGAAATTTGGAGAACAAGTAAGTATTTACATAAGTCAGCACTAAGAAATGTTGCTATTATAATTACAAATTCTAAATGTGATAAACATTGTAAAATAATTCAATATGGATTGCTCAGAGAACAAGGTAAATTAATTATTGTGCTTGAGGGCAATGACATTGAGAATATAATGGGTGAACCAGATAATATTATTGAAGATATATTAAAACAAAAAATCGATGATTTAATGATGTCTATGATTGCCTAATTATTATGTGGTATGGAAAGAACTTAAATTTTTATAATTGCTTATCTAAAAAGTTTTTAAAAAAATAGTCGTTCAGTATTTTTTCTGCTCCTTTTAATTTATATTTTTTAATTTCTTGCATAATTTCTGGTCCATCTTTCCATTGTATTTTTATTTGAGGATTTGTGATTTTTTTCTGTAACAAATCAACACTTTCTTCAGAAAAACGACTTGATGTCCAAAAATTAAAAATAAATTTTTTATTATTTCTTTCTGCATTCATAGATATCATACTCTTTCTAATATGTATAATGTTATCTAACCATTCTTTTACTTCTTGATAGGATATTAAATGATTAGGTAAATATCCTTTGCACTCAACAATAAATATCTCCGTAGGACTTTCATTAAAAATATCTAATTCAAGATATTTTTCTAATGTCTGACAAAATATATTTTTTCCATTTTCAACAAATCCTAGTCTTGAAGTATGAACTAGATGTATACAAATCATTTCAAATAAAGGGCCTCTTATTTTGTTTGAAATATTTTCAAAAGTAGCTATTTTTTCAAAAATTATATATTGTTTGTTAGGATCTTTTATTAAGGCTGCGGCTAAATTCTGTAATGAAATATATAATTCAGAAAACAGTCTAGCAGTTTCTTTCCCAAATAAGTTGTCATAACTTGCAACTATTATTCCTTTTCTTTTTAATGTTGTAAAAGCATCTTGAGAAAAACTTGGTGCAATTATCATTGGTAAATATCTAGGTATATTTTTTTGTATAGATAATAATTCTAGCTTTTTTATTATGTATTGTATTTGGGTGACATCTGATATATCTTTTAAAAATAAATCGCAAATAACAGAACCTTGTTTGTTTTTTTTCATTAAGGGCAAAAGATACGATGGTGCGGTAATATCCCAATATGTAGTTGCAAATTTTGGTAAATTATTATCTAGTTTTTTATAGCATATTTGATTATACGTAATAAAATTTAATTTTTTTAACCAATCTTCTACAATTTGAAGAATTATTTGTTCTTGTATACAATATGCACGTACGTATGCAGAAATATTCAATATATCAAAGTCTGTTAAATATAATATCTTACCAAAATTTTCTATATTATCTTCATTTAATAATCCTGCTGAAATTAGATTATTTTTTATTTTGTCAGGCCAAATGTGTTTTTTCTGTTCTCCAGACCCAGATATAATGGGAAAATATTTTTCTAAAATACATCCTCCCTTTGCTTTTATGGCTTCTAAAGCTGTTGAATAAATAGAATTTTCTTCATTTAAAATTTTAGTAACTTTTTTGCAAAAGTTGATAGTATGCCAATTTTCTTTGTGGTATAAAATTTGAGCATTATTGGCTAAGCGAATATATTTTAAACGCATATAAGGCGGGGTAAGTCTAGATATTGATTTTCTTATTGTATCTGGTTTTTCGCCTAAATCAGTAAAATGTTTTATAATTTGTTTTGAAGAAACGGCATAATTTTCTCTAATAAATCTTTCAAGCTCTGTTTTATTCATCTCTGTCACACTCCGCTATTTATAAAAATAAATTCATTTCAATTCGTGTTTTTTTTCATTTGAATATAAAAATATTATATTTCAGATAATTATACAAATATTTTTTATCAAAAAAAGATAGTAAGTGTCACACATAAATATTTTTATTAAAATACTCAATAAAACACAGATGCATAAGTGTGTAAGCTTGAAAGAGATTTTATTTGTTTAATTGGTATCTTTTTATAAGTTATCTTTTGCATCTCCTTGCATTATAGAGATTTTTTATTTATATATAACAGTTAGTTTTGTTTATTGACAGGGTAATATAGATGACAAATAATCAAATTTTGATAAAAGAATGTATAAAGCAAGAATTTAAAGAAAATAACTCTTTTTCAACTGAAAATGATTTCTTTGAGTTTTTTGCTTCATCTCAGGCATTAAAAAATTATAATTTAAGTGATGATGAGCTTAGTAGTGGACTTATAGGAGGAGGTTTAGATGGCGGTTGCGATGCAATTTATACTTTTCTCAATGGTGATTTAATCAAACAAGATCAAATAGATACCATTAAAGCTCCGAAAGGTGCAACACTTGTTTTTACAATTATTCAAGCCAAAAATACCATATCTTTTGGCGAAGATGCCATAATGAAATGGAAGACGACATGCTCAAATTTATTTAATATGTCTAATACATTAGATGATTATTCAGATAGATATAATGAGAGGGTAATAGATTCGTTTCGTATTTTTCGAGATTCAATAACAAAACTAATACGAAATCAAATAAAGGTGCAAATTTTATATTATTATATAACATGTGCAGAGGAAGTTCATCCTAATGTCAGAATGCAGGCAGAAGAACTAACATCAACTATTAAAAGCATATATCCATCTGCTCAAGTTGAGGTAAAATTTTTGGGTGCCGATGATTTAATGGAGCTTTATAATACAAGTAGTGAAATTAATATAAATCTAGCTTTGGCTGATCAACCAATTGCATTAGGGAATAAAGTAGACTATGTGGCTTTGATTAATTTATCCACATATTATAAATTTATCACCGATGATTCAGGAATGTTAAGAAAAAGTTTTTTTGAAGCAAATGTTCGAGATTATCAAGGAAGTAACTCTGTTAATTCTGCTATTGCGGAAACTTTAGAAAATCGAAAAGATGAGGATTTTTGGTGGTTGAATAATGGTGTTACGATTTTAGCTGAAAAAATAACTCCTATTACAAATAGAGAATTATTATTAGTGAATCCAGAGATTGTAAATGGTTTGCAATCCTCTACAGAAATTTATAAATATTTTTCAACTCATATTGATTTAATAGATAAAGATAATAGAAATATATTGGTCAGATTAATTGTCCCAGAAAATGAAAGAGTCCGAGATAATATAATTTTTTCTACCAATAATCAGACCGCTATTCCAAAATCTTCATTAAGAGTTACAGATGCTATTCATTTGCAAATTGAGATGTATTTTAAAACTAGAGGATTATATTATGATCGTAGAAAAAATTATTATAAAAATCAAAAGAAAAAGGCTACAGATATTGTTGGAGTATCTTTTTTAGCACAATGTTTAATTAGTATAATTTTACAAAAGCCTGATTTTGCAAGAGCTCGTCCATCTACATTATTAACAGATGATGATACATATATTAAATTATATGAGCAAGAACAAGATTTAGAAGCTTATTATAAAGCTGCTTTATTAGGAAAAAAAAATACAGTCAGCCTTATTGCTTTCTTCTGATTTGGATTCGGTTGAGAGAAATGATATCCTATATTACCTTCTATATGCTGTTGTTGCCAAGGTCTTAAATAAAAAAGTGATTAGTTTTCATGATTTGCATAATTTAGATATGGCTTTGATAACTAAAGAAGAGATTGATAACTTAAAAGTTCAAATATGTAAGAAGTATAGGGAACTAGGGGGAAATAGTCGAGTAGCAAAGAGTCCTAAATTCATCAATACAATATATGAAATACTTGGTTTTAGTTCGTAAACTGTGAGTTAAGCATCACCAATGCAAGCGGCAGGTACAAAAACTGCCGTTTTTCTTTTATAAATCAAGCACTTAATAGAGTTCGAATGTTTGTTTTTTGAAAATTGTATTTTGGGAGAATTTTCCGAACTCATTTGATGGCAATCCTTCATTTTTCAACAACTTAAGTTAGTGTAGCGGGCAAAATGGTTTTGCAAAAGTTGGTAAAATGGTTTTGCATAGATTTTAAAGTCTAGGTTTCGTCTAAGTTTTAAAAGGTGGGTTTGGTCGGAAGGCCTTTAAATCCGGGATTTTGACTGACGGTGTTTAAGCCGTTTTTAAATGCTTCGGCCCCTTGTTTAAATTTAAAATAAAGGGGCATTAAACGCCCCTTTACATAAGCTTTATATATATTATAAAGTATTAAAATTAACGTTACTGACCAGCAGTTCGGCAGCCTTTTTGCCGGGCTGGGTGCCGGTGGTGTAAGTTGTTTGCACTTCCTTTATATAAAAAGACTTAAATATCCGCCGAATCTCCGGCACGTCGTTAATGCTCATGATAAACCGGCCTTTAAGCCCTTTCAAAAGTTTGGCCAGCTCGTCAAAATCAGCTTTGCCGAAGATTCCTTTTCCGTAGTCATTTTCACAGTTCCAGTAAGGTGGGTCGAGATAAAACAGGGTGTCCGGCCGATCATAACGGATTATAAAATCCTGATAAGGTAAGCACTCTACATATACACCGGTCAAACGTTTGTGCAGTGCATGGATTTGCGGGATAATCCGTTCGGAATTAAATCTTGCCTCTCTGACATTAACTCCAAAAGCCTGGCTACGTACCTTTCCACCGAAAGCCGTTTTCTGTAAATATAAGAAACGCACCGCACGTTCCAGCTCGGTCAAAAGCAGCGGCGGGGTGGCCAACATCCGCTTAAATTCCGCCCGGCTGCAAATCTTGAATTTCAACATATCCGCCAGATAATCCGGAAACCGCTCGACCATTCGGAACATATTAACGATTTCGCTATTGATATCGTTGATAGCCTCACTCTTTGGTTTTTGGGTGCGTCTGAAAAAGACGCCGCCCATGCCCATAAACGGCTCCGCGTAAATATTGTGCGGGATTTTTTCAATAATAGGGACAATGGTTTTTGCCAACAATCGCTTGCCACCTAAATACGGGGCAATGGGATTAATCGGCTTAACGGATTCAAAATTCACAATATTTTGTGTTGACTTTGTTCTCATTTTGTTCTACTTCCTTTCTGCATTTTAATTGAAATGTAAAAGAGCAGGAAGCCAGCCCGCGCGGGGCTTTCTCAGACAGAATCCGTTTTTCTGCCGGCGGGGTGGTGGAGCACCCCGTCCTTTTTTATAATAATAAGTTATTGGCAAAAGGCCGGAAGTTGCCGGACTTTATAAAGCCGGTTAAGCCATTCATTCATGACGGCCCGGTCTTCGGCGGTCAATTTTCGGTAAACATCGGCAACCGGCTTTCCTCCAACCGGCCAGGCGATACAGCCGGTGTTACAGCTTGCCGGCGTCGAGCAGCCGAACAACGGCATCATCAGCAAGATTAGGCTGAGCCAGAATATCAGTCGCGCAAGTCTTTTCATATTTGATGACCTCCTTTTCTTTAGTTATATATTTGATTTCGGCTTTGGTGGTGCCGAGCCAGTAGGCAAAAGCCCAGGATGCCAGAAGAGCCATGATTAAAAGGATGTGTTTACGCATATCACCTCCAGTACTTTGCCAACAAGGTTTAAGAAATTGAGGCGGATTTCCGGACTGAGCAAAGCCAGGACAAAGGACAACATCAGGATAGTTAGGATTAAGAACTGCGTCCGGCTTAAACGTCCCAGCTGTCTGATAACGGTTGTTTTTAGACTTTTCACCATGCCAAAAGCGCCCCAAAGATAAAGCCATAAACGATTTCAGCCAGATTTTTCGGCTGACCACACCATGACGGCAGTTTATAAAGTACCGGGATATGGTCAAACAGCCACCAACTGCCATAATAAACCGGCGAGCCGGCAAGACCGATAAGAATAAACGACCAGTCGCTGAGCGCAAAAGCCGGGACAATCATCGGCAGCCCGTAACGCAGCCAGCCGTACCACCAGTCATAAAAACCGGTATATTTCACCTTGCCGAGCCTGTCATAAACCCAGTCAAGCGGCACTCTAAACCAGCGGTCATAGCTTTCAGCCGTTTGAATTTGGCTCCGGCCGCTGTCCAAAATTTCACCAACAGCCCGGCTCCAGAACTGGAGCTGAATCCACACGGCCAGGCACAAAGCCAGCCAGGCATTCGTGAGATCAAACAGGGTCAGAAACAAAGTCATAACCATAACAAAGGTTTGCAGGCCGCGACTGTCAAACACTTTATATATATGCGTGCCTTCTTTGAAGGGGTTAAAACCACCGAACCAACGGCGCAGAAACGCCCAGAACAAACCGTTAAGCATTGTCAACATCAGTTTTCTCCTCTACGACATCCGGAAACATTTGTTTGATTTGCGCCCGGCATTCGTCAATCTGCGCTTCCAAAGCCTGAAGCTCTTCTGCCGGATAGCCTTTGCGTGTTTTGTAGGCCAGTTCGGCCTCCATTCCATCAGTCAACATTTGATAATGCTGGCGGCGGTGTTCTTCCGGCGTCATCGGGTCAACATAGGGTTCGGGGATGATTTCTTCGTATTTCTGAACAATAACCCCGTCGACAATTTCATAATAAGTTTCATAATTTTTTCCGTCTGACGGATACGTAGCCCCCTGAAAGGGCAGATAACCGTCGGCGGCCAGCAGTTCTGTATCGGTATAATAGTTAATGATTCCGCGGGTATTATCATTGACCGGCGGAAATTCGACCGTGTTCCGGTCAATCATTTTAGCATGTGTGTGTTCCATTTGTTTCTCCTTAAATCAAGGGTTAAGTCTTAAATATGTCAGTTTGATATAGCCCGAACCGCCGGCACCTTCAGACGCGCCGCCGGCGCCCTTTCCAGCGTAAAGCGAGGCACCACCTGCAACAGCTCCGGAATAGCCGCTGGACGATACGCCTTGGTTGCCGTTTGATTTCACCTCCGGCGTCCCGACAATCCAGTCTTCCGTTATGTTCAAAACCCCGCCGGTATTCCCGGTAAACCGCATAAAAGAAGAAGGCTGCGCCCCGCCGGCGCTGACCCCGTCACCGCTCGTGCTGCCAAGGCACAAATAAGCCGGAGCGCCGCTGTTTGGTGAACCGATACCGTAATAGTATGTTCCGCCGGGCAATTTCATCTCCCCGACAAAAGCCGCCCCGGAACCGCCGCCACCATAATATACAATATCGACGGCAACAACGGCCGCACCGTTACCGCTGGAGCCGGGGCCAACAATTTCAACCTTGTAGACGCCTTCAGCCAGCTCCAAAGTGCCGCTTCCGGTTGTTATACCAGAAATTAATGATGTCCCCGGATCGTAGAGATTGTTCACATAATATTGAGCATATAATTTTTATGAAAGAACAAGAGGAGGGAATCATCAAGCAAAGCAATACTTTTAGAATATCGCTTTGATTT